>NZ_VUNO01000004.1:0-239488 GCF_009695665.1 Staphylococcus sp. McC-251-APC-3A2
AAAAAGCGCACAATTAATAATTAACTGTACGCTTAAATGAATGTAGTGATTACTACGTGTTATGATTAAGTTAAATATAAAATTAGTTACTTTTAATTATCTGCCCACCACAAAAGATGAACATCCTAAAAAAGCGCGCCCATCTATTTGAAGATGAGCGCGCTTAATTTGATTCACACATTTTTAAGAATAAAATGTTTTGCCACGACGTGATTCTAAAAATTTCATCACGTCTTGATCAATGTTGTTGTCGTATTTTTCATGAATTTCAATGACTTTATCAATACCTATCGCATCCATCATTTCGAATGGTCCAATAGGTGAACGTGAGTTAATATGCCAAGTTGTATCAATGACATCGTATTCTGCAATTTCGTTAACGTATAAATCTTCAGCGGCTTTGAATAAAGACAATAACAATTTAGATAACACGCCATTGTTGTCATTCGCGACGGCTTGTTGTAAATGTTCGTCAGATGGTTTTTCGTCGACAGGAATGTCCCAAGTTTCATATTCAGGGTTTGGATATGTGTAGAATCCTTTACCTGTTGCTTTACCAAGTTCACCATTTTGGATTTTGACGTTATTTTTGTCAACGTACGCTTTTTTCCAAGGTGTGCCGTCTTTTTCATATTCTGCTTGTACGATAGCAGTATTTGTATTTAAACCAACGACGTCAATCGCACCGAATGGACCCACGTTCATACGTATAGCGTTCATCCAAATTTTATCAATTTCTTGTGGTGTTTCTTCTTCATTCGCATACATTTCTTCAGCCACGTGGAAGAATGGCACAAGAAGTGAGTTTTGAACGTAACCTGCATGTTCTTTTTTAATTGACACTGGGTGTAAGCCCATTGCTCCTGCATATTCAACAACTTCATCAAATACAGCACGATCTGTGTCTTTAGTCGCCATAATTTCGCCGACATTATTTAACCAAATTTCGTTCGCAAAGTGTAACGCTAAGAAACGATCTGTACGTCCTGTTGCATCTTTAAAATCACTTGGTAATAATGTTGAGGAGTTTGTTGCGAAAATTGTTTTTTCTGGCGCAACTTCTCCAAGTTCTTTATAAAATGATTGTTTTATTGATAATTTTTCAGGAATGGCTTCAATCACTAAGTCCGCATCTGCGACAATTTCTTTTAAATTTGTTGAAGTTTGGATGCTTTTAACGGTTGCTTTTAATTTGTCTTCTGGCGCATCTAAATCTTTAATATAACGCGGTACTAATTTTTCTAAACGGTCTTTTGCCGCTTCAAGCCCTTTTTTATTCACATCATAAATTGAAACGTTAAAACCTGAATACGCAGCCTGAAAAGCGATTTGGCTACCTAATACACCGCCACCAGCGACAACTACATTTTTAATATTCATCTCTACACTACCCTTCAGAAATAATTTTAGTAAATACCTTTATTATGACATCTAAAAATTAACAAAATCATGAGGTGTTATTTTTATGGGGTGTCACAATTTATTCACAACATAAGTATAATTAATATACCTTTGAAAATCAAAAGAAGAGATTTCCACTCGCAACTGTCTAATTTGGAAAACTCTTCTTATTTCGTGGCATTGTTTAAACTTATATAGTAGATATGCGCTTAGTAAAACCTTGTAATCACTAAATCACTAATATTTAAACGACTGTCATCATTTAATAAGGTAATAAACAGTTTTTTGATAAATGTTATTCTTCTAAAATTCTTTTTAATTTACACACTAAAAAATATCATCCTTAACAATAATAAGTTATTTAAATTATTGATTAAGGAGGATATTTTTATATCTATTTATTTCTCAATTTAGAACTAGATTTTTATCGTGCTTTCAACTCATTTCCTGTCATCCATTTATGATTTTTAATGATTTTACCATTATCTTTGGATTTGTAATCAACTACGTAAACAGTAGTCTTTTTCACGTTATCTATATTGGCTGTAGCACCTTTCATACCAGACATATGACTTGCTTCTAATTTAACAGTATCGCCCTTGCTAAATCCATCTTTAGGTGCATCTTTAATCTCTTCGTTTACGACCCATTTATGATTGTTTACTTTTTCATTTCCATTTGTGGGTTTATAACTTACAACATAGGCATATGTTTTATACGCACCTTTTACAGTAGCTTCTGCACCTTTCATACCTGGCATATGCCCTGCTGTAATCGTTACTTTATCTCCCACTTTAAATTCACCCTCATTAGTCGATTTCATATCTTCTGGAACTTTACTTTCATCATTATGCTTCATATGGCTCTCACTTTTTTGGTCATTAGTGTCTTTATCTTTTTCATCATTATTGGAGCAAGCTGATAATATTAGTAATGATCCTAATATCATAAAAAATAATTTTTTAATCATAATAAAACTCCTATCTTTTATTTTAATTTTAATGTAAAGGCATTAATTGCAACAATAACCGTACTTAGTGACATTAAAATAGCACCTATTGCAGGTGATAAAATCAAGCCGATAAATGCTAAAATACCAGCTGCTAAAGGTACAGCAACAATATTATAACCTGCACCCCACCATAAGTTTTGTACCATTTTTCTCATAGTATTATTTGAAAGGGTCAAGAAATGAATAATATCTGATGGATTACTTTTAACAAGTATGATATCACCTGAATCCACTGCAACATCTGTGCCTGCACCAATTGCTATACCAATATCGGCTCTTATAAGACTCGGCGCATCGTTGATACCGTCTCCGACCATCATGACTTTATTACCGTCACTTTGATAATCTTTTATAATGCTTTCCTTATCTTCTGGCATGAGTTGTGCGTGGACATCACTAATACCTAATTCTTTTGCGACAGCGTGTGCCACTTCATTATTGTCACCTGTAAGCATGACTGGTGTAATATTTCTTGATAGTAAATCAGCTACCATTTGTTTTGAGCTTTCTTTAATTTGATCTCCTTGAGCAATCATGCCAATGACTTGTTGATCCTCAATTAAATAGCTGATTGAATTACCTTGTTGAGCTAATTTAGTAAACAAGTCATCGTCATAATTAAGTTTATGTTTATCAAGATAAGAGACATTTGTTATTTTATATGTTTTATTATCAATTAGACCTTCTAATCCGACACCTGGAATATTATTAACGTCTTGTGGATTAGTAAATGAAACATTTTTACTTTTCGCAAAATCAACAATACTTATAGCTAATGGGTGATTAGATCGACTTTCTAATGAGGCGAAAAGGCTTAATATTGTATCATTACTCAAATCATTTTTAAAGCTCTCATAATGATTCACAGAAAAGTTACCCTCAGTTAAAGTACCAGTTTTATCCATCATTACATAATCGATATGTTGAGCTATTTCTACAGACTCTCTATTTTTAATAATTAAACCATTATGTGCACCAATTGAAGTAGAACGTGCAGTGACAAAAGGTATTGCCAAGCCTAAAGCATGTGGACAAGCAATGACTAACACAGTTACAAGACGTTCTAATGCAAAATCAACATCATTTTGAATGAGCATCCAGACAATAAAAGAAATCACACCAACACTTACAGCAAAGTAGAATAAATAACCCGCTACTTTATCAGATAACAATTCAGCACTAGATTTATCACTTTGTGCTTGATTAACAAGTCCCATAACTTGAGAAAGATATCCATCTTCTCCCACAGCTGTAACCTTGACTTGTATTGTTCCAGACCCATTAATAGAACCCCCGATGACGTTGTCATTTTGATTTTTTTGTACTTTTTTAGATTCTCCAGTGACTAGGGATTCATCTATAGATGTTTGTCCTTGAACGATAATACCATCTGTTGGAATGCTTTCTCCGGCTTTTACTTCGACGATATCATCAGTCATGATGTCTGATATTTTAACTTCTTCGCGTTGGCCATTATCCATAACTTTAATAGCACTATTAGGTAACAGTTCTGCCATTTTCTTTAAAGCATCTCCAGCATTTCCGACAGCATTCATTTCTATCCAATGTCCTAATAACATAATTAAAATTAAGGTAGCTAATTCCCAAAAAAAGTCCATTGTATGACCAGTTGCACTACTAAAGTTATTCATATAAAAAGCATACAAGCTATAAATATAAGCTACCGAAATGCCTAGGGCAACTAAGGTCATCATGCCTGGTTTTTTTGCAGCAATTTCATCTTTACCACCAGACAAGAACGGTTTACCACCATAAAAGAATAAAATTGTACCTAATATTAACACTACCCATTCAGAACCTGGAAATGTGAATTGAAAAGGTAATTTAACGCCCATCATTGGCGATAAAAAAATGATAGGTATTGCAAAAATTAATGAAACAAAAAACTTAGCTTTAAAATTCCCATGATGATGTGCATGGCCACTATGATGATTATGTGATTCATGGTTATCATGATGCATTTGATTGGAATGATTCATGTGATTTTGATGCTTAAGCTCTTCACCATTATTCTTCAAATTAACTCCTCCTATTTATGAAAATATTATATTAGCTATACTTATACTATAACACATACCCCTTAGGGGTATAAATGTTTTCGATTTATCTACTTTTATGGATTTATATAATTCCGAAACTTATGTCTACACGTCCTACATTAGACCTTGTCATCGATATTTAAAACAATGTTTTAATTAAAAGATCTAATCTTAACTATCGCATGAAAATACACTCTGACCAAGGTTATCATTACCAAAACAAGTCATATATTAATATTCTTAAAGAAAATAACGCATTTCAGAGTATGTCTAGAAAAGCAAATTGTCTAGATAATTATTTAAAGAAGCCAGTAAATGAATTTATAATAAACTCATTTACTGGCCATTTTTCTAGTATTTATGCTCACTCTCTTCAAACTATATTAATCATTTTTTGATTCTCATATTCTACGCCACAATAGCTGCATTCTATTAAAGTTACTATATATTCAATCAATTTCAAAGTGAGTTATATACAACCTATTTTTTAGTTTTATTTGTGATAAGCTTCACCGCGCATGATTTTAAACGCACGGTAGACTTGCTCGATTAAGACGACGCGCATCATTTGGTGTGGAAATGTCATTTTACTGAATGATAGTGCGTAGTCACTTCTGTTTAAAACGTCTTGATGCAAGCCATTGGAACCACCGATAATAAATGTGAAGTCGCTTTGGCCGCGTGTCATGCGGCTTTCTAATTCTTTAGCAAGTCCTTCAGAAGTCAGCATATTGCCTTTTATTTCTAAAGTAACGACTGTGGATTGTGGCTTTACTTTTGCTAGTAAGCGTTGGCCTTCTTTTTCTTTCACTTGTTCAACTTCTTTGTCACTCATATTTTCGGGTGCTTTTTCATCTGGTACTTCAATAATTTCAATTTTGGAATACGCACCTAAACGTTTTTCGTATTCAGCTATGGCTTGTTTCCAGTATTTTTCTTTTAATTTGCCAACTGCAAGTATAGTAATTTTCATAATATGCCTCCTGTAAAAGCTTAAAAATCAATAGTTATTAGACTTATCCACAAGTTATGCACTTATTCACACAATTCCCTCTTATTATAACAGGAATGTATACGATAATTTAAAATAATTTACGTTTTTTTCACAAGTAAGAGTGGATAACCTGTTTATTTGTGGATAACTCTGTGTATAATGTGGGTATTTCTCTGTTAATTGTGCACATCTCTGGATAACTTTGGATAAATACGTGGATAAGTTGCCGATTGTCTTACATACTTATTCACAAAATTTACGTTTATTTTACAAAATCTCATGTTCGTTCAAGCTATAAGGTAAGTTATCCACTGTTTATAAATTATCAGATAAATGCATATATGTAACTACTTTAATTAGCTCGTCATTTTATAAAATTGATAGTTAAACAAACCTCTAATTTAGTTAAAATGATTTCGTCGTGTCATCACGGCAAGAGACTAAGGATCATGCATAAATCGTCTCCGATAACTCAATAATATGAAAACTGGTGCTTTAACTAGATTTACGTTTAGCCATCGTGTTAAAAATTACTCAATTTCACTTCATATGCCAACTACGCTTCGAATCATCTTCAGCAAATCCATCAAGATCCTCTAACTTTTCAAACAAGCCGTTTAAACAATAGCTTACAGTAATCTCGGGTTAGTGCACAAAAAAGCCCTAACCGCTTCAATGAAGGGCAAGGGCTGCTTTATTATAGTGTATATATTGGTGTGGCTTGAGCTTTGTCTGTGTCGCAGAGAAGTACTTCTTTTTCTGTATCGATGTCGTGTTCGTTTAGGACTTGGCCAACGCTCATGCGTGCAAGGTCTTTCATGTTGTTGTCTTGTGATAAGTGAGATAGGTAGATGCGTTTCGTGCTGCCTGTAATGACGTCTGTCATGGCGAGCCCTGCATCTTCATTAGATACGTGTCCCATATCACTGAGGATACGTTGTTTTGTCTTCCATGGATAGCCACACATACGAAGCATGTCAACGTCGTGATTACTTTCGAATACGAAAGCATCACTGCCTTGAATCATGCCTTTCATGCGATCTGAAACGTAGCCTGTGTCTGTGAGTATCGTGAATTTTTTATAATTATTATGGAAGATATAAAACTGTGGATCTATGGCATCGTGAGACACGTTAAATGATTCAATATCAAAGCCTGCAATAGACTTAGTCTCGTATGGATTAAAAATGAATTTCTGATCCATTGGAATTTTACTATCTTTCTTTTCGATTGCCGACCATGTTTTTTCGTTTGCGTATATTGGCAATCCGTATTTACGTGCTAAGACACCAAGGCCTTTGATATGGTCGGAATGTTCATGTGTTACTAAAATGCCGTTTAAATGCTTAATTTGTTTGTCGATTTGACCAAACAGTTCTTCCATCTTCTTACCTGTCAGGCCTGCATCGACGAGAATACTACCTTTATCACTTTCTACATAAGTGGCGTTACCTGTACTACCACTCGCTAATACACTCATTCGTATCAAGCGATTCACCCTTTCTAATCGATAAACACTCGTTGCTTATAATTTGTATAGGCAGTCTACGGTTTATGTGACCTCAACATGCCCTCTGTCTAATGATTAAAGTTTTTATATCTGTTGTGTTTTTTAAATTATGTACTTTTGAACTATCCTATGTGGTACATATTTATGCTTACATGCGTTCATCTTAAATCAACGCAGTTGGTTTATAACTTTGATTTAACAATAATCTATTTTAACATACTTTGAAGCTTAAATTGAATTTAATGTTTAATGTGGTGTCTTGTTTTTTAAATACTGTGTCTCAAAGTACATAATAAAAGAGCGGTATCAAAATCAATGTTAATACTTTTGATTTCGTATATCCGCTCTCTTATTTTTATGATAAATCTTTCAATACTCACTAAACGATATGCTTGCGTGAAGTCATAAATGCTATGTCCGCACTATTCTTCAACAATTTTGGGACTGTCTGAAATAGCTTCGACGTAATATGTCTTGGATTCGTCTTTATGTTTTACTTTGATTTCCCAATTGGCTTCTAGTACTTGCACGTTAGGCTCTTTAACGACGGTATAATAGCCGAGTCGGACGTTGGTCACTTCATCGTTTCGTTTAAGATAACGATTATAATAAAGTGCTTCTATCGCGCTTTTCGCAGTGTTTACTTGTTTCTTATCGTTGTTAGCACCTTCTGATGGCTCTATGGATTTCATAGCTGTTTGTCTGTAGCTTGATGCTTTACCATCGTCATTGATATTAAATTTGAGTTGTGCTTTACTATTATTCATGATTGGAAAGTCGTTATAAGTCTGTTCAAAAGTAACATTTTTATCGTCAATTTTACTCATTTCGTAATTTTGACCTTTAAAGATTTTATCTTTAACATACGATTTTAAATCTGTGTATTGATCGTTACCTACATCAATTGGATCATTGATTTCACCTTTGATTTTTTGACCGTCTTCTTCGCTTGCAATACTTGAACGTGCTTTTGCATAAGATGAAAAATCATTAGATCTTGCAGTGAGTAGTTGCATTTCTATATTTTTAACGCTTGGCAAATTTTCAGGAATTTCTATTTTTTCTTGTTTAAAATTCACTGCATTTTCGTCGGCGCTATCGTTAATATGAGATTTGTTGACTTTATCAATATAGATGATGATAAGGCTGATGTTCACTAGAATAAATACAAAAATAAATAATGTTTTCGTGTGTTTCCAGTTCATTTATTCTAGCCCCCCATCTTTGTATGCACGCCACTTGTCATCGTACTCTACATACCAACATGGCTTAAATTCACTGTTGCGCTGGATTTCTATATCACCGTTGTCCTGTTTATCTTCCATGCGGTAACCAATGGTCATGTTTGTTACCTTTTCGAAATCTACTTCAGGATTATTGGCTAGTTCCGAACGGACAGTTTCAGCGCCTGGCAGGTTGACTTCTTTTTCGCCACTATCAATAGTTACATTTGCTTTTAATAACGTACGCGCATAGCTATAAATACCTTTATTGCCCCAAGAAACTTTCAATGTATTTAAATCGTCGTCGTTAAACGTTGGTCGTCCATTCAAGAACAGTTGATAAGTCAGATCGCCACGTTTATCGTCTGTATGGAATAATCTGAAATCATCTGTAAAACCACCGTGATTATTGATGTATGCATAGGTGCTTGGAATGCTTTCTTGCATGTTCGTTGAACGGTTTTCATCTTCTAATAGATTTGTGTAGCGATATTTTTCGGTCTCATCATTGTAGTTGGCCACACCTGTATTATTGTTGTAAGTGACTGCACCGCTTCTTGAACTACGCACTACCACTGAATCGTTAAATAGTATTGAATTCATGGTATCTACACTAATGTGATTATAGATTGTATGGTAGGATTTTTGTCCTTTTGGTGACTTCGGCGCAAAGATATGTGTCGCTTTATCTATCGTATCTTTATTGGTAATAATTTCTGTGTATGGTTGCATATGCTTATGCTGGTTTTCCAATGCTTGTGTGAATTTATCTGTCTTCACAGTTGTGGTCATGCGTACAACATTATGTCTATCTTTACTAATCGCATAAAGTTTAATTTTGCCGTCTTGATTGTTGTCTATTAACAGGCGATCAAATTTAAAGTTGTTGGGTACTTTGGCATTGATATTTAATACTTGTCCTAAATATGTAGCAAGTGGCATATCATAGGTGAAGTCCAATACTAAAAATTCATCGCTCAAGTCTGGAATAATTAAATTATGATTGCTGTGCATTTGTTCAGCGTGTAATACACGATGATTTTTTAAGGGTTTAATGATTTCTTCGACATTGCTGCGTGTTGCTTCCATACCTTCTGTACTTTCACCTTTAGAGTGAATGACTTGGTATGGTGTGATCACTTGAGGCATCCCTTGTTTCAAAGGTTTACCGATTGTATTTGATTTCGCTTCTTTTTTACTATTGTCTTGTTTATCAACATTAGCCAAATCAGGTGAAAAGTTCCATGTCATATACGTCAAAATCGCACTCATGAGTACTAAAAGAAATAGGATAATAGATTTAATTAGTTCTTTACTCTGCATCCCAATCACCATCTTCTAGTACTTCACATGGAAGTGTAATAAAGATTGACGTACCTTGTCCTTCTACACTATTTGCCCAGATGCGACCGTTATGTGCTTCGACAATTTCTTTAGAAATGGCTAGTCCTAATCCTGTACCACCCATTTTTCGCGTCCGTGCTTTATCTACACGGTAGAAACGATCAAAGATTTTATCTACTTTATTGATAGGGATACCAATGCCGTTATCTTTGACGCGGATGGTCATACGATTATACAGTGAGTTTTGTTTCACGTGAAACTCAACACGTTTATCACCACGTGAATACTTCATTGCGTTGGTAATGACATTGTCAAACACTTGTGTCATCTTATCTGGATCAATTTCTGTAAAGATTGTTTGTTTTGGAATCTCACGTACAAATGTTGTATCCTTCGCTGACATTTCATGGCGATTAATAATTTTATTGATAAACATATTAAAGTCGACAATTTCTTTGGTAATCTGATCTGATTCGTTATCCATTTTTGATAATTGTAGTAAATCGTTTACGAGTCGAATCATACGTTCTGTTTCTTCACGTGTTACTGATAAAAATTGTGGTGCTAACGCATCATCTTTCCATGCACCACTTTCTAATGCCTCGATATAACTATTCATGGATGTTAACGGCGTACGTAATTCATGTGAAACATTCGCCACGAATTCGCGACGTTCTTGTTCAACTTGTTGTTGTTCTGTTACGTCATGAAGTACGGCAATATAACCTGTAACGAAGCCAGTCTCTTGTACGATTGTACTAAAGTTTACACGAGCGATTATACCTTCACTTTCATTGATATCTAATAAGAAACTATCATTATTTTCTTGAATTTCATCTAATGAAAAATCTTCTTCTAATTTAAGCATATTTAACATGTAATGACCGATAATTTCTTCTTTCATCATGCCTAGCATCGTTAATGCCATATCGTTGACAATACGCACACGGCCACGACGATCGGTTGCGATAATACCATCACTCATATGCGTAATGACAGAGTCTAGACGTCGTTTTTCACTTTCTGTATTTGCTTGTGCTTCTTGTACACGTTTGGATAAATTATTAAAGGCTAGTGCAAGTTCACCAATTTCATCATTACCGTAAATTTTAACACGTTGCGTATAGTTACCTTTAGACATCTCAACGGTTTGGTTACGCATATCGGTAATTGGCTTTGTGATTGTGCGCGCAATAAAGAAACCTAGTATCACTGTAATTAATAGCGAGATGCCTGTCCCAACAATAAAGATCTGGTTGATGTTACTTAATTGGTTATATACATCGTTGATATCTGCTTCTATATAAACATCACCAATTGTGCCATCATCTGATGTCTTCACTGGTAAATTGTAGACCCACACACGTTGTTTTCCATTACCATAGTCTTTTAATACTGTATGGCTATTAATTTCTCCTAGAGATAGCGCTTTTTGTATGGAGCTGTCATTAGCTTTTTGATTTATTAGACTACGCGTAGACTGCTTTGAGGTAGCCATGATAATTTGATCTTTATCAATAAAACGAATTTCTTCTATTTCTTGTCTATTGGCATACTCATTCAATAAATTTTGAACTTCTTTTTGTGCATTGACTGAGTTGTCTTCGTCATAGACTTTTTCTATATTAATTTCTATTTGTTTCGCGTATTGCGAGATATTATTTTTAAATGTTTGTGTTAATTCTTTTTCTAGACTATTGGTAAAGTATAAACCGATAATCTGCATACCGATTACGATTAACAATACATAGACAATAACAAGTTTCGTGTGTAGAGATTGAAAATGTTTAAGCCACTTCATTTAATATTGTCCCCTAATCGTGTTGTTGGAGGAAGTATCCAACACCACGGCGTGTCACTATATATTCTGGGTGTGATGGATCGTCTTCAATTTTTTCACGTAAGCGACGAATCGTTACGTCTACTGTACGTACATCACCAAAATAGTCATAGCCCCAAACAGTTTGTAATAAATGTTCACGTGTCATAACTTGACCCATGTGTTTAGATAAATAATGGAACAGTTCGAATTCACGGTGTGTTAATTCAATATCTGTACCACGTTTTTTAATAGAATATGCATCTGGATAGATAACAATATCTTTAATTGTAATTTCATTAGATGCATCGTTCACTTCTTGTGCTGGTTGTGAATAATGACGACGTAAGTTTGCTTTGACACGCGCAATTAATTCACGCGTGCTAAATGGTTTCGTCACGTAGTCATCGGCGCCAAGTTCAAGACCCAATACTTTATCGATTTCTGAGTCTTTTGCGGTTAACATAATTATTGGCATTTCATATTTTTTCCGTACTTCACGGCATACTTCCATGCCATCGCGACCAGGTAACATAATGTCTAATAAGACAATGTCTGGTTCTTCATCATATATTAAATCTACTGCGTCATTACCATCATATGCACAGAATACTTCATAACCCTCTTTTTTCAAGTTGAACTCTAAAATATCAGCAATTGGTTTTTCGTCATCTACTACCACAACTTTTCTAGCCATATTTATAAACCTCATTTCTAAATTGTAGTACGTTTACATATTTTTCTACGCATTTCTCTATAATATAATTTACCATTTATAGCGTGCTAATTCTATTTTTCTAAACAAAAAAATAAATTGGTATATTGTAAAATTATAACATTTTTTACTATTAATAGGTTAATTATAGATATATTAAGCCTACACAACATGATATCACTGTGCGACTATATTGCCCATAGTCTATAAAAAAGTGATACATATCTCAGCAAGGGTCATGTTATTTTGACTAAGGTATTTGAGATAACTTAGTCATAATTTGAACATGATGTCGCTTAAACTGGATATGCATCACTGATAATATTAAATATTTTTAGATTTTTTAACGAAGAGCGATAATATAAATCCGATAACTGTCAATATTACAATAAAGAAACAGGCATATTGGATACCATAAGACAGTACAACTTCTTGTTCTGCATTTGGATGGCTTGCGCCAAAGGTACGCATTGCTGTGGTATAAATCGTAATGGCAATTGCAGTACCAGCTGAACCTGCTACTTGTATTAACGTTGTAATTGTTGCTGAACCATCAGCATAAAGGTGGTGTGGCAATTGATTTAAGGCATTTGTCTGTGCTGGCATCATGACCATCGATATGCCAAAGAAAAGTACCATGAATGCCAAAATAATAGCCCAAACAGGTGTAGAAACTGAAATCATTAATGCAAACGTTAACGCAGCAATAAACATCAGTAAAAATCCGAAAATGCCAAAGTATCTAGCACCAAAACGATCAAATAAGGAACCAACAATCGGGGATAAGATTAAATTGATTGCATTACCTGGTAATAAAATTAAACCAGCAATAATCGAATTAAATAATAAAGCACCTTTTAAATATAGCGGCAATAATATACCCATAGATAGGATGCATAATATCGTAACGAAAACCATTGCAGCCCCTATGACAAACATTGGATATTTAAATACGTTTAAATTAAGCATCGGCGAATCAATCTTGAATTGTCGTACGATAAAGATAGCCAGTGCAACAACGCCGATTAATAACGGCAACCATACAATAGTACTTGTAAATGGTGCTTCAGCTAATGTGCTTAATGCAAAGATTAATCCCGCAAATCCTATTGTAGATAATGCAATAGAAATCATATCAATTTTAGGTTTGGTAATTTCTCCAACATTTTCTACTTTTGAAATTGCCATAAATAATACGATAATGTATAAAATCGCACTAATCCAAAAAATATAATGCCAGCTAGAAGCTGAAATAATGACACCTGACAGCGTTGGTCCAAGCGCAGGTCCAGCGGTAATCACTAGACCCATAATGCCCATCACGGCACCGCGTTTTTCTATTGGGAATATAAGCATCAACACTGTCACCATGATTGGTAGTAAAATACCTGTGCCAAGTGCTTGTACAATACGTCCTAATAATAAGAAACTAAAATTAGGCGCGAGCGCACCAATAATAACGCCTATTAATGATAATACAATTCCTGTAATAATAAGTGGTTTCGTATTAAACCACTTGATTAAATAAGAAGAAGCAGGTACTAAACAAGCCATAACGAGTAAATATCCCGTCGTCAGCCATTGCACCACTGCAGCTGAAACTTGAAAATCAGCCATAATATCTGTGAGTGCCATGTTTAACGCTGTTTCACTAAATAATCCCATAAATCCACCAATCATAAGTACAAGTGCGTACATGCTTGGGTTCTTTACTTTTACTTGCGTTGTCATTTTAAATACTCCTTTTTAATGGTTCCATGAAGTATAAGTATTATTAAGAGACCTAACATTGATATGTAATGCTGTCGTACGTGATAAACTTCGTACGCATTTACCTTTAAAATTAATCTCTTCGATCCATAACTTATCTCGATATACCATTCAAATTTGTTTTATATCATTGAGCATTTACAATATGAATTTTAAATGATAAACACATCTTTTCATTGATATGTATACGTTATTTGTTACTTCAAAGTAATGTCCTCGAACGATTAACTTCATTACTGTATCAAAATTTTCCTTTTATTGTCAACTAGGTTGACAATTTTTAGTACAAAATTAAAAGTATTGTAACCATTGCTTTTAAAATGGCACAATACTTCATGCTTGGATATTTTATTGTAAGTCTTCTAGTTGCCAGTCTTGATGTAAAATCGTTTTAAATAGCTGTAATTGCTCAGTTCCAATGACTTGTGCAATGTGTTTTTCAATGGATTGTTTATAAGTCATATACTGTTCAATGCATTCGATGCCGCTATCTGTTAATGACACACATTTCTCTTTTTTATTATGAACTAAATTTTCAACTTTAACTAATTCTTTTTCTTCTAATTGTTTAATCGCTTTATGAATGGCTTGCCTTGTTAAATTAACCGATTGTGTTACTTCAACAAACGTAAGTTTACTTACGTATAATTTTGCCATGATATACCATTCTGAACTGGAGTTGTGTATCCCGTTCTTGTCATTTGCTTTGTTTTCAACAATATTCCTCAATGCACCGTGTCGTTCGCTCAGGGCATCTAGCATATCTAAATTTTTCAATTCTGGATCTACAGTCATTATTGTTTCACCTCTTGTCTCACTCAATACATTTAGTTTAACCTTTTTTATTTTAATTGTATAAAAAAGTGTTATTGCAAAGCAGCATCGCATTTACAATGATACTTTTATGAACTGTGCTAATCTGCACTAACATGAAACATTTAAAAATTCTACGTATTTAAATTGAGCATCCGCTTGTTTCACAAACGAAGGCACACGCTTTAATGTTTATACATAAATAACTACTATCTTCAATAGAATGAAGTTTAAAATATATATCGTAGAAAATTGTACAAAAAAATGCCCATCCTATTGGATGGGCAATACGGTCTCGACGGGAATCGAACCCGCGATCTCCTGCGTGACAGGCAGGCGTGTTAACCGCTACACTACGAGACCTAAAAAATGGTGACTCCTACGGGACTCGAACCCGTGTTACCGCCGTGAAAGGGCGGTGTCTTAACCGCTTGACCAAGGAGCCTCTCTTAAGCACAAGATAAATTATATCAACTCTCATTATGGTTGACAAGCTATTTTTTAAATTAATTTAGTATAATTTTCTATCATTAATGTATAAAGTAAGAAAATAATACTCGAAGCTGTCAAAACAGTATTTTATTTGCTTATTAACTCACTTTTGAGAGACATTGATGTACACTTACTTCTATAATTATGTTCTTTTTCATTTTTATTTAAAAATGTAAATAATAAATACAAAATCTTTTTTGTTTTAAATTCATTTTGCTAAAATTATAATTAGTTTAAATAAGGAGGCGCAATATTGGCAAAAATATTATTTGTTAATCCAGGTTCTGCTGGACATGTAAACCCAACAATTGCAGTTGTTAAGGCATTAGTTGATCGTGGCGAAGAAGTTGTTTATTACGCTAGCGATATATATAAAGATAAATTGAAAGATACTAGCGCTGAAATTAGAACGCTACCTACAGAAGCGATTATGACAGCATTCACTGATCATGAAAATCATCATTTGTTCAATGTTATCAATGGCTTATTAAAAACTGTAGATATCATTGTGCCACAAGTTTTAAGAGAAACTGAAAATGAGCATTTTGATTATATGATTCATGATTCTATGTTTAGTTGTGGCTATATATTAGCGCAAAAATTGAATTTACCATCGATTTCATCTGTATCTTCATTTGCTCATACAAAGACATCTTTTGAAACATTTATTAATCATTTAACTTCTACTGTGAGCAAGCAAGAAATTCAACATGCTGATGAAACCTTTCATCATTTAAAAGCCCATGTTGAATCAACATATGATGTAACCATTCCTTCTCGTTTTGAAGTTATGAATAACCCGGGAAATATTAATATCACTTATGTAATGAAAGGTTTCCAAGTTGGTTATGACGCCTTTGATCCTGAATATTACAAGTTTGTTGGTCCTTCCATACTGAAACCTAAAGATTCTGGCTTTATGGACAACATTGATACCACACGACCAGTCGTCTATATTTCTCTTGGAACGGTATTTAATCAAAATATTGAATTTTTCAATCTCTGCTTTGAAGCATTTGCAAATATCGACGCTTCATTTGTTGTATCCATTGGTCATGATAATCAACTTGAAGATTTTAATGCGATACCATCTAATTTTACGGTTGCACATGTTGTGCCACAAACAGAATTATTGCAACATACGTCACTATTTTTAACACATGCGGGTATGAATAGTACGAATGAAGCGATGTTGATGGAAGTACCTATGTTAGCTTTTCCGCAAAGTGCAGATCAACCCGTTGTGGCTCGCCAAATCGAAAAACTACTTGTTGGTCGTCAGTTACAACTAGAAAATATAACGTCCCGAGAGTTAAAACAAATTGTCTTAGACATGCTAGATGATATACCGAACTATCAACGTAATATCAGAAAAGTTAAATCTATACAATCTAGTAATAAAACAGGTTATCAGTTAGCAGTCGATCACATTCTAAATTTTCGTGATCAATATGTAACACATTCAAATATATAAATAAAAAACACCTTGTAAAGATGGCCATATTAGGCTACATCAACAAGGTGTTTTTTCATTTCAACATTTTACTTTTTAAATTTATAAATCAGTTTTTATAGGTAAACGGCTTACCATAATGATTTTAATAAGTTTGTTTGATTACGATCTGGTCCTACAGAGAAGATTGAAATTTGAACGTCACACAATTCAGAGATACGTTCTAAATATCTACGTGCATTGTCTGGTAATTCATCTAATGAGCGACAACCTGTAACATCTTCTGTCCAACCAGGTAATGTTTCAAAGATTGGCTTACAACGTTGTAAGTCTTTTAAATTCGCTGGATATTCAGTAATTTCTTTACCGTCCAATTCATACGCCGTACAAATCTTCACTTCTTTAAGGCCTGTTAAGACATCTATAGAGTTGATTGATAAATCAGTAATACCACTCGCACGACGAGAGTGACGTAATACAACTGAATCGAACCAACCTACACGACGTGGACGTCCAGTAGTTGTACCGTACTCACGGCCAACTTCACGGATGTGGTGTCCATCATCATCAAATAGTTCTGTTGGGAATGGGCCATCACCGACACGTGATGTATAAGCTTTACATACGCCAATGACTTTAGATACGTATGTTGGACCAACACCACCACCGACAGTGACATTACCTGCAACTGGGTTACTTGACGTAACGAATGGGTATGTACCGTGGTCGATATCTAACATAACGCCTTGAGCACCTTCAAATAATACTTTTTCTTCTGCTACAAATGCATCGTCCAATACTTTTGCAGTATCCGTAACGAACTCTGCTAAACGTTGGCCTGCTGCGTAATAAGTTTCAAAGATTTCTTCAAATGAAGGACATGCTTTATCAAACATACCTTTGAAATATGCTGATTTGTATTCAATATTTTCTTTTAATAATTTTTCAAACGTTTCTTTATCTAATAAATCTGCAACACGAATACCAATACGTTGTGCTTTATCTACATAAGCTGGGCCGATACCTTTTTTCGTAGTACCGATTTTATTATCTCCACGACGTTCTTCTTCATATTCATCTTGTTTAATATGATAAGGTAAAATAACTTGCGCACGGTTTGAAATACGTAAATTATCTGTTGAAATACCTCTTTCATTTAAAGCGTCTAATTCTTTTAATAGTGCTACTGGATCGACAACGACACCGTTACCAATGACTGCTAATTTTTCTTTATAGAAAATACCAGATGGTACTAAGTGCAATTTATATGTTTCGCCACCAAATTTAATTGTGTGGCCTGCATTGTTACCGCCTGAAAAACGTGCAATAACATCTGCTTGTTCTGCTAAAAAGTCTGTGATTTTACCTTTACCTTCGTCTCCCCATTGTGTCCCAACAACTACGATTGATGACATATGAGCACCTCCAAGTTTTTCTCAATTAACCATTAAGTATTCTACCAATACCACACTAATAATGCAAACAAAAATCGAACATTGGTTTTTTACATTTTCTCGAATTTCATTAAATGTTTAAAAATGCAATTACACACCTTAAACATAGTGTCATCAAGGTTTTCAAAGCGATATCCATTTAATTACAACACATACTTCATTAAAAAAGAAAGAACCAAATGCAAACAAAAACCGTACAATAAATAAATAAATAAATTTATAAATCGTACGGAAAAAATAAATTTTATTCTTTTTTCTTAACCCATGTCTGCATGTGCATAATCGATATCAGTAAATTTATTATACTGCTTCATAAAGTGTAATTTAACAGTCCCTGTTGGACCATTACGTTGCTTCGCTATTATAATTTCAATCTCACCATTATCATCATTTGTTTGTGGTTCAAAGTTCGTATCTCCATCATCATCGTCTTCATCTTCGCCACGATTATAGTAATCATCACGATATAAGAATGCGACGATATCAGCATCTTGCTCGATTGATCCTGATTCACGAATATCACTCATCATTGGTCGTTTGTCTTGACGTTGCTCTACACCACGTGACAACTGACTTAGTGCAATGACTGGACATTCCATTTCTCTGGCAATCGCTTTTAATGTACGAGAAATCTCTGATACTTCTTGTTGTCGGTTATCTGAGAATCTTGAACCACTACCTGAGATTAATTGCAGATAATCAATCACTACCATGTCTAAACCGTGTTCTTGTTTTAAACGACGGCATTTTGAGCGAATATCTGTAATTCGAATACCTGGTGTATCATCAATAAATATCTTTGTTCTAGATAATTTACCTACTGCAATTGTAAAGCGATTCCAGTCTTCTTCTGTCATCATACCCGTTCTTAAACGGTTCGAATCTACGTTACCAGAACTACAAATCATACGTGTTGCTAATTGGTCTGCACCCATTTCTAGCGAGAATATACCGACTGAGAAATGGTCTTCATGTGTAGCAACTTTTTGTGCAATATTAAGTGCGAAGGCAGTCTTACCTACTGATGGTCTGGCAGCCAGAATGATTAGATCATTACGGTTAAAGCCCGCGGTCATCTGGTCTAAATCTCGATAACCAGTTGGGATACCAGGCGTTTGACCACTATTTTGATCAAGTAATTCTGCATTCTCATACACTTCTCCAAGCACATCTCTAATATCTTTAAATCCATCACTTTCACGTGTAGATGACAATTCTAATATTCGACGTTCTGCATCGTTCAATATTGTATCTAATTCTAATTCATCATTATAACCATCGTTAGCAATGCTATCGGCAGTTTGTATCAACTTACGTTTTGTCGCATGCTTAAATACGATATCTGTATAATATTGAATATTTCGAGTTGTCGGTACATTACTAGATAATTCTGCTAGATATTGTGGGCCACCCGCTTCATTCAGTCGTCCTTCATACGACAGTTGATCCATAATTGTAACCACGTCAATATCTTTATTATCTTCGTTGAGGTTCATCATGGCTCTAAAGATGTGTTGATGTGCGCCTCTATAAAAGGACTCAGGAAGTAAGACTTCCTGAGTTCTGTTTATCAATTCCGGATCTATGATAATGGCACCTAAGACAGATTGTTCAGCCTCATTACTGTGGGGCATTTGATTTTGTTCATACATTCCATCCATTATGATTACACCTCATATCTCAATCCGTTTTTATTGTTCAACTGTGTGTACACGAATTGTACCTTCTACTTCTTTATCTAATTTAACTGGTACATTTGTGTAACCCAATGCATGTATACCGTTTGGTAAATCCATTTTACGCTTGTCTATTTTAATATCATGTTGTTGTTGTAATGCTTGCGCGATTTGTTTTGTACTAACTGAACCGAATAATTTTCCAGCATCACCTGTTTTAGCAGATACTTCAACTTCAATATGACTTAATGTTTCTTTTAATTTTTTAGCATCTTCAATTTCTTGTTGGCGTTCCGCTTCTGCAGCTTCATTTTTCTTTTCAAGCTGTTTTAAATTACCTGGTGTAGCTTCTACTGCATAATTTTTCTTCAATAAGAAATTGTTTGCATAGCCTACAGGTACATCTTTAACTTCGCCTTTTTTACCTTTACCTTTAACATCTTGTGTGAATATTACTTTCATGAATTTTCACTCCTACTCATTTGTTCTGTTATAGCTTGTTGTAATTGTTCTATTGCTTCATCAACAGTGACATCTTTTAATTGTGTAGCTGCATTAGTTAAATGACCACCGCCACCAAGTGCTTCCATTGTCAATTGAACGTTAACTGCACCGAGTGATCGGGCAGACATACCGACTAGATTATCTTCTCTTCTAGCAACTACATACGAAGCTTCTACACCATCTAAACTTAACAGTTCATCAGCTGCTTGTGCAACTGTTACAGGATGATAGATTTTTTCGTTCGAACCATGTGCAATTGCGACACCGTTCTCTTGAAGTTTCACTGTTTGGATTAATTCAGTACGATTAATGTACGTATCTAAATCATCTTTCAAGAAATGCTGCGTTAATATTGTATCTGCACCATGTGCACGTAAATAACTTGCCGCATCAAATGTTCTTGAACCTGTACGTAATGTGAAATTACGTGTATCTACAATAATACCTGCAAACATAATTGTCGACTCTAAACGTGTTAATCGTTGTTCTGTTGGTTGGTATTCTAGCAATTCAGTCACTAGCTCTGCAGTTGAACTTGCATATGGTTCCATATAAACAAGTAATGGGCTAGAGATAAAGCTTTCACCACGTCTATGATGATCGATCACAACTTTACGATTTGCCTTGTTTAATATGTTTTCGTCGATAACCATTTCAGGTTTATGCGTATCTACAACTACTAAAGTTGTCTTAGACGTCATGACATCCCATGCTTCATCAGATGTGATAAAACGCTCTTTTAGTTCAGGCTTTTCATCGACTGCATTCATCACACGACGCAGCGTCGGATCAATATCTGAATCATTTAACACAATATAAGCATCTAAATTGTTCATCATAGCAAACCTTGAGACACCAATGGCTGCACCTATAGCATCTAAGTCTGGACGCGTATGTCCCATAATGATGACTTTGTCGCCTTCCATTAAAATATCTTTTAATGCATGAGAGATAACACGTGCTCTTACACGTGTACGTTTTTCCATGGGGTCAGTCTTACCGCCATAGAAACGCACATTTCCGTTCATATGCTTAATTGCAACTTGGTCACCACCACGGCCTAGTGCTAAATCAAGTCCAGATTGAGATAATTCACCTAAATCGATTAAGTTCTCTGAACCTTCACCTACACCAATACTTAATGTCAATTGCGCACGGTAACCCACACTTTTTTCGCGTAATTGACTCAGTATACTAAAATTAGATGCTTCAACTTCATTTAGAATGCGTTGGTTTAAATAAGCAACAAATTGATCTGAACTATAACGTTTGAAATAAATGTCATATTCTGTTGCCCATCTACTTATGACGCGCGTAACCATAGAGTTAATTTCTGAACGTTGTGTATCATTCATATTTTGCGTAATTTCATCATAGTTGTCTAAAAATAGTGTTGCAATAATTGGTTTAGATGCTTCATATAACTCTTGTGTATGTATTTCTTCAGTAATGTCGAAGAAATACAATACATGTTCTTTTTCTGAATATCTTACACGATAGTGATATTCATTTTCTTGAATTTCCACTTCTTGTGTTTTTTCTAACTGTTTTAATATATTAGGATATACTTCATTGACTGGATCAGAAATGACATTTCGATCTAGACGATCCGACATAAATTGGTTCATCCACTCTATGTTTTCATTTTCATCTAAGATAATCATCCCAATAGGTAACCTTTTAATAGCAGTATTACTGCTTGCTGAGATTTTTCCACTCAGATTATCTACATAGTTATCCAATTTTTGTAAAGCTTGTCTTACCATCAGTACTGTCCCTACGATTATGATGAGTAATACAACAGTAGCTATACCTGCAATCAATTGGTTAAAAATAAACCAAACGACGACAAGCGCTATCGCTGTAAGCACCATAATAATAAATGGTAAAATCAACGCTTTTTTAGTGGATTGACGATTCATTTTTCCACCTCAAATCATTTTTTAATGATACGTTTTAAATTGATACATAAATCTACAAATCCCAGGAGACTCACAATATGTGTTAATGGCATTAAAATTGTCCCTATTACCATTAATATCACAGTAAGTGCTGGCGGCATTGATTTCGCTTTTCCGAAAAAGTGAATCACACTTAACCCCTGAATGTACATACATAATGATAACACAATTTCAAAGTTTAAGACGATGGTTTGAAACGCACTTGGTTGCGTTGAAAACATAACACAAATTAATACAATAACATACATCCATAAGACAGAACGCTTCATTTGCCAAGTATATAATGGTTTAAATATGGGTGTAGCGATTTTGAATTTACGCAAGATTGGAAAAGTGATAATTAAATTGATTAATATAAGTAGAAATACACCAACAATCATATAACTTGGTAGTTGCACTGCTGATTGGCGGAAAGTCTCTTCAAACATTTGTTTATAATCCGCGTTGACTGAAGCGCTAGAAATTATGTTATACATCTGTTCTTTAATCGGTTTGATTAATGATGTAGCACTTGGTATTTTTTTAAATGCTTGTAACACCATAAATGCAATTAATGCAATGATACTAATAAACGTTGTTGTTATATAAAGTATACGTTCTTTTGATGTACGTTCTTTTAATAATTGACCCACTACAACACTCACTACGAACAAGAGGATCATGATACTTAACACGAATATATTACCTAATAACGTAGTTAGCACAACTGTAATGACTGCCGTTAAGCCAAAAGATTCTACAGATTTATGCCATAAAATAATACCTGGAATTGTTGCAAATAAACTCAACACGAGTCCAAGTAGCGGTAATATATGTAAAGCTAAAGCTACTATAATTAACGTGATTACACTAAGTATAGTGGCTTTAGTATGTATTTTAGAAAACAAATTCGCCACTCCTATACAATTTTTGTCTATGTTTATTATTTTAACCTCTTTAAAACTTTTATACAATTATTGACAATTCTTTTTGTCAGAAGTTCAATATCAGCGACAAAATCTGAAAATGAGCGCCTTTTTAAATTACATCTCCTCGTTAATACCAACTTCAAATTTCACATTTTACTCACCATAAAAATAAGACGTCATAGGAACACAGTTATTTCCACTTTCATTTAAGTATAAAATAACTATCCCAGACGTCTTATAATACAAAACGAACTAAAATGTAGCATATCGTCATTTTCTTTTGAACTTGGAAACTTTTAAAAAGTGATACAAATTGGGTGCCCAATCGTTAAAGTTCAGTAAGAAACCATCATGTCCTACATTATCTGGCACAAAGCAATGCTTATGATATTTAAATCGCGCACCTGTAGCATATACTAAATCGTCTGGATATAATAAATCATCCGTAAAGCCCATAGTCATAACTTTAGTATCTAGACGTCCAAACACTTCATCTACATCAGTACGATCTCTATCTATATCGTGGCTATCTAAGACGTCTAGCAGGGTTAAATAACTCAATGGATCAAAGTGCTTTTTGAACTTATTTCCCTGATGCTTCTGGTAGTTTACAACTTGGTCTGGTGTAAATCGTCTATCGTAACTTTTAGAAGAACGATACGTTAAGAAACCAAGTTGTCTTGCGATACTCATACCTTCACCATGATCTAATCGAATCGCCTGTCTCGCAATTTCATTAAATGCACGACTATATGAGGATGTCTTATCTGTTGCAGCTAAAATGACTGCTTTATCTACTTCAAATTTATGATTATACAATAATTCCAGCGCTTGCATACCTCCTAAAGACCCACCGATTAAAATACTAATTCGATCAAACCCTAATGTTTGAATACCTAATTCTATTGCATTGACAATATCACGCAATGTTAAATGCGTGGGGAAGTCAGCATCTGTAAGTGGCGAACTCGAGCCATATGGACTACCTATCACGTTGAATGTTAAAAATTGATAATCATGTATTGGCATGTACCCTCCATCTATAATCTCTCGCCACCAACCAGGATTGTCATCCGTCCCGTATGTCAAATGATTACCTGTCAACGCATGGCATACAAGTACAAGTGGCTGCCCTTCATATCCAACATGTTCATAACGTAATTTTAAATTTAAGATCGTTTCACCTGATTCAGTTGTAAATGGTCCCAATTCTAATGTATCAGCCGTATAATTTGTCATCATTTACCTCCTACTTAGTAAAAAAACTTCCTACCTATTTATAATAAGTAAGAAGTTACAATACTTATTATTCGAGCGAATCGTTGGTATTAGCACCGTGCTTCTAAAGTCGGTTGCTGAAGCTTCATTGGGCCAAGTCCCTCTGCTTCTCGAAATAAGATTTAATTTTAATTGTAAAAAGCTGTGTATAAATCAAACATCTATTTTAACAAGTATTCCTTTAAAATTATCAAAATTTTCTAATTATTGCTATTCTAACGGATAATGTGAACCACTTCAATAATATATTTAAAATATCCATCTTAAAACTGCCATTATTAAAATACCACTGACAATCGTAATCGTTAAACTCCGTGTAATAATGGCAATGATTATTGTTGGAAGCATCGTCACTAAAAACGGTAAATTAATACTATACACCATTGAACCTTCATGTTGTTCTAGGACGCCGTCTACAATCAATGCCGTAAATAATGTAATAGGAATGAAGGAAAGCCACTTTACAACTGTCTCAGATAGTTTAATTTTTGTAATTAATATAAACGGTATAATTCGTGTTAACCAAGTGACCACACCACATAAAACAATGATTAATAGCATATGTAAGGTCGTTGTCATTTATCGATCACCACCCCTAACCCCGCAGTAATTGTCGAAGCTAAGATAATTGCTACATATGAAGGCATAAAGAAACTTAAAATGAGCATTAATATGATCACACAAACAATTAATACTAAATATGTTTTAAATTGTGATTGCTTAATAGCATCAAATTGGGAAACAGCTAAGAATATAAACATTGCAGTAATAGCAAAATCTAACCCAAATGCATCTGGGTTTGTTATGTATTTACCAAAAACAGCACCAACAACACTTGCAAATGTCCAAAATAAATAAGCTGTGATATTTAATCCATGCAGCCATCGATCATTGATTTTTTCACCTTTTAGATGTGGTGTAATAGCGACACCAAATGTTTCATCTGTAATCAAAGAAGACATACCTATACGATTCCAAAACCCATATCCTTTATAACTTGGCGCTAAGGTCATACTTAATAAAAACATCCTAGAATTTACAATAAATGTCGTTAATACAATTGCAGAAATTGGAGTTCCAGCAATGACTAACGCACAAATAATGAATTGTGCCGCGCCAGCATAGACAAGTAAGCATAATAAAATGATTTCAATCAAATTGAAACCTGAAGCAACTGCAACAATACCAAATGAAAGACCAACACCAGCATAACCTAACAAAGTCGGTACACATTCTTTTACACCTTGCTTAAAAGTTAAATGTGTTGCCATCATGCCACCTCCCACACATTTTATAAAAATAATAGAACTAGTTTAATACAAACTGAAATATACATTCAATGTTTTTAGACTGACGTATGTGTAACCTAAGACTTACGTTTGTCTAAAAATACTGTTATTATAGTAATTTAAATTCCAGAATATTGTGTTATTATTTTAGACTTACCTCTCATTTTTTGAATAAAATAAGGCCTTCAATAAATGAGATAACCTACAAAACGAGATATTTAACACCTCCCCTACCCTTTCTTTACTTTAAAAGTATTTAAGGTATTTAGAAGATCAGAAGGATCATTGTTCATATAAAATGAGAGGTTGAGACATCCATTTGTCTCAACCTCTATTTGCATTTCATCATTTTGTAGCATCTATTTTGAAAGTTCAACACTTGAGCTAACTCAAATACCGCTGATGATATTCATTACAACTAATCTTATTTTTCTTTAACTGGGTGAATCACTGTTTTACCACCCATATATGGTACTAATGCATCTGGAATAGTAACTGAACCATCTTCATTTTGATAGTTTTCTACGATTGCAGCAAACGTACGTCCTACTGCTAAACCACTACCATTCAATGTGTGCACTAATTCTGGTTTTGCTGTTTTATCACGTTTAAAACGAATGTTAGAACGGCGTGCTTGGAAATCAGTAATATTTGAGCAAGAGCTAATTTCTTTGTACTCATTATAGCTTGGTAACCAAACTTCTAAGTCATAAGTCTTGCTTGAGCCAAAGCCTATGTCACCTGTACATAAAATAACTCTACGATATGGTAAGCCTAACTCTTCTAAAATTGCTTCTGCATGTTCTGTCATTTCTTCTAATGCTTGCCAAGAGTCTTCCGGTTTTTCAAAACGTACCATCTCTACTTTATCGAATTGATGTAAACGGATTAACCCTCTTGTATCTCTACCAGCTGAACCCGCTTCACTACGATAACACGCTGATTGCGCTGTGAATTTAGCAGGTAAGACATCCGGACCAATAATTTCATTACGATAATAATTCGTTAATGGTACTTCTGCCGTTGGTATTGTATATAATCCTTCTTTTTCAATTTTGAATAAATCTTCTTCAAATTTTGGTAATTGGCCAGTACCGTACATTGAATCAGCATTTACTAATTGTGGTACCATCATTTCTGTGTAACCATGTTGCGTCGTGTGTTTCGTGACCATATAGTTCATTAATGCTCTTTCTAACTGTGCGCCTTCGCCAGTTAAGAACACAAATCTTGCACCAGAAACTTTTGCACCGCGTTCAAAATTAGCCATTTGTAGTGACTCTACTAAATCCCAATGTGCTTTTTCATCAAAATCAAATTTTCTTGGTGTACCCCAACGTTTTAATTCTACATTCTCTTCATCAGAATCACCCTCAGGCACATCATCATGAATTGTATTTGGAATACGAGATAATAAGTCTTCTAGCTCTTTATCCACATTATTTAAATCATTATCTAACAGTTTGATGTCGTCACCTAATTTTCTCATTTCTGCGATAACATCATCTGCATTTTCTTTATTGCGTTTTTTTTCCGCAATTTCACCGCTCACTTTGTTACGTTCAGCTTTCATTTCCTCAGCTTTACGAATTAATTCACGGCGTTTGTCATCAAGCGATAATACATCATCTACTACTTTTGTATCCATACCACGTTTTGCAACTTTGTCTTTTAAAAACTCTGGGTCATTACGAAATAGTTTAATGTCTAACATGTCATTTTCCATCCTTTCAATTTCTTTTTTTTTAAGAATAGAACACAAAAAAGACCACATCCCTGTACAAGGGACGTGGTCTTTACGCGTTGCCACCCTATTTAACAGTCAAAAGAGACTGCGCTTTCACCAAAATAACGGTTAAACCCGATTGTTCTCATATAGTAGGTAGATTCACATTGACACTGATTACTTGTTCTCACTAACCACAAGCTCTCTGAAACCAGAAGTACAATACTACTTATCCTACGAACAATAGCTTTATTAACTTGATTTTAATATAGCAAATAACCTATCACTTTTCAAGGCCAAGGATATGCAATCGCTGAATGTTCATTAAAAATTCACCCAACCTTAATTAGCATAATCGTGATCTAATAAATACTGTGAAACAGCTTCTATGTCTTTATGAAATTGGCGGTCTTCAGTGATAGATGGTACCACTTTTCGTAAAGCTTGATATTTTTCATAGGTTTTAGGTGATAATTTTTCAATATCTTTATATTCTACTGCTTGAAGTGCGATGATTGTTTCTATTGCTAAAACACGTCGTGCATTTTCAATCATTTGGTAACCATGGCGTGAAGCAATCGTCCCCATAGAAACGTGGTCTTCTTGATTAGCTGATGATGGAATAGAATCTACACTAGCTGGGTGTGCGAGTGTCTTATTTTCCGAAACAAGACTTGCAGCTGCATATTGCATGATCATTGCACCACTCTGTAAACCCGGTTGAGGGCTTAAAAACGCCGGTAAACCATTGTTCAATTGTGGGTTTACTAATCTCTCTAAACGTCTTTCTGAAACATTGGCTAATTCACTTACGCCTAACTTTAAGAAGTCTAACGCGAATGCAATCGGTTGACCATGGAAATTACCTCCAGAAATAACTAATGTCTCATCATCTTCATCAAATATTAATGGATTATCGTTCGCCGCATTCATTTCAAATTCAAGCTTTTCTTTTACATAATTAAAAACTTGGAAGCTTGCGCCATGTATTTGTGGAATACAGCGTAATGTATAAGCATCTTGTACGCGAATTTCTCCCTGTGTCGTTGTTAATTTAGAACCTTCAAGCCAGTCTAACATGCGCGAAGCAACATCTATCTGTTCTGGAAAATTTCGGACGCGATGCACTTTTTCATGATATGCATCAGTAATACCATTTAATGCTTGATGTGTAAGTGCAGCAATCCACTCCGCTTGGTAACCAATATCTTCCGCTTCTATATAATTAATTACACCTTGTGCAGTCATAGCTTGCGTGCCATTAATTAAAGCAAGACCTTCTTTAGCCTGTAAGCTCAAAGGTTCACGATTTAATAAATTTAAGACATACCGACTGTCTACTTCTTCACCTTTATAATAGACGCTACCTTCTCCAATCAATGCCAAAGCTAAATGTGAAAGTGGTGCTAAATCACCTGAAGCACCAAGAGACCCCTGTTGTGGAATGACTGGAATAATTCTATTGTTAATAAAATATATGATTTGATTCACTAAATCGATTGTCACACCAGAATGACCTTTTAGCAATGTGTTTAGACGTAAAATCATCATCACTAACGCGACATCCTGTGAAAAAGGTTTTCCGATACCACATGCATGTGAACGAATTAAATTTACTTGTAATTGGTTATATTCTCCCTCATCAATACGCACATCACTGAATAAACCAAATCCAGTCGTTATACCATAAATTGTTTCTTTATCATCTATAATCTTTTCTACTGTTACCCTGCTCTGTTTTACATGTTCATATGCATCCTCTGTTACTTTTACATCATCACTTTGATATAAAAAATCTTTAATTGCATTAATTGTTAATTTTTCACCATTAAGCTGTAATGTCATTTCCCCATCTCCTTACTTCTGATGATTTTCAATTAATTAGAGTATACGCTTCCATATTTTTAAGAACAATAGGTTCGTCCATATCCGTAACATGGTATTAAATTAGTATTTTAATAAGATAAAGAAGCCAAATTTATTATTTCTAAAAATAAACAAATTCTTAATGCTTTTACCTATTGACTAAAATGCAAAGCAGGTATAATATTTTCTATTGTATTTAAAAAGCAGATTAATAAAAAAGCTACAGAGAAAACCTTTCGTAAAGCTTATAAATACACAATTCTTATCAAAAAGTACAAACTTACGAATCAACAAAATAATAATCAAATATACAAATTAAAAGTTGAAATAACTAATATGATTAAAGGGGGTTTCAATGTTGGAAACAATTTCATCAGTAAGCATTCCAAAACGTAAAGATGAAACGCATAAAGGTGATTATGGCAAAATTCTTTTAATTGGGGGTAATGCGAATCTAGGTGGGGCAATCATGCTTGCTGCACGCGCTTGTGTCTATAGTGGCAGTGGTTTAATTACGGTAGCTACACATCCAACAAACCATGCTGCGCTACATTCACGCTGTCCTGAAGCAATGGTGATTGATATCAATGATACTAAAATGCTCACTAAAATGATTGAAAATACAGATTGTATCTTAATTGGTCCTGGGTTAGGCTGTGATTTCAAAGGAAATAATGCTATCACGTTCTTATTACAAAACATTCAACCGCACCAAACACTTATAGTGGATGGAGATGCTATTACTATATTTAGTAAATTAAAGCCAGATATTCCAACTTGCAATGTTATTTTCACACCACATCAAAAAGAGTGGGAACGTTTAAGTGGTATCGCAATAGAAGAACAAACCTATGAACGTAATCGCGAAGCTGCTGATAGAATTGGAGCAACGATTGTATTAAAAATGCACGGCACTGAAATCTATTTCAAAGATGGAGATTACAAACTACCAATTGGTACACCTGCGATGGCTACAGGCGGTATGGGTGATACACTTGCCGGTATGATTACAAGTTTTGTAGGTCAATTCAACGACACGAAAGAAGCGGTTACGAGTGCTACTTATACACACAGTTATATCGGGGAAGAGTTATCAAAGAAAATGTATGTCGTACCACCTTCTCATTTAATTAGCGAAATTCCATATGCTATGAAAGCATTGGAGAGCTAAATAAGCACCTGCGATATAAATATATTAAACCAAAATAAAATGAGTCTGGAACATAAAGTTCTTGGACAAGTAAAAAGGCAATTTCTATTGAAATAATATAGAAATTGCCTTTTTTATTATTGTTTTGGTTATATTTAGTTCTTTGAGCTACTACTTTTCTTATATTAAGTGCCATTAATACAAAAAGTTAAAGATGTTAATAGGGCATCTACTTTAGGATTTACTCTAAAACGATTAATTGTTTTAGAAGAAGGCTTTTGATTTTGTGATAGCCACATCATTCGGATATCATCATTAAGTAGTTTTTCTATTTTATGACTAGAGTGCTGACGCTCGGGGAAATGATATGAGCGAGAGACTACAGGCTCGAGCCATATACCCAGGCAAGCATGCACGATCAAAATCGTAAGATTTTAAATATAAAGAGGACCAATCCATATTAAGGATTGGCCCTCTTAATTTGAGAATAGGGATTTATGTCCCAGATTCATTTGTATATTTAAATTTTTCAATTTTGAATGTAGCTGTTGGTTTACTTATAGAAATTGAGATTATTCGTCATCTTCGCTTTCAGTGTCTTCATTATCACTATTATCGATGTCTTCATTGATACGATCCATAAAGTCTTTTCTCACTTCTTGACGACCATCTTCATCTGTATCTTCTTCAACTTCGGTATGAACGATACCTTCTGATAAATCATCAGTTACTACAGATTCTGATTGTTGACCGTCACTTGAAGAGCCTTCAATTTGTTCATTTTCTGTTTCTTGAAGTTCAATTTCTTCAGCTTCTTTTTCTTCTTCATCTACTTTAGCAACTGTAGAAACAAATTGATCGTCGTTTAATTTAATCAATCTTACACCTTGGGCTGCACGTCCATTTTGTGAAATATCTTCAACGCCGATACGGATAATTACACCAGCATTTGTAACAATCATCAAGTCTTCTTTACCTTCGACGGATGTGATACATACAACTTGACCGTTACGTTCTGTAATCGTAGCAGTCTTAATACCTTTACCGCCACGGTTAGATAAACGATATTCACTAACTGGTGTACGTTTACCGTAGCCATTTTCAGTCACGACTAGAATTTCATCATCTGTTTCTGCTTTAGTAACATCTAATCCAATGACGCTGTCGCCTTCTCTTAATGTAATACCTTTAACACCAGCAGCTGTACGACCTAAAGGACGTAATGCAGTTTCGTTAAAGCGGATTAAAGAACCATGAGCAGTACCGATTAATACATCATCTTCACCATCTGTTAATCTCACTGCAATCAATTCATCATCTTCTTTGAAACCAATCGCAATCTTACCGTTTTTATTAATGTGTGAGAAATTACGTAATGCTGAACGTTTAACGATACCATTTAACGTTGCAAATACTAAGTAGTCTTCTTCACTTTCTAAATCTTTGACGGCAATCATTGTACTAATCGTTTCATCATTATCCAGTTCAATCGCATTGACTACTGGGATACCTTTAGACTGACGGGAGAGTTCTGGCACTTCATAACCTTTAAGTTTATACACTCTACCTTTATTCGTGAAGAATAAGACATGATCGTGTGTACTCAATGTAACAAGTTGACTTACAAAATCTTCTTCTAATGTTTGCATACCTTGTACACCACGACCACCGCGATGTTGAGCTCTATATGTTGAAACGGGTAGACGTTTAATATAGTTATTGTGACTTAATGTGATGACGATTTGTTCTTCTGGGATTAGGTCTTCGTCTTCAATATTGTCGAGACCACCCATTTGAATTTCTGTTTTACGTTCGTCACCATAGCGTTCACGAACATCAATTAATTCATCACGAACAAGTTGTAATAGTTTTTCTTCGTCTGCAAGAATCGCTTTTAATTCTTCTATATATGCAATTAATTCATTATATTCAGATTCAATTTTATCTCTTTCTAAACCTGTTAAACGTCTTAATCGCATATCAAGGATGGCTTGCGCTTGTCGTTCAGTAAGTTTAAATTGTTCTTGCAAGCTTACCATTGCAACTTTATCTGTATCAGATTCACGGATCACACGAATAATTTCATCAATGTGATCTAAAGCAATTCTTAAGCCTTCTAAAATATGTGCACGGTCTTGTGCCTTCTTCAAGTTGTATTCTGTTCTTCTTCTTACAACTATCTTTTGATGTTCAAGATATTCAACCAATGCTTCTTTAAGGTTAATCAATCTCGGTCTGCCATCAACTAAAGCAATCATGTTAACACCAAATGACGTTTGTAATGGTGTCTGTTTATACAAGTTATTTAATACAACGCTGGCATTGGCATCTTTACGTATGTCAACTACAACACGCACACCAGTACGTAAACTTGTTTCGTCACGTAAATCTGTAATGCCATCGATTTTTTTATCACGTGCTAATTCAGCAATTTTTTCAATCATGCGGGCCTTATTTACTTGATATGGAACCTCTGTTACAACGATACGTTGACGACCGCCACCACGTTCTTCAATTTCAGCTCTTGCTCTCATTTGAACTGAACCACGTCCAGTTTCAAATGCACGGCGTATACCACTTTTACCAAGAATAATACCTGCTGTAGGGAAGTCTGGCCCTTGAACATCTTCCATTAATTCTGCAATCGTAATATCTGGATTATAGCTTAAACTTAATACGCCATTGATTACTTCAGTCAAGTTATGTGGAGGTATATTAGTAGCCATACCTACTGCGATACCTGATGCACCATTTACAAGTAAATTTGGAAATCTTGAAGGTAAGACTGCCGGCTCTCTTTCGTTACCGTCATAGTTATCAACAAAATCAATCGTATCTTTGTTAATATCTCTCAACATTTCGAGTGTGATTTTAGACATACGCGCTTCTGTATAACGCATCGCCGCTGCGCCATCACCATCCATAGAACCAAAGTTACCTTGGCCATCAATTAAAGGATATCGATAGCTGAAGTCCTGGGCCATTCTAACCATAGCTTCGTAAATTGAGGAGTCTCCGTGAGGGTGATATTTACCCATAACGTCCCCAACAATACGCGCAGATTTCTTATATGATTTATCAGGTGTCATACCTTGTTCGTGTAAGCCGTAAAGTATACGTCGATGTACTGGTTTTAAACCATCTCTAACATCTGGTAGCGCACGTGAAACGATAACGCTCATCGCATAATCTAGGAACGATTCACGCATCTCATTCGTTATATTTCGTTCATTTATTCTTGATTCAGGTAATTCAGCCATCAAGATATCCTCCTTCAAAAATTCAGTTCATTGTCTTAGAAATCTAAGTTTGCATAAACTGCATTATCTTCAATAAACTGTCTACGGTTCTCAACAACATCGCCCATTAACATTTCAAAAACTTGGTCAGCTTCAATCGCATCATCTAATGATACTTGTAACATAGCTCTGTTCTCTGGATTCATAGTTGTTTCCCATAATTGATCAGCATTCATTTCACCAAGACCTTTGTAACGTGCAATAGACCATTTTGGACTTGGATCCAATTGAGCTTTAAGTTTTTCTAATTCACGTTCGTTAAACACATAGTATTTCTGTTTACCTTGTGTCAATTTGAATAATGGTGGTTGTGCAATATAAACATATCCAGCTTCAATTAACGGTCTCATAAAGCGATAAAAGAATGTTAATAGTAAAGTTCTAATATGTGCACCATCAACATCGGCATCTGTCATAAGGATAATCTTGTGATAGCGTGCCTTACTTAAATCAAACTCTCCACCAATACCAGTACCAAAAGCAGTAATCATAGAACGTATTTCATTATTATTTAAAATTCTATCTAAACGTGCTTTTTCAACGTTCAATATCTTACCACGTAATGGTAAAATGGCTTGCGTTTCTGAGTCACGACCAGATTTTGTAGACCCTCCGGCAGAGTCACCTTCGACGATGAAAATTTCACTTCGAGAAGGGTCTTTACTAGAACAATCTGCAAGTTTCCCTGGTAAACTTGAAATTTCTAGCGCAGACTTACGACGTGTCACTTCACGCGCTTTTTTAGCTGCAAGACGTGCTTGTGATGCCATAATCCCTTTTTCTACGATTGTTCGACCTACTTGTGGATTTTCGTATAAAAAGCGTTCAAACAACTCGGAGAATATACGATCAACAACTTGACGTACTTCGGAGTTACCTAATTTAGTTTTAGTTTGTCCTTCGAATTGTGGATCACCATGTTTGATTGAAACAACAGCCGTTAAGCCTTCACGTGTATCTTCACCTGAAAGTCTTTCTTTATCTTCTTTCATGATTTTACTGTTAAGACCGTAGCTATTTAACACACGAGAGAGCGCTCGTTTAAAGCCTTCTTCATGAGTACCACCTTCATAAGTGTGAATATTATTCGCGTATGTTAAAAGATTTGTAGCATAGCCTTTATTGTATTGAAGCGCTATTTCAACTTCAATATCATCTTTTGATTGATGTACATAAATCGGTTCTTCATGAATAGGTTCTTTATTTTCATTTAACATTTCAACGTAAGATTTTATACCACCTTCATAGTGATAAGTATCTTCACGAACCTCTTCTTCTCTTTCATCTCTTAATGTAATTGAGATACCTTTATTTAAAAACGCCAGTTCTCTGATACGTTGTTGCAAGACTTCATAATTATATGTTGTTGTTTCAGTGAATATCTCAGGATCAGCTTTAAAACGAATCGCAGTACCTGTAGAACCAGTACTTTCATCAGTTTCACCAATGATTTTTAAATCAAACTGAGGTATGCCTTTTTTATATGCTTGATGATATATATTTTCATCCTTGTATACATACACTTCCAAATCTTCTGATAAAGCATTTACAACAGAAGAACCTACACCATGTAGACCGCCGGAAACTTTATAACCGCCACCGCCGAATTTACCACCAGCGTGTAGTACAGTTAGAATAACCTCAACGGCAGGTCGTCCCATTTTTTCTTGTATACCAACAGGAATACCACGACCATTGTCTGTTACTTTTATCCAATTATCTTCTTCAATAATAACGTCGATTTGGTCAGCATAACCTGCAAGTGCTTCGTCAATACTGTTATCAACAATTTCCCAAACTAAGTGATGTAGTCCTCTTTCTGAAGTTGAGCCTATATACATACCTGGTCTCTTACGAACCGCTTCTAGACCTTCTAATACCTGAATCTGACCAGCACCATAATCTTCCGTGTTGTTCACATCTGACAATGCTTCCACCTTCACTTTCCGTTACTTTATAATTTCGCCATTATTAATGCGATAAAGTTTAGCGTTTTTCATAATTTCATGATCAATGCCATCAACTGATGTTGTCGTCACAAATGTCTGCACTTTATGTTGAATTGTGCTCAATAAATGAGACTGACGTGAATCATCTAATTCACTTAACACATCATCTAGTAATAGGATGGGATACTCACCTACCTCAATATTCATCAGTTCGATTTCTGCAAGTTTGATTGATAAAGCCGTCGTTCTTTGCTGTCCTTGCGAACCGTAAGTTTGAGCATCCATACCATTTACGTTGAAACCTAAATCATCTCTGTGAGGGCCAAACAAACAGACACCTCTATCTTTTTCACGATCTTTATTATCATCTAGTAAAGTTAAGACTTCCTCTAAGCGTTCCGTCTCACTTTTTTCTTCCGCATCTAATTTGATACTAGGAAGGTACCTTAATGATAGTGTTTCATTCTCGTCTGTAATACCAGAATGAATAGGTTTGGCTAATGATTCAAGTTCTTTAATAAAATGTTCACGTCTTAATGTAACTTTGAGTGCATATGTTGCAAATTGTTGGTTTAAGACATCAAGCATAGTGCTGTCAGTCTTTTGACCATATTGCAATTGCTTCAAATAATTATTCTTTTGTTTTAAAATTCTTTGATATTGAGACAAATCATTTAAATATACAGCTGAAATTTGTCCAAGTTCCATATCTATAAATCTACGTCTTATTTGAGGTGCGCCTTTGACAATATTCAAATCTTCAGGTGCAAACAAGACAACGTTTAAGTGACCGATATATTGTGTCAGTCTACTTTGTTCTAAGTGATTGATTTTAACCTGCTTACCCTTTTTAGTTATAAACATCGTTAAAGGCATTTCTCCATATCTATAACTGAGTTCACCCTCTATTTTAGCATAGTCTCGATCAAAACGTATGAGTTCTTTATCATTTGATGTTCTGTGACTTTTGGCTAATGCTAGTGTATAAATAGATTCCAATAAATTAGTCTTCCCTTGCGCATTCTCGCCAATCAATATATTGACTTCAGGGTGACAATTTAGAGTAATTGACTCATAGTTACGATAATTGTCTAGCTGGAGTGTCTTTAGTTTCATTCTTCACCTTGATGTATAATCAAAAATGAACCGACTTCTGGTATAACGATGTTATCTTGATGGTTTAATTTTTTACCACGACGCATTTCGCGCTCACCATTGATCATTACTTCAAAATCTTGCAGGAACCATTTCGCTTGACCACCAGATTCAATAATACCTTCTGTCTTTAGAAATTGCCCTAAAGTAATGTCTCCATCAACAATTACTTCTTCAACCAAATCAATCACTCCATTCCTTTTAAACTCATCTATATATTATACCTTTTTTCGAGAAAAATTTCATGCAAAATGCAGATAGAAAGCGTTTTCTTATGTATAATTTTTACTATTATTGAAATTTATTTACAAAAGTACTTTTAACAAGGTAACACTCATATATTATAACAAACTTTTCTTCCTAATATTCTATCTTCTTAAAAAAAGATTCTACTTAAAAATTAATTATTAATGTTCTTAATTACGCAATATTTCATAAAAAATTTTAATATGCGTTCAACGACAATGTTATGATTTTGAATTTTAATGACTTTCTCAGCTTAATTATTAGTTTTAGGTATCATAAGTCTAAAAAAGTTTAAATTGCTTATATTTAAGCTCTAAATAGCATGTAAGTAGCGTTAAATGTTTATGATTAATATATCTCTATCAATATACACGTTTTATTTTATGAAATTACTTCGAAATAAAAAAGAGTGAAGCAATGGTTTATATGTGACAGAGGTTGAGACATAATAGATTCGCCTCAAACGCATTTCATATTGGCAGTAGATGACTGAATTGAAAATGGGTTTTAAATCAAGATTCTGTCCACACCTCTAAGTTATGCTTACTATGTTTTAAATATCTACAATATAAAAAACCCGAGACATAAATCTGTCTCAGGCTCTATCTCTTGAACAAAAGCTTAATATGTTCTAATTGGTAAAATTAATTGTGTAACTGAATCATCATCTTTTGGTTTTAAAATAAATGGTTTCATCGTACCAAAGAATTCAACTTCAACTTCATCGTTATCGATTGCTTTAAGTGCATCCATCATATATTTAGAGTTAAATGAAATTTTTAAATTGCCACCATCAACGTTATCCGCTTTTACTTCTTCTTTCACAGTACCAATTTCTGGTGATGTAGAAGATAGTTCGACTAATTCATTACCTGTACTTAATTTAATAACATTGTTTCCACCTTCACGTGCTAATAGAGACGCACGATCAATAGCATGATAGAATTCTCCGTTATCTATGCCTATTTTAATTTCATAGTTTTCTGGGAATAAACGTGAAGTATCTGGATAGTGACCTTCTAAGAGACGTGAAATAAAGTTTACATTTCCGACTTTAAATAATACTTGGTTTGATGCAAAGAAAATATCGATATCTTCTTCACTATCAGACATAATTTTATTTAATTCTGCTAAAGCTTTACCTGGAATAATGACATTTTTATTTTCAGATTCATCTTCTAAAGCTACTTTTCGCACAGCCAAGCGGTGTGAGTCAGTCGCTGTGCATATTAATTCATTATCTTGTATAAGCCAGTTAACACCAGTGAGTACTGGGCGTGTTTCTGAGGTGGACACTGCGAAATTCGTTTGTGCTATCACGTTTTTAAGCACTTTTACAGATAATTGAATGGCATCATCACGAGAAACTTGTGGTAATAAAGGATATTGATCTGGATCTAAACCACTTAAATTAAATTCTGAATGTCCAGAAGTTATTAAAGTTTGGAATTGTTCATTTGTTGATAATTTAACTTCTTTTCCTGGTAGTTTTTTAATAATATCTACAAAGAAACGACCAGGGAGTACAACTGAACCAGTTTCTGTAATTTCAATAATGTCTTCTCCATCTACTTGTTTAGGAATTGTAATTTCTATTGAGATTTCTGAATCTGAACCAGTAAGTATGACTTCATTGTTTTTAACTTCAATTTTTATACCCGTTAGTATAGGTAATGTAGTTCTTGGTGAGATTGCTTTTAATGTGTCATTTAATTGATTTATAAAATAATCTCTTCTAATTGTAAATTCCATTTTTAAACTCCTTCCAGTCGTTTATATAATAATTATATAGGTTTTAAACCCGTAGTAATAGTAGTAGGGCTTGTGGATTAGGGGATAACTCAAATTAATACAATCATGTCATTGTTTGACGACTGTGGATAACTTGTGCACAGTGTGTATTACTTTTGCACATTGTCCACAAAGTTAAAAAATAAGTTATTTTGTTATACCTCTAAATTGATTTATTAATCTGTTATAGTACAGATTGTTTTATTGGTTTCTAATTTCTTTTTCAAGATTTTCAACTTCTTGCTTAAATGTCGGATCATTATTGATATCTTTTACTATTTTTTCATGTGCGTGAATAACAGTAGTATGATCACGTCCACCAAACTCTTCTCCGATTTTAGGCAGCGAAAAGTCAGTTAATTCACGTGATAAATACATAGCAATTTGACGTGGATAAGCAATCGATTTTGTACGTTTCTTGGCACTAAAGTCTTCTATTCTTACACTATAGTATTCTCCAACAACTTTTTGGATATCTTGTATAGTAATTTTTTTAGATTTAGGTGCTTGGATGATATCTTTCAGTGCAGCTGCTGTTAATTCAGTTGTGATAGGTTGTCCTTGTAACTTTGAAAAGGCCAATACACGATTAAGTGCGCCTTCAAGTTCACGTATATTTGATTGTATTTGATTAGCGATATACGTTAAGGCTTCAGTAGGAATATTTATATTTTCTTCACCAATTTTTTTCTGCAAAATCGCCATTCTGGTTTCGTAGTCTGGCGGTGTAATATCTACTATCAATCCCCACTCAAAGCGAGAACGTAGTCGATCTTCTAATTTAGCAATTTCTTTAGGAGGTCTATCACTAGAAATAACAATTTGCTTATTCGCTTGATGTAAATCATTAAATGTGTGGAAGAATTCTTCTTGAGTTTGTTCTTTGTTTTGAATGAATTGTATATCATCTATTAAGAGCACATCGATATTACGATATTTTTCTCTAAAACGTTCTGTTTTATTGTCTCGGATAGATTTAATGAATTCATTAGTAAATTTTTCACTAGATGTATAGATGACTTTGGCATCTGGATTATTATCTAAGACATAATGGCCAATAGCATGCATTAGATGGGTTTTACCTAATCCTACACCACCATATATAAATAATGGATTATATGCTTGGGCCGGTGCTTCGGCTACAGCTAAACTCGCAGCGTGTGGGAATCTGTTTCCGGGACCGATGACGAATGTTTCAAATGTATTGTTGATATTGAATTGTTCATCACCAACTTTTGCTACATCAACAGTATCAAGGTCTACTTCTTTTTCATTAGCACTTTGTTTAACATCTTGTTTTTTTTCAGATTTTAAACTTTCTAATTCATCTTCAGAGTAAAATACTGGCATGATTTCGTGACCAATAGCTTCATATAATGCAGATTGTACGATTTCAACATAATGTGTTTTTAACCAATTAGCTACAAAAGGATCATCAATGACTACAATAGCTTCATCATTTTGTAACGAATAAAGTTTTGTATCTTTCAAAAAAGTTTGATAGCTAGGATAGCTGACTTTTTCTTGAGCTAAGGTTAAAACTTTTTCCCAAATTTCTTGTTCTGACATAATAGCAAACTCCAACTTTCTATATTTTAAAAGTTATACACAGAAATAACATGTGTGAATAAACATAATCACAAGCTGTTAATAATTATCCACAAGTTACACACAATCAGTGGATAACTCATTGTGGATTATAAGTTATACACAACCATTTAGGATATATCTCCATAATATAATCCCTTATCTATCAATATTTACATAACTTATCCACACAATTATACTTTTTAACAAACACCTCTGTCAAATGGCTGTGAATATGTTGTTAAATCGTAAATAACCCTGTGCATAGATGAAATATTATCCACAAAATAAGCATGCGTATCTGTGAATAAGTGGATAACTTACAAGAATGAATAGTATATCAAAAATTAAACGATTTGTGGGCTTGGGAAATAATTTATAAAAAGTGTATGGAATTTGTATAATTAAAAATTCTCTAGATTTGAAATGAAAAATATTTATATGATAAGGTGAATCTTCTATATTAATAGACGTATTTATCAATACAGTTTAAAAATATCTAGTACTCATTCATATTATAATGAGATGAAAATATGCTTGAAATTGATACTTGCTTTATAAAAAAGATTTTGTTATATTGTAGTAGTTGCTTGAATTATGACTAGAAATTAATAATATTAAATCAAGACTTGAAGCAAAAAGCTTATATTAATTTATCTATTATAATATTTAGATAACCGAATACAGATGGAGGTGTTTTTGCATGGTAAAACGTACTTATCAACCAAATAAACGTAAACATAGTAAAGTTCATGGTTTCAGAAAACGCATGAGCACAAAAAACGGTCGTAAAGTTTTAGCGCGTCGTCGTCGTAAAGGCCGTAAGGTATTATCAGCATAAGATCACTGACTCATCAGTGGTCTTTTTTTTGGTTTAAAATAACGAAAATAAGTAGCAAAATTATTGTTATTATTAAAAAATACAACACATGTTAGGTATATAATAATAAATGTAATGAAAAGATAAGCGAGTGATGTTTCGTGGAGAAGGCATACCGAATTAAAAAGAACAGTGATTTCCAATTTATATATAAAAAAGGAAAATCAGTAGCAAATCGTCAATTTGTAGTCTATACGAAATCTAATAAAGAATTAGAACACTTCAGACTAGGTATTAGTGTTTCTAAAAAATTAGGTAATGCTGTTGTTAGAAATAAAATTAAGCGTGCTATTCGTGAAAGTTTCAAGGTACATAAACAAAATATATTACCAATGGAAATTATTGTGATAGCCAGGCAGCCAGCTAAAGATATGGATACACTACAAATCCAAGCAAGTTTAGAACATGTTTTAAAAATAGCTAAGGTTTTTAATAAACGAATTAAGTAGGGTAGGGGATAATTTAGACTGACGTCAGTCTAACGCCACACAACCCTAAGACTAACTTATTAGAAATTTTGAACAAGATGTTAGCTTTTTGATCCAAAACTATTTACAATATTATAATGATAAATTTTAGAATAAAGGAGGCGAGATGGATGATGGATTTAGATACGATAACGAGTATATCCACACCTATGGGTGAAGGTGCTATTGGTATTGTACGTTTGTCAGGTGTTGACGCGGTAAATATTGCAGATAAATTATATAAAGGGAAAGAACCATTAGAACATGTACCTTCTCATACAATAAATTATGGGCATATTGTTGATCCTGAGACAAATGAAGTGGTCGAAGAAGTGATGGTGTCTGTCTTACGTGCACCGAAAACATTTACTAGAGAAGATATCGTTGAAATTAATTGTCACGGTGGTATTTTAACCATCAATAGAGTGTTAGAGTTAACGATGACACACGGTGCAAGAATGGCTGATCCAGGTGAATACACAAAACGTGCGTTTTTAAATGGGCGTATTGATTTATCTCAAGCCGAAGCGGTGATGGATTTTATTCGTTCTAAAACCGATCGTGCATCTAAAGTTGCAATGAATCAAATTGAAGGTCGTTTAAGTGATATGATTAAGCGACAGCGACAATCCATTCTCGAAATTCTTGCACAAGTAGAAGTTAATATAGATTATCCAGAATATGATGATGTGGAAGATGCCACAACAGAAGTTTTATTAGAAAAATCAAATCAAATTAAGACAGAGATTAATAAGTTATTAGATACAGGCACACAAGGGAAAATAATGAGAGAAGGTTTAGCAACGGTCATAGTTGGTAAGCCGAATGTTGGTAAGTCATCCATGTTAAATAACCTGATCCAAGACAATAAGGCGATTGTTACAGAGGTGCCTGGTACGACTAGAGATACTTTAGAAGAGTACGTAAACGTTCGCGGTGTACCTTTAAGGTTAGTAGATACTGCTGGGATACGTGAAACGGAAGATATCGTTGAACGTATTGGTGTAGAACGTTCACGCAAAGCTTTAGGTGAAGCGGATTTAATCTTGTTTGTGCTAAATTATAACGAATCATTAACAGAAGAAGATCGCAAATTATATGAAGTTATTAAAAATGAAGATGCCATTGTCATAATTAACAAGATGGATTTAGACAAACAATTAGATATTTCAGAAGTAAAAGAAATGGTTGGAGATATGCCAATCATTCAAACATCAATGTTAAAACAAGAAGGTATTGATCAGTTAGAGATACAAATTAGAGATTTATTCTTTGCAGGAGATGTCCAAAATCAGGATATGACATATGTATCGAATTCAAGACATATTTCATTGTTAAAACAAGCGAGAAACTCAATTCAAGATGCTATAGATGCTGCAGAAGCTGGTGTGCCAATGGATATGGTTCAGATAGATTTAACGAGAACTTGGGAAATTTTAGGTGAAATTATCGGAGAATCCGCAAGTGAAGAATTGATAAATCAATTATTTAGTCAATTCTGTCTAGGAAAATAAAAGGGAGGAAAAAAGTATGGCTCAAGAATATGATGTAATAGTAATTGGAGCCGGACATGCTGGTATTGAAGCTGGACTTGCTTCAGCAAGACGTGGTGCCAAAACGTTAATGTTAACAATAAATTTAGATAATATTGCATTCATGCCATGTAACCCATCAGTTGGTGGCCCGGCTAAAGGAATAGTAGTTCGTGAAATAGACGCATTAGGTGGCCAAATGGCGAAAACAATCGATAAAACGCATATCCAAATGCGTATGTTAAACACTGGCAAAGGCCCGGCAGTAAGAGCACTTCGCGCACAAGCTGACAAAGTACTTTATCAACAAGAAATGAAAAAGGTAATTGAAGATGAAGCAAACCTTGATATTATGCAAGGTATGGTGGATGACTTAATTATTGAAGATGAAGTCATCAAAGGCGTACGTACGAATATCGGCACAGAATACTGGGCAGATGCGGTCATTATTACAACTGGTACATTTCTACGTGGTGAAATCATTTTAGGTAACATGAAATATTCAAGTGGTCCAAACCATCAATTACCATCTATTTCACTAGCTGACAATCTTAGAAATCTCGGATTTGAAGTAGTGAGATTCAAAACTGGTACGCCACCGCGTGTTAATGCCAAAACGATTGATTATTCTAAAACAGAAATACAACCAGGTGACGACGTTGGTAGAGCATTTAGTTTTGAAACAACGGAATATATTTTAGATCAATTACCTTGTTGGTTAACATATACCAATGGAGAAACACATCAAGTTATAGATGATAATTTACATTTATCTGCGATGTATTCAGGCATGATTAAAGGTACAGGACCTAGATATTGTCCATCAATTGAAGATAAATTTGTAAGATTCAATGATAAGCCTAGACATCAACTTTTCTTAGAACCAGAAGGTAGAAATACCAATGAAGTTTATGTCCAAGGTTTATCAACAAGCTTACCTGAACATGTTCAACGTCAGATGTTGGAAACAATTCCAGGCTTAGAAAAAGCGGATATGATGCGTGCAGGATATGCAATTGAATATGATGCACTTGTACCGACACAACTGTGGCCAACACTAGAAACTAAAAAAATTAAAAACTTATATACTGCAGGACAAATCAACGGAACTTCTGGTTATGAAGAAGCGGCAGGACAAGGTATCATGGCTGGAATTAACGCAGCGTCAAGAGTACTAGATGAGGAAGAAGTCATCTTAAGCCGTTCAGACGCCTATATTGGTGTTTTAATAGATGATCTTATAACAAAAGGTACCAATGAACCATATCGTTTATTAACATCTCGTGCAGAATATCGTTTATTATTAAGACATGACAATGCAGATTTACGATTAACAGATTTAGGTTATAAATTAGGTATGATTTCTGAAGAACGTTATGCGCGTTTCAATGAAAAACGTCAAATGATAAAAGATGAGCAAGCACGCTTAAATGAAATTAGAATAAAACCGCACGAACGTGTACAAGAAATTATTGAAGCGCAAGGCGGTTCACGCTTGAAAGACGGTATATTAGCCTTGGAGTTATTGCGTAGACCTGAAATGACGTATAACTTGATTCTAGAAATTTTAGAAGAAGAAAATCAATTACCTAGTGATGTTGAAGAGCAAGTTGAAATTCAGACAAAATATGAAGGCTATATCAATAAGTCGTTACAGCAAGTTGAAAAAGTAAAACGTATGGAAGAAAAGAAAATTCCAGAAGACTTAGATTATAGTAAAGTTGATAGTTTAGCGACTGAAGCACGCGAAAAATTAGCGGAAGTTAAACCGTTAAATATTGCGCAAGCATCTCGGATTTCAGGTGTAAATCCTGCAGATATTTCGATCTTATTAGTGTTCCTAGAACAAGGTAAAATACAAAGGGTGGAAAATTAAGATGAGTGTAAAATGGTTAACTGAGCAACTCAGCACACAAGATATCGAACTTACAGAAAAACAACAACATCAATTTCAAACGTATTTTCAAATGCTCGTTGAATGGAATGAAAAAATGAATTTAACAAGTATTACTGAAGAACATGAAGTGTATTTGAAACATTTTTATGATTCAATTGCACTAAGTTTTTATACGGATTTGACACAAGAGCTAACAATTTGTGATATTGGTGCTGGTGCTGGTTTTCCAAGTATTCCATTAAAAATTATTTATCCTAATTTAAAAATTACAATTGTAGATTCATTAAATAAACGCATCCATTTTTTAAATCAATTAGCAGAAGCATTAGATTTAGAAAATGTGAATTTTGTACATGATCGCGCAGAAATTTACGGAAAGGGAGACTACAGGGCGTCTTATGATATTGTAACTGCACGTGCAGTTGCTAGACTTTCCGTATTAAGCGAATTGTGTTTACCGTTAGTTAAAAAGGGTGGACAATTCATTGCTTTAAAATCAGCTAAAGGCGAAGAAGAATTGGAAGAAGCGCGTTTTGGTATAGGAATCCTCGGTGGTAAACTTCAGGATGTCATTTCATATGAATTACCAGAAGATGCTGGTGAAAGGCAAATGATAAAGATTGATAAGAGAAGTGAGACACCAAAGAAATATCCAAGAAAACCAGGAATGCCCAATAAGTCTCCATTACTTGAAAAAGAAAAGTGATTTAATACAACTAATTTAGAGGGAGCGCATAAAATATGAAGAAACCTTTTTCTAAATTATTTGGTTTGAAAAATAAAGATGACATTGTTGGTTATATAGAAGAGGATCATAATAGTGTTGAATCTATTCATACTGAACGTATTGTGCCAAATCGTTATCAACCAAGACAAGTATTTGAGCCAAATAAGATTAAAGAACTCGCAGAATCAATAGATGAGCATGGATTGTTACAACCGATTGTAGTACGTCCTATAGAAGAGGATATGTTTGAAATTATTGCTGGAGAGCGTAGATTTAGAGCCTTACAATCGTTGAATAAGACATACGCAGATGTCATTATCAGAGATTTAGGTGATGAAGAAACTGCAGTGGTTGCTTTAATAGAAAATATCCAACGTGAAAATTTATCTGTTGTAGAAGAGGCAGAAGCCTATAAAAAACTTTTAGAACTAGGTGATACTACACAAAGTGAATTAGCTAAAAGTGTAGGTAAAAGTCAAAGTTTTATAGCAAATAAATTGAGATTATTAAAATTAGCGCCAAAAGTGATAGAACGTTTACGTGAAGGCAAAGTTACAGAACGTCATGCACGTGCGATGCTAAGTTTATCAGATGAAGATCAAGAAACATTAGTGGAAACGATTATAAGCCAAAAGTTAAACGTGAAACAAACTGAAGCTAGAGTAAAACAAAAAGTCGGCCCTGAAAAAGTGAAAGCGCAAAGTTTTGCATTTGAAAAAGACTTAACAGATGCACGTGAAGCGGTAGGCAAAAGTTTAGAAGAAATTGAAAAAAGTGGCATCAAGTTTGAACATCAAGCTAAAGACCATGATGATTATTATGAAATAAAAATTAAGCTTTATAAAAAATAACAGTTGAGTTTAATTGAACATATCGCTTATTCAAAAAGTACAACTTCGTTTTAATTTAAATGAGGTTGTACTTTTTTTATTTATTATAAGTGTTAATGAGTCAGATATCATTTAAATGTAAAGATTATTTTAAAAGTATATTTTATTTTATATTCCCCAAAAATTAAAAATAAATAAATAAAAAACATTTACAGGATTGTCGAATAATAAAATATGTGATTAAATTAAGAAAACGCTTACATATTATTAAAGGGGGATGTTAAAATGGTAACGTTTATTGTATCTATTATTTTATTAGTTATAGGTTATTTCACTTATGGGAAGTATATCGACAAAATGTTTGGCACGAAACAAGATAGACCAACACCAGCATATAATCAACGTGATAATGTCGATTATTTACCTATGAAGACATCATCAAATTCACTCATTCAACTATTGAACATTGCAGGTGTAGGACCGATTTTCGGACCGATTATGGGGGCATTATATGGACCTGTAGCATTTATATGGATTGTTGTGGGATGTATTTTTGCAGGTGCAGTACATGATTATCTGACTGGAATGATTTCAATTAGAAATAAAGGGGCACATTTACCGGAGCTTGCTGGTAAATTTTTAGGTCAGGTCATGAAACACTTTGTAAATATCTTTTCAATCTTATTATTATTGCTAACTGGAACAGTTTTTGTAACAAGCCCGGCATTGTTACTACATAATTTATTAGATGGTCGAATCACATTAGGCATCATTATCTTTGTCATTTTTGTTTATTATATTTTGTCTACAATTTTACCTATAGACAAAATCATTGGACGCATTTATCCAATTTTCGGTGCATTGCTATTAATTAGTGCAGTAGGTATAGGTTTCCGTCTTATTCAAACAGGTGCACCGATACCTGAAATTAATTTGAAAAATATGCATCCAGATGGCGCTCCTATATTTCCACTACTATTTTTTACAATTACTTGTGGTGCTTTATCTGGTTTTCATGCTACACAAACGCCTATTATTTCGAGAACGACAAACAAAGAGAAAAATGGTCGTTTCATATTCTATGGAATGATGATTGCAGAGGGTATTATAGCAATGATTTGGGCAGCTGCAGGCATGAGTTTATTTAATGGATATAGTGGATTAAGTGATGTTTTAGCACGTGGGGAAGCGGCTCTTGTTGTAAGTGAAGCATCACATCTATTATTGGGTTCTGTGTTTGGTACGATTGCAGTACTGGGTGTTATTGTCTTACCAATTACAAGTGGTGATACATCTTTCCGTAGTGCACGTATGATTATAGCTGATTATTTAAATTATGGTCAGCGCAGTATGTTAAAACGAGTGATTGTAGCTGCACCATTATTTGTCGTAAGCTTTGGTTTGACTCAGGTAGACTTTACCATTTTATGGCGCTATTTTTCTTGGGCAAACCAAACTACAGCTGTTGTCGCTTTATGGGTAGGTGCAATGTACTTACTTATCGCGAAAAAGAATTTTTGGGTGGCAGCAATTCCAGCAGTCTTTATGACTTGGAATATTTTCACTTATATTTTAAGTCAGAAGATAGGTTTAGGTCTGGATCTTAATTTAAGTTATGGCCTCGCATTTGTATTTACAATTTTATGGATTGGCTACTTTACTTATCAATATAAAAAAATTACTGCAGGTGCTTCATTTGAATTAGATCATCCTATACCATATCAACAACAACAAACTGCGACATAAATATAAAATTATGATGGGATACTGATTTCTTAGCGCTATGATACAGGTTAATTAAATAATAATAATGATAGGAGTAAGATACGTGATTAAAAACATGATTTAGTTGCGGTCTTACTCTTATTTCTTGTAAGTCTAAGGGAGGTCTAAAAAAGACGCTATAGCTATATGACAAAAACTTTTTGCATAATTAAATGTGCGCATGTCAATACAATTTGGTAGTCTAAAATAGAATCACACTATAGTCTCAAGTTAAAGGAGCTTGGCAAATGAACATAGGTAATCAAATTAAATTTTTTAGACAGCGTGACCATTTATCACAAGAAGAATTAGCTGCAAAATTGTATGTTTCACGACAAACAATTTCAAATTGGGAAAATGATAAAAGTTATCCAGATATACATAATTTGTTAATGCTTAGTTCTTTGTTTCAAGTTTCTTTAGATAATTTAGTTAAAGGAGACATAGAGATTATGGAACAAAAGTTAAAACAGAGCAAATTTAATTTATGGAGTCATTTAATGATTTGGCCTATGTTATTATCCGCAATTTTAGCAGGTCCAACACTCTACTATTGGACGACATTATGGATTTCAGCTGAACTTATACTCTTAATAACTATGATTATTGCATCATTTAAAGTAGAAGCCTTAAAAAAATCGTATAGAATACAAACGTATGACAGGATAGTTGCTTTTATGCATGGGAAAGACCCTAATGATGTTTATAGTAGTAAATTGCGTAATACTGTAACTTTTATGTACAGTTTTATAGTTTGTGTCGGATTATTTATTATAATTGTGCTATTAAGCATGCATTTTTTTGATGTATTGTAATAGTTACTTTTCATAACACCTTGTAGTTAAAGATTTATCATAACTATGAGGTGTTTGATTTATGAAATCTTTGATTATTGCGATCGTATACCCCACGCATTAGTAAATTTTATTTCTTACAATAATAATATTCAAATCTTAATAATAGTATTGCTTTACTAACTGGGAAATATTAATATTAAGTAAATAATTTGTAAATAAAATGTTAAGAAAAAATAATTGCTAATTTAGGGGTGATTGTATGTTTCGTTTTTTAAAGCCAGCAAAACATGTGGATCCTTTACCATCTGAAAAGGTAGATGATACATATAAAAAGTTACGGTTACAGGTTTTTTTAGGTATTTTTATCGGTTATGCGGGTTACTATTTGCTGAGAAAAAACTTTTCATTAGCGATGCCTTCATTAATTGAAGATGGTTTCAGTAAAGGAGAGCTTGGTATTGCGCTATCAGCCATTTCAATCGCTTATGGATTTAGTAAATTTGTAATGGGAACCGTAAGTGATCGCAGTAATGCGCGTGTATTTTTAACTTTAGGTTTGATGCTTACGGCAATTGTTAATTTACTATTAGGATTTGTACCATTTTTTACTTCTAGTATAACAATCATGTTTATTATGTTATTTCTAAATGGATGGTTTCAAGGTATGGGATGGCCGCCATCAGGACGTGTACTTGTGCACTGGTTTAGTGTTAGTGAACGTGGTAGTAAAACGTCTATTTGGAACGTGGCTCATAATGTTGGTGGAGGACTAATGGCACCGATCGCAACTTGGGGAATATCTATGACTGCTCTTTATAATTTTGGTTATTTAAGAGGATTTGAAGGCGTATTTATATATCCAGGATTACTGGCAATTGTTATCGCAATTATTGCATATTGTTTAATTAGAGATACACCTCAGTCACAAGGTTTACCTCCTATTGAACGCTTTAACAAAGATTACTCAACGACGTCACATGAAACACTTGAAACAGAGTTAACAACAAAAGAGATATTGTTTAAATATGTATTAAATAACAAATGGGTATGGGCCATTGCTTTTGCTAATATTTTTGTCTATTTTGTACGTTATGGTGTGTTAGATTGGGCACCTACTTATTTAAGTGAAGAAAAGCAATTTAATTTAAGTGAATCAGGTTGGGCTTATTTCCTTTACGAATGGGCAGGCATTCCAGGTACACTACTTTGTGGTTATATTTCCGATAAAGTATTTAAAGGGCGCCGTGGTCCTGCAGGTTTCTTCTTTATGCTTGGCGTTACAATCTTTGTATTAATTTATTGGTTAAACCCACCAGGTCATGCATGGTTGGACAATTTATCATTAATTGCAATTGGATTTTTAATCTATGGGCCAGTGATGTTGATTGGTTTACAAGCATTAGATTATGTACCTAAAAAAGCAGCCGGAACAGCTGCAGGTCTAACGGGTTTATTTGGTTACTTATTTGGTGCTGTGATGGCAAATATTGTTTTAGGTTTTGTCGTACAACATTTTGGATGGGATTTTGGTTTTGTCTTATTAACAGTTATTAGTATTTTAGCGATGTTAAGCTTTATTTTAACTTGGAATAAACGAGGCCAAGAACAATTACATTAATAAAACAAGCATTATAAGGCGTGACTATGAGATCAATGAAATGATTTTGATTTCATAGTCATGTCTATTTTTTATAAACGACATCTATTTTTGAAATCATTATTGTGAGTGTTATTTGTGTATGTAATCAACAAGCTATAAGTATTTTGAAACGCTGAATATGAAATATTTCATTAATAATGGTTATTTAATGAATAATTTATATAAAATTGTGGTAATTAAATAATAAGTAAGTACACTAAAAAATTTTTATGGTATGGGTACATCATTGATTTAATGCAAAAAGTTGCTCAATACTTCAGTTGTTTCACTAGTAAAATACGCATTAAGGCACCAAAAATATATTTAAACGAGCAAAACTACATGAGACTGTTTTGCAATAGTTTAATTAAGAAAGGTGATTTATTATGTATAAAAATATTTTACTACCATACTCTTTTGAAAATGATTTCGATAACATTCCTGAGAACTTAGCGAAATTAGTTGGAGAAGATTCCACTGTAGTTGTTCATAATGTCATGACTGAAAATGATTTATTAGCGAGTGTACGTTATGAAAATAAACATAAAGAAGATATCATTAAAGAAAAGGAAGAAGAACTTACTCCATTTCTTGAAAAATTAAAAGAGCAAGGTATTAATTATAAAGTAGCCATCGAATTTGGGCCTGTAAAAGATACCATACTTGAGAGAATTAGTTTTGGAGATATGGATGTAGGCGATTTTGATTTAGTTGTAATGAGTAACCATCGAGTAAGTATAGATATCAAACATGTACTTGGAGATGTAACACATAAAGTTGCTAAAAGAAGTCCTATACCAGTACTTATAGTGAAATAATATTGAAGTCAAAGTATTGAAATGCTTTTATTGTAGCGATGAGCGTTATGTTTCCGCGTAAAAACATCATATTTTAGACTAGAATGTAATGGTTAAAATTACTTTCTAGTCTTTTATTTTTTAGATTAAAACATGGACAAGTTTATTTTAAAGTTAATGAATTCAACTTTAATAAATATATTTATAGAAATATTGAATTTTTATGTTTAGTTTTGTAATCCTTTTATGACGGCTTTAGCCAAACGATATATATATGAAAACAAATGTTAGTGCTGTTGTTTTCATATATAAAGTCTGTTATTCTGCCTAATGTTCAATTATAAGGGAGGTTACTAATTTTGGAAAATAAACAACATAATGCTAGTGGGAAGAAACTGTCTTCTGTTTTTACTTATAGTATTATTATTACCGCAATAGTTGTATTGTTAGGTGCAATATTTCCAAATCAGTTTAATTCAATAGGGACAAATATTACTGGTTGGATTACTGAATACTTTGGTTGGTATTATATGGTTATTGTAGCTCTAATGATATTCTTCTGTGTCTTCTTGATATTTAGCCCAATCGGAAAATTGAAATTGGGTAAACCTGAAGATAAACCAGAATTTAACACAATTTCATGGTTTGCGATGCTATTTAGTGCTGGTATGGGAATTGGTTTAGTATTTTGGGGAGCAGCTGAACCAATCAGTCACTTTGTATCACCACCATCTGGAGAACCACAATCAGCACATGCTTATAAAGAAGCTTTAAGAGGTGCATTTATGCAATGGGGCTTCCACGCATGGGCAGTGTATGGTGTTGTTGCGTTAGCGTTAGCTTACTTCCAATTTAGAAAAAATGAACCTGCATTAATTTCAAAAACATTACGTCCAATTTTCGGAAATAAAGTAGACGGTCCGCTTGGTACAGTTATTGACGTAGTGTCTATTTTCGCTACTATCGGTGGTGTAGCGGTATCTTTAGGTCTAGGCGCTATGCAAATTGCAGGTGGTCTAAACTACCTATTTGATATCCCGAATAATATTGTGACTCAAGGTATTATTATTGTAATTGTTACAATCTTATTCTTAGCTAGTGCATGGTCAGGATTAAGCCGTGGTATCCAATATTTAAGTAATGCTAATATTGGTTTAGCAGGCATAATCTTATTATTTATTTTTATTGTAGGACCAACCGTTTTAATCTTAAACATGTTAACAAGTTCAACAGGTGAATATTTGAATACGTTATTATTTAACATGTTTGATACTGCACCATTAGATCCACAAAAAAATGAATGGATGAAATCATGGACTTTCTTCCAATTAGCTTGGTGGATTAGTTGGAGTCCATTTGTTGGTATATTTATTGCACGTGTATCTAAAGGACGTTCAATTAGAGAGTTCGTATCTGGAGTTATGTTAGCACCGGTACTTGTAAGTTTAGTTTGGTTTGCAGCATTCGGTGTTCTAGGTATCGAAACTGCAAAAGACAATCCAAAAATATTTGATATGCCACCAGAAACTGCATTATTTGGTGTGTTTAATGAAGTACCATTAGGCTTTGCACTGTCCATTGTGACATTGCTCTTAATAGCAACGTTCTTTATTACGTCAGCCGATTCAGCGACATTCGTATTAGGAATGCAAACAACATTTGGTTCATTAAACCCATCAGCAATGATTAAAGTGGTTTGGGGTGTTGCACAAGCATTGATCGCATTTATCTTATTATTCTCAGGTGGAGATAATGGATTAAATGCCCTTCAAAACATGGCAATCATGACCGCCTTACCATTCTCTATCATCATTCTTTGTATGATGGTCAGTTTCTATAAAGATGCCAATAAAGAGCGTAAGTTCTTAGGTTTAACACTATCACCAAACAAACATAGATTAGAAGAATATACGAGAATTGCAGAAAATAGAGGCGCCAACAAATCAGAATAATTATTAAATATAAGAAATATCTGAGACACAAACCTCAATCTCAAAATAAAGGACTAATTCGTTTTCAAACGGATTAGTCCTTTTTATATGAAAATATTACGATTTTGATCGTGCATGCTTGCCTGGGGATATGGCTCGAGCCTGTAGTCTCTCGCTCATATCATTTCCCCGGGCGTCTGCACGATGCAAAATCTCTATAAAAGATGTGTTTTAATACAATAGAAAAAAGCTTCGTATTATTACACATGATGGATGAGTTCATTTTATATAAAAACTTACGGTTTTGATCATGCATGCTTGCCTGGGGATATGGCTCGAGCCTGTAGTCTCTCACTCATGTCATTTCCACAAGTAACAGTACAATGCAAAATTGCTACAATGAAATATAGTCACGCAATGAGTACCGATGTTCTATAGCAACAAAACAAACGTCAATGCCTATCATTGTAATAGAAATTGACGTTTATGTTTGAATCAGGGATAGTAATCTCCCTATTTCTTTTTTATAGTTAAAATTATAATAAATAAAGAACTGCGTATTTAGTTGTAAAGTAGCATAAGTTTTTACAAATACTTCAAAACTTAGCGCTTTCTTATTTTATCTTTTTGATGTGAATCAAACATTATGAAAAGATTTGAGTATGCTGTCACTTTTACAAAAATTGATGAACTTATCTAACGTGACAGGTAGTTATAATGTTTTCTTTCCTGTATGACACCCATTTTTAGAGCCACAAGAGTTACATTTACCAGTTTTAGCTTTCTTGAAAAAGTTGAATAATGTAAAAACAACATAACTAATAATAGCTAAAAAGATAACTACATTGATAATAATCGTCATTAAATCACATCCTTAATAAAATAATAATCCGATTTGATAAAAGACAAACGAAAGTAAATATGCAGTGATTAATGGATATGCTACAGCCAGTACAGTCCATTTAAGAGAATATGTTTCTTTGCGAATGGTTGCGACTGTAGATAAACATGGTATATATAACAAGATGAAAATCATAAACGAATATGCCGATAATGGTGTGAAATGACTTTGTATAATGTTTACAAGACCAGCTTCGTCTGATGCATAGATAATTGCCATCGAGCTAACGATAACTTCTTTTGCTAAGAATCCAGGTATTAATGTAGCACCCGCTTGCCATGAACCAAAACCTAATGGTGCAACTAATACAGCAAAGAAACTTCCAATTGAGTGTAAAAAGCTATCATTAACGTCTACATTGAAACCGCCAGGACCTGTATAATTCAATAACCAAATAATTACCGAACCAGCAAAGATAAATGTTCCTGCTTTTTTAACAAAACCTTTAGCCTTTTCCCATGTACTTCTCCATAGTGTTTTGACTGATGGTAATCGATAAGTAGGCAATTCGACGATAAATACAGAGTCATCATTTTTTAATACCGTTTTCGTTAATAGTACACTTGTTAATAAAGCCACAACAATACCAAGTACATATAAGCTTAGGACGATGAGTGCCTGATGAGATTCAAAAAACACACCTACAAACAATGCGTAAACGGGTAATCTCGCAGAGCAAGACATAAATGGTGCAATCAAAATCGTTGTAAGTCTTTCCTTCTCACTTTCAATACTACGTGCTGCCATAATACTTGGCACGTTACATCCAAATCCTATAATCATTGGTATAAAAGATTTACCACTAAGACCAAAGTATTCCATAATTCGATCCATTAATATGGCAATACGAGACATATAACCAGAGTCTTCTAAAAGAGAAATAAAGAAGAAAAGCACCAGTATTTGTGGCACAAATACAAGTACTGCACCTACACCAGCAATAATACCGTCATTGATTAAATCTTGTAAAAATGGAACGAGACCTAATTTATCCATCAAGTTTGATACCGTATCCGTAAAGGTGCCACCTAAAAATTCATCTAATGCGTCGGATATAGGTGTACCGATCCAAGTGAAAGTAACGTGGAAAATCAACCACATAATGATTAAAAAGATTGGGATGCCTAAATATTTATTTGTTAAAATGCGATCTATCTGATGCGTGAAATATTGTCGTTCCTCATCAGGATATTCAACTGTATCTTTTAAAATATTGTCTATATATGTATTGCGTGTTGCTTGTATCTCATCACGTATAGAATTATCTAATTCTTCTGATAAATTTTGACGTAATAATGTTATTTCTTTCAAAACAGTATCATCTAGGAATTCATAAATTTTTGGGTTCTCTAATAAAAATTGTATTGATATAAAGCGTCTTAAATGTTTATCAATAGAGGTGCTTGATGTTAAATGTGCTTCAATTTGTGATATCGTATCTTCAATGTTCTTACCATAATTTAATTTCAATGGTCTGTTTTTTGATAAGCCATTGTCTTTCAAAGATTCTAATAATTGATGCGTCCCCTTGCCATTTCTTGCTATGATAGGTAGTAATGGCAATTTTAATTTTTTCATAAGTGCTTGTTGGTTGATACGAATACCACGTTTTGTAGCAACATCAACCATATTTAATCCAATAATTAAAGGTGCACCTAATTCCATGAGTTGAACGGTTAGTTGTAAGTTACGTTTTAATTGGCTTGCATCTACAATATTAATCATTCCAGAAAATGAATTATTCAATAAATAATCCGTCACAACCATTTCGTCTTTAGAAATAGGTGACAATTCATAAATGCCTGGTAAATCAACTAGGTCTCCAACATGTTGTTTGAGGCGCCCTACTTTTTTCTCTACAGTTACGCCACTCCAGTTTCCTACATATTCGTATGTGCCAGTCAATGCATTAAATAAAGATGTTTTACCGACGTTAGGGTTTCCTAAAATACAATAACTATTAGTCATTGGCTTCCTCTAATTCAATCTGACATGCATCACAACCACGAATACTTAAACATTGACCATTCACTTCTAATATACAAGGACCCTTGAACAGGCACTTTTGCTTAATTTTTAATTTAGTACCATTCACTAAACCAAGTGCATTTAATCGATGGCGCATGTGTTGATTTTTAATGTTCATTTCTTTGATTTTGTAATTCTTTTTTAAGTCTCCACTTTTTATGCTTAACATAAAACTCACTCTTTCTTATAATGAGATAATAATAATCATTATCAATTATACAATTTTATCAAAAATAATAGAAGTAAATTTAATATAATTTTGTGAATGTTTTGTTAAGCATTATTGTACGTAACATATATTGGGTTAATTTTTTGCTTTTGAAAAATAAATGACCAATAAATGAGCAAAGAAATTGATATAAATACAATGTAATATTACACTTAGGTTAAACAATAATTTCCTGAATATGAGATGACATGACCTTAGTCCAAAAGATGGTTTGATGATTGACTGTTGTTCAAAATTTTTGAGCTTCGGATATGAATCATGAATCGTTATATAAAATATGTGTTTTTAAAATTGATTTACATATTGAGATAGGAGGGATTCAAATGGTTATCCGTGATAATAAACGCATAAAAGTAAAACGTTTAAATGAAACGCGCTCAAGTGGGATTTCTGTCATGATTGAAGAAGGTGGTTTGGGAGCTGACCAATATTATCAAATTGAAAAGCAAAATGCGAAAACATCTGAAGAACATTTACATCAATTTGAACATGAAGTGAGTGAAAAAAATAATGCTGAATTGATTGATCTCTTAATTATAAATGCACAGGAGAGTACGAATAAAGCCTATAATGAAGCATTAAAGACAATTCAGCAAGAAGTGTTAAACCGAATGAAATCATAAATAATGTATTTGTAACCAAAGACAATAAAGATTGAAGGTTAACCATTTAGACTATTGATAAAGCTATTTAACTGCTGTATCGATAGTCTTTTTTGTATTTAAATATAGGTAAGACTTAGGGTGCGCTATATTAAGGTATAAAACATTAGAAGTAACAAACATTAAACGAATATAGTTATAAGCTAAATAATCATAAATTTATTAAAGATCTTTTTTAAAAGGATATGTACATTATAGTTAAAAATCACTATACTGTAATACGTGTTTGTACATAATTAGCAAGGAGAAAATTAATGAATCTTTTAAAACAAATCTTCAAAAAAGAAGATATTTCTAAATTTCAAAACAAAGATGCTCATTTAGAGCGCACGTTAAGAATAAGAGACTTTTTAGCTTTAGGTGTAGGTACAATTGTTTCTACTGCTATTTTTACATTGCCTGGTGTTGTAGCTGCTGATCACACAGGTCCATCAGTCAGTTTGTCCTTTTTAGTAGCAGCTATTGTAGCAGCTTTGGTGGCATTTGTTTACGCAGAAATGGCATCTGTTATGCCTTTTGCTGGATCAGCATATACATGGATTAGCATATTGTTTGGAGAATTTTTCGGATGGATTGTAGGTTGGGCTTTAATTGCTGAATATTTAATTGCTGTAGCTTTTGTAGCATCAGGATTTTCAGCTAATTTGAGAGGTTTACTAGAACCTTTTCATATATCGTTACCTAATTCATTATCTAACTCTCTTGGTACAGACGGAGGTATCATTGATTTATTAGCAGCTGTCGTGGTGATTATAACGGCGATATTGCTATACAGAGGAACGTCAGAAGCGGCACGTGTTCAAAATGCACTCGTGATACTTAAAGTATTGGCTATTCTCTTATTTATAATCGTAGGTTTATCAGTCATTGATATTGGTCATTACATACCTTTTATTCCAGAGTACCGTGAAACTGCAGCAGGCGCGTTTGGTGGCTGGCAGGGTATATATGCAGGTAGCTCTGTCATTTTTGTTGCTTATATTGGGTTTGATTCTATTGCTTCAAACTCTGGTGAAGCGATTAATCCGCAAAAAACAATGCCACGAGGAATCTTGGGCTCTTTACTGATTGCAGTTACATTGTTTATCGTCGTTTCACTTGTATTAGTGGGGATGTTTGATTATGCGCAATATAAAAATAATGCTGAGCCAGTAGGTTGGGCTTTACGTATGAGTGGACATAGTACTGTTGCGGTCATAGTGCAGGCAGTCTCAGTAATTGGTATGTTTACTGCTTTAATTGGTATGATGATGGCAGGTTCTCGCTTGCTTTATTCGTTTGGTAGAGATGGTATCTTACCGTCTTGGTTAGGAAAATTAGATAATAAAAATTTACCAAATCGTGCATTAATCATACTATCGATTGTTGCAATTATTATTGGCTCTGTTTTTCCATTTGGCTTTTTAGCACAATTAATTTCAGCAGGTGCGCTTGTAGCGTTTATGTTTGTTACAGTAGGTATTTTTTCATTGCGTAAAAGAGAAGGCCATGACCTACCAGAACCAGCATTTAAATTGCCATTTTACCCAGTGATGCCAGTGATTATATTTATTTGTGTGTTTATTGTGTTCTGGGGATTAAGTGGTCAGGCTAAGATCTATACATTGATTTGGTTTTGTATCGGCATCATTTATTATGTACTGTATATTTTAAAAAATCTTAAAAACATCAAAAATTAATATGTTAAAGATAATAAAACGCTCTTTAAAATTTTCACTTTTTAGTGTCTATTTTAGAGAACGTTTTTTTAATGTGTGTAAAGTATTATAGATATTATTAATTGGTAGTAGGATAAAAAGTATAATGCTGGCCATCACAGCATCTTATAAGTTTATATATCATGTTTTGAGTTTAAGTTGAATTGTTTATTCTATGTTATGTTGTTTTTTTAAGGATAAAGCTAAAATGAGTACGATAATCAGTAGAATACCAATAAGTTGAAAACTACGAAATGTAACATTAAGCCAAAGCGCGCTTGCTAATATGGCCATAACAGGTTCGATTGTGCCGAAAAGTGTGGTTTCTTTTGCTGATAAGTAATTTAAACTTTCAATAAAGAAAAAGAATGCTATAGCAGTTCCGGCAATAATACCAAAAGTTAAATAAAGTGCAGTCGATCCTGTTAAATTGGACCAATCAAACTGCCATATAGGTGCTTTGAAATTCATGACAATGCCTGAAATTAACATTGCCCAACCGACAACTAAAATAGACGGAAACCGAGTTAATAATTGTGTTGCGTAAAGTGTATAGAACGCAAGTGCTAAACCAGATATAATCCCCCAAATTACACTCGGTGTAGATACCACAAGTTTACTAAAAGATCCGTTGGTTAGTAGCAAAAAGGTACCTGATAATGTAAGGACAATCGCGATCAAATCAAAAAGTTTAAAGCGCTCTTTACGTCTGATAACATACCAAATAATGATATATACTGGCGCTATATATTGGAGTAAAGTAGCGATTGCTGCATTACCGAAATTGATAGACACCATATAAGCGTATTGAACGAGCAACATACCAAAAATTGAAAAAATAAAAAGTTGGAATAGGCTATGTTTATTTTTAAATATATCGAATAATGAAGATTTTCTATTAATTATTTTGTAAATCATTAATAAGAAGAAGCCACTGATTAATAACCTCGCAGTTACATACCAATTGATATCAATGTCCCTTTGTTGAAAAAGAAAATCTGATACTGTGCCACCGAGTCCCCAAAAGGATGCTCCTACAATTGCTAATAAAATACCTACGATTCGAAATTTTGTTTCATTTACCATATCATCACCTGTTAAATATTAATATATTCATACTATAGCGTGAAAATACACGATATAATATATAAAAATGAGCTTAAAATAACAAAATATTGAGGGGTCTAATTTATGTATCAAGAAATTATCGTAGAAAATACAAGAGAAGAGTTAATACAATTTCCTGATAAACAATGGAAACATATTATTTTACATACATATTTAAATCGCACGATATTTGGCTACATTCCTATACATTGGCACCACGCATTGCAATTCATGTATGTGATTAATGGAGCACTCAATGTTTCAATTGGTGACGACACATTTAATGTTAAAAAAGGTGACGGGCTTTTTATCAATTCAAATGTTGTGCATGAGTTAACAAGTGAAGTGTCGCATACAGAGTATTTTTGTTGGAATATTGAGATACCAGAAACTACCAATTATGTAGAATTTAATTATGTGTCAGAAATTATGAATAAAGCACATCATGTGCCGTATATATACTTATCTCAAGATGAAAAACAGCAACAAGAACTTATAGAGATTATTAACTCAGCTGGGCAAATATATGAAAATCAAAATTTATATTTTGAACTAGAGATTACTGCTAAATATTATAAAGCAATAAAATGGTTATTGTTACATTCAGCAGTAGTAAATGAACAAAAACGATACTATTTTGACTACCGTATTAAAAGACTGATGACGTTTTTACAAAGTCATTTTCACATGAAAATTTCATTACAAATGTTAAGTGAAGAGATTCATATGAGTAAATCTGAAACGGTTAGATGCTTCAAATACTATGTAAACCAAACCCCTATGCAATACTTAGTGAATTTACGATTAGAGCACAGCGTAAGAATGTTGCGTAGTAAATATCCCTACACAATTACAGATATTGCAATGGCATGTGGTTTTTCAACAACGAGTTATTTTATAAAAGTTTTTAAAGAAAAATACAAGTTAACACCAAAACAGTTTCAGAAAAAGCAAACTGCCACTAAGTAATGATTCAATGTTTATTAGAAAAATTGTTAATTATAATGATAAGTAGATAAAATGAGTTTAATGCTAAATAAGGGGGGATTTTTTATGAATATTAAACTGATTGTCGTAGATATGGATGGCACATTTTTAAATGATGACAGCCAATTTAATAGTGAGACTTTTCAACTGTTAAAGGAAAATTGTGCAGATCAAGATATCCGCTTTGTTTTTTGTACTGGTAAACAATGTGAACGTGTGGAAAATATCGTAGGAGACCTCGCAACAAATACATTTATTGTAGGTGATAGTGCAACACGAATTAAATATAATGGAGATTTTATTTACAATGCAGAGATAGAAAATGAAAAAGCAAAAGAAATTATTGATACGATAAGGGAAATTGATGATACACAAACTATTCTGGCTTGTTCAAAAACTGGCGCTTATGTGTTAGACAATATTTCGGAGTCAGAGAAAAGGCACGTGCATGGTTCTTATCAACATGTGAACTATATTAAAGATTATAACGATATTGAAGAAGATTTATTAAAAATTACAGTTCATGATGCAAGTGGTCATTGTAAAGAGACTGCCGACCGTCTAAAACATTTTGAAAAAGACGTTTATATCGTAGCTTCAGATGAGGCATGGATTGATATTGCAGACTTGGGCGTGAATAAAGGAACCACAATTAATCGAATTCAGAATTTACTTCAAATTACGCCTGCAGAAACTATTGCATTTGGTGACGGATATAATGATTTAGACTTATTTAAAGCTGCCAAATATAAAGTCGCAATGGATAATGCCTATCCCGAATTAAAAAAAGAGGCTAATTTAATTGCAATTAATAATAATGAAGATGGTGTTGTACAAACTTTAAATTTACTTTTAGGATTCAAATAAAAGTAAATTTTTAATTGAATTAGAAAAATAGTAAAAAATCATAAAATAAATTGTACTTTGTATGATAATATCTATCTAGTGCGTATTTTTATATGCAATATTTAGATGAGGAGGCTCATGCATCGTGAGTACAAAGTAACAATCAAACAACAAATTGATTTTAGCTATTGTGTTAAGTGTGTTAACGTATTGGCTTTTTGCCCAATCGTTTATTAATATATCTACACAGGTTCAAAATACCTACCAAACAACACCAGGTGTTGTTAACTTATCTGTCAGTTTAGCATCATTTGCTACTGGTATTTTTATGGTAGGTGCAGGTGATGTTTCTGATAAAATAGGAAAACTAAAAATGACTTATATTGGTATCATTTTTAGTATTTTAGGCTCATTACTCATTATTGTATCTAGTGTGACAGCGTTCTTATTGGTAGGACGTATGCTGCAAGGACTTTCTGCGGCTATTTTACTTCCTTCTACTGTAGGCGTGATAAATGAGCAATTTAAAGGTAAAGAAATGCGTAGAGCATTTAGCTACTTGATGATTGGTAGTGTTGGTGGTATCGGTTTAGCATCGATGGTTGGTGGATTGATAGCTACATATGTCAATTGGCAATCTAACTTTATCATCTCTATTATTATTTCAATTATCGCATTTTGGTTATTGTGGGGAACAGAAGAAGTAGAAAAAGAAAAAATTGACACAAGACCATTTGATTATATTGGGATGTTTTTATTTGCAGTTTTAATAGGAAGTATTACTTTATTTGCTACACAAGGATTTGAACAAGGATGGTTCAGCACCTTTTCAATTACGTGTCTTGTAATTTTTGTACTTTCTACAGTTGTCTTTATATTCTTTGAAAGACAAAAACATGCACCATTCATTGATTTTTCACTATTTCGAAACCGTGGATTTGTGGGTTCTTCAATGATCAATGTTGTACTCAATTCTGGCGTAGGTACAACAACAGTATTTAATATGTATGCGCAGACAGAGTTAGGGTTAAATGCCTTTCAAGCAGGTCTTGTGACTGTACCTTATGTCATTATGGCAGTTGTGATGATCCGTTTAGGAGAAAAATTATCCTTACGCTTTGGTGGTAAGCCACTGTTATTAGTAGGACCATTATTTCCAGCAATAGGAATTATGTTTATTAGTTTAACTGTATTACCAACAGATTGGTACGTAGGCATTGTCGTGTTTGGCTTTGTCATTTGTGCTATAGGAAATGGTTTATGTGCTACACCAGGAATTACAGTTGCAATTTTAACCATACCTGATGAAAAAGTTGGTTTAGCTTCAGGTATCTACAAAATGTGTGCAACACTAGGTGGCGCGCTAGGAATTGCGCTTAACACAACTATTTTTGCAGCAGTACAAGTCAACCATAGTGCTAGTGTAGCTGCAACTACTTCATTTTTAACAGGTTTATCAATTATGGTTATTGGTGTGATTCTGACTCAAATCATTATACCTAAAAATATAAAAGCTTAAGCATTTATTTATAAATGATACTGTGCTATAAATTTCATATTTAAAAGGCACCTTGTCAAATAGACAGTAAAAAATAAAATGTTTATGAGTCTGGTACATAAATCCCAGAAAAAGCACTCAGATGATTTAATTCATCTGAGTGCTTCTTTTTAATTCAATACTTCGTATTGTTGGCTCGCTTTCTTAGGGGACAGCTTCAGCCTGTAGTCTTCAGCTTGTCCTGTTCCCTCAAGAGTCTCGCCAAAATACGTCCCATTTGCCCAAGAACTTTATGTCTCTGGCTAATTTTTAATGTGCTTCGTTTTTTATTAAAAATGAAACTATGAACGATGTTAGAAAAGCGTTTGAATTTTATAGTTATGTTTCCGACCGGTTACGTTATATTGGTGACCTCTTACGATAAAAGTACTGACAAAATAGAAGGGAATTATATAGTATAAGTAAAAAGAGGGGGCGGTACTATGGAAAGTGACGTACGAGTTCATCTGAAAATAGACGAAGTTCGCACTATAACAGAAGTAAACATCAATACTTTTGATAGAAAAACAGGTGAAAGTTTATTAGAACACATTAATAATTTCACATTTTCAAATTTAGATAAACTAGGGATTAAAACATCAGAAGGTATATTCATGATCAGTAAATCAGATATTATGTTCGCTGAAATATTTGATAAAGAAATCACAATTACGACAACAGAAAAAGAACTTACAACACGCATGTCTTTAAGTACATTACAACATAAATTGGCCGGAGCTTTCTTTATACAAATATCTAAATCATCAATTATTAATGTTCATTTTATAAAGAAAGTTAACCCATCATTCTCAGGTAATCTAATAGCTACACTTACGAATGGTAAAAAAGTGTCTATATCTCGAAGATACGTCAAAAATTTAAATAAAGCATTAGGCATATAACATATAAGGAGAGGATTATAATGAAAAGAATCTTAAAAGAAATGTTACAAGGTGTTGGATTTAGCAGTAGCATTACGATTATATTTCTCGCAGCTAATCATATGAGCATTGGTTTTGGTGATGTAATAGGAATATATTTCTTTGGAGCCGTTTGTGGTTTATTATCTAGTATTTATGTAGTAGATAATATACCTTTATTACTGCAATTATTCATTCATTTAAGTGGTAGTGTTATTTCATTTATTGCTGTAGCTTATCTTAATCATTGGTTACCAATGGAGGTTTCCACAGTAGTTTCATCAATTACTATATTTGTGATTATTTTTCTAATATTATGGTTTATATTTTTTATTAATAATATAAAACACAGTAAAAAAGTTAACGCTAAACTAAAAAACTAAAATAGAATTTGGCACAAAAGCATGGGTGTAAAATTCAAAAGAAAATAGCAATATAATCATTTTCGCTTACAGTACAGCACATCCGAATGATACAAAGATACCATAAAAATAATTAGTATTTTTCAATAATCTCTTGCTTGATATCGCACTCTAAGGTTTATGGTTGGAATATATTTAAAGGAGGTTATATAATATGGGTAAATTTAATAGTCTACAGGACAAAGTTGTAGTTATTGCTGGTGGTGCTAAGAACCTTGGTGGTTTATTAAGTACTACTTACGCTAAAGAAGGAGCCAAATTAGTAATCCATCACCATGATGAAAAATCTTTAGATGATGCAAAAGCGACACTTACAAAAGTTGAAAACTTAGGCGGAGAAGGTACATTATTTTCTGGTGATTTGACAAACGTTAATAATGTCCAAGCTTTATTTCAACATGCTGAAGAGACATTTGGAAAAGTTGATATTGCAATAAATACTGTTGGTAAAGTGCTTAAAAAACCTATTTCAGAAACGACTGAAGAAGAATTTGATAGTATGGCAGACATCAACGCGAAATCAGCTTATTTCTTTATTAAATATGCTGAAAAATCTATGAATGATAATGGTAAAATCATCACTTTAGCCACTGCATTGCTTGCTGCATACACAGGCTTTTATTCAACTTATGCTGGAGGCAAATCGCCTGTTGAGCATTATACACGTGCAGCATCATCAGAGTTTATGGATAGAGGCATTTCAGTAAACGCGGTCGCTCCTGGACCAATGGATACGCCATTCTTCTACCCACAAGAAAGCGAAGATGCTGTAGCATTCCATAAATCTCAAGCGCTTCATAACCAACTTACAAAAATAGAAGACATCGCGCCAATTATTATTTTCTTAACTTTAGATGGATGGTGGATCAACGGACAAACATTATTTGCTAACGGCGGTTATACGACACGCTAGTTTACTTATTAATCATGAGGAGGTCATTTTGATATGAATTACTTTTTAGCAATATTTAAAGGGAAAGAAACAGATATCAAAATTATTACAGAAACAAAGGTAATAGATGAAAAAAGTGTATCTGTGCCAAGTCATAATTACGTTAAATCATTAGCTGAAGAGATTATTGAGCTATCGCATCAAAATAATTTATTCCATAATGATATTAAAGGCATTGGTTTAAATATAGATGATCCTGAACACATTGGTTATAATAGTGTGGAGTCATTAAAGAACGATATGACATCGACATTTGGATTTGAAGCTATCATTGATAATGACTATGAAGATTTACTGGTTCAACTTATGAAATAGACAAAAAGGTGACTTTATAAAGTCACCTTTTTTTAGGAGGTAAATTATGCAAGTAAAACAAGTTGCCGATAACTTAGGCATCAGTGAACATACCATTCGATATTATGATAAAGCAGGACTTTTTCCATTTGTTCAGAGAAATAAGAATGGTTATAGAGATTTTTCAGAAGAAGATTTATATTGGATTGAATTTATAAAATGTATGCGTCAGACACATATGCCCATATCAACGTTAAAAGAAATTGCGGAGTTATATCATCAAGGAAGTGACACAAAAACGAAGCGAAAAAATATATTTTTGGAACATCAAAAAAATTTAATTGAACAAAAAAAGATTATAGATCAAGGACTTCAAACTCTAGAAAAAAAATTTAAATTGTTGGAGAATGAATAGATAAAAGTACAGTACAAGAGAGAAAATCTATACGATAAAAAAGAATCTGGGACGAATCAATGTTGTCCCAGATTCTTTTTTATCATCTTAAGACATATTTACTTTTTTGATAAACTATTTGATTTATATACCCCTCGTTCAACTATTTTCATATTTTTCTTAACCCACTTCTAAAACTGTCACAGCGGATGTTGTGCGTATTTTCACAATTCACTATAAACGTAAAATTTAAAATTTTTGCATAAATTTCAAAAATAATGGTATATTACATGTAAGGGCTTACATACATAAAGAAAGGAGATATTTATAACTCAAAACTTTAATAGTTGGATTAAACATAGATAGGAGAAACTGTATGAAAATTATTCCATTTTCAGATTTGAAAGACATCGTAAATGAAGGTGATGTTATAGCTCTGGCAGCCTTATCTACAGCAAATTTACCAGCTGAGATACTTAAAACGTTAGTCGAACAATATGATGAAGATCAATCACTTAATAATTTAACGTTCATGCTTGCAAATGATATTAGTGATTATAGAGGAGACAGTTATGATTTAGATTCATTTGTTTCAAGGGGTATGGTCAAACGATTAATCACGAGTATTATTACTGGTTCACCATTAACGATTCAAGCAATGCAAAACAATGAAATAGAGGCTTACTTCCTGCCTCAAGGTGTAATAACCACACATTATCGTGGAAGTACGGAAGCTTTTCCAGGTCCGATTACTAAAATTGGATTAAATACAAACGTGGATCCACGTTATTCAGGTGGCAAAGTCAATTCATGTACGACTGATGATTTAGTTTCTTTAATAAATATAAATGATGACACTTATTTGAACTACCGTTTTCCAGATATTGATATAGCTTTACTAAGAGGTACATATGCTGATGAAGAGGGCAATATTTACATGCAGCATGAGACACATTTAGGAGAAGGTTTTAGTTTAGCAGCAGCTACGCATAAAAATAAGGGTAAAGTCATTGTTCAAGTTAAAGAAGTGATTCAAAGTGGTCGTTTCAATCCAAATGAAGTGTTTATACCTGGTAAATTAGTAGATTATATTGTGGTGAACCGTGATCCAAAATATCATAGACAAGTGATTCAAACGTATTATGATCCGGCACTTTCAGGACATTATCAAATTACAGAGATGCGAGAACCATATATAGCATTGAACACTCGAAAAGTAATTTTGAGACGTGCTGCTCAATTTTTACTTCAAGGTGATGTCATCAGTATTGGTTTTGGCATAAATAATGAGTTATCCAATCTTTTAACTGAAGAAGGCGTTAATAATTTAGTACAGCCCAATATAGATACAGGCGTGTTTGGTGGTTTGATTAGCAGCGGAAAATATTTTGGTATGAACTATAACTTAAGTGCACGTATGAGACACGATATGACTTGGGATTTCATTTATAACGGAGGTGTTGATATAGCATTTCTAAGTTTTGCTCAAGTAGATTCCAAAGGTAATGTAAATGTCTCAAAATTTGGCAATAAAATGAATGGCTGTGGTGGATTTATCGACATAAGTCAAACGGTAAAAACAATTGTCTTTTCCGGTTCGTTAGTTGTCGGGGGTCAACTAAGTTATGAACAGCGCAAGGTAAATGTAGAACAAGAAGGTCATATACCAAAATTTATCAATGAAATTGATAATATCGATTTCAATGTTGAAAATGCGTTTTTGCTTGATCAAGAGGTGTACTTTGTCACCGAAAGGGCTGTATTTGAACTTACACAACAAGGATTAAAACTCATTGAAATAGCTCCAGGTCTTGATTTAGAGCGGGATGTTCTAGCAAATATGGAATTCAAGCCGCTCATTGCAACACATTTGAATGAAATGAATAGCGATATCTATCAAGATAAGTGGGGAGGATTGTCTGATGCAATAAAGTCGGATTATCGTATTTAAACTAAGGGGGAGAAAAATATGAACTACGACTGGATTAAAACGAGAGCGACATTTGACGATGAAAAAGCCGCAGTGATTGACCCATTCAAAGGCACAGAATGGACCTATCAAGATTTGAATATTCGTGCAGAAAATTTAGCTAATTATTTACAAGATCAAGGTGTAAAACGTGGTGATGTCGTCGGTATATTCACTCCTAATGATGTAGCATTATTAGATTTGATGTTCGCTTCATTTAAATTGGGTGCTGTATACTTGCCAATTAACTGGCGTTTGAAAACACAGGAAATAAAAAGTGTGATTGAAGATTCCAAGGTCAAACTCATTTTTTATGCTGAGAAGCATGTTTCAAGTTTAGAAGGTATTGCAGATGATTTGCTACACATGGATATTGACTCAAAAGCATACGATGAAATAGTAGATCCTTCGCAACACCGTCCATTCAATACTGTTAGTGTGGAAGGAAGCGATTTAGCGTCATTAATGTATACAAGTGGTACGACAGGGCTACCTAAAGGCGTTATGTTTTCATACGATTCTTTTGTAAATAATCCAATTAATATAGCACTGACTTATAAAATTAATTCGACATATACAACAATTGTTTCCACACCAATGTTTCATGTCTTAGGATTTAACGATTTGACACTGCCTCTATTAATGGCTGGCGGCACACTGATATTACAGCGTTACTTTAATGGCGAAGCGTTAAATGATTTAATGGCTCAGTACCAACCTAATTATTTAATTCAGATTCCAACGATGTATTACGCCATGTTAGTAGCTGAAAATTTCGATCTAAAAAACTTTGAAAGTATCGATTTCTTAATTCAAGGTGGTTCATCACCTTTACCAATGGTACAAAAGAAATTTAATAGCTTAGGCTATTCAATTATTAACGGTTATGGTTTAACTGAAGCACCGCTAGTCATGGTTAATACACCTGAGAATGGTGCACAGAAACCAGGCAGTATTGGTAAGCCGGTCATGTTTATGGATATATGTATATTTGATGATAATTTTGAAGAAGTAGAAGTTGGTGAAATTGGTGAACTTGGCGTTCGTGGTAATAATATAACACCTGGTTATTGGAACAAACCGGAAGAAACTGCAAAAACATTTCATGGCGAATATTTCTTAACAGGTGATTTAGCAAAAGTAGACGAAGATGGTGATGTCTATATTGTTGATCGTCGTAAAGAAATGATTATTACTGGTGGTGAAAATGTCTTACCTTCCGAAGTAGAAACGGTATTAGCAGAACACCCACTCGTAGCTCAAGGTGTTGTCGTTGGATATGACAGTCCTAAATATGGTGAATCAGTTGCTGCAGCAGTTGTACTTACCGAAGATGACCCGGATTTTGAAGCAAAATTAGATGCGCATATGCGTGAAAATATAGCTGGTTATAAAATACCGAGATTATATCTGAAATTGACACACATGCCATTGAATTCAACGTCAAAAGCAGACAAATTAGAACTTCAGAAATACATGAATGAGAAAGCCCAACAAGAAGCAAAAGATGTTGACGATTTGAATTAAAGTAAAATGCTGAAAAGCACAAAATTTTTTTACTATAAATGTAAGCGCTATCAAAAAATGGAGGTTTTTATTATGCCAACAAAAGAAGAAACATTAAAAGCATTGTACCCAGAAGATATTTTAAGTATTGGAAAAGATTTAACAGAAGGTGAAGTTAAATTATTAAAACAATTGAATGACATGTTAGAAGAAAAGTATCGTGATTCTGTCAATGAACATTGGTTAAATGCCACTGAGCCAGAAGATTATTTTGACGAGTTAGGTAAACTTAACTATTTTAATAATCCATTGCTTTTTGAAGGACGTGAAGGCGCTCGTACACCGAGTCAAATGTTCCAATTTTTCATGTCATATACGATTGCAAGATTTGATGTATCTTTAGCAACGTTGCTAGGTGTGCATCAAGGATTAGGACATAATTCATTCTGGTTTGGCGGTAGTAAAGAGCAACAGGCATATTACCTACCAAAGTTACAATCGCATGAATTACGTACTTGCTTTGCACTAACGGAACCAGAACATGGCTCTGATGTCGCAGGTGGATTAGAAACAACTGCAAAACGTCAAGGCGATGAATGGATTATTAATGGTGAAAAGAAATGGATTGGTGGAGCAAATGTATCAGATGTTATGCCAGTTTATGCCGTAGATGTTGAAACAGGAAAACCTAAAGGTTTCATTATTGAACCAAGCCAAGAAGGTGTAGAAATTGAACTGTTAGAACATAAAATTGCACTAAGAATCGTACCTAATGCAAAAATTCGTTTGAAGAATGTCGTTGTCAAAGAGGAACAACGCTTACAAAATATCAATAGTTTTAAAGATATAGCGAAAGTTTTATATTCAACACGTGCAGGTGTTGCATATATGGCAACAGGTGCAATGGCCGGTGCATTGAAAGCAACGACAGATTACGTAACAAAACGTAAACAATTTGGTAAAGAAATTAGTAAATTCCAACTCATTCAAGAAAAATTGGCAATGATGCAAGGAAACTTAGCACAAGCCATGGCTACATGCGCACAGCTCGCACGTATGCAGGCTAACGGTGAATACGATGAAGTAGCGACTTCAACAGCTAAAATGATGAATTCATTAAGATTAAGAGAGACTGTAGCTATGGGTCGTGGTGTTCATGGTGGTAACGGTATCTTAGCTGGAGAGTATGATATTGCTCGTTTCTTTGCGGATGCAGAAGCGATATACACATATGAAGGTACGCACGAAGTCAACGCACTGGTTATCGGCAGAGCAATTACAGGAGATTCCGCATTTATATAAAAATTTATGCTTAAATGGTTAATGAAAAAATTGGAGGGTTTAGTATGACGATAAGAAAAGCAACAGTGCTAGGTGCAGGAACAATGGGTAGTCAAATTGCTGCACTACTTGTAAATGCAGGCTTAAAAGTTAAATTATTGGATATTGTCATTGATGAAAATGATCCAAACAAAATCTCGAAAAAGGCTTATGAAGTAATAACAAATCCTAAACGTCCACAACTGTTTGATTTATCATTTGCCTCAAACTTATCATATGGTAATTTCAATGAAGATTTACAAGATGATGATGCAGATATATATATTGAGGCAGTGAAAGAAGAAGTGGACATAAAGCATCAAATTTGGGATCAAGTTAAAAAAGTAGCAAATGACGATGCAGTGTTTGCAACAAATACTTCAGGTATTCCAATTGAAGCAATTGCAGAGGTATTTGACGATAGTGATAAAGAAAGATTTTTCGGTATGCACTTCTTCAATCCACCAAGAATAATGAAATTAGTGGAAGTTATCCCAAATAAACAAACGCATTCAGAGGTTGTCGAACGGGTACAAGCTTTTGCAGAAGATGTATTAGGTAAAGGTGTAATTGTAGCAAACGATGTACCTGGATTTGTTGCCAATAGAGTCGGCACACAAACAATGAATGATATTATGTATCGAGCAGAACAACAAGGTTTCTCTATTACTGAAGTTGACGCATTAACAGGTCGCAGTATTGGTCGACCTAAAATGGGCACATATGGGTTATCTGATTTAGTAGGATTAGATATTGCTATGGCTGTGATCAAAGGATTACAAAAAATTCCAGAAGAGCAACCATTCTTCAAGGATGTAGCACTTTCTGAAAAATTAGCAAAAAATGGTGCATTAGGTAATAAAACAAAACAAGGTTTTTATAAAAAAGTAAATAAACAGCGTTATGTATATGATGATAAGCAAAATGACTATGTTGAACCTAAACACCCACAATTAGAAATTTTAGGTCGCTTTAGTAAAGATCTTGCCTCAAATTTAGATGTTATCTTTAATGCGCAAGATGATGCGGGCGTATTCTTATGGGAAACATTGCGAAATAATTTCTACTATTCAGCAGTGAATGTACCAAAAGCTGCGGAAGATTTTAAAGATATTGATCGCGCATTAGTTTGGGGCTTTAACTGGAAATTAGGACCATTCCAATTATGGGATTTAATGGGATATGAACGTGTTAAATCTCGTATGAAAGAAGAATTAGGTCAATTACCAGATTGGATTGAGCAACGCAACGAAGCATTTTATGCTGAAGGTGAATCTATTGAACGCGTAACACCAGTAACAGCTTATATCGATTCAGAGTTGTGGGATAGATCGGATTCTAATTTATCTATAGCAAATAAAGATCAACTATTATTAAAATTACAAAGTAAAAATAATGTCATTTCAAATAGCTTTTTATCTGACTTATTAGAAGCTATTGATAAGCTTGAAAATGAAGACTTTACGAGCATGGTGATTTACGCAGGCGGTAACAACTTTAGTGTAGGTGCTAATTTATATCAAATGAAGAAAGCACATGAAGACGGAAAAGTAGTTTCTGAAGTAGGTGAAGCGGTCGAACAATTACATCATGTATTTGCGAGACTGAAACATGCATTGAAACCTGTTGTAACAGCTGTTCAAGGACGTGCATTAGGCGGTGGTTGCGAACTCGTACTACATTCACCAATTGTTGTAGCGGCAAGTGAGTCTTACATTGGTCTTGTAGAAACAGGTGTAGGTTTATTGCCAGCAGGTGGCGGACTCGCAGAACTCACGGATCGCATTATGCGTACAAATCATAAAAATGATGATAAACAAGCGTCTATTACTAAAATTTTAATGCAGATTGGTTTTGCTAAAGTGTCTACAAATGCTTATGAAGCTAAGAGATATGGCTATTTAAAAGAAACAGATACGGTTATTTTAAATACCGAAAGACGTATTGAAATTGCATTGAAACGTGCGCGCTATGAATCCGAAGCAAATTATGTACCACTTCCAAAATCTCAATACATCGCTTTAGGCCGAGACTTTAAAGCCTTAGCAGAAGGTCAATTAGATGCACAGCGTGTAGGTCACTTTATTAGTGATTACGATTATGAAATAACATTGAAGGTTGCAGAAGTACTGAGTGGTGGAGATGTTCCACGTAACACCTATGTAAATCAAAGATATTTACAAAAACTTGAAAAAGAAAGATTCTTAGAATTACTTCAAAATAAAAAAACATACGATAGAATTTCTCATATGTTAGAAAAAGGAAAACCACTACGCAACTAATAATCGAACATTATAGAAGAAAGGGTGAAACTAAATGCGAGATGCATATATAGTAGCTTATGGACGTTCAGCAGCTGGTAAGGCAAAAAATGGTGCAATGACTCATGAAAGACCTGATGAAGTTGCTGCAAAAGTATTGAAAGGTGTTTTAGAAAGAGTTGGAGGTTCGTTTGAACCTAATATGGTTGAAGATGTCATTGTTGGGAATTCATTTCCAGAAGGCTTGCAAGGGCAAAATATTGCTAGAACGATTGCTTTATTAGCAGGAATGCCTAATGAAGTACCAGGTCAAACAGTCAATCGTTATTGTTCTTCAGGGTTACAAACGATTGCACATGCAGCAAATCAAATTAAAGCGGACCAAGCGGACATTCTTGTTGCCGGAGGTATTGAACTAATGAGTGCAGTACCGATGGGAGGCAATGAACCGACCAATAACCCAATTCTGCAAGACGAAGATTCTGGTGTTTCTTATCCGATGGGTTTAACTGCTGAAATGGTTGCTGAAACTTATAAGGTTTCTAGAGAAGATCAAGATGCCTATGCAGTACAAAGTCATGCTCGTGCTGCTAAAGCACAAGCAGAAGGTAAATTTGAAGATGAAATTATTCCGATTGAAGTGAATAAAGTAGATTATAATGAAAATGGCCCAGTCGTATCGCAGGAAGTATTTAAAGATGATGAATTGATTAGACCAGATACGAATCAAGAAGCATTATCTAAATTACCCACTGTTTTTAAGGCAGATGGCACAGTGACTGCAGGCTCCTCGGCACCCTTGACTGACGGCTCAGGCTTTGTAGTCGTTATGTCAGGAGAAAAGGTGAAGGAATTAGGCGTAGAACCGATTGCAAGATTCGTAGGCTTTAAAGCAGTTGGGGTAGATCCTAAATTGATGGGTATTGGGCCTGCCTATGCAATTCCTGAAGTGTTAAAACAAGCAAACTTGAATGTAGATGATATTGATTTAGTAGAGTTGAATGAAGCTTTTGCATCTCAAACAATCGCTTCAATGAGAGAGACAGGTTTAGATACTCAAAAGACAAATGTTAATGGCGGTGCAATTGCCTTAGGTCATCCATTGGGTGCTACGGGTGCGATGTTAGTCGGCAGATTACTTTCAGAAATGAAAAAACGCCCAGATACACAATATGGTATGGTTACAATGTGTATCGGTGTTGGTATGGGTGCTGCAGGTATCTTTGAATATGTAAGGTAATAATTTAAAGATTAAGTAGTAATAAAACTCTGAAATATTAATATTTTGTTAGGAATGCGTCTAGGACAATTAATATGCTCCCTTCAAAGTGACATTTAAAAAATGAAACTTGGAGGGAGCATTTCTATGCCAAAAAATTATTTTAGCATATTCTTATCATATCTATAGCGATAAGACATGATAAGTATTGGTAGGTTAGGTTTGTGTACGTAAGCGTTGTTTAGCAGTGTGTGTAGCTTTGGTTACTTTTTCATTTTTACGCGCTTTTCCTAAACCAAAATCTGGCATATTTATATAAATATTTTCATATTGGTTCGCATCGACATTATAAGTCTCATGATAAAAACCTACAGCATCATTATGCTTAAGTTCTTTCATAAATCGCCGCCACGCTTTTAAATGTACAGGCATTTTTGAATAAGAAAGTAATTTTTCATTAGATTCCCAATATTGAACAATCATCACACCACGATATTTAAATAGCATTTCAAAAGATAAACAACCCAGCGTTTGGTCTTTTGATAATTCTCTGAGCATAGGTGGCATAGATAAGAGTACAGGTAACCATTTATGAATTTTATGCCATTTGTTTATACGAAGCCCTATTAGAAAAACTGTGACCGATGAATTGGGTATTACAGTGTATCTACCTTTATTCATGTTTTTCATCCTTCCTTTTTGAAAGCATAGCGTTAATCTCATTGATATCTTGTTGGTTACGCTTCGTTTCTATTGACCAAATGATAAAATAGACAATGGTATAGATGACGACAAAAGATAATAAAGCTGAAACTTTAAGTGGAAACCAGCCCGCTAGTATTGCTAAAGGTAGCATGATGACGAACATTAAGGTGAAATGAAGTGAAGTTTTAAATAATAAAGATTTTCTAGAATTTGAAAATATGAGCTCCCCAAAACTGAATGTAATACCAATTAATGCCCAGATGGTAACTGCGATAAACATCGTTTGTAATTCACTTAAATATTGAAAGTATAAATGACCCATTGTTGAGACAGGAGAAACTGGATGAAATGAGCTATGTGAAAAAATAGTTGAAAACAATAACGAAATTATAACTCCAATAGCAATACCTGTGATTGCGCCGTGTAATAAACGTTTCATAATTTTAATGCCTCCTTGATTAATGGTAAGTACCTTCTTGATGAATAAGTGAAATCACTATTAGTAAAACGAACTTCAATTGTGCCATTTTTATTGAGTTTCAAATAATCAATATAATTAATATTGATTATTTCAGATTTAGAAATTTGTAAAAAATAGGTGTTGAGTTGAGATTTGATTTCGTATAGTCGTTGATTCATGGTGAATTGTTTATCTGTAGTAATCATAGTTAAGATTTTATTTTCTATGCGAAATGAAATAATGTCTTCTTGTTTTATAAAGTGTGTTTCTCCTTTATATTTTCCGGGAAATAATTTAGTTTTAGATAATTTATTAATATAGTTAACGATGTCATTTACGTGTTCAGTGTGCTCATTTACTTCAATGATGATTTGATTGTTGTCTAAATTTTGATTATATATTACTTTCACATCCATGCTCAGTTCGCCTCCTTCTTATGATAAGTAAAACAAATATATGTCTGGGTTACCATACTAAATGGATAAGTGGTCGTAATCATATGCTAAATGGCATACTTAACGGTATATTTAGCATTAAAAAAACCACCTCAATACGATTAACTGTAAAGTAATTGCTAAGACTGTCGACAAAGTCTCCGACTTTGTTGGCAGTTTTTTATACACGCTTTCCGCGGGCACTGCCTTAGCCTGTAGTCTTCGGCTAGTGCTATCCCGCAGGAGTCGGCATAAATGACTGCCAATATGATAATATATGTAAATTAAGCAGTGATGGTGTTTATTATGTTGAATAAATCAATTGATAAAAGAGATCAATATGAAATGATTTCTATCTTTAACTTAGTCGCTAATAGTCATTTATTACGTAAAGTCGATGAGATATTAGATTTAAATTTTGTATATGAACTTGTCGAAGACAAATATTTGAGAAAATATAAGAAATAGCTATCAAAACAATTTAATAGATCACTCATCTTTATTTATTGATTCTATGCATATTAAAGCAAATGCAAATAAGAATAAGTATACTACTGAATTAGCTGAGAAGGACACACTCCATTTTCAAGAAGCATTAAATAATGAAATTAACGAATAAAGATTAGTTCAAGGGGGAAAGTTCTATTTGAAAAAACGATATAAATAGAAAATAAACAAACCCTTCGCAAATTAATGCGAAGGGTTTGTCTACTTTCTGTACGATTGACTTTAAAGTAATCGCTGAGGTGGTTGTAGGATTAAAAGCGATGGGATGATAGCGTAGTGTCTGGCGCAACTATCAATAAACATCACGTTGATATCTTTGATTTTTAATTAGTTCTGTTAAATAGTCTTCTGCTTGTGCTTGATTAAAGTTACCGTGCTGAATGAGTACATTGACAAAGGATTGGTGTACACCTTTTGCCATCTCTTCTTTGTCACCACAAAGATAAATGGTTGCACCATTTGTTAGCCATTGATAAAAATCTGCCCCATTTTCTTCAATTCGGTGTTGAACATAGATTTTATTTTCTGTATCTCTTGAAAATGCTAAATCTAGTTTGCTAAGCACGCCTTGATCTAGCCATAATTCTAAATCATTACGATATAGGAAATCTGCATCGACATTTTGATTTCCAAATATGAGCCATTGGTTTCCTTTAAGTCCTAAATGTTCTCTTTGTTGGAGATATGCTCTGTAAGGCGCAATGCCAGTACCTGCTCCAATCATAATGACTGGTGTTTGCTCATCATAAGGGAATTTAAAATTTGGATTCTTTTTAAGATAAACAGGTAATTTATCGCCTAATTGTGTACGATCTGCAAGTTGTACAGAGCATACGCCATGGCGTTCACGATGATGTGCTTCATATTTAACCACGCGTACAGTTATATGGACGGTATGTGGGTTTACTTGATTGCTGCTGGCAATAGAGTATTCTCTAGGTGGCAGTTTTCTTAATAAGTCTTTTAGCATATCAGGTGACAGCGCGACAGGTGTAAAATCTTTAATTAAATCTATGAAATCTCTGCCATAAATATAATCTTGCACCCATTCCTTGTTTTGTACATTTGCATTTAGCATAGGATTTCCAAATAATGCAGCTGCATTATTTAATATAGATGGTGTTAATTTAGCAATTTCAAACTCATTCGTAAGTGCATCTTGTATAGTAGCACTATTGCCACTATTGTCTATATCTATGGTTGTTGTGCTATCCCAACTCAATGTATTGATCACTTCTGCTACAAGTTCTGGATTGTTTTTAGGGATAATTACTAAACTGTCTCCAGGTTCATAGGCTTCGCCATATCCCTCTAAAGATAATTCAAGATGTCTGACTTCACGGGTAGCAGTTGGTTCAGTTAACACACTATTTTTGATGATTTCAGCATAAAATGGATGTGTTTTTGAATAAGCTGCTTGTGGTTCTTCGACAACAACATCTTCATCTTTGGGTTCATTGTTTTGAGTACCGGGAGACATTTGAGACAAAAGTTCAAGCATGTCAATAATCCATTGCTCAGATACTTCTTCAAAATCAAAGTCACATTCAACACGATCAGCTAAACGATGACCGCCTAAATCACCTAAGATTTTGTCGAAATCTTTACCTGCTTGGCAGAAATCAGGGTAATCTTGATCACCTAACGCGAGTACTGAGAAGTTTAAATGACTTAAATCTGGTGCCTCATCGCTATGCAGGTAGTCATAAAAATCTAACGCATTAATCGGAGGTTCACCCACGCCATGCGTTGAGGTAATGATAAACACATGGTTAACTTTCGATAAGTCCTCTTGAGGAAAGTCATCCATTTCCCACGTGTGAACTGTAAAATCGTGTTCTTTTAATTTCGTTTCAAATTCATCAGCAATTTCTTCAGCATTGCCTGTTTCTGTACCAAATAAAATGTTAACTTCGATGGGTTCATCTGTAGATATTGTCGAATGTGACGTATCTTCTGTTGGTGCTTCAGCAGTAGTTGTGTGAATGGATGATGTTGATTCAGCTGTTGCGTTTGAGTGCTCAGATGGTTCAGGATGATCAGTATATTGTAATGGGTCACCTTCATCTGTAGAAGCATTAAGCAAATAGCCGCTTAACCAAGACTGTTGATTTGATGACAGTGTTGGCATGAGTTGTTGTATAAGTTCCAATTGATTTTCATCAAAAGGGGAATTTGTTCTATTTAATTCCAAAAAGGTCACCTCGTATTGTATTAAAAATTTATAGTAAAGCATGAACAATAACACGCTATTTATATAATAGAATTTAATTGAAGTATAACATTGATTTTAATTTTTTAAATGATAGAGATTATCATCTGTCAAAAATCCAACTTATGACCTATGTATTTATTCAATAAAAGTGGGACGGGATAGAAATCAAATATGGTATTTGATATCAAATTCCCGCCCCAATTAAGTTGGTAATATGATTTAATATGTTGGCTTCTATAAACAGCAAATGATAATGATCTGTGTAGTATCATTTCAAATAGTTACGTATCAACATGATCATACTTTAGAATTTATTTATTATTTATAAAAGAGAAATATCAATATAAGAAGTGCTCAATTTCTTATATATTATAATGGCTAGGTTTTATAAGTTTTATATTATAGAGGCGAAATGGACGGTTTCGCATCATGTTTATGGTTTGATAGCAAAGGCACGTACTGGAAATCCAGGTGCTTTGTTTGGTTTTGGACTAATAGCATAAATAATGGCACCTCGTGTAGGCAGTTGATCCAAATTCGTTAGTAACTCAAGTTGGAAAGTATCTTGACCTAATACGTAACGCTCACCGACAATATCACCATTTTTGGCAACATCTATGGAAGCATCTGTATCGAATGTTTCATGGCCGATAGATTTGACTTGTCTATCTTCTAGTAAATATTGTAAGGCATCCAAGCCCCAACCAGGTAAGTGAAGTTGTCCTTCTGCATCTTTATTTTCAAAGCGTTCAATATCTGGCCATCGTTTGGACCAATCGCTACGAAAGGCAACAAAAGTGCCAGGTTCGATTGAACCATGTTCAGCTTCCCATTGCTTAATATGCTCACGCGTTAAAATAAAGTCAGCATCAGCTGCTACTTCTTGTGAAAAATCTAAAACAACTAGTGGTAATACGAGTTCTTTTAAATCAATCTCATGAAGATAGCGTGTTTTTTCGACAAAATGTATCGGCGCATCTATGTGTGTCCCATACTGAGTCACAATATTCCAATTTTGGACATAGAAGCCATCGTCAGCAACATTAAATAGTGTAGAGACTTTTGCGCGTTCAAATTCACTAAAACATGGAATGGTTTCATCAAATGTATGGGTTAAATCTACCCATGTTGAAGTTTTTAATTGTTCTAACTGCTCCCATAGTGGATAATTCATTGATATCACCTTCGTCATTAATGATTAAACTGTTGCTGGATTTGTTGATTTACGTAATTTGTCTACTGAATTCACAAGCACAGTCAATGCTTCTCTTACTTCGTCCTCTTTACGTGTTTTCAAACCACAGTCTGGATTAACCCAGAATAAAGAACGGTCAATTTCTTGTAAAGCGCGGTTAATCGCTTCTGTAATTTCAGATTCAGTAGGGATACGTGGACTATGGATATCATATACCCCTAATCCGATACCTAAGTCATAAGTAATATCTTCAAAATCTTTAATTAAGTCTCCATGGCTACGAGATGTCTCTATTGAAATAACATCTGCATCTAAATCATAGATAGCATGAATGATTTGTCCAAATTGAGAATAGCACATATGTGTATGAATTTGCGTTTCATCGGCAACAGATGATGTAGCTAATTTAAATGAATGCACAGCTTTATTAAGATAATCTTCATGATATTCTGAACGTAATGGTAAACCTTCTCTCAATGCAGGTTCATCAACTTGAATAATTTGGATACCAGCTTTTTCTAAAGCTAAAACTTCTTCATTAATCGCTAATGCAATTTGATCCTGTACAGTTTCACGCGGTAAGTCTACACGTTCAAATGACCAATTCAAGATAGTCACTGGTCCTGTAAGCATACCTTTTACTGGTCTATCCGTTAAACTTTGTGCATAAAGTGTCTCTTTTACTGTTAAAGGCTCTGTCCATTTTACATCACCATAAATGATTGGTGGTTTTACCGCACGCGAACCGTATGATTGCACCCATCCATACTTCGTCACTAAGAAGCCTTGTAATTTTTCGCCGAAGAATTCTACCATGTCATTTCGCTCAAATTCACCGTGTACTAAGACATCTAAGCCGATATCTTCTTGGATTTTAATCCAGCGCGCAATTTCATTTTTTAAGAATGTTTTATAATCTTCATCTGTAATTCGATTATTTTTCCAATCTGCACGGAATTTTCTTACTTCTTGCGATTGCGGGAATGATCCAATCGTTGTCGTTGGTAAATCAGGTAAGTTAAGACGTGCATCTTGTGCTTTTTTACGCACTTTAAATGGTGACTGACGTGTAGTGCGTACACTGTCGAAATCATACTCTAGATTTTTGAATGATTGATTTTGGAAGCGTTCATAACGTGCTTTTAATTCATCAAATTTTTGGCTGTCATTGTCATTAAATAATCGTCTTAATGCATCTAATTCATCTAATTTTTCAGTGGCAAAACTCAAGCCCTCTGCGATAGATTCATCTAATGTTTCATCGTCTAATGATACTGGCACATGTAATAGAGAAGAAGATGGTTGAATGACAAGGTTATTTGTAGCATTTTGTAATGTGTCGATCAATGATTTTTTAGCTTCAATATCTGCTGCCCACACATTACGACCATCTATAATACCTGCATAAAGTGATTTGTTTTTGTCTAAGTCTCCATCTTTAATTTGTTTTAAGTTATAGCCATTATCATGTACAAAATCTAAACCTAATCCTTTTACAGGTAAGCTGTTTAGGAATTTTAAATTTACACGTTCAAAATAAGTTTGAATCACAAGGTGATTACTTACGCCTGCTTCGTCAAAATAGTTATAAGCAGTACGTGTAATATCTTCAAATGATGCACTATCATCTTCCACAAGTACAGGTTCATCGATTTGAATGTATTCCGCTCCTGCATCTACTAAAGACTGTAAAACTTCTTTATATAAAGGCAGTAATGTATTTACTTTTTCTTCAAATGATTGTGAACCTCCCTTAGAAAGTTTTACGAATGTTATTGGGCCCACGATCACTGGGTGTGCATTCACGTTAATAGATTGTGCATATTTGAAACGCTCTAATAATACGTTGTCATTCAATTTTGGCTCTACGTTGTCCCATTCAGGTACAATATAATGATAATTTGTGTTGAACCATTTGATCAATGCACTTGCAACATGTTCTTTATTACCTCTGGCAATGCCGAATAATAAATCATTGTCTAATGCTCTGCCTTGGAAACGTTCTGGAATAATGTTGAATAATAAAGATGTATCAAGAATATGATCATAAAGAGAGAAATCTCCGACAGGGACACTTGTTAAATTATAATTCTTTTGTAGCAATAAATTCTCTTTATGCAAGTCTGTTAATTGTTGATTTAATGTAGGGGCATCTATTTTATTAGCCCAGTAACTTTCTATTGCTTTTTTCCACTCTCTTTTTCTACCTAATCTTGGGAAACCTAAATTTGATGTTTGAATTGTCATAATATTGCCTCCTGTTTACTTGAAGTAATTGATTGTGAATATGATGCAAGTGCTAAAGTGTAATCTACTTTCTGGAACGGTGTAATTAAATATAAACCGTTAAAATATTTATGGACGGTATCTATAAGTTCCTTAGAAAGTTTAAGGCTTAATGCTTTCGTTTTTTCTTTATCATCTTTAACAGCTTCAAATTGTTCTAAAATGTCTTCGGACAGTTTAATACCAGGCACTTCGTTGTGTAAAAATAGTGCATTATTATAGCTGGTGACTGGCATAATGCCAATAAAGAATGGTACGTCCAAATGTTTGGTTGCTTCATATATTTCTTCGATTTTTTCGGTGCTATAAACTGGCTGTGTTATAAAGTAGTGCGTGCCACTTTCTATTTTTTTCTCAGCACGTTTGACTGAACCTTCGAGTTTACGAACATTCGGATCAAAAGCACCTGCGATGTTGAAATTTGTTTTCGTCTTCAGCGCATCACCATCAGTGTTAATACCTTCGTTAAAGCGTAATGCAATTTCTGTTAAACCTTTGGAATTCACATCGTAAACATTCGTTGCTCCTGGCAAGTGACCAATTTTTGATGGATCTCCTGTAATGGCTAATATTTCATTCACATTTAGTAAGGATAAGCCTAATAAATGTGATTGCAATCCAATGAGATTACGGTCGCGGCAAGTAATGTGAACGAGCGGTTCAATATTATATTGTTGTTTGATAATACTCGCTGCTGCAACATTACTGATACGCACAGTGGCTAAGGAGTTATCTGCTAAGGTCACCGCATCAATTTGAGCATCGTCGAGTTTTTTGATATTTCTGAAAAATGTTTCTGTATCTAAGTGCTTTGGCGTGTCTAATTCTACTATAATTGTAGGTTGTGCTTTAACTTTAGTTGTTAAATTTTGTTGCTGTGTATTGGCATATGAAGGGCTATTGTATTTTTTTATAGGAATTACATTTTTACTGGATACCGGTTTGAGATTGGCTACTGAGGACTTAATGTATTGAATATGTTCTGGTGTAGTCCCGCAACATCCCCCGATAATCCTAACGCCTTCTTTAATTAATTGTTCCGCCACTTTACCAAAGTATTCGGCATTGTCACTATATTTAAATCGACTATTTTCAATATCTAATAAACTTGCATTGGGATAGCAAGATAAATACGCATTGTCAGGTAATTCAATATGTGAAAAAGATTGCTGCATGTGATGAGGACCATGGTGACAATTGAGTCCAACGATATCAGCGCCACTGTCAACAACCCGTTGTAAAGCTGTATTAATTTCTGTACCATCTCTTAAATAATTTGTGTTTAAAGCAGTTAATTGAGCAATGATAGGAATATGATGTTTTCGTTTTGTAGCTTTAATAATATTAGTAAGCTCTTCTAAATCATAATAGGTTTCAAAAAGTAAACCATCGACACCTTCTTCAACTAAAGTATCTACTTGGATTTCGGTATGATATTGAATGGCTTCTAAACCTAAATCTTCCTGTTTCACACCTCTAAATCCACCCACAGTACCTAGTATAAATGTTTCGTCATTAGCTGCTTTTTTGGCTATTTGTACTGCGGCTTTGTGTATTTCTTTAACTTTGTGTTCTAAACCAAATACTTTTAATTTTTCAAAGTTTGCACCATAAGTATTGGTCTGAATAATATCAGCACCAGATTCAATGTAGGAGCGGTGTATCCGTTCTATTTTGTCAGGATGGGTTAAATTATATGCTTCTGGACAAGTATCTAAACCATCAGAATATAGAATGGTCCCCATTGCACCATCAGCGACTAAAATGTTCTGTTTCAGTTTGTTGATGAGTTGACTCATTGAAAGCCTCCTTCAGTGCGTAGTTTAAATCAGCAATTAATTCGTCAGCATTTTCTAAGCCCACACTTAATCTGAATAATCCAAACGTTATATTGCGTGCTTCACGAACTTCTTTTGGTACAGCAGCATGAGACATAGTAGCAGGGTGAGATAAAATAGTCTCGACACCACCCAAACTTACAGAAACAAGTGGCAGTGTGAGTGCATCTACAAAGGCTTGTGCCTTCGATTCATCTTTAAGTCTTAAACCTAAAACAGCACCACCATGTTTTGCTTGAGACAAGTGTAACTTGTCATTTCCCGGGTAATAAACTTCTGCAATTTCTTCACGCTGCGATAAGAAATCATAAACTTTCTGTGCATTTTCCACAGATTGATTGAAACGTACAGACAATGTTTTTAAATGTTGTGCTAACGTCCAGCAATCATGTGCAGATAGTGCAGTTCCAGTACCGTTTTGTAATAGATAAAGTGCGTCTGCTACTGCTTTATTGTTTGTGATAGCAGCGCCAGCAATAATATCACTATGGCCACCCAAGAATTTTGTAGCGCTATGTACGACGATATCTGCACCTAAAGCTAAAGGTGACTGACCAAGTGGCGTCATAAATGTATTATCAACAGCGAGTAATAGTTCGTGTTGTTGTGTAATACGAGAGACGCCTTTAATATCAGTGATTTTAAATAATGGATTAGATGGTGTTTCAATATAAACTAGTTTTGTATTTGATTGAATGGCTTCCTCGATTTCTTGTAATTGCGTTGTGTCTACCGTCGTAAACTGAATATTAAAACGTGTTAAGATTTGTTCTGTTAATCTGAAAGTACCACCATAGACATCATCGGGTAGAATGACATGATCACCTGCATTTAATGTAAGCAGTACAGCTGAAATAGCTGCAATACCTGATGCGTAAGCAAATGCGTAATCGCCGCCTTCAAGTGCTGCTAATTTTTCTTCTAACAAAGCACGATTAGGGTTGCCACTTCGCGCATAATCATATTTAGCATCGCCACCTAAAACTTTTTGATGAAATGTCGAAGAAGCATATAATGGTGGGTTAGCTGAATCGTATTCAACACCTCTTTGTGCGTCAAATATCACTTCTGTTTCTTTTGATAAACTCATATAATCACGCTTTCTTTAGATTTTTCTAATGCTTGTATAATGTCTTGTTCAATATCTTCGTAATCTTCAACACCGATGGATAATCTTAGTAAATGTTCATCAATGCCTCGTTTTTCTTTTTCTTCATCTGGCATATCAACGTGTGTTTGTGTATATGGAAATGTTATAAATGTCTCTGTTCCGCCTAAACTTTCTGCAAAAATACATACTTTTAAGTTTTCTAAAAATTTATCAGCTTTATAATTTTTATTTAAACGTAGACTCATCATTCCTGTTCGACCACAATATAAGACTTGGTCAATGCCTTTTAAGTTATAACATCGTTTGGCTAATAATTGAGCATTATATTCTGAACGATCCATTCTTAAGTGCAATGTCTTTAAACCACGTTGTAGTAAGTAGCTGTCAAAAGGTGATAAAGTTGCACCAATCATGTTATGAAATTCACCTAATTTTTCAGCCAAATTTTCGTCTTTAACTGTCACTACACCAGCAAGTACATCATTATGACCACCTATATATTTCGTAGCAGAATGTAGTACAATATCTGCACCATCTTCAAGTGGTGTTGAGAGATATGGTGTTAAAAAAGTGTTGTCTATAATCGTCAATAAGTGATGTTTTTTACTTAAAATATAATATGGATCAACATCTACTTCTTGCATTTGTGGGTTTGAAATCGTTTCTATAAATAGTGCTTTGGTATTTTCTGTAATGTTTTCCTTGACTGTTTCATAGTTTAAGAAATCTACATATTTGAAATGTACACCGTATTGTTGCTCATAAAAATCAAATAGTCTAAATGTGCCACCATAAAGGTCGAATGAAACGAGTATTTCATCGCCAGCTTTAAATAAATTACATATTAATTGTATGGCTGCCATGCCACTTGCAGTTGCAAATGAAGCAGTACCACGTTCTAACTTAGCAAATGATTCTTCAAAAGCTGAACGGGTAGGATTTTTAGTTCTTGTATAATCAAAACCAGTTGATGATCCTAAATGAGGATGCTGATATGCTGTTGATAAATAGATTGGATTTGCAATCGCTCCTGTTGCATCTTGTGTCAGTGCAATTTGTGATAACTCAGTATTTTTCATAATACAGATAACCTCCTTTAAAAAATAAAAAAAGCTTCCGTCCTTTAAACCCGACTCAATCGGATGTAAAGGACGAAAGCTTAGCTCGCGGTACCACCTTTGTTCATTACTTTATCACTAAAGTAACCTTATCCAGTACGCCAAATTGCATTAATTACTTGTACTGAACTTGCGCTACCGTAATATGTCCAAATAAAAAACTCACTGCCACTGAAAGTGAAATGAGTATTAACGACATATGCAACGCTTGGAATAATCCAGTACGCCATTAAACAAAATGTTAATACTGTATCGCTATAACGGGCGATCCCGTTGACACCTCATATTGGCATCAACACTCAAAGGCCATTTTCAAACTTTCTTTCTGTGTCTTCTTTCAGCAGGTGAAGACTCTCTGTGTCAGCAGTGTAAGTTCTACTTTCCTTATTACTGTGTGTTGCTATTTCGAATTTGTTATCACTTAGATTACACATTAAAATAACTTTTGTCAATAACTTATCTGAAAATTTTGATTTAACCGATAATTTAAAATAATATTTTTCATTGTTACTGTGATGATATACTATGTTTAACTAAAAAAATTATTTTATTTAAGAAAGTAGGTGTAAAAAATGAATGATTCTATAGATGAACGACTCAAAGTAGATAACAATGCGCACGTAAAAGAAATTGCTATTAACAGCATTAAACCTAATCCTTATCAACCTAGAAAAACATTTGATCAAGAACGTTTAGAAGATTTAGCTGAGTCGATAAAACTTCATGGTATTTTACAGCCTATCGTGTTACGAAAAACAATATCTGGTTATAACATTGTAGTTGGAGAGCGACGTTATCGAGCTTCAAAACTAGCAGGATCAACGACAATACCAGCTATTGTAAAAGTGCTATCTGATGAAGACATGATGGAACTCGCTGTGATTGAAAATTTGCAGCGCGAAGATTTAAATGCGATTGAAGAAGCAGAAAGTTATCGTAAGCTAATGGATGATTTAGAGCTGACTCAACAAGAAGTTGCACAGCGATTAAGTAAATCTAGACCTTATATTGCCAACATGTTGCGTTTACTACAATTGCCTAAGGAAATTACTCAAATGGTTAAAGATAATAAATTATCAGGTGCACATGGACGTACATTATTAGGGATAAAAGATAAACAAAAGATGAAAAGCATTGCTGAGCAAGCCTTCCAGGAGTCTTGGAGTGTACGTACATTAGAACAGTATGTAAATGAAAACAATGAAGATAAAAAAAAGATTATAGAGAAACAACAAGCAACTAAAAAACCAAAGTTTATTCAACAGCAAGAGCGACAACTAAAAGAACAATATGGTTCAGCTGTGACGATTTCTAACAAAAATAAAAAAGGTTATATCACCTTTGAATTTAAATCCGAAACGGAGTTCAGAAGGTTGATACACCAATTGAATGAGAAATATAATTAAAATAGAATTTTTATCTGTTAATTAATAAGTGTAAAGCATTTTTAAAACATATTAATAAGAGTAAATAAAAAAGTTAAAACCACAAGCCAACTCATTTATCGTCCTGTGCATGTGGTTTTTAATTTTTGTTAAAACTAATTTCTAAAAAAATATATTTTATTTTAAATTATATTATGAATGAAAGTAAGCAATGATTTCCTATATGTTGTCTTTTAAAAAATTGTTAATCATAAAATAGTTACAAATTAATGAATATTGAATGTGAAAATTATGTGAAATAAAACACATTCTCTTGTAAGTAAACGAATGGCGTACAATAATGGAGGTGAAGGAATAACTAGGAGGGGTTTTATGTTAAATCAAGAAGAAATACAGACTATAAGAGAAACGATACCATTATTAAAAGATAAAGGGCAGACAATAACATCAACTTTCTATAAAAGATTATTTGAACAACATCCTGAATTGAAAAATATATTTAATCAGACTAACCAAAAAAGAGGGTTACAATCTTCTGCATTGGCGATGGCAGTGTTAGCAGCGGCAGAAAATATCGAAGACTTATCACCGATTGTTCCCGCAATTATGCCTGTGGTTTACAAACATTGTGCTTTACAAGTAAAAGCTGAGCATTATCCAATCGTTGGTGAAAATTTAATTTGGGCAATTCAACAAGAGACTGGTTTAAAAGAAGACGATCCTATTATCCAAGCTTGGATTAAAGCATATGGAGAAATTGCTGATGCATTTATCGGTTTAGAAAAAGAAGTATACAGTAAAATGGCTTGGGATGGTTTTAAACCATTTACTGTAACAAATATCACTGATGAAACTGAAATAATTAAATCATTCACAGTAACATCTGACGACATTGATTTAAGTCAATTTGTACCTGGACAATATATTACAGTAGACATATCTAGTGAGAAGTTGCCATACAGAGCTAAAAGACATTATTCTATTGTAGATGGTGACAAGGATTTCTTAACATTCGGTGTACGTAGAGACGTTACGGAAGAACATGAAGGTGAAGTATCTACAGTGCTACACGATGAAGTGAACGTTGGAGACACTCTATTGCTATCTGCACCAGTTGGTGGATTTGGATTGGCAAACAAAGATAACAAACAATTATTCTTAGGCTCTGGCGTAGGTGTTACACCTCTCGTTTCAATGTATAAAGAAGCAGTTGATGCTGGTTTAACTTCAACATTCCTTCAATCAACATCCGATGCTCAAAATGTAGCATTTGAAGAAAATTTAGAAGCAATCACAGCACAATCTTCAGTAGCACAATTTGATAAACATTTCCGTGATCAAGACGGATTTATAGACGCTGAACAATTAAAACAATACCTTGATGGTGAAACAGAAGTTTATGTATGTGGTGGTAATTCATTCTTAAAAGCTATGATTCAAGAATTACAAAAATTAGAAGTACCAATGGAGCATATTCATTTTGAAACATTTATCCCAAGATTGAGCTTTTCAGTGTAATTTAACTCGGTTTACACATTTTATATAGATTCAAAAAATATTATAAAATAAACATGGTATTTTATTTATCTGAAGACCTTTCATTTTTATTAAATAAAGCCCTCGACTTAATAGCTTAGTCGGGGGTTTTTTTTATTTTACACTGCGCAAATATTTTTCAAATAAATCAAAAATATAAAGATATAGTGCCAGTTAAGTATACTTTGTAATTAGCAAAACAATTTGAGCATAAATTGTATGTATACAAAGCATTTTTACCTTCTATACACATAAAAATAGACATTCAGTTGTCGTATAACGTTTCGTAAAATAATGAAAATTCTAGGTTTATATAATTGACCTATTAAATCCAAAAGCGTAGTATAAACAAAGTACTTTGTTAAAAGTACTTTTATAAAACTATATATGTGTATTAGAGAGGATAATTAAGATGAAATTTAGTGCTTTTTTAAAAACAAAAGGGGCAGTTGGCGCAATATTCATGGGGATTTTTTATGGATTAGTGATGTTGGCCATCTTTTTACCTGGTTACAAAGCGATGCCAGGTAATATTGATAAATTACCGATTGCGATTGTTAACGACGATAAAGGGGATTACGGTAACCAAATATCAAAACAATTGAACAAAAGTTTACCGTTCGAACATATTAAAAAAGATATTTCTAATGCGAAAGCAAATAATCAGTTGGAACATAATAAATTAAATCTTGTTATTCATATACCTCAAGATTTTTCAAGTGATTTAAAATCTGAAAAAGCTACACCAGGACTAGATTTTAAAGTGAATGACGCTTCTCCAACGATGATTAGTCAATCTATGGATTCAATCGGAAGTGAAATTAATAGTCAGCTTAGTAAACAATTTTCTAACCAAACTACAGAAGGTGTTTTACAACAAGCAAAAATACCTGATGAACAAATGGACGGCTTAATTAAGCAAATAAATGCCTCATATTCTGGTGACATTACTCATATGAATAAAATGCCATCAAGCATGAATTTTAAAATGTTACCTATGTTTTTAACTTTAGCTGGATATGTAGGAGCAATGATTGGAGCGATGCAATTAGTTAGTGCATTTAAAGAAAACAGAAACAAGGCTAGTAAAACTAAATTGTTCATCTATGTTCAACTAACAGCCTTAATCATTGGACTAGCTTCTTCTGTAATTTCGTTAGGTATTGCTTATTTAGTAAATGATTTAGAAGCTGATAAATTCTTAAGTATTTTTGGCCAATTAGTATTGAATTATTGGGTTTCCTTTAACTTTACTGCAATCGTCGTTTTCCTAATAGGTCAGGCAGGTATGATTTTAAATATTCCTATTTTACTCATACAAACAATTGCTAATGGGGCAACAATGAGTCGTGATATGATGCCTACAGTTTATAACTGGATGAGTCATATTTCACCAATGTATTATTCAGTGCAGGGTCATTTTGCAAACATTTAATGAGTCGTGATATGATGCCTACAGTTTATAACTGGATGAGTCATATTTCACCAATGTATTATTCAGTGCAGGGTCATTTTGCAAACATTTTTGGAAGTGTGTCACAAACACCATATATTTTATCTATGGTAACTGTAGGTGTCGCTGCCATGTTGGTTAATATTGTTATCGTAACTTTTGTTTATAAAAAAGAACCCGATGTTGTTTTTGAGCATTACAAAAATACTAACGAAACACTTGCAAACTATTAATATCTTCTTTGATTCTGTTAAAATAAAGGTATTATGAGAAAAGGAGACTTTAATAATGTCTATCCAAATATTTATATTAGGGAAATTAATGGAAAAAAACAGTTATCCTTATTTATTAAAAAAACAGCTATCAGAACCAATACCTTTTGATAAAATGAGCGGACTAACAGAAAGTAAACTTTATTATAATTTTGAAGCATTATCCAAAAAAGGCCTTGTAGAAATAGTGGAGACAATTAAAGAAGAAAATCGTCCGGATAAGCAAGTATTTCAAATTACTGAAAAAGGTAAACAAACTTTGCCTAAATTGATATATAAGTTGTTCGAGAACACTAAAGAAATTAGTGAAATGTATGTTGGTGTTGCTTACCTTAAATTTGTAGATAATCAAAAAGTAATCAATATCTTGGAAAGCAAGATTCAAGATAATAAACAAATGTTAATAGAAGCACAAGAGATAAAGCACAAAATTCAAGTAACGCCTGAAAATGAAGGGCTTTTAAATTTTATGTCGGATCACTTTACCACTAAAACAAGTAATACAATTCATTTTTTAGAAAAACTAATAACACTTATTGAAAATGAAAATGTATGATATTAAAGAAGGAACGAGTAACGTAAGAACGGTTACTTGTTCCTTCTTTGTTGTTGTGAAAAGATGGTGCCTTATAGATATGAATTTGCAATGAAAAAAGGTTTTGATATATTTTAAACAATACTTTTATTTTCTGTAAATGAGTAGTACAATATAATCAAATAATTAAAATTTTGGAGGGATACCCAAGTCTGGCTTAAGGGAAATTAATAGTTAATATTAATTAGAAGCATCTTGCTTGCGTTGGTTCGAATCCTTCTCCCTCCGTTGAAAATCATTTAGCCAAGCCTTCCTAGTGCTTGGTTTTTTTAATGATATATAAATATTGTTCAATGCATTATAAATTAAGAGAAAGTAGGTTTACAATGTATTTCACTCACTTGAAAGTTGATGAATTTGAAAATTTTACTCATAATCATGCCTCACATTACACACAAAGTGCCAACCATTTTCATTACAGAAACCAACATAAAAACGATGTGCATATTGTAGGTGTTAAAGATAACGAAGATAATGTTATAGCAGCATGCCTTTTAACTGAAGCACGTTCCTTTAAATTTTTTAAATATTTTTATACGCATCGAGGACCCGTTTTGGATTTTTCGGATTATCAGTTAGTAAGGTTTTTCTACAAAAATTTAACTAAATATTTAAAAAAGCATCGTGGTTTATATGTTTTAACAGATCCATACACGTTAGAAAATATAAGAAATACTCAAGGTGAAATATTAGAAAGTTATAACAATAAACCACTTATTAAGACTATGGAAGATATCGGTTATAAACATCAAGGGTATACAGTAGGGTATTCTCAAATAAGTCAAATTCGTTGGTTATCTGTTCTGGATTTGAAGAACAAAACTGAAGATGACCTACTTAAAGAAATGGATTATCAAACACGTAGAAATATTAAGAAAACATACGAGATGGATGTACAAATACGTACACTCCCTATTGAGGAGACTAGTAGATTTTTTAAATTATTTAAAATGGCTGAAGAAAAACATGGTTTTAAGTTTAGAGATCAGCATTACTTTAAAGAAATGCAAAATATTTATCATGATAATAGCATGTTAAAATTAGCATATATCGATTTGTCAACATTGTTAGTCAAACAAAATAAACAATTAGAAAAATTAAATGAAGACTTAGAAAATATTAAAGCGCGCTTAGAAAATAATCCTAACTCGAAAAAAAATAAAAATAAGTATGAGCAGGGTTTACAACAAATAAAAGCACAACAAAGAAAAGTAACTGAAACAGAAGCATTAATCAAAACAGATGGAACCATATTGGATTTAGCAGCTGCACTTTATATTTACAACGATCATGAAGTTTATTATCTTTCAAGCGGCTCCAACCCTAGATACAATACATATATGGGTGCCTATAGATTGCAATGGGAAATGATAAAATTTGCGAAAGCGCACAATATCCATCGTTATAATTTTTACGGTATAACAGGAGATTTCAGTGAAAATGCTGAAGATGCTGGTGTACAAAAATTCAAAGCAGGCTTCAACGCGCATATAGAAGAGTATGTTGGAGATTTTATTAAACCAATAAGACCTTTACTTTATAAAATATATGCATTAATAAAATAGGATTGATTTACTTAACGCTTTAGTTTTATTAACTGATACGAAGGACAACCACCCACTTTAACATTGCATATTATTATATTTTAATTAACCATTGATTTGAATTTCTAAAAATTGAAATGAGCAAGCCACCTTTTTATAAAAGGTGGCTTTTAAAATACAGTCAAAAATGAAAAATCTAAAAAATTTCAGAAAAATGTGAAAAGATGTTAGAAAAGGCGAAAATTCAATATAACAAGGTTGTTATAAAAATGAATTAACTTAGAAATTAAAAGTGCCTAAAATACTATGACTATGCACTTTCTATACAAATTTAATAAAAAATGTAACTAATGCGCGCGTTCAAATATACACTTGACATAAAAATTTACAATGAGTAAAGTGTAAATCATAATTATTTTCAAATAATTCTAAATTTATAATAAATCTAATTATAATGTATTCATGTACGTTATGAGGGGGCGAATAGATTAATGTTTGAACCAAAAGTTACTTATGAACATTTTAATGCAAATGTCTTTGAGTCAATAGATATTGATGATGAAACAAAAGGTGCACGCGAAATCGTCTCATGGGCTTACCAAACCTATGGAGATTCGGTTATTTATGCCTGTAGTTTTGGTGCGGAAGGCATGATTTTAATAGATTTGATTTATAGTGTTAAGAAGGATGCACAAATTGTATTTTTAGATACAGGCCTTCACTTTCAAGAAACATATGATTTAATTGATCGTGTTCAAAAACGCTACCCAGAACTACGTATTAAACTTAAAAAACCGGAATTAACTTTGGAAGAGCAATCATCACAATATAACCCCGCACTTTGGAAAAACAATCCAAACCAATGTTGTTATATTAGAAAAATCAAACCATTGGAAGATGTCTTGTCTGGTGCTACTGCTTGGATTTCTGGGTTACGTAGAGCGCAATCGCCAAGCCGTCAAAATACGCAGTTTATAAATAAAGACGAACGTTTCCAATCAGTTAAAATTTGTCCATTGATACATTGGACATGGGATGATGTATGGCAATATATTAAAAAATATAAATTGCATTATAATGAATTACATGATTTTAACTATCCAAGTATAGGATGTATACCGTGTACGACAGCTGTTGAAGGATCAGGAGATTCAAGAGCGGGAAGATGGACCAATTCAAACAAAACAGAATGCGGTCTTCATACCACAGACCATACATCTTTATAATAATAAATTTTTTTGACATTAAATCCTAGTATTCCCATCGGATAGATATATCTAAAGGGTGATTAAACAAAATAATCTTAGGTGATGGTTAAAAATTTTTCTGAAGAGAGTATGGCGTCAATTGTTGAGTAAGTTTAAATAAAATGATTGTTAAATAAAAAATTAAAATGAGGTGAAATGGTTGTGAACTTATCCGTAATAAATAGTCCATTTGATGAAAATCAAGCCACACAACTAAACCAAATTATTCAAAATCTTACGATTGAGCAGCAAGTTTGGTTAAGCGGTTATTTAACTGCAAATTTACAAAGTGTTACTACAAAACAAGAAACACCATCGGAAGTAGCTCAGTTTGTATTAAATAAAGAAAACACTTCAAATAGTGAGAGACATATCACTGTATTGTATGGTTCAGAAACTGGTAATGCACAAGGTTTGGCTGAAAAGTTAGCTGATCGCCTTGTCGAACTCAATTTCAATGTGAAATTGAGTGCAATGGGTGATTATAAAACAAAAGATCTAAAAAAAGTAGAAGATTTATTTATTATTTCTTCTACTCATGGTGAAGGAAATCCGCCCGATAATGCCATTAGCTTTCACGAATTTTTACATGGTAGAAAAGCACCTAAGTTAGAAGGTGTACGTTTTTCAGTTTTATCACTCGGGGACGCATCATATGAATTCTTCTGTCAAACAGGTAAGGATTTTGATGCACGTCTAGAAGATTTAGGAGCTTCCCGCTTAGTAGATAGACGAGATTGTGACTTGGATTTTGATGATATGGCTGAATCTTGGATGGATCAAATTATTGAACAGTTAAGCGAAGCCTCATTGAGTGAAGAAAAGGTGACAACAACGAACGCGGTACAATTGACAAATGAAAAACGATATTCAAAAACACAACCTTATGAAGCTGAAATATTAGAAAATATTAACTTGAATGGTAGAGGCTCTAATAAAGAAGTTAGACATATTGAATTACAATTTGAAGATTATGGTGAAGACTATGAGCCAGGTGATTGCTTGGTTGTGATTCCAGAAAATGATGAAAAACTAGTAGAAGTCTTACTGGATAAATTAGATTGGGATGCTCAAACAGAAATACCAATCAACGACAAAGGCGATGTGCTTTCATTAAAGGATGCACTACAACATCATTTTGAAATTACTAAATTAACTAAACCACTACTACAAAAAACAGCTGAGTTGTTTGGAAATGAAGCGTTGGCAGAAAACGTCTTAGATCAAGCGTGGGTTAAATCTTATGTTTATGGTCGAGATTTAATTGATTTAATTCAAGACTTTAAACCAGAAAACCTGGCGCCTGAGGTGCTATATCAATTTTTAAGAAAATTACCACCTAGAGAATATTCTATAGCGAGCAGTTATGAAGCAAATCCTGATGAAGTTCATATCACTGTAGGCGCTGTAAGATATCAAGCACACCAACGTGAGCGCCAAGGTGTTTGTTCAGTTCAATTAGCTGAACGCATGGAACCTGGAACATCTATATCTGTATATCTAAAGAAAAACCCGAATTTTAAATTTCCATTCGATGAAGCTACACCCGTCATTATGATTGGCCCTGGAACAGGTGTCGCACCTTTTAGATCTTATTTACAAGCACGTGAAGAGTTAGATTTATCAGGCCAAACATGGTTGTTCTTTGGAGAACAGCATTTTACAACAGACTTTTTATATCAAACAGAATGGCAAGATTGGCTTAAAGAAGGTGTGCTGAGTAAGTTGGACTTAGCATTTTCAAGAGATACGGATGAAAAAGTTTATGTTCAACATAAGATTGTGGAACAAAGTGAAACTTTTTATGAGTGGTTAAAAAACGGTGCATCTTTATATGTATGTGGCGATGAACAAAATATGGCTAAAGATGTACATAAAGCGATACATCAGGTCTTAGTTAAAGAAGGTAATATGTCAGAGGAAGAAGCTGAGACTTATTTGACACAAATGAAAAAAGACAAACGATATCAAAGAGACGTTTATTAGAAAAGGAGCTGATCACGTGACAGAGTCAAATTTAAATTTTTCTCAAAAACTTGATGAGATGGAACGTATCAAAGCTGATAGTAACTACCTTCGTGGCACAATTGTTGAAGGGTTAGCAGATAGAATTACAGGTGCTATTTCAGAAGAAGATACTAAATTATTAAAGTTTCATGGGAGTTATATGCAAGATGACAGAGATCTTCGCGATGAACGCCGTAGACAGAAGTTAGAGCCTGCATACAGTTTCATGATAAGAGTGCGTGCTCCGGGCGGTGCTTCGACTCCAGAACAATGGATTGCGATGGATGATATCGCGAATCAATATGCAAATCAAACGATTAAATTAACGACGAGACAAGCGTTTCAATTCCATGGGATTTTAAAAAGAAATTTAAAACAAACGATGTTTGATATAAACCAATCTTTATTAGACACGCTTGCAGCATGTGGAGATGTTAATCGTAATGTGATGTGTAACCCTAACCCTTATCAATCTGATGTGCATGCGGAAATTAATCAGATTGCGAGTGATATTAGCCGTCACCTTTCACCTAAAACACAGGCTTACCATGAAATTTGGTTAGACGGAGAGAAAGTGTTAGATACGAGTGATCAAGAACCAGAACCAATGTATGGCAAAACCTATTTGCCACGTAAATTTAAAATTGGTATTGCAGTCCCACCCTCTAATGATATCGACGTATTTTCACAAGATATCGGGTTAATTTCAATCATTGAAGACGGTGAATTAGTTGGATTTAATCTCACAGTTGGTGGCGGCATGGGTATGAAACATGGAAATACTGCGACGTACCCACAAGTTGGACGATTGATTGGCTATTTCCCAAAATCACAGGTCATTGATGTTTGTGAAAAAATCCTTACGATTCAGAGAGATTATGGAAATCGTGAAGATAGAACGAATGCACGTTTTAAATATACTGTGGATCGCAAAGGGGTAGCATGGATCACGGATGAACTGAATCGTCGTTTAGGTTGGGAATTAGAGTCCAAGCGTGCATTTCACTTTGAAGATAATGGTGATCGATATGGTTGGACTGAAGGCAGTGGTAAGCATCATTTCACTTTATTTATTCAAAATGGACGTGTTAAAGATACGGAAGAATATAAATTGAAAACAGCGTTAAGAGCGATTGCTGAAGTACATACTGGAGATTTTAGACTTTCACCTAACCAAAATTTAGTAATTGCGAATGTTGAAACAGAGAAAAAGCCAGAAATTGAAGCACTCATAAAGCAATATGGTTTAACAGATGGTGAACATTATACTGGGTTGCGGAAAAATTCCATGGCTTGTGTCGCTTTTCCTACTTGTGGTTTAGCAATGGCAGAATCTGAACGGTATTTACCTTCATTAATTACCAAAATAGAAAGCTTGTTAGATGAAGAGGGCTTAAATGAAGAAGAAATAACTATTAGAATGACGGGATGCCCTAACGGTTGTGCGCGTCCGGCATTAGCTGAAATTGCATTTATTGGTAAAGCACCAGGTAAGTATAATATGTACCTAGGTGGCGGTTTCGCTGGTGATCGTTTAAATAAATTGTATAAAGAAAATATTGATGAAGCAGAAATATTAGAAAGTTTGAGACCCATTTTATTGCAATATGCACAAGAAAGAACAGATGGTGAGCGCTTTGGTAATTTTGTAGTCAGAGCAGGGATTGTTGAAGCAGTCACAGACGGTCAATTATTCCATAGTTAATCAATTAAAAAGGTGGTGTTAGGATGGGAAAAGTTTTTTTAGTAGGCGCAGGACCTGGTGATCCTGATTTAATTACAGTTAAAGGTAAAAAATCGATTGAAACAGCTGACATTATTTTATACGACCGTTTAGTTAATCCTGAGTTGTTGGAGTACGCATCTATAACTGCGCAGTTAATATATTGTGGTAAAAATCCTAACCATAAATCTGTTTCGCAAGTAGATACTAACCAACTACTCGTTGATTTGGCTCAAGAAGGTCACACGATTACACGTTTGAAAGGTGGAGATCCTTTCGTTTATGGCAGAGGCGGCGAGGAAGCAGAAGTATTAGCCGCCAATAATATTTCATTTGAAATCGTACCAGGTATAACTGCAGGTATTGCAGCACCTGCATACGCAGGTATCCCTGTAACACATCGAGATTACAGCTCTTCTGTTGCATTTGTTACGGGTGTTATCAACAAGGAAATTGACAAGGATGAATACTGGAGACATCTAGCTTTAGGGCCGGAAACGTTATGTATCTATATGGGCGTTAAAAAGCTGCCAGAAATTGTTGAGTTGCTAACTAAAAATGGGCGTAATAAAAATACGCCAGTAGCGCTTGTACATATGGGTACTTCTAAATTACAAAAAACCGTTGTTGGCACATTAGAAACCATTGTCCACGGTGCAAAAGATGTTGAAAACCCAGCGATGATTATTGTGGGTGAAGTCGTGAAATTGCGTAACCGCATTAGTTGGTTTGAGGAAACATATAAAAATGAATTATTAACACAACTCACATAACAGTGGCTGGAGGGATAATTATATGCAAGGCGTCTTATATGTTAGTCATGGTAGCCGTGTAGCAGAAGCAGTTGAAGAAGCAACGTCATTGATTGAGCGTGTTCAAGCAAAAGTTAATATTCCTTTACAAGAAACATGTTTTTTAGAACTTGCAGACCCAGATATATCTGAAGGTTTTAGGAAATTAGTGCATCAAGGTGCAACTGAAATTTCCGTAATCCCTGTATTACTGCTTAGCGCAGGTCATTACTACAAAGATATACCTGTAGAGATTGAACGTATTAAAACTCAATTTCCCAACATAAAAATCAATTACGGTAAGCCTTTGGGTGTACAAAAACGATTAACTGAAATTCTTAAACAACGTTTAGAAGAGCGTGAAATCACGCCTAATGCTGACGCTAAATTATTAGTTATTGGTAGAGGTAGTTATAATCCACAAACGAAGCAAGATTTTTCGATAATAAAGTCACAATTATCAGAAATGTTTCCTTCTAAAAGCATAGAAGTGTGTTATTTGGCAGCTTGTGAACCGCTATTTGAAGATGCGTTGGACCGTTTAGTAAACGCAGGTCATTCGCAAATATTTATTTTACCGTATATCTGGTTTACAGGTATTTTAGACCAACATATCGCTGATGTTGTGAGTGCATACCAATTAAAAAGTGACATTATTTTAGCAGCTCATCTAAGCCATCACGAGCAATTACAAATTGCATTAAAAGAACGTGTTGAAGAGACGTTTGATACAGTTTAGTCATTTTTATCAAAGTTGAAAGTACTTATCTGAGGAGTGACATCATGTCTTACATCCCTTTAGTGGTTGATATTTCACAAAAACAAATCGTTGTTATAGGTGGCGGAAAAATAGCTGAAAGACGTGTCAATGTTTTAAAAACATATACAAAACAAATTCAAATTATTAGCCCCACGCTAACAAATAGCTTAGAACATCTTGTTGATAAACAAGTCATTCAATGGCGGAATAAAACATTTGAAAGTAGTGATGTGCAAGACGCGGATTTAATTATTGCTGCGACGAACGATACAGACGTAAATCAATCCATATTACAAGCCAAGCCAGACAAGGCATTAATTAATATGGCGGGTCAAGCGTTAGCTGGCGATGTATTCATTCCAAGTATATTACGACGTGGAAAGTTAATGATTAGTGTTTCAACACAAGGCGCCAGTCCTAAACTGACAAGCCAAATTTTAGCTGAGTTACAACAACATTTTAATAGTGCATATGGTGATTATGTTGATTTCCTATATGAATGTAGGCAACAAGTTAAACGTAGCTCACTTTCACCTGAGGAAAAAGAACGGTTTTTGAAGCAAATCTTAAATGAAAAATATTTAAAAATAAGTAAGCAAAATGAAGTTAGAAAGTGGTTATCAGCGCTGGAATAAATTGAAAGGAAAGGGGGACATCATATGTATAAATTATTTGTTTTTGCACTGGCTGGTTTTCTCGCTCAGTTAATTGATGGTTCATTAGGCATGGGGTTTGGCGCATCGTCTTCTTCGATATTATTGACATTTGGTGTGGCGCCAGCAATCGTATCAGCTACAATTCATTTTTCAGAAATTGCTACTACAGCTGCGTCAGGAACGTCGCACTGGAAATTTGAAAACGTACATAAACCTACGATGATCAAATTAGCGATTCCTGGAGCGATAACAGCATTTATTGGTGCTGCTATATTGAGTCATATACACAGTGATTTTATTAAACCATTTATCGCTATTTTCTTGTTATCAATGGGACTCTATATTTTATACCAATTTTTATTTACCAAAGAAAAACCATTATCGAAAGCGAATGAAAAGACATCTCGACTTGTGTTAATACCACAAGGTGCAGTGGCAGGATTTTTAGATTCAATTGGCGGTGGAGGCTGGGGACCAGTCAATACGCCATTGATACTTGCTCAAAAGAAATTAGAACCTAGGTATGCGATTGGTACGGTATCCGCAAGTGAGTTTTTCGTAACGGTGTCTGCGTCTCTAAGCTTTATTATTTTTCTTGGCTGGAGCCAAATTAATTGGTGGCTTGTCGTATCATTAAGTGTCGGTGGTATGATTGCAGCACCATTTGCAGCGTGGTTAGTTAGACTGTTACCGATGAATATTTTAGCTGTTTGTGTGAGTGGATTGATTATTTTCACAAATACAAATTCACTGATTAGTGTTGTTGAAATCAATCATGCTTTATCAATCACAATAAAAATTGCATTGATTGTGATTTGGTTCGGATTAATTCTGTATGCTTTATACCAAAATAATAAATTACCGTTTGCTACTTTTAAAGATGAAACAAATGTAAATAAATTAGATTAATTCATTAAGGAGTGTGACGACATGTCATTAATAAACGAAAAAGAACAATCTACCATCCAACCTCATGGTGGTTCACTTATCAATAGAGAGGTCCACGGTGCAGCGCGAGAACAATTGCTTAAAGAAGCTGAAACACTCGCATCTATCACATTAAATCCTTGGAGTTTATCAGATTTGGAATTAATTGCAATCGGTGGTTTTAGTCCATTGACAGGATTTATGAAAGAAGCTGATTATTCTAAAGTTGTAGAAGACATACACTTAGAAAATGGTTTGGTTTGGAGTATCCCAATCACATTACCTGTGACAACAGAACAATCTCAAAATTTGAATATTGGCTCTCGTGTTGCCTTGTATGGTGAAGATGGTGTTTTATATGGTGTGATTGACTTAGAAGAAAAGTATACGTATGACAAACAAAAAGAAGCGCAACTTGTATACGGAACTACGGATGTTGATCATCCTGGTGTCAAAAAGGTCTATGAAAAAGGAGATGTGTATCTCGCAGGCCCAATTTATTTATTAAACAGACCTAAACACGACGAATTTGTGGATTATCATCTAGACCCTAAAGAAACAAGACAACTCTTTACAGACTTAGGATGGCAAACTGTGGTAGGTTTTCAAACTAGAAACCCAGTACATCGCGCACATGAATATATTCAAAAAGCAGCCTTAGAAGCAGTGGATGGCTTGTTGTTGAATCCTTTAGTAGGTGAAACAAAATCTGATGACATTCCAGCATCAGTGCGTATGGAAAGTTACAAAGTTATATTAGAAAATTATTACCCGGAAAATAAAACGCGTTTAGTTATTTACCCTGCTGCAATGAGATATGCAGGACCTAGAGAAGCGATATTACATGCTACAGTACGTAAAAACTATGGATGTACACACTTTATTGTTGGACGTGATCATGCAGGCGTAGGTGATTATTACGGCACCTATGAAGCGCAAGAACTGATTTCTAAATACGAAGCAGAATTAGGTATACAAATATTAAAATTCGAACACGCCTTTTATTGTAAAACGTGTGAAAATATGGCTACAGCAAAAACGTGCCCACATGATGCTTCAGAACATTTGCATTTAAGTGGTACGAAAGTTCGTGAAAAATTGAAAAAGGGAGAATCGCTACCGAAAGAATTTTCGAGACCAGAAGTAGCTCAAGTCCTTATAAATGGATTGAAAGAACAGAAATAAAGGAGTGTAGATGTAGTAATGGGAGAATCTAAAAATATAACATGGCATGCTTCAGAGGTTACCAAGGATGAAAGATTACAGCGTAATCAACATAAGAGTGCAGTTATTTGGTTTACAGGACTTTCTGGCTCAGGAAAATCAACGATATCTGTAGAACTTGAAAAAGCATTGTTTAATCACCAAATCCATACATATCGTTTAGATGGAGATAATGTTAGACATGGATTGAATCGAAATCTAGGATTTTCACCTGAAGATCGTAAAGAAAATATAAGACGTATAGGTGAAGTTAGTAAATTGATGGTAGATGCAGGTTTGATAACAGTCACAGCTTTCATCTCTCCTTATAAATCAGATAGAGAAGCAGTACGCCATTTATTAGATACAGATGATTTTATAGAAGTTTATACGCAATGTAGTCTATCAGAATGTGAAAATAGAGACCCGAAAGGTTTATATAAAAAAGTAAGAAGTGGTGAAATCGCAGAATTTACTGGCGTAAATGCGCCATATGAAGCCCCTACACAACCAGAGATTACATTAGATACAGAAACACTTTCTGTGGAAGCATCAGTATCCAAAATTATGGATTATTTACAAAAACATCAGTATATCGATGACATTTAAGTTTAATAATAAAAAATTGAAGGGGCAATCGAATGGAGATATTAAATATCATTGCCATAATATTATTTATTATATTTATTTTAGTAGTATCGTGCGGATTGTTACTTGTGCGTTTAGGTCAAAGTAGAAAACATTTTTTTGTAGAATTGAAAGTGATGGTCACAATTATGGTAATATGTTTTATTGGCATAGGTGTATCACTAATAATACTAGGTTATTATCATCAATTATAAATTATATATGCATTGATAAACAGGGCTACGAAATCAAATGACAAGTTTGATTTCACCCTGTTTTTATATTTAAATAAGTGTATTTCTATTTAACAATCGTTATTATATATTGTTTTGTAGATAAGCAAACAGTATCAATGATACTTATATGTTTTATAGTAAAGTGAAAATTAAAGTGTTATATTAAGTAAATCAAATTTATCTGATTGGCGTTTTAAACGTAATGAATACAATATAAAGGTAGGGACATTTATCAAAATGGATCAAAGTATAAAGGATATTCCTAAAATAGAATTACATTGTCATTTAGATGGTTCAGTCAGTAAACATTTAATTCGACAATTGGCACAAGAACAACGCATACCTTTAAACGAGGATTGTCTTACGGTGCATGAAGATTGTGAAAGTTTAGAAGCGTATTTGAAGTGTTTTGATGAAGTATTAAAAGTATTACAAACCGCAGATAGCCTAAAGCGTGCAATTGTAGATGTTGCGCAACAAGCTTATGAGGATAATGTTAAATATATAGAGATTCGCTTTGCACCGTTGCTACATATGGAACAAGGTATGACGCTTTTAGATGTATTAAAAGCTGTAGAAGCGGGGGTTAATATCATACAAGACACATTGCATATGAAAGTGAATTTACTCATTTGCGCAATGAGGCAGCATGCATCGTCTGTGAATAAACAATTATTTGATGATGTGTCTATATATAATAGCGAAAAAATATGTGGTATAGATTTTGCGGGGCCTGAAGTAGGATTTCCTCCATATGAAATTCAAGATACTATTCAATACGGATTAGAAAAAGGTATGAATTTAACACTCCATGCAGGTGAGTGTGGTTGTATACATAACGTTTTAGAAACGATCAAAATAGGGGCTAAGCGTATTGGTCATGGTGTTGCTGCTAACTTAGATGAAGCTGTATTAAAGGAAGTTAAAGCGAAGGATGTATTGTTAGAAATATGTCCTAAAAGTAATTTGCAAACCAAAGCTATAGAGACATTGTCACAAATAAACATCCCTTACTTATTAAAAAACGATATACCTTTTATTATCAATACAGATAATCGTATGGTGACACAAACTTCATTAAATGAAGAATATACGTTGTTATTAAAACATCAGTTAATAAATATAAACCAGATTAAATACATTAATAAGCGTGCAGTTCAATATGCCTTTTTAACCGAAGAAGAAAAAAGTCAAGTGCTTCAATCAATGTCATAACGCGTATACACTTTACACAATATGAAGCGTTAATCATTAACATTTTATAATACTAAAAATATACACTACTGTTTATTTTTAGTATTCAAGCGCAACAGATTTGATAGTTTGAATAAAATGAGTCATAGCAGGGCTTAAATGATAATTTTTATTCCAAATAAAATCCGTTGAGATATTACTATAGTTATCAGGCAATTGATAACTATACAATGACCCGTTTTCTAAGTCATTTTGTACGGATGATTTTGGAACTAAACTGATACCGATACCAGATTTAACACTACCAATAATTGTTTCCATCGTACCAAATTCTACAAGTAATGGCTTTTTAATATTTTCGGATTTTAACCAGGCTTCAAGATTTCTTCTATAATTACATCCATTTTTAAACACCAAAAATACAGCGGATGTTATATCTTCTAATTGCGTCATTTCTGTACTGGATATTAACACAAGTTTTTCTTTAAATAACTCTACTTTATTTATATTATGATGATGTTTGAAGCCTGTGACAAATCCACAATCCAAGTTTTGATTGACTATTTTTTTAGAAATATTGGCAGTAACATCAGTATGTAATGATAGAGAAATTTGTGGCGATTTTTTCCGAAACATTGATAATAGCATAGGTAATTTAGTAATCGTTTCGACAATCCCGATATCAATTTTACCGTTAGATGATGCTTGTTTGTCAAAATCACGTTCTATTTCATTTAATGTAGCTAAAATTTTTTCAACATACGTTTGGAATTTTTCACCATCTGTCGTCAAGGTCGTACCTTTATTATGACGTAAAAAAAGTTGTGTGTTGAGTTCTTGCTCTAACTGTTTTATGCGAAATGTAACATGTGATTGCACATAATTAAGTGATTTAGCAGCCTTACTAATACTTTGATGTTGACTAACACTTTGAAAAATTTTAAAATCTTTGATTTCCATAATATCACCCGACTTTTCGTTTGAGGCTATTATACATGAAACCATTTCTTTTATGCTGAAAAAAAGCACTGCCGTCGCTATGACGGCAGTCTTATTATGTTGCATATTTTTTAATTAAAGTTTTGAAGAAGTCTATAGATCGTTCAAATGCTTCTATTTCTACATATTCGTTGGGTTGATGTGCTAATGTTTCTATTCCAGGTCCATAAATTAATGTAGGAATGTTGCTATTAGGGTTTAGCACAGAGCCATCGGTGTAATAAGCCATTCCAGTAATATTATTTTCTTTAGAAGTATCTAAGGCTTTTTGAATAATTTCAGTGTCCTCATCAGTTAGAATCGTAGCGCGATCAAGCAATACTTTTGTGCTTACTTTTGGAGCGTTCCTATCAGAAAATATCTGTTTTAAACGTTGATTAAATTGCTTATACAGCTTGTCATGAATATTCGGTGTAACTGTTCGTATATCAACATTTAATACACATTCATCAGGTATCACGTTCGTTTGAATACCACCATTGACCATATTTGCAGAGATACTACTTTTACCTAATGCTGCAGTTTCTTCTGACCATTCTTCTTTTAAATCATTTATCAATTGAATGACTTTGTTTATGCCTTCAACTGCATTAATACCTTGTTCTGGCATCGCGCCGTGTGCAGTTTTTCCAGTCAAAGTGACTTCTATCCATAATGCGCCCTTATGTCCAATTGCAACTTTCTCAGTTGTGGGTTCAGCTATAATGATAGCAGCGACATTATCCATATTTGTGTTTTTGACGTAATGTTCCGCACCTATTGAATCTACTTCCTCTCCTGCAGTGGCTAAAAATTCGATATCTTTCTTTAATTCACAGTTTTCCTCAATTAAAGATTCTAATGCGAGATATAAAGCGGCTAAGCCACTTTTCATATCTGTTGTTCCTCTTCCATATAATTTTCCATGATCAATATCACCTTTAAATGGGTCATAATCCCATTTTTGTGCACCTATCTTTACAGTGTCGGTATGGCCGGATAATATGAGTTTGCTAGCGTTTGGCTGCTTGGATTTTAAAGTTACTGAAAAATTGCTTCTATTATCACTTAAATTTGTAATGTTAAAAGGAATGTTTCGAGACGCACACCGTTGTTTAAAAAGTTTTACAACGTTATTTTCATTAGCAGGTGGGTTGGTGCTATCAACATTGATGAGAGATTGTAAGAATTCTAAATTTGATTGTGTCATGTTCAACCCCCCCTAGCTTTATTAAAAACTTTGTCTTTATTTTCAGGTTGTAAACTTGGACGTGTTATTTTAAACAGTGATATATCCTGTTTGGATTTACCTTTAGTGGTTAATTCATATAATATTTCTCCGACTGCACTTGAAAATTTATAGCCATGTCCTGAAAAACCAGCAGCAACGACAATATGTTGATGTTCGGGATGTTTGTCTATCACAAAGTGCTCGTCTAATGTATTTGTAAACATACACGTTTTACCAACATTAATATTTCCGTTCGCTTGTTGCATGTATTGGTTCAAAAAACCACTAATATCGTTTTCGTCTTTTTCATAAGACCCAAATGATTTATTGTAATAAGTTGGGTTGATAGGGTCTCCATTATCGTAACGTCCAATTTTTAAACCAGTGCCATCAATAGAAGGGAATCCATAATATACACCACTTGGGACGTCGGCAAAAAAGCCCGGAAACCCATCTGACTTATACAAAATATCGTTGGAATCAAACCACGCAATCGTTTGTCTAGAAGGTTGGAGTTGAAGTTTTAAATCTAAATCATCTAAAATTTTTTTATTCCAAGCACCACCAGTGATAATTAATTTATTTGCGGTGAATGTTTCGGAATTGGTTTGAACTTCGACTGAGTCATTAAAAATATCAATATTCATGACTGGCGCATTGGTTTTTAATTCAGCACCATGATTTAAAGCAAGTCGTTTAAATGCGCGGATACAGTTTTGAGAAAATAGCACTCCGGCCTCAGGTTCATAACAACCAATTTGGTCATCAGGTATTGTAATACCTGGCCAAGTGTCGTTAATTTGTTTAGCTGATAAAGTTTCAGTATTTAGATTATATTGTTGAGCGCCATTGATTGCGGTTTGTACAAACAATGAATCGCTTGGGCCAAAAGTAATGACACCAGTATTTAAAAATATCCGTTCATTTGTTTGTTTTTGAAGTTCATTCCAAAGTTCTTGTGCTCTCAAAGCAATAGGTACATACGCTAAACCTTCTCCACAAGCATGCCTTATTAATCTTGTGTCACCACTATGACTACCATTTTCATGTGGTGGGTCAAAAGCATCTATCATTAAAGTATCCCATCCACTTTTTGCCAAATAGTATCCAGCTGACATACCCATAGAACCGGCACCGACAACGATGACATCGTAATGTTTTCTCATTTCCATCTCTCCTTAGTTGAAACAAATTTAATATTTGCCAAGTATTTATTTCAAGTCTAATAGCAACTAGTCTTAGTGTAAAATTACAAAATGAGATGGTTGATATCTCTAAAAGTGATATCGATATACGTATGTATTTTGCCTAACTGTACTTTTTTTATTAATTTAAGACAGTTAGGAACTTAACTATACGAATTGAGAAAAATTTAACATTTAAATTATTAATTAGCATACAATGTAATTACACAAACAAGTAAAGGGGTGTATTGACATGATGATTGCAGATATTATCGGTGGTATCATTAAATTAATCAAAACTTTAGTTGACACTTTCGCGTAATTTTCAAATAACTAATTAAATCAATTTAAAGGAGTGCTTACATTATGTCAGGTATCGTAGAAGCAATTTCAAATGCAGTAAAATCAGGTTTAGATCACGACTGGGTAAATATGGGAACTAGCATTGCAGATGTAGTAGCTAAAGGTGCAGACTTCATCGCTGGATTCTTTGGTTAATAAACATGTTTTTAAATAAACATATACTTAATCAAAAAAGCTACTGTTTCACACGTAAAGTGTTAGAAAACAGTAGTTTTTTTGTTGTTAAGTTATTTAAAAAAGTAACTTTTGTTTTTGAATAACTATACAAATAATATACATTATATTTTGTATAATCATACATTTCAGAGAGATTAGGTTAACTGCCCAGATGCTAAAAATAGACTGGCATCTTTGTTCATAAATATATTTTTGCCTTGATAAAAAGTATGGCTATTTATATTTGAAAGTCCTATTTTACGTAATGCTTTGTGGATATCTTTTTGTTCGAATCCATTATATATATTCGGGTGATTAACATTTTCATTTTTATCGAAGTCTACTATGATTAGTATGCCATTACGATTTAATTGAGTAGCTAATTGTTGCAGTAACGCCATGTAATTTCCGCTATGAAGTAGTACAAGTGAGAGTAATATCACGTCATATGATTGGTGAAGTTTTGTTTTGTTTGGATCTAGTAAATCGCCTTCAATGGCTTTAATGTTTGTTTTATTTAATGATTTAATTTTGGCATTACATATTTCAGCCATTTTAGGTGATGCATCTAAAATAGTAATGTGATTGAAATGATGTGCGATATCGAATGCGACAAGCCCAGTGCCACCACCGTAATCTAATAACGAATCATACGTAGTTTTTTTAAACAGTAAATTTAATTCGGAAGAGATTGTTTTAGCTAACTTAATTCTTTCGTCATTATCATAATTTTGTGCTATTTGATTAAATTGAGATTGATTCAAGCTCATCATCCTTTAGAATAGATTTTCTTTTTGTATTTTTAGAGTTATTATAGATTTGTAAAGTCTTTAATTGATTTTAGCATAGTAGGCAAATTTTTTTCAATTAAATGACGTCAAGTTGTCTTGTAATATTTAAAATTATAGATAATCAATGGTTATTTTAAAAAAGTATATTTGTTCAATTTATGTATGGATAAAATATTTAAATAAAATTACATAATATACTAATAGTATATTAAATTAGGTAAGCCTAAAGTCTGATTGAGTATGGCTGTTATATTTGGTTTACTAGGTGGTGGACGTTTATAACGAGGTGCAGAGATGAAGAAAAATATGAGAGTAATTAGGCGGCGGTTAAAAGGTCTAGATTACGGGATGCTAATTAGTTTTATTATATTAGGTGTTTTAGGTGTCATCATGATATATAGTGCGAGTATGGTATCAGCATCTAAGGGTGCATTAACTGGTGGCGTTCCAATTGAAAGTAATTATTTTATGAAAAAACAATTTATCTTTTTGATTGTGGGTATTTTAGTGATTATATTTATTGCATTATGCATAAATATAAACTTTTTAAAAACACGCATGTACAAAAATTGATGGTTATCAGTTAACGAGCGCGTTAACCTCGATTGGTAATGGTGGCCTGACTGGTAAAGGTTTAGGAAATGGTCTAGCAAAGTTAGGTTATTTACCAGAACCGCACACTGATTTTATATTTACCGTTATTTCAGAAGAATTGGGGCTACTAGGTGTGCTATTTACGCTCATAATTTATGGTTATATCTTAATAAAAGGACTTATTTATGCGAATAAAACGAACAATCAATTTTATAAATTGATTTGTGTTGGTGTAGTCAGTTACATATTTATGCAAGTTTTCATTAATTTAGCTGGTGTATCTAGTATTGTTCCATTAACTGGTGTGACTTTGCCCTTGTTGAGTTATGGTGGTTCTTCTATGTTGAGTATCAGTATAGCTTTTGGCGCACTTTTAGCAGTGGCTAGAAGAATTAACAACGACAGAAAGGAAACTTTAAAATGACCCGTATTTTAAAAATTACACTACCAGTTATTTTGCTTATTGCTATTTTGATTGGTATTGCAATAGGTATAGCAAAACCTATAGATCAAGGGATCTATAACATGTTACATACATATTTAAATATAGATGTTATAAAACAATATCTATATTTTGTTTCAACTATTTTTGACCCTAAAATTTGTTTGATTTTAACATTATGTGTTTTGGCTGTTTTGTTTTTCTATCATAAATTTAAGTTTTTGTGGTATGGCTTTTGGTGCTTTTCAGTATTTTTAATAGGTACTTTTATGAAATATGTCATTCAACGGTCGAGACCATCCGAACATTTTGACGGATATAGTTTTCCCAGCATGCATGTTTTAAGTGTATGTATATTAGTGAGCCTAATTTTATTAATAAAAAGGAATAAAACATTATATTGTATAGCCATTATTTTAGTGGCTTCAATTATAGTATCCCGTATTTATGTGGGCGCGCATTATTTTACTGATACTATGGGAAGTTTATTAGTGATTTCAGTTATGATTCAATCACTTAATTACAATAATCATGCAAGCGAAAAACTAGATAAAATCGAATGATTTGTTAAGCTAAATGCTAATCTATAAATTATTTATTGATTCATACATGGAATGATGAAGGGAGTCATTTGATTGAATTATGAAAAATATTTAAACAGGACAGTCGAACTTGCTGAGGAAGCATTAAATTATGGGAATGAACCTTTTGGCTCACTTTTAGTGGATATTGAGGGTAATGTTTTATTTGAAGATTATAATAGAATCAGTAGTGGTGATGCGACTGAACACCCAGAAATTGCTATCGCAAAATGGGCAGCGACCCATCTTACTCCTGACGAAAGAAAGCATACTATTGTTTTTACTTCCGGAGAACATTGTCCAATGTGCGCAACTGCACACGCACTCGTTGGTTTAGATAAAATTGTATATGCGAGTTCCTCAAAACAATTGAGTCAATGGTTGGAAGCCATCAATGTTGCGCCTGCCCCTTTTAAAAATTTACCTATTGAAAGTGTAATTAGAGATGCTCATGTTGAAGGACCTTTTGAAGCAGTGTCATCTAAAATTAAAAAATTGCAAATTCGTTATCATCAACAATAAGTGGAAGTATGAAACCCCTCCAGTAGCCAAACTGCTGAGGGGTTTTATGTTTTTTAGCATTTTTTGTCTTTAAATGCTTATAAATTGAAAAGCTTTGATGGTTGTGATAAAAGCATTTGTCATGTTTAAGAATATACAGAATGGGAAAATTATGCATAATATCGTAATAACACAACTAAGGTGTTTTTGATAAGGGGGACAATTAGATGAGTACGTTAATTTTTCTTTTAATTCTAGCTGTAATCATTATTATTTATTTACTAGTGAAACAAAGTTTTGCTAAAGATTTTAAAGCTCAAAAGCATAAACGTTATAGAGAGAAGCGAGTGATAGATTTTATTCAGAGCGCATATAAAATTGACAACATTGAAGGAATTCACCGTAAACATAATCATTTAGAGCTCATTTATAATCGTAAGACGATAGATGTAAAAAGTGAACAGGTTATTTTTGTCGACGAAGCAGATCAGGAAGATGTTGAAACTAACTTTAGCTTAGCTGAAGACGATGAAAGAGAAGACTTATTTGATAAAATTTTAGAAAATACGTATTTTTATATGACAAAGGAACGCTTCGATCATTTAATGATTCAGTCTAAAGCGTAATGGTTAATGTGTATCCATGAAAAATGATGACGGATATTTTAAGAGGAGGACTTTCTTATGAAACCAGTAGTTAAAGCTTATAAGAATGATAGTGAGTTAGAAGTGGATGTTACTGCATTACAAGATAAAGGTATAGGTAATCAGGACATTTACGTATTATCCTTAGATAAATCTCGAACAGAAAAAATTGTAGAAGATACGAATATTTTAGGTATAGATATTAAAAAAGAAAATGATTCTGAGAGAGAAGCTTTGAAAAGAAAGTTGATTGATTTAGGTGTAGATGAAAGTGAAATCGCTACTTTTAAAAGTGATATGGATGACGGCAAAGTTTATTTAATCGTCACTGATGTAAGAGTTAGAGGGTTATTGTAAAATATTTAGATGAACTATATCGCTTCAGGATTTTAAGTAAACAAAATGCCTATGTAGTTCATGTTTTGAATGCTCTGAACATTGAGTTGAATGAAGATAAAGTTGATATAAATGCTTTGAACAATGATGCGCTTAAGCGTAAACAAAAAACGTCAATTTCTATATTATATAGAAATTGACGTTTTTTTAATCAACAATATTGATGTTCTAGACATTGTATTGTTATTTATACGTGTTTATAAGGTGCGACGTTTTGGTTTACTGTCGTCTGAAAGTCTAAATGATAATAGTAATCCAATTGCTGAGATAACTGTAGCAATGATAAACGTTACGTTAACACCATGAATTATACCAGTAATACCGTCTTGAGGTATTGCTGAAACTGACATTATAGTAATAAAGACTGCAGTACCAATAGCACCTGCCATTTGTCTAAATGTATTGTTCATGGCAGTACCATGTGCGATTAAATCATTTGGCAGTTGGTTAATTGCTAATGTCGTCATAGGCATCATAACCATGGCGATTGAAACCATTCTCAATGCATTAGAAGTAGCGAGATACGTAAATGTTGTATGCTCTGTTAACATTGTAAATGGTAATGTCGAAACGACTAGTACGAATAAGCCAATTCGAGCGAGCCATTTACCACCGAATTTATCGAATAAATAACCAGTTATTGGGTTCATCATACCCATAATAATTGCACCTGGTAATAAGACTAAACCAGATTTTAAGGCTGAGTATTGTAGCATGTTTTGCATATAAAGTGGCAAGATAATATTTGTTGCAATAAGTACACCAAATACAAACATACTTAGTACCGTACCTAACGTATAAATACCGTAACTAAATACTCTAAACTCAAGCATAGGTTCTTTTAAGTTTAATTGACGACGGATAAATATAACGAGTGAAACGATACCAACAACAAGCGGTGCAATAAATTGTACGCTAGTCCAACCTGCTTCACCAACAGAACTGAAACTATATAGTAAGCCACCAAATCCTAATGTAGATAAGATAACTGAAGCAATATCTAATTTTGGATGTGTTGTTTCTGTAACGTTCTTCAATAGGAATATAGAAGCAATAATGATAATAATCGCGATAGGGAATACAACATAGAAGACACTTCTCCATGATAGGTGTTCGACTAATATACCTGATAAAGTAGGTCCGATAGCTGGAGCAAATGCGATAACAAGTCCAAACAGACCCATTGCAGTACCGCGTTTTTCTTTAGGGAAAGTTAAAAATAGTATTGTTTGCATTAACGGCATCATTATACCTGCGCCTGCTGCTTGTAAGACACGTCCGATTAATAGCATTGAAAAATCAATACCGACTGCACAAAGCAACGTACCTACTGCAAAAATACTCATTGCAGTTAAGAATAACTGCCTCGATGTAAAGCGTTCAATTAAAAATGCAGTTACAGGAATCATAATCCCGTTTACTAACATAAATATAGATTGTAACCATTGTACTGTACTTTCTGACACTTGGAGATCTTTCATTATTGGTGGTAATGCTGTTCCAAGTAAAGTTTGGTTTAAAATAGTTATAAAAGCCCCTGATAATAGAACGATAAACAGAGGTATTCTCTTTTCAACATGGAAATTTCCAGTTTCTGTCAATGTACTCACTTCTTTCTTAACAAATTACACATCTAAATATTATAGCACTTGAAACGTTGTAAATCTAAAAGTTGAACTTATTTTTTAAAATTTATCTGTGAGAAGTTTGGAATATTGTCATGAAAGGGATTTCTTATGTTGGGTATATAGCAATTTAGTTTTGTTATGCATCAAAAAGTTGTATGAAAATATAAATGAGGGTGAGACATGATAGGTGTCTCATACCCTCGATTTAATTAAAAGTAGCTGAATTCATAGATTTTAAATTAAGGTGTATTATTTAAATGGTTTGGTCTCATTTTTAGAGGAGAAAAAGCATAATCGACGTTATCCCAATTTAGAAAATCCGCGAATTTTAAATAAGACGCTTTGAAAAATTGAGTTATTGTATCGATATCATGATGTTGTTTATATTCGATTAGATATTCCATTAATTGTTGATCAAAATAGCAATCTTTAGGAAATTGATGGTCAGTATCAAAAGGTTGATCTGCAAAAGGATACGGTAAAACAAAGAAAGTCGGACCTTCAAACTGGTCATCACCAAACCAAAAGCCAAATTCAATCATTTCTTCATCAAAAGCCGCACGTTCAATGACCATGCTATCATTTTCAAATGGTGCTGATTTATCTTTGACGATAATACAAGAAATATCAAATGTTCCCCAAAATAGGCCAGGTTTAGATTTTCTTACTCTTAAGCCATTAATGAAATTTGCCTCAGCATGGTAAGCAAATTTCATCAATGCTAATGCCTCTGATGCAATTTTATCATCGTAATGATGATGTTCTACGTCATTTTCAAACGGTATCGGATTTGGTACTTCTTGTGGCAAAGTGTTAACTTTTAAATGAATATCTGATTGATTTAACAGTTTTTCAATTTCATTATAATAATATTGTATAGTTCTTCCATTTTTTAAGGCAATATCATGTACATGTTGGTCAATGACGATTTCAATATGGTGTTGCATCAGGTTAACGTTTAATGCAAATGTATGTGTTCCATAGCTTAACATACCAGTTGAAAAGCCTTGGACATCTATATTTAGCGTCACGTGTGACCATTGAGGTTCTTGATGACTTGCTTCTAATTTATATTTACCTAGAATCTGTGATAATAAATGTAGCGTATCTTTTTCATTTTCCCAATCCTTGAAATTCATATTATGAATACCACCTCATATATTATTTACTATAAATTTTATTCCACGGATACTAAAGATAAAACACAATATAAAAATGCTTGTACCAAGTATATTAAAGTATCATTTGTTATAATGAAAAAATGATATGAATATATGAACTAATCAAGTATGTGTTAATATGTAGTTCATAACAAAAACGAATGTGAACGCAGTGCTATTTTCTGAATAATCAAAATACAACTTGATATTGTTCTGTATATTGTAAAATTAATCACCGAAATAAGGAGAGTAACCAATGAATAAAGCAGATTTAATTGCTCCAGAAACATATAACATCGTTAGCGAAATTGAAAAATATGCAAATAATCCGTCAAAAAAAGCGATTATTTTTAATGATCAAACTGGTGAAAAACGGGATATAACGTATAACCAATTGATAAAAAATGCAAACAAAGTTGGTCATATGTTTTTAAAATATGGCCTAAAAAAAGGTGATAAGTTATTAATCATGATGCCACGTGCGATTGAGACATATGAAATATATTTAGCCGCATGGAAATTAGGTATTATTATTGTGCCTAGTTCTGAAATGTTGCGTACTAAAGACTTACAATATCGTATAACACATGGTGAAATTAAGGCAGTTGTAGCCACAGGTGATAGCATCGAAGAGTTCAAAGGTGTTAAAGAATATGACTCATTACTTAAATTTATAGTTGGCAGCAAGGAAGATAATTGGATTAACGTTGAAGACGCGCAAACTGATGCCTCAGATGAGCTTGATACAGAAGCAACTTCAAGAGAAGATATCGCTTTATTATCGTATACTTCAGGCACAACAGGCAATCCAAAAGCAGTTGTCCACTCTCATGGTTGGGGATATGCGCATTTACAGATGGCTCCCAAGCATTGGTTAAGTATAACTGAAGATGATATCGTATGGGCAACAGCAGCACCGGGCTGGCAAAAATGGGTATGGAGTCCATTTTTATCAATTATGGGTTCAGGCGCAACGGCATTTGTTTATAATGGTAAATTTAATGCTGAGAAATATCTTGAATTATTAGAAACGTATCAAATCAATGTGCTTTGCTGTACACCAACAGAATATCGTTTAATGGCAAAATCTCCTGATTTAACAAAATATAATTTGTCACATTTACATAGTGCTGTATCTGCTGGAGAACCATTAAATAAAGAAGTTGTTAATAAATTCCAACAAAACTTTAACTTAACTGTTAGAGATGGCTATGGTCAGACAGAGAGTACGTTGTTAATCGGTTTCTTAAAGGATACAAAAGGACGTCCTGGGTCAATGGGTAAAGCTATTCCAGGTAGTTATGTTACAGTAATCGATGAAGATGGTAATCCTGCACAACCCAATGAAGTAGGGAATATTGCAGTGCCGTTAGACTTACCTGCATTATTTAAAGGCTATTATAAAGATGAAGCACGTACTGCGGACCCACAAGTTGGAGAATACTTTATTACTGGAGATTTAGCAAAAATGGATGAAGATGGTTACTTTTGGTTTGAAGGTAGAAGAGATGATATCATCATAAGTTCTGGCTATACCATAGGACCATTTGAAGTAGAAGATTCACTGACGAAACACCCATATGTAAAAGAATGTGCAGTCGTAGCGAGTCCACATGAAATTAGAGGGAATATCGTCAAAGCGTTTGTCATCTTGCAAGATGATGTTACAGGTGATGAAACTATTGTTAAAGAATTACAAAATTTTGTTAAACAAGACGTAGCACCTTATAAATATCCAAGAGCGATTGAATTTGTAGAAGATTTACCTAAAACAAATTCAGGTAAGATTAGACGCATTGAATTAAGAGAAGCGGAAAAAGAAAAATATTTATAAATCAATGTTGATTCATTAGAAAGAAAGCGCCCATCATTATTATTGTCAGTATGATGGGCGCTTGTTTTGTGTGTGAGTAATGTTATATCAAAATAAAAACATGGAACGCTACCGTTCCATGTTTTTAGTAAATATATTTATTATTGGAAACTTGCTCCGATTAAGGCAAATCCAATTGATACAACGATGTATACAATTGCCCAAATAATTGAAGCTTTTTTAGACAAGCGATTCGTTGCAAAGAGCATGATGCCAAATACATATGCGCTGATGAGTGTTTGTAAGTTAAGTGTGCCTAACATTTGGTTGCCTTTATCAAAGACATTTAAGCTTGCAATATTATAATCTGTAGGCGATAAACCAGCAATCCATTGAATTAATAAAATAATTAAACCTACGATGCCAGTAATTATAGTAAAACTTAATGTTGCAGAAAAGATAGGTTTTGCAGTTGCATCAGATTTCATTATCTTAGAAATAACTAAAAAGATTAAAAATGTAATACCAATACCAAATATACCACCAATTAAACCAGCGACGATGCCACCAATTAAACCAATCATTTGCATATTGCCCATATCTTGAGCACTTGCACCTGCATCTTGATAAATTTCATTGTAATCAATTGACATAGCACCTACTGCAGTTGAGAGTGCAATGACTACGATTGCAATGATTAGTTTGAGTCCCCATTTAGGTTGTTCACGTAATTTTGAAAAATGTTGTGCGAATGGTAAGTTAGAATTTTCCATGAATCCCTTGCCCCCTATATATATTATTTTCCAAAGCATAACATTACCTACAATATTTTAAAACACTTTTAAGAAAAACTTTAAATAAAATTAAAAAAATAAAATCTTTTTGATTACTATTGCCAATATTACAATATTGTTAGGTATATATTCACTGAAAAATATTGTATATAAAATAATGTTATGCATTATATTTTTTGTTGTGTGATTATGATAGTATCTAAAATGAATAATAATTTAAAGGAGTGTTTTAGCATTGAAGAAAAAGTGGATGTGGATTATCGGTGTTATTGTCGTTATCGTATTAATTGCAATTGCATTAATTTTAAAGCAAGCAAATAGTAGCTCAGACAAAAAGGATGGTTATGATACATATAAAGTGGAGAAAGAAAGTCCACTCAATTTAGAAGGTAAAGCTTCACCTAAATCAGTTAAAACATATAATAACAACAGTCAATTGGGAACGTATGTAAGTACTCAAGTTGATGATGGTCAATCAGTTAAACAAGGTGACCCACTCATCAATTATGAAATTAATAATAATAAACGCCAACAATTAGTTGATAAAGTGGACAATGCAAAAGATGAAAATGAGAGAGCGGAAGCACAACAACAACTTAACCAATATGATCGTCAAATGAACGATAGTATTTACGCTGCTTTTGACGGTAAAATTGATATTCAAAATAAAGAAAACGTTTCTGACGGAGAGCCTATTTTACAACTTGTTGCAGATGAACCACAAATTAAAGCAACTGTAACTGAATTTGATTTAGGGAAGATTAAAGAAGGCGACAAAGTAGACGTTAAAGTAACAAGTACTGGTAAAAAAGGTAAAGGCGAAATCAAGAAAATTTCAGAGTTGCCAAAAAGTTACGAAGAGAGTTTAAGTAAATCTGGAGGCGGAGCAGCAGCTGGTTCAGGTAGTGAGGAAGACGGCGGTGCTCAAGCTTCTAATCCAGTTTCTGACCCAAGCAGTGGAAGTGACTCAGATTCATCGAAATATACAATCGTAATTAGTGATATTGATATCCCTGTACGTGCAGGTTATTCCATGGAAGTTGAAGTGCCATTAGATGCCATTAAATTACCAAAATCAGTATTAACTAAAGATAATAATGTTTTTGTATTAGGTAAAGACAATAAAGTTGAAAAACGTGATATTAAAATTGATAAAGTAAACGGTGAAATTTTTGTAAAAGAGGGTCTGAAAAAAGGTGACAAATTAATTAAAAACCCTAAAAAATCTATGAATGATGGAGACAAAGTTGAGGTGTCATCATGATAGAACTTGTAGATATCAATAGACATTTCAAAAACGGCGATGAAGAAAATCACATTTTAAAAGACATCAATATCAACATTAAAGAAGGAGAATTCATAGCAATTATGGGGCCTTCGGGTTCTGGTAAAAGTACACTCATTAACATATTAGGGTTTATTGACAGAGGCTATGAAGGTGCTTATTTGTTTAATAAAGAGAATTATAAAAAAAGTTCGGATAATGAACTGGCAGAAATTAGAAATAAAACAGTAGGATTCGTTTTCCAGAACTTCAAATTAATTCAAAACAATACGATATTGGAAAATGTGAGCATTCCGTTAGTTTATGCAGGATTAGGGTCACAAGCACGTAAAGAAAAAGTAATCAATACATTACATGATGTTGGGCTATATGATAAAGAAAATTTAGTACCTAATAAATTATCAGGAGGGCAACAACAGCGTGTAGCCATTGCACGTGCTATCATCAATAACCCGAAATTTATCATTGCTGACGAACCTACAGGGGCACTTGATTCTAAAACGTCTGAAGATATTATTAATTTATTTATGAAATTAAATAAAGAACATCGCACAACGATGATTCTCGTAACACATGATCGCAAAGTAGCAGATAAAGCAGATCGCATTATTCATATACTAGATGGTCGTGTCCAAAGAGAAGAGGTGGTTGAATGAAGAATTTATCAAATATCATCGCCATTTCATTCAAATCCATTTTAAAGAATAAGCGTCGTAATATTTTTACTATGATTGGTATCATCATTGGTATTGCTGCAGTCATTACGATTATGTCTCTAGGTAATGGGTTTAAACAAACGGCATCAGAACAATTTGAAGATACAGGTGCAGGCAAAGATTCTGCTACGGTTAATTATATGACGAGTAGTGGTGAAGGTGCGAAAGATAATCCTTTTAGCCAGCAAGATTTGGATATTGCTAAACAAGTAAATGGTGTTACAGATGCAAAAATCAAAGAAAGTGACGATCAAGGTTATTCTGCAAAAATGACGAATGCCCAGAAAAAAGGCGACGTCAGCATTTTAAAGAAAAAAGAAATGACTAGCCCAGAAAAAGGCAAAGGCTTTAATGAAGACGATAATGAACTGAACAAAAAAGTCGTTACAGTCGATGACAAAATTGCCAAAGATGTATTCAATAATGATGCGATAGGTAAAACATTATATATTGATGATCAAGGATTTGAAGTTGTAGGCATAGCAAACGACGCTATGAACCCATCAGCTGTTAATATGCCTGCAAATACATTTGATAGATATATGGGACAATTAACGCAAGATTTTCCATCACTCCAATTATCATTAGCAGATGGTGCTGACAAGAAAGAAGTCGCAGACAAAGTCGCTAAAGAATTGAATAAAAAAGGTTCAGGCGCAGGCGATGGTAACTATAGTTACACAGATATGGAAGAATTTATGAAAAATATTAATAAAGTATTTGATGGCATTACTTACTTTGTGGCTGCTGTTGCAGGTATTTCATTATTTATCGCCGGAATCGGTGTTATGAATGTGATGTATATTTCAGTAACAGAGCGTACAGAAGAAATTGCAATTCGTCGTGCATTTGGTGCGAAAGCGCGCGATATTGAAATCCAGTTCTTGGTAGAAAGTGTTGTACTATGTGTAATTGGCGGTATCATTGGTCTAATCATAGGTATACTTGTCGCAAGCCTGGTAGATGCAGTAACACCAGACTATATTAAGAGTGCGGTTAGTCTAAGCTCAGTACTCATTGCTGTAGGTGTTTCTACATTAATTGGTATCGTATTTGGTTGGATTCCAGCACGTTCAGCAGCTAAGAAAGAACTCATTGATATTATTAAGTAATATTTTAAAAAGATGTAAAAAGAGACATTATCTTATATAAAATAGTTTCGTCATTTCATGCTATTCAAGTTGGCTAGAAAAGCGTAAACATTATAGCTCATGTATAAATATGACATGCAACAGGCTGGGACAAAAGAATTGTCTCAGCCTTTTATCCCATTGAACTCTAATTATCTTTGTTGGGTGGAATGATGTAGTCATTTTAAATACAATTAACAGTTAATGGCTTTTAGTTATTAAGTATTTAGATATACATTTAATTAAAAATAATAAAAATAAATATTTTTGAAAAATGTATTGTGTATTATTACGAGGTGTATTATGTTAATTTAGAAAGTGATTTAATGTAAAAGGTTAAGATTTTATCAAAAAATGAAATATAGGGGGTTATCATGGAGTATTTGCTCAATGTACAAAATTTAAACAAAACTTACGTTGATTCAGATTTTAATTTAAATCAAATTAATCTAACAATTGAACCCAATACAGTGGTAGGACTTATTGGAAAAAACGGTTCTGGTAAATCTACGTTGATTAATACATTAGTGGGAAATCGCTTTGCAGATGCTGGGGACATTCGGTTTTTGATACACAGATTTCTCGCGATGACTATGCGTATAAAGAACACCTAGGCGTTGTATTTGATGATCTTCGACTGCCTAATAAACTTAACGCAAAACAAATTAGTAAAGTGTTTTCTAATATTTATCGCACATGGGATGAACAACATTTTTTTGAAATGTTGGAGAATTTTGAATTACCGAAAGAACGTCAAATTAAAACTTTTTCCCGTGGTATGAGTATGAAAATTTCAATATCTATTGCTCTGTCTCATGATAGTAAACTTTTAATCTTAGACGAAGCTACGGCAGGGATGGATGTTTCGGGACGTGAAGAAGTATTAGAAATACTTGAAGATTTTGTTGATGAAGGTAACGGTATTTTAATTTCATCACATATTTCGGAGGATATTGAGACGCTTGCAGATAAATTAGTATTTATGAAAAATGGGCGTATTTTATTACAAGAGCATAAAGATACATTACTAAATGATTATGGCATTGTTTCGTTTGAAGAAGGGGAATTTGATGTTAATCACAGTAATGTTGTTGCTTATCGCATACATAAAGGAACAGGGAAAGCACTTGTAAACCAAAATAAAGATATAGAGTTAGCACAGCCATTAAAAAATATTGATGATGCCACAAAAATATTAATGAGAGGAGAATTAGCATGAAGGGTTACTTACTGAGTTATTATTTTACAAATCAAAAATCAATTTATATATATTTATTGTTAAGTATTCCAATTTGTTTGTTTTTCTCCTTTACAAATCCAATAATGGCTAGTTTCATGCCTATGATATTTTTAGTTTCACCAGCTACAGATAATTTAAAAAATGAAAAAGACTCAAAGTGGATGTATTTTGTTTCTACATTACCCTATAGCAGAAACACTTATGTGAGTAGTCATTTTGCATTTTATAGCTTATTGGCACTAACAGGGATGGTGGTGTCACTTGTGATTAATGCAATTGTTGCAGGTAGTATTGTTAGTGGAGTGAATTCAGCGTTGCTTGGTACAGGATTTATCGCGTTGTATTCGCTTATTTTCCCATTTACTTTTAAAATGGGTGCGGAAAAATCAAATGTCATATTTATGATTGTATCTATTATCGTAGTCATTTTGTTCTTTGTTTATTATTTTGTAGGTATGGCCATATTATCAGGAACAGGTAATCTTATAGAAGAAATTAGTAAAAACCTGTGGTATGGTGGTATTTTTGCATTGATTGGCTTAATCGTTATGGTGCTTTCATTTATTGCTTCTAAACAAGCATTTAAGTATAAAGAGTTATAATGAACAAAGCTTAACTACTGTCTATCTTGACAAACACGAATAATCGTTATATCTTATTAATATTAAAAGTTTAAAATTTAGGCATACTTTTCTATGTTTTTCTATATAATTAAAGCTTTAGCAAGTTGTTAATCAGTGTGTATTGGCAAATTGAAAAAGTGAATAAATAGTAGTGGAAATAAGAAATTGTACGTCTTAACGTAAAAAAATATAAAATTAGCATATTTTAAAATAAATGAATATATAATAGGTAGCAAAGCAAAACACTCATCATATGTGCGTTGTAATGAAGCCGACAATGATAATAAGTCAGTATCGATTTATTATTAATTGTCGGCTTTTTTCGTGGAAAATATAATTTTAAATTAAGTGTTTTATTACTATTATAAATTTAAATGTCGTAGTACAGAAGGTAAGGTGATAATCGTGATTGACGCGCATATTTTTATAACATTATTATTTCTAACTCTAATTATTTCAATTTTAAGTAGTCTCTTTTTCTTAATAAAAAAAATATCGCCTAAATATGCACGAATACATATTTATTTTGTAGCATTACCGGCAATTGTGGCTAACTTAGGTCTTATATTGTCACAGAAAAATATAGAGATAGGTATATGGCGGTCTGACGTATTATCTTGGCCCATGGTTGGTTTTGTCCTCGTTATTGGTGTGATCATCCAACGTTACTGTATTCGTTATTTAGCTGGTGATAAAAGCTATAAAAAATACTTCACTTTATTTACTTTTACGACTACCTTCGCATCATTTGCTTGGTTAACTGCGGATATGAGAATTATGGTGATCAGTTGGGGATGTACATTATTAGGACTTACGATTTTGATTAGTTTAACAAGCGCCTGGAAAGTTACACGTGAAGCAGCGAAGGTAACAGGTAGGTTATTCATGTTAAGTTGGGTTGCGTTATTAAGTGCTGTTTTGTGGATTGGATTATCTACCGGTGAATGGCATTATTCTGTAGCTTTAAATGAAGCACATCTATCCATGCTTAACGGTTTGGCACAATTTGGTATTAATTTACTCATTGTACTAGCTGTTATGATTCCAGCGGCACAATGGCCCTTTCAACGTTGGTTAATCGAATCTGTAGCAGCACCTACACCAGTTTCTGCGATTATGCATGCTGGTATCGTTAATGCTGGTGGTATTATGTTAACCAGGTTTTCAGGCATTTTTAGTGGCGACATTGCATCTGTAATTTTATTAATTTTTGCAAGTGTCTCAGTATTACTAGGTGCAGGCATTAGTTTAGTCCATGTGGATTATAAAAGATTATTGGTGGGTTCTACGATAGGCCAAATGGGCTTTATGTTAATTCAGTGTGCATTAGGTGCATATATTCCTGCAATCATTCACTTGATTTTACATGGTTTATTCAAAGCGACTTTATTTTTACGCTCTGGATCAGCAGTGCGTCATTTTAGTGTACCGAGTCGTGCAAATGAAAGAATGTCATATGTATGGATAGTCAGTGGCCGTATTTTAGCGTTCCTGATTGGGTTAGGCTTTTGGTTGAGTGCACCAGAAGAAAGTTATCGTCTAGTGAGCGGTCTTATCTTAGCGTGGTCCTTATCTGTCTCATGGACACAGTTAGTAGCTTTTGGTGAAGGCAATTTTGGCCGTGTTATAGGTATGACGATACTCATCGTTGTAGGTGCAGTTTATTTTGTGGTGCATCATTATTTTTCAGATGCTTTACATACTCTGACAATTCACAGCGTACAACCACCTACTTTTATCGTTATTGCCGTAGCAATCATTTTATTGTTGGGTAGTTTGATTAGTACCTGGGTAGCACGTCACCGGTCTTCTGTCGTATTTTCAATTCTGTATATGTGGATTGTTCGTTTAGGAGATGCAAAGGTTGAAACGGTTGAACGTCATCCTAATTATTTAAAATCTTATTTGTCAAAAGGAGGGCACTAAATGGGAAAGCATAAAGAAATGACAAACCAAAATCAGCACAAAGATGATATCGATCAAATAATTTCTAAAGCGAGTAGGGTTATCGTTCCTTTATCGCCTATTTCTGTGTTTGCCGCAAGAAACCCTTGGTCAAATTTGGAGCAATATGAATTTAAAGATGTGGCACAATGGTTAGCAAATGTCCGTGACGTAGATATCTATCCTACAATGTATATGTTTGAACAAGCATATCAGCGTGACGAAATTGATAAAGATATGATTGAATTTAAATTACAAAAATGGTTAAATCAATCGGTGATCTCGATAGATAGACAGTTTGCTGAAAGTTATGCTAGAGCGATGTTAGATTTGTCTAATATAGTAGGTGTAACGCGTCATTCTGAAAATAAAAGACAAGTCAATCAACATAATGAAAAAATAAATTTAGACGATGAAACTAATACTGTGCCATTAGTAAGTACATATATTACGGATAAAAATGATAGACGGTTGATAGATGTTGTAGATTATCACGTTATTAAATGGTGCAAATTATATTTAGATGATGCGCAATCTGGATGGACGATGCCTAATAGAGAAAAGGGTTTATTCTTTGCATGGCAACGTTTGGTACAACATGATCCAGCATTGACCAAGCAACAACGTTCACGCTTGAAAACATTGCCAAATCAAGCTGAATCGCTCATTCATATGGTTTTACAAAAGCTGGGTATTGCTGAGGCACAGTATCAAACATATTTGGAAAATCATTTGCTATCATTACCTGGATGGGCTGGTATGATGCTATGGCAAGATGAACAAGCGTCTAATGCTGACCAAATGTTATTGTCTTATTTAGCTATTCGTCTGGGTATAGAATGGGCCATTGTTGAACCATATTTACCTGTGAATTCAGCAGAGAATCCAATAGCATATGAACGCGATGAATTTGCAGAGCATTGGATGTCTATTGGTATGTTTACGACAGAACAATGGCAACAACTATCTAAACTTGAAAAAAACGCTTATATAAATTTTGCATTACAATTTGAAAAACAAGGTCGTAGACAAATTTTATTAACGGCTTGGGAAGCAACATACGAGCATCAATTGGAAGGTACTGTAACCACACACACACATAAAGATAATGAGCAAGAAAGACAAAAGCCGCAAGTACAAATGGCATTTTGTATAGACGTACGCTCGGAACCTTTTCGACGTCAAATAGAAGCGGCTGGTGCATTTGAAACAATCGGTATTGCAGGATTTTTTGGTTTACCAATTGTCAAAGAAGCGTTGGGTCAATCACATAGTCATCCGTCTTTACCTGTGATGAACCTCCCGCAACATAAAATTAAAGAATACACACATGAGCAAGAACCTACAACTTTTCGTCAGCATCAACATATACTAAAATCGATTACGTATACATTTAAAAAAATGAAACAAAATGCTTTGCCGAGTCTACTATTGCCAGAATTAAGTGGCCCTTGGTTAACACTTCAAATGTTTTCACGAAGTTTCGCACCGAGACCAATAGGACAATTGATACGAAAGTTTTATGATAGTTGGTTACAAAAACCAAATGACACAGCGTTATCCTTAGATCATCGTAATATTCATGAAGAGGGTATACCAGTGGGTTTTACAAATGAAGAAAAAGTAGATTATGCGCAACAATCATTGCGCTTAATGGGATTAACTTTAGATTTTGCGCCATTAATCGTATTGTGTGGGCATGGCAGTCAAAGTGTGAACAATCCATATGCTTCTTCACTTGACTGTGGTGCGTGTGGTGGCGCAGCGAGCGGATTTAACGCGAAGGTATTAGCACAGCTTTGTAACTTAGCTGAAGTTAGAACAGCGTTAAATGAGAGAGGTATTGTCATTCCAGAAGACACTGTCTTTGCGGCAGCAGAGCACCAAACATCTACCGATGAATTAAATTGGATATACTTACCAACTATGTCAAAATCTGCGCAAAATGCTTTGAATCAAATTCAAACTGCAATGTCTGATATTACTTATCGAGCAAATGCACAACGATTGAAAGCATTACCAGATAATCACATCTTAAAACAAGACCCAATTAAAGAAGTACATCGTTTATCAAACGATTGGAGTGAGATTAGACCAGAATGGGGCTTAGCGAGAAACGCTTCGTTTATTATAGGGCCACGTGATTTAACAAAAAACAGCGACTTAAAAGGGCGAGCATTTTTACACAATTATGATTGGGAACAAGATAGTGATGGCAGCCTCTTAGCGAATATCATTAGTGGCCCAGCTACCGTGGCTCAATGGATTAATTTACAGTATTATGCCTCAACTGTCGCACCGCATTATTATGGTAGCGGTAGTAAAACAACACAGACAATTACGGCAGGTATAGGTGTTATGCAAGGTAATGCGAGTGATTTGTTGACGGGTCTACCTTGGCAATCTGTAATGTCGGCAGACAATAAAATGTATCATTCTCCTATTAGACTACTCATTGTCGTGCACGCGCCAAATGATTATATTAAACAGCTATTAAATGAACATCATGATTTTTATCAAAAGGTACACAATGGATGGGTTAAATTGGCAAGTATTGATGAATTTGGTAATTGGCAACACTGGTCAGTTGATTAACTTAAAAAGCGCTGTTCCGATTTGTTAATGGACAGAATAAGCAAATGATTTTTATATGATTTATCAAATTATTTTCTAGGTAATTGCGCATAACTATGGAGAAAAATATATAAAAATGATAATGTTAGCATTATTAAATAATACGACAATTAATTTTGATTCTATGGGAGATGCATTCGACATGAAAACAACTAAAGGTACCTATGAGTCTGAAATCAGTAAAGCAATTACACAATGGGAAAAAGACTTTCTTGGTCGTGGCTCACTGTCTGTAAAAACTGATATTTTGCGTGATATGATTATTGTTAGTTTACAAGGTGTGTTGACACAAGCTGAATATAAAGTTTGTGAGACACATGAAGGATTATTAACAATTAAACGTACTAGATCTAAACTTGTAGAATCCGGTATAGAAGCACTTGATGATATTGTTTTTTCAGTTACTGGTGAAGCAGTCAAAGGATTTCACACGGATTTAAGTTCTAAAACAGGTGAACGTGTCATGATATTTAAACTTTACAATAATCTTGAGCAAAAAATAGCAGAATAAAGAAATTATTGATGAAAGTGATAACTAAAAACTGAGGAAATGCTTTATTTCATGGGATGTTTGTAGTAATATTACTTACTGAGTATTAGAGAATCATAATTTTAAATTATGGTTCTTTTTCTTTTGTCTTTTTTAAATTACATAATTTAAATTTAATTAAACGTAAAAATTATATAAACTATAATTAAAAATTGATAGTATAAAGTGGGTAATGATAATATGGGAATTTCTGATTATAATCATACAAGCTGTAGCATGCTTTCTATGTAAATGAAAGTAGATATATACCCAAAATGATACGTTTATTCGTTAGACAAATTTAGTCGGAAGTTGGATGTGTTTAACAGTTTAAATAATTATAATAGAATGAGAAGAGTCTTTGACTAAGGGAGGAAATATTATTGGATCAAATCAAAAGTATCATGTATTCCTTAATAGAACCTTTAACTAAACCAGAAACATATCAAACGCTAATTTCCAATCTTATTATGATTGTGATATATATCATAGTAGCGTGGATAGTATTGCGTTTTATTAATAAAGGAATAGAACAATTTTTCAAAATACAAAATAAAGGTAAAAAAGCGAATAAAAAACGTTCAGCAACATTAATATCATTAGTTCAAAATATCGTAGCGTATGTGGTATGGTTTGTAGTGTTAACAACCATTTTAAGCAAGTTTGGTATTAGTGTTGAAGGTATTATTGCAAGTGCTGGGGTTGTTGGTTTAGCTGTTGGTTTTGGTGCACAAACAGTTGTTAAAGATATTATCACTGGTTTCTTCATTATATTCGAAAATCAATTTGATGTAGGAGATTATGTTAAAATAAATAATGGTGGTACAACTGTTGCAGAAGGTACAGTTAAAGTCATCGGTTTAAGATCAACAAAAATAAATACCATTACAGGTGAATTAACGACATTACCAAATGGCAGTATGGGTGAGATTACAAATTATTCAGTGACTAATGGTGAAGCAATTGTCGAAATCCCAGTTTCAGTAGAGGAAGATATTGATCAAGTAGAAAATGTCTTAACAGACCATTTTCAATCTATACAAACAAATTATTATTTGTTTATCTCTACACCGCAAGTTATTGGTATCAATTCAATCAGTCGAGATGAAATTGTATTGAGTGTATCTGCTGAAACAATTCCGGGCGAAGGTGCTTCCGGAGCGCGTATTTTAAGAAAAGAAATATTTAAATTGTTTAAGCAAAAAGATATTAAAACACCTAAGCCGATGATGTTACAATATGATCCTAATCGACAAAATAATGCTTAAATATTCGGAGGAGTGACAGAATGACATCAAATTACGGTTTAAATGACATTGTAGAGATGAAAAAGCAACACGCCTGTGGGACGAATCGTTTTAAAATCATTCGTGTAGGGGCAGATATCCGAATAAAATGTGAAAATTGTCAAAGAAGCATTATGATTCCGCGACAAACATTTAATAAAAAACTGAAAAAAATATTAGTATCTCATCAAGATACTGAAAATAAGGAGAATGAATAAATGGCTCTAACAGCAGGTATCGTTGGGCTTCCAAACGTAGGGAAGTCAACACTTTTTAATGCAATTACTAAAGCGGGTGCGCTCGCAGCGAATTACCCATTCGCAACGATTGATCCTAACGTTGGGATTGTTGAAGTTCCAGATAGTAGATTAGATGTATTGACAGATATGGTACAACCAAAGAAAACAATTCCCACAACTTTTGAATTCACTGATATTGCAGGGATTGTTAAAGGGGCTTCAAAAGGTGAAGGATTAGGAAATAAATTCCTATCTCATATTCGTGAAGTTGATGCAATTTGCCAAGTCGTACGTGCATTCGATGATGATAATGTGACGCATGTCTCTGGTCGTGTTAATCCTATTGATGATATTGAAGTTATCAATATGGAACTTGTATTGGCGGATTTGGAATCAGTTGAAAAACGTCTACCAAAATTAGAAAAAATGGCAAGACAAAAAGATAAAGATGCGGTTAATGAAGTTCGCATTTTATCAAGAATTAAAGAAGCTTTAGAAGAAGGTAATCCAGTAAGAAGTTTAGAATTTACTGAAGAAGATCAAAAATACGTAAACCAAGCACAATTATTAACATCTAAAGAAATGTTATATATTGCTAATGTCGGAGAAGACGAAATTGGCGATGAAGATAATGAAAAAGTTCAAGCTATTCGTGAATATGCTGGTAAAGAAAGTTCAGAAGTCATTGTCATCAGTGCTAAGATTGAAGAAGAAATTGCTACATTGGATGATGATGATAGAGCAATGTTCTTAGAAGATTTAGGCATTGAAGAGCCTGGTTTAGATCGTTTAATTCGCACAACTTATGACTTATTAGGTTTGGCAACTTACTTTACAGCGGGTGTACAAGAAGTACGTGCATGGACATTCATTAAAGGCATGACAGCTCCACAATGTGCAGGGATTATTCATACTGACTTTGAACGTGGCTTCATACGTGCAGAAGTGACAAGCTATGATGATTATGTAGAGTTTAATGGTGAAAATGGTGCTAAAGAAGCTGGGAAACAAAGATTAGAAGGTAAAGAATATATCATGAAAGATGGAGACATCGTTCACTTTAGATTTAATGTATAAAATAAAAGCTTACGCGTTACTTAATATTGTAATGCGTAAGCTTTTTTCAGAAATTTGGATAGTGAGTATGCCGGGAGTCTAGAATATTCATTTGGTTCATAGAAATGTTTTCATTAAATTTAACTGGCATAAGGTTAAAATTTTAAACTATATATACTTCTTAATTCTTGATGAATGAAATACATAAAAATATACGGTGATTCGAATATAGGTTATAAATAAAAGTGACATGACGTTGGTTGTGTTAAGTTTTACCTATCAAAATAATATTACGAATGCTGCAATGAAAAACTTAAGATGTAAACCACGATGTATCTACACCAGGCCCTGTATAATTGGCGTCGACATTTTGGTTTAATTCAGGTGAGGCATAGCTATCTGTATATTGCCATAACACATGTTCTTGCGTTGGTTGTTCTTGGTTATAGTTAGCGAGCCAATAGCCATCATATTGTCCCACTGATTCTGTAGCATGTTCTTTCATAAAGTTTTCATATGAATAAAATAAGATTTTTTTGTCTCCTGCAAGGCTACGCATTTTGTCATACCATGCAGTTGTACTTTCATCAGCGGTACCCGATGTCACAGTATTTTCTTCAAAATCATTAATATAAAAACTGGCTTTAGGTGCACGATTGTACAAGGTTTGTGCTTCATATCTGGCATCATCAGGGTTTTCATACATACTATAAGAGTAAACACCAAAATCTAAGTTATATTTATCTAATAAATTTGAGTTATGCTCTAATGCCGCATCGACTTTTTCAGAACCATATTGTGCACGAATAATAATGAAATCATAATTTGCTTTTAAATCTTTGACTTGTTGCGCTGAAAGCTTACCTTGCCATTCAGAAATATCTAAGACACGTTCACCAGAAGCTGTTGTACTGGCGTTAGAACGAAAGGCACTTTCTTGAGTTTCATTATTTTTTTCTTCCGGATGCTTTTCAATATATTTTTGATAGCCATATCCCATTGTTCCTTTTTGATTTGCTGTATTTTCAGCTGCGTGTACAGTATTAAATGTTATTGTAGTGGCAAACAGGACACTCATGGACAGCAATCCTTTTTTAATAACTGAAGTCATATAAATCTCCTTTGATTAATTTTGAGTTATGTAAACACGCCCTATGATTGTAATGATACAAATCAAGAACGTACATGATATGCTATTAGAATTAAAATGATTTATCAAGTTTATCTGGAATGACTTTTAAATTTATTTATAATCATTTTAAAGTGAATATAATATGTAATTTTTTATATAAATATTTGTATTAATGTGCGAGCTGTGGATGCTGAGTTGATAAAATGTTTCATATGAAACATGATGCAAAAATGTCATTTTGAACGTCTGATAATCATTGTAAAATGTAAAGCTCTGTGCTATAATTCTTGATTGTGAGTAATGAAAATTATTCCTTGCTTACCACAATGATGGTGAGCCGCATAGACCACAAGGAGGTGCAATTATAAAATGAGAACATATGAAGTTATGTACATCGTTCGCCCGAACATTGAAGAAGATGCTAAAAAAGCTGTCGTTGAACGTTTCAACGGTATCTTAGCTTCTCACGGATCAGAGGTTTTAGAAACTAAAGATTGGGGCAAACGTCGTTTAGCTTATGAAATTAATGATTTCAGTGAAGGTTACTACAACATCGTACGTATCCAAACTGAAGACAATGAAGCGACTGACGAATTCCAACGTTTAGCTAAAATCACAGACGATATCATCCGTTATATCGTAATTCGTGAAGACGAAGATAAGACAAGAAAATAATAAATGGGGGTCGTTTAAATGATAAATAGAGTTGTTTTAGTCGGTCGTTTAACGAAAGATCCAGAATATAGAACAACACCCTCAGGCGTGAGTGTTGCGACTTTTACTCTAGCAGTAAATCGTACGTTTACAAATGCGCAAGGGGAACGCGAAGCTGATTTCATTAACTGCGTTGTTTTTAGAAAACAAGCAGAAAATGTAAATAACTACTTATTCAAAGGTAGTCTAGCTGGCGTTGACGGTCGCATTCAATCACGTAGCTATGAAAACCAAGAAGGTCGTCGTATATTTGTAACTGAAGTTGTCTGCGATAGCGTTCAATTCCTTGAACCTAAAAACCAAAATCAGCGTCATGCTCAAGAAGGAAATAATAATTTCCAGAATTTTGGTGGACAACAATCCGGACAAAATACGTCATCTTATCAAAACAATAACAATAATAATAATTCATCAAACAATAATCAATCAGATAACCCATTTGCAAATGCAAACGGCCCTATTGATATTAGTGATGATGATTTACCATTCTAATTATAATGAACGCATAAAATTAAAAAACTATTAAAAGGAGGCAGTTACCATGGCAGGTGGACCAAGAAGAGGCGGACGTCGTCGTAAAAAAGTTTGTTATTTCACAGCAAACGGAATTACACACATCGACTATAAAGATACAGAATTATTAAAACGTTTTATCTCAGAACGCGGTAAAATTTTACCACGTCGTGTAACAGGTACTTCAGCTAAATATCAACGTATGTTGACATTAGCTATTAAACGTTCTCGTCATATGGCATTATTACCATATGTTAAAGAAGAACAATAATAGATATTGTATCTGAAAACCCCGTAGGCATATACCTACGGGGTTATTTTTGTGGATTTTTATTTGTGAAAAGGGCACTTTTTATTTTTTCTTTTAAATATAAGTAATATAGATAATGTGATAATACTACCTAGATACATAGTTAAGAATAAACCAATTAATAACATACTACCTGTAAAAGATTCATTGAATACTATGATAGGATTATTTTGTTGGTTGAAAACGTATCTCGTTAGTTCTAAGCAAATTAAATGGAATAGTACACTAGGCCAGATCGAGTTTGAATATTCTCTGTATAATTGTAATGTTATTCCAAAAATATATAACTGTATTGATAATACCAAAGGAGGGAATGTTAAGTTCCCTGTGGTAATAAGTGTACCAATTAAGTGACTTAGAAATCCAATTATTGTAAATATAAAAGGTAATAAAAATAATGTGGAGAAAAAAGAAAGCTTTTTTCGTAACTCGCTAAATATAACGCCTCGCATTAGTAACTCTTCTGGGAAAGCTTCATATAAAAAAGCTACTAAAATATTTAAAAGAAAAGCATACCAAGCACTGCCATCGGAACTCAAAGATAAGTTATGTAATGTTCCGGTTGCAAAACCTAAAAGGATTGATAGCATGAATAAGATTATCGGTAATACTAAAGTAATAATTAATGGTCTATTAGCTTTTTTTAATAAACCTATATCAGTTATGATATTCTTATTTGTTTGCTTGTAGATAAATAGAATAAAACTAATGGTAAGTAATGTGAACAATAAACCGCTAAATAATTGTGGTATGTCATTAGGTAAATTCGTTTTGTCTAGTAACTGAGGAGTGTTAGTTGAAATGATAAAAATAAGACAAGTTATAATAATGTAAAATATAAGATTGGTAAATTTAAAGTTCTTAGTGTTCACTATATATACATCCTTTCTAATATGTTCATCATATCTTTAGCCACTTGATCTGTAAGATGGGTGTATATTTCTAGTGTGATTTTATAATCACTGTGACCAACTCTATCTTGTATAGCTTTTAGGTTTATTCCTAATTGAGCAAGTGTAGATATATGCGTATGACGTAGTGTGTGTTGTGACACGCATACTAATTGAACTAACTTAATTATATTGTTCACCTTGTTTAAGTCAAAAGGATTACAAGCAGTGTTGGTAAATATATAACCTATCTATATACTTATCATCTAACTTGTTCTCTATACGGTCATTTAAGAGCAATGAGATTCTTTATGCGAATGTTCTTCATTTTATTTAGACAACCGATTACACGTTCCCATTTGTCTGTGTATGGGTCTTTGTTCTTCTCATAGAACCGATATTGAGTTTGATTATACTTATTAGTGAATTTGCTCATGCCATATGTTATCTTTTCTTGTCGGATTCAGTATTATTTTCTCTATAGTGCTTTAAGTGGTCATAGTTTTTCATAGTAATACTGTAATTGTATGTATAGAAAAATTGTATTGATAATATAAGTATTATAAAGGCATAGATAAGGATAATCATAGGATCTTTGCCAGCAAGTGAAAGTATAAAGATTAAAAAACCATTTATAAGACTACCTAAAAAAATAAAAATTAAAATAATATATCTATAAAGGATTGTGATTTTTAAACGCGAGTATTGTTTTGTTTTAGGATAACGTTTTTCAATCATTTTTCTATAAAAATTAAATTTGAAATTTGAAAGCAACTTTTTATTGCTGACCCTAGAAAAAACTTTAAGTTCAGTTTTTCTTTTTTGTTTATTATGAGCATATAGGTGTTTTTGATATTCAGTCATGTCATAGGATATCAAAGAGGTCCTTAATTTTGATTGAAATCCTAAGAGGAAATAAATTATAAACCAAATAACGAAAATTCCTAAATTAACATATAAATAAAAATAAGGTTTTATTGAAAATTCATTAAAAAATGATACAGCTAATGCGTTTAATACAACAATCATAATAGTTGTTATTATGATGAGGGCAATTGGAAACATCGCAGGCTTGATATTTTTTATGATTTTTACGTCTACAGAAGAATCCATAGGTGAAAGCTTTTTAATAGTGACAATTAGAGTTGCTATAAATGAAAGCATAGAACCCCAGTTGATATAATTAATCAGCCCGCTTAAAGATTCAGAAAAGTGTTGAATTGCTTGTTCATCCATCTAAAAACCCCTTTGTTATATTATTCATCTTTTTCTAATCCTAAAATAACCATTAACACAGCTGAAATGAGCATGAATGGTACAAAAATAGATGTTATTAAAAAACTACCAATCATGATTAGATAAAACTCATCAATTTTATATTTGCCAAATTTCATCATATCACTCCTCATAAAGTTATATTACTTCTTGTTATAGTCATCTATCGTAACGCCATCTTTTTTAACTTTTTTCGTACTTGCTCGTATTAATAAAATTGCATTAGCCATAAAAAATACTGCTAATATTAATGAAGTGGTAAATCCACCAATATTTGTATAATTAAAAATAATGAGTGTTATCATTAAAATGATATTAATTGTATGGTGTATAGCCATTTTCTTATTCATTTTCTCCACTCCTCAAATATTAATCCTCTGCTTTTTAACATTTGGAATCAAAAATATGTAATTAACTATCTAGCATTATTGTATTTTGTCTCGAAATCCATTAATGCAATTGTATAATTCTTCCATCATGAATCCTTTTCGTAATATTCTAAAAGTACTTTTAATTCCAAAATACTATATGTAACTGTACAATCTGAAAATATCAAAGGATAAGAAAGTGTATGTCCTTCATACCAAAAGCCCATATCAACAATTAATCTATTCAAATTATGTCAACTCCTAGAATGATTTGGATGGATACAACATATATTTTATAAAAAGTATGTTAGCATGGAAATATTATTATAACAAAAAGGGGTATTTATATGTGGAATAATATGGAGATAGTTGTTTCATTTATTATATTTGTAGGTGCGCTCATATTTGCTGTTTATTCATTTTACATTAATTCTATTACAGCAGGTATTGGTGCTTTAATTGTGACTACAGTAAATATCTATTACATGGTTCAAGCATTGAGAGACAAAAGAAAAGAAAGAGAAGATAATTACTAAGTGTAGGTATTGTATTAAATAATTATACAGACATCTGGATAATTCAGCACATTATTAATAAATTAAATTAATATATAAGTTTATGTAAATATGAGTGAGGTATTTTTCTAAAAATATTAGTTCAACAGGAGTGAGAAATTTGAAAAATAATATGGATACGAGTTTTATAATTGCTAATTTTATGAATGTAATTTTAGTACTATTATTTGCTTTTGGAGCGTTTAATCACCTTAATAGTTTTATTACAGTGATTTTTGCAATAATAACTGTTTTAAATGCAGGCTTTTTACTTTATAAAAGTATCGAAATTTCAAAGAAAAATAACCATTAAAAGCCTTAACTAAAGTATTTTCTACACTATATAATCCACTAACAGAAATTTAAAAAACATAAATATTAATCTTAAGTATTTTAAAATGAATATTCATATAGCATTTTGGAGGAATTTTATGAATCATGAAAATAATAAGAAAAAATATCAGAAAATAGAAGTTATAGCAAACACATTAGGCATAGCAGCTTTGATATTAGTATTTGCCTCATTGATTCTAGCTTTGATCTTTGAATGGAAATTTCTAGACTATGTTGTTAACGGGTCTGGCGTACTTATTATACTAAGCTTAATCATAGGTGCGATACCGCACGTTATGGAAAAAAATATCAAGATAATCCTTTTTGATATTCTCTTTATCGTAATAATAGCGATTATATTTTATAATTTATAAGGGGTTATGCATGAAATTTATCACTAAAATTGTAAGATGAAATCAAGTAAGTGTTAAAATATACAAATTTAAGATTTACATTAGCGTCACGTAGTTTTATAATTAGTTTTGCATGCCCACGGGTGTGCGAAAATGAGGAGATGGGTTTTCTGTGTGCCCTTGGGCATGCAGAAGATTCATAACTCCCGTTATAAGGCCCCTTTTATTAGGGGTCTTTTTGTATTTAAAAATATTAATTACTATTTACGTAAATAAAGTAATTGTGGTATTGTATTTTCATGTTGGTTATCGTAATATTCATGTGTTTGAAAATATACAAATAAAAAGGAGTTTATGCATATGAGTTTTATAATAATGATCATTGTAGGTGGCTTAATCGGTTGGATTGCAGGCGCTATCGTAGGTAAAGATATCCCAGGAGGTATCATTGGTAATATTGTTGCAGGTCTAGTTGGTTCTGCGATTGGTAGTAGATTGCTAGGTACTTGGGGCCCAGTATGGGGCGGCGTACCAATTTTCCCAGCATTGATTGGCTCAATTGTACTAATATTTATCGTTTCTCTTATCATTAAGTTACTTAGAAAAAAATAATTAAGTTAAATCGACTTACAAAAAGTTAGAAAAAATTTTTATTATAACGGGTAGAAATTATGATCTTTTTTGTAAAAATATTACGATAATCAACAACCATCTCTCAATGATAATATAAAGGTGGTTTAGTATGATAAACATTATTTCAGCTATTGGTTCTATCGGAACTTTTATAATGGCGCTATTTTATTTTGTTTCAGTTTCAATACAACTGTACCAAATGAAAATAAGTTTTATTCCTGCGCTCGGATTTAATCAAATTTTACTTTCTTTAGACAAAGATAATCAATTACAAATGATTAATACAAGTTCTGATTCTGTTGAACATCAAGATTATTTAAAATTGTTTAATCTAGGTGGCGGGGCAGCAAAAGATATTGAGATTGAAATTATTCTTAATGAAGATAACGTAATTCAAAAGAAATATGTAAGTATATTACCAAGTAAAGAAGGTTATTTATTACCAATTAATAAAGACGTTTTTGATGAATTGCAAAGTACAATTCAAAATAATGGTTATGAATCTAATTTAAATATTAGAATTAATTATTACCATAACGTTAGTAGAAAAGTAAAAACAATTATGCTCAATGGTAAATTAGATAGATTTAATACGTATGATGAAAAAGAACTTTATGAATTACAATTTATTAATAAATAATACACTTTGTGCTTTGTGTATATATATAAACATTTTATGAAAAACACTCATTTGATAACTTAAAGGTTATGGTGAGTGTTTTTGTTATGTTTTATGACATAGATTTGCTGAAGATTTGCTTTAAATATACAATGAACCTGAGGTGAAGCGATATGATCAGACAAGCACGACAATCAGACTTACAATCGATTTTAACTATATATAATTATGCAATATTAAATACGACTGCAGTTTATACATATGAGCCAGTAACTATTGAAGAAAGAGAAACTTGGTTTCATAAAAAATTAGAGCAAAACGAACCCATTTTTGTATATTTAAAAGATGGCAAAGTTGTTGGATTTGCAACGTATGGCTCGTTTAGAAATTGGCCAGCGTATCAACACACTGTAGAACATTCGATTTATGTTGATCCAGAAACGAGAAATGAAGGTATAGCTTCACAACTGTTACTTAAATTAATTGAAGATATCAAAAACAGCAATTATAAGACGATTATTGCAGGTATTGACGCATCAAATACCGCTAGTATTAAATTACATGAAAAATATGGCTTTGAATTTTGTGGAAATATAAAAAGTGTCGGTTACAAATTTGGCAGATGGTTGGACTTAGCTTTTTATCAATTGATATTGAAATAATTATGTTTAAAGCCAAACGATGGTATTTTAAAATAAGTTAATAATTTATTATAGAAATAGAACCAAAACCAAAGTTTCGAATGGAAAAATAAGTGGTTGTTAGTTTAATGTATAGAAAGGGTATGGATAAATAAATTATATTACCTTTTCATAAGAGATTTATATTTTTATGTAATGATACGCTTTGAAAATCTTATTAATATGACTTGGGGTGATTGTGATGGCTGTGTTTGCGTTGTTATTTCATTTAGTCTGTTTAATTATTGTTTTAATCGCAGGTTTTAAAGCATTAAAAGAGTTCAGAAAACCTATGAATCAACGTAATCAAAGAAAAATAGATTCCATCTTAGTACTTGTGTTAGTGGTGGCTTTGATTGCGATACTGTCTAGTGTTTTTACAGATATTTAATAAAATGTCGTTGCTCAAATGAGTGACGACATTTTAATTTTGGTTTGGAAAGGTAAAGCATCATTAATATGAAGTATAAAATAATATTTCATTTTGTAATTAATTCAATATTAATATAGAATGAATTAAAGAAGTTTTGTAAGTGAAATTTTTGGTTACCTAATATTAACCGTATTAATATTTTATTTAAGGAGATGTCGTTATGAAGTTTAGATTTAGTGTTTCATTGTTATTAGTATCGAGCTTGCTACTGTCACAAACTGCAATTGCAGCACAAGAAAATAAAAACACGCAAGATACGAAGAAAAATGATACACAAAACAAAGAAAATACGAGCAAAGCCATTGATTATGAAAAAGCTCAAAAAATGAGTCCACAGCAATTGAAAAATGCATTAACACCAGGAGATTTAAAGTTACATAATAAAGATGGTGAACGTCAAAATACTGAAATGAGAAGTTTTTCGGCAAATCGAGCGTATCAAGATGTAAATACATACATAGCAAATAATAATATAAAACCAGCTAAAATCGTACAAGATTCCAGAATGAATAACTTACCAAAGTATAATTATAAATCTGGTAAATATATTGGTGTAGTAATACATGAAACTGCAAATCCGAACAGTACAATCGATGGTGAAGTAAATTACATGTACAACAATTATAATAGTGCGTTTGTGCATGCGTATGCGGGTAGTGATAAAATTGTTCAAACTGCGCCAAGTCAATATTTAGCTTGGGGCGCAGGTGCTAATGCCAATCCATATTTTTATCAAATTGAATTAACAAGATCTAACACATTTGATGGGTTCGCCAGATCTGTTAATAACCAAGCATATTTAACTGCAAAAATGTTGAAAGCCAATGGGCTACAACCTTCGCTTGCTGACAATAATCAAGGAACAGGAACAATTATAAGTCACAATGCGGTAAGCCAATATTGGGGTGGTTCAGATCATTCAGATCCGGTTGGCTATTTCGGACAATGGGGTTATAACATGAACCAGTTTTACAGTTTAGTACAGAAACACTATAAATCTCTATCAGGTGGAGGTAGTGACGGAGCAATTACTGGCAGCACATATAAAGTATCAAAAGGTGATACGCTGTATAGCATTTCGAGAAGAAGTGGCGTTTCAATAGATAATATTAAGAAATGGAATAAATTAACGAGCAACACGCTTTCTGTAGGGCAAGTACTAAAGTTGAAAAATCCAAGCACACCAAGTGATTCCATTACTGGCGATTCGCACAAAGTGGTTGAAGGAGACACACTATATAATATTTCAAAACGAAGTAAAGTTAGTGTGGCAAACATAAAAAAATGGAACCATTTAAAGTCGGATAATATTAGTAAAGGACAAATCTTATATCTAGTTAAGACATATACGGTTAAAAAAGGTGATACATTATACAGCATCGCTAAAAATCAAGGTACCACTGTAGATAAAATTAAAAAAGATAACAAGTTGAGTTCTAATAGTTTAAAAGTTGGGCAAATTCTAAAAATAAAATAGAAGTGTTGCATAGAACGAGCATCGTCTAATTAGACGGCGCTCGTTTTTTTAATAAATCAAAAATTGTTTTTTATTAATATAATTGTGAACGTCATAATTTCGTGTTACTTTAATAATATAAAATTATGGGTGGGTATAGATAATGAAAAAGTTCAGTTTAATACTGTCATTATTATTTTTATCAGTGATTCTGACAGCATGCGGGAACAATGAAGAAAGCAACAATGACATTGAACAAAGCAGTGATACAAACAAACAGGATGAAGATAATAATCAACGTGAGGAACGTCAATCTACAGAACAAAGTGAAGTGAAAACGGATCAATCATTACATAAAGATTCATCGGCTGAAAATGACAAGGGTAAAGACCCAACGTCTAAAAACGATAATGCTTCAAAAATGAAAAATAATGATAATAGTAAAAGTTATTTAAATGGTTTAAGTGCTTCAAAAATCGAATACGCACGTATTTGGCATCAACTAGGTATGGTTAAAGATGTCAAAAATATTTATGTCAAAAAATATCCAAAAGGAACGCCCGTTAATAAAAATGCGGAAAAGAGTGCAATGTATCCTGAGGATGTCGTTAAATTAGAAGCGCCAATGAAAGTGGGTGGTTCAATCACTTATAGTAGTAATGGGGATGGAACTATTAATGTTTATGAAAAAATACCTTATAGATGGGAATCAAGCGCATCTTCGAACCCTGAGGATATTTATCAAGTCACTAAAAATGCAGTTGAACAAGATATAGAAACGGTTGAAATTAATGCAACAGACAACGCACAAATTAAAAGGTTGGCCCAAAGTATACAATTGGTTAATGATTGATTAGTTGAGTCTTAAAATAACAACAATTTTGAAATATTTTAATCATGACTTATATGGGATTAACAATTCTAAATATTTTATGATTATATATAGTGTGATACATTATATGTAATCGAAATTAGTGAATTGTTAATGTGTTATATAGAAAGTTCGTAAAAGTTGAGGTGATACAGATGTTAACTAAAGGTATTAAATATCCATATGTTAAATTTTTATTTGATGTGATTGGTATTTTATGTGTAATAAGTGTATTAGTGCTTGTGTTTGTTAACGGTTTTATCAATAATCAATCTGGGAACTTTAGCATAGGATTCGATGTATCTGGTACACATATGGTAATTATGACTACCTTGGTATTAATGACTATTATTTGTGCGACAACATCTACAATTTTAAGAAAAGTGAAATAATGTTATTAAGATTTGATTAGACGATACTGAAACGAATATTTATGTGAAATAGTAATAGACCAGAAATTAAAAGCTAATTTCTGGTCTATTTTTATTTCTTTATAGATGCACATTTTCTTTAGCATAATGAAATTTTTGGTTTTTTTCAGTAATAAATAATTGGAGAAATGTAAGTATACCAATTTTACCAATTAACATTGTTAGCACAATAACTATTTTCGTAGGGTTATCATAAAATGTCGTGAAGTTCATCGATAGTCCAACAGTGCCGAAAGCAGAAATTACTTCGAATAATACTTTAGTATAAGATATTGCTGAATTTAAATAGCTTACTATAAATGAGACGATTATAACAAATGCTCCGGCAGAAAATGTAATGACCACAGCAGTTTTTAGTGTATGGTCATTTATAGATTTTTTGAAAATAGAAGGGTGCTGTTCGTTTCTTAATGTACTTTTTATAAATAATAACGTTAAGACTAAAGTTGTTACTTTAATACCACCTGCAGCGCTGATAGGAGCACCACCAATAAACATTAATAGCATTAATAATACTGAAGTGGGTGGTGTGATTAGACCGATATCGACGCTGTTAAAACCAGCAGTTCGCGTAGTAACAGACTGAAAGAATGAAGCGCCAAGTTTTTCTAAAAATGATAAATGTGTCATAGAATTGTTATATTCTAAAAAGTAAAATACAATCCAACCAATGAATATCAGTATGACCGATGTCGTTAATACAATTTTTGAGTGTACGGTTAATTTAGTTAACTTCCTAGTTGTAGCGATATCTAAAAAGACAAGCGGTCCAATGCCACCCATGATTATAAGGATTGGGACGATAATAGTTATTATAGGGTCATTAACAGTGCCCATCATATTGTCATTAAATAATGAAAAACCAGCATTGTTAAAAGCAGAAATTGAAGTGAACACACTTAAAAATATTCCTTTACCAATGCCATATTTTGGAATAAATGATAGTGCGATACATATTGCCCCAATGAATTCTGTAAAGATACTATAAACGACAAATTGTAGAATCAATTTGATGACGCCACCAGGTGTCTCAATGTTCCATGTTGTCATAATCAAATAGCGGTTTCTTAAACTGATTTTTCGATGCATTAGAATAAGTGTTAAAAGTGTTACAGTGACTATTCCTAATCCACCAATTTGAATAAGTAATAAAATAATCGTATCGCCTAACCAATTAAATTGGCTAGATATATCTATAGTGGCTAGGCCAGTAACTGTGAAGGCACTGGCAGAAATAAAAAATGCGTCTATAAAGTTTAAAGGTTTTACACCTGTGACCGGTAAATATAACAATAAGGTTCCAACGATTGTGGTTAATGAAAACAACATTAAATACATATATAACGGCTTGTTTAATAGTCTCATTTTTAAAGTCCTTCGTATTTTAATAATCAGTATTTTATACTCATTATTAAAAAAATCAAGTCCATTGATACAAGTAAACTGAAAAAAATAAAATTTTATGTTTGTGAATGAATCCCTTTAGTGACAGCTTCTGCGAAATCATAAATTGAATCTCGGTATTTATTCGTATTTTCTCTCGTTTTTCTGTTTAACTTGTCCTTTTTGAAAAATGATTTTCTAATAGATGTAGATATTTCCAGTTGAACACCTGAACCTGAGTCGTTTTCATTAATGAAATTTTTAGAAGAACGGCCATTAATATTATTTGGACTTTTTTCTACATTAAATCCTTCTTTTTCTAATTCTTTTTTTATGGATTGCGCCATTTTTTTATCTTGACCACCAATATAAACGGTATCTTTATCGCCTTGAAATCCGTGTATAGAAATAGATTCTTGTGAACGATTAGTCATTTCGTTCAATTTAGGATCGTCAAAATTGGTAGATGTAATATGCAATTGTTTGTTATTTGATTTTAATAATCCTTCAAAACTATATAAATTAAAGTCGCCTTTTTTAGAAATGATTTTAGCTAATTCTGAGGTGCCTGGTTCAATACCACCACCATGAATGGCAGTGATGAGTATATCTTTATTGTTTGTTTTTTTAATATTTCTTTGCCAATCACGCTGTTTCACTGTGTCTGATTTTAATTGAGCGAAATTTTGATATTTATCCTGATTTGATGACTGGTTATTGTTCCATATATATGTAAAATATAGACTAATCAGTATTATGCCAACAATAACAAGCATAATTAAATAATATACGTAAGTACTTAGAATATTTTTCATAATTAGCTCCTGAACAAAAATATTTACTAACTAGTAAAGTATAACAAATTTATTAATACTATATAGATTATATGTTATTTACAATTATGTTAATAGCAGTGTAATGAAATTTACATTTTGGGGTATGAAATATAGAGCAAGTAGATAGAAAATGAAATGTATATTTGTCGAGTTTTTATGATACACATGTTAATAATTTCTGGTTTTCTTTATCATGTAAGGTTAAGTCTTTTTCTGTTCAGTTAATAATCGCTGAATCTCTTAAGACAATATAATTATATGTTCTTATTATTAGATGATTATAAAATGTTTAACTTTAAAAGAAAGGTTGTGGGCATTTTGGATATAGTAACTAAAATGCAAGTAAATGTATCTAGTGATCAAGTATTTGAAGCTTTTGTCAATCCAGAATATATCGGAGGATTTTGGTTTTCTTCTAGTTCTAAACGTTAGGAAGAAGGTAAAACGATTACTTTACGATACGAAGAGTATAATGCTGAAATCGATATTTTAATAGAAAGTATTGTTGAAAATGAATCAATTCATTTCAAGTGGGGCAATAATCATGTGACTATTGAATTGGATGGTGATGATAACCATACAATTGTAACTACTACAGAAAAAGATATTGAAGAAAACGATGTAGAACGTCTATTAGGTCAAAAAGAAGGCTGGGTATATATGCTTAGTTGTCTGAAATCATATTTAGAATATGGCAATAAAATAAGAGGTGCATTAATGTAACTGTCCAATAAGGATTGAAAGTGTGGCCAATGTTTAACATTGAACGCTCTTTCAATCTTTTTTAATACACATTGCAAATATCAAAACAAAACTTTTGCACAATATAGTTTAATGTGTTTAAATGTAACTATAAAAGTTTCAATTAAAAATAAAAGGTGATTTCTATGAATTTAGAATTCAATATAGCAGTTCATTTACTGACTTTTTTGCTAAAGCACTATGATGAGCGTTTTAGCAGCAATGAATTAGCAGAACGTATTTGTATTAACCCGGTTCAATTACGCAGGGTAACACGTAAGTTAAACCAACATCATTATTTAGAAACTTCAAGAGGTAAATTTGGAGGATATCAAGCTAATGATATGACAGCAAATGTTAATTTGTCTGAGTTATTTGTGATGTTTAAAGAAGACCGTTCGGAAGGGCGCTTATTTACTGGTGATGCAGGCAGTGACTGTGAAGTTTCAAGAGAAATAGGCAACACGATGTTTAAATTTCATCAAAAAGAAGAAGAGTTATTAATTCATTATTATCAAAATGTAACGATTAAAGATGTCTTAAATGAAACGATTAAGGAGGACAATTATGAAAAAATATGATTTATTAATTATTGGATTTGGTAAAGGTGGTAAAACTTTAGCGAAATTTGCGTCTGGCCAAGGAAAAAGTGTAGCTATAGTTGAAAAATCTCAAAAAATGTATGGTGGTACTTGCATTAATATAGGTTGTATTCCTTCAAAAACACTTGTACATGAAGGTTTAGCGCACGGGTCATTTGAACAAGCTTTTTCTAGAAAATACGATGTAGTAAATGCGCTAAACAATAAGAATTATCATAATTTAGCAGATGATGATAATATCAGCGTATTAGATTATACTGCAGCATTTAAGTCTAATAATGAAGTAGAATTATTAGATGAAAGTGGTGAGGTGCAAGAAACAATTACTGCCGAAGATATAGTGATTAATACAGGCGCACAACCAATTATTCCATCTATTGAAGGTATAGAAACATCACAACATTTATATGATTCTACTGGCATTATGGAATTGGCAACGCAACCTAAGCGTTTAGTTATTGTGGGTGGAGGTTATATTGCTCTAGAATTTGCTTCTATGTTTGCGAACTTTGATACACAAGTAACAGTTTTAGAGAAACATGATGATATTATGCCTAAAGAAGATAAAGATGTTGTGGCAGAAGTTAAAAAAGATCTTGAAAATAAAGGTGTTAATCTGGTATTCAATGCTGATACAGAGCGTTTTGAAGATAATGCATCTGGTACGACAGTACACACAACGAAAGGTAGCTATGAAGCGGACGCGGTATTGCTAGCCACTGGTCGTAAACCTAATACAGACTTAGGTTTAGAAAATACGGATGTTGAAATTGGCGAACGTGGAGAAATCAAAGTAAACCAAAACTTACAAACGAATGTGCCAAATATTTATGCATTAGGTGATGTTAAAGGTGGCATGCAATTCACGTATATTTCATTGGATGACTTCAGAATTGTAAAAGATCAATTATTTGGTAATAGCGAACGTACTACTGAAAATCGCGGTGCTGTGCCATACACTGTATTTATTGATCCGCCATTATCACGTGTAGGTTTAACAGCAGAAGAAGCCAAAGCGCAAGGTTATCAAATTTTAGAAAATGCAGTACCTGTAAACACAATTCCGCGTCATAAAATAAACAATGATACAAGAGGTTTGTTTAAAGCAGTAGTTAATAAAGAAACAAATGAAATATTAGGAGTTACTTTATACGGCTTACAATCTGAGGAAATTATTAACTTAGTAAAATTAGCAATTGACCAACACTTATCATATGAAGTATTAAAAGAAAATATTTATACACATCCTACAATGGTTGAATCATTTAATGACTTATTTAATATGTAAAGCAAATAGTTTTAACACTTATTAAAAAATGTCGAATCAAAAAGAGCAGGGTTAAGAAATCTGGTTTAATTGGATTTCTACCCTGCTCTTTTTTATATTATATGTTATATGATTGATCTAATAATCTGACCTATAAATCCGAAAATACCAATGATTAAACAAACAACGCCAAAGCTTACTAAACTTTGTTTTTTGCCGACACCTTCACTTTTTGGTGTGCGGTTATTTATGATGAGCAACACAATACCAACGATAATGAGTAATATTGAAACAATCCACATTTTGCGTCCCTCCTTACATTTATCGATAAAATAATAACACTTTTACTATATATTTACCCTGTTAACTACTAAAATTAACGCATCCTTATTCTTTACACATAATATGTGATGTGACATCAAAAAACTATTTAAATATATTATAAATGATTATGTAATGTACGGGTATAGAAAGCTATGAAATAGATTGATAAACATAATTTGAGGATGTAATATGAGGAGAATTGATCATACTTATGTATTGGATACAAATAAACTAGGAGACTTTATGAAAATGTTTCACTCAAATGGTTGGATTGGGCATAATAAGGATAAGATTAAAGCAGTTATGAATGCTGAACACATATAGTGATAGCAAAATATAATGGTAGTGTCGTAGAATCGGTTCGATATTTATCAGGCGGTGCTTTTAACGCGTCAATTTATGACAGTGTTCGTAGAATGATTATACAATTAGGTCGGTGTCGTGTGTACATTTAATTTCAACACATGGTGTAGAAAGGCTATATCAAAAATTAGGCTTTCAAAATTAAAAAGAAGTATGGCTATTTATACGAATCAAAAATTAAAAGATGAGTATACTGATTAATGTCTATCAGTTATACTCACCTTTTTGGTCGAGAATCTAGATTATAAAATATTGTGGCTCACATCCTCATGTGAATAGTTTTTCAATAAAGAACAACCTAGTGGATGATGACCATTGTCAACGTAATGGTTGATTTCTTCAAGTACATCTAAAATTTCATATTCTGGAGTATTTACATCAAACGTATATTTGAATACTTGTTTCTTGTCAGATAATACAGTAGCAACGAGTTCATTTTTTTGCATTTTGTAATTTAACAATTTCATAATAATCCCTCACTTTTATCAATATTTTGGTCTAGCTAACGGAAGTACTCAATTGAGAATAAGTTTCATTAACGACGCTATTACATTATAATTATTATAATGTAATCCTTATTATACATTAAAATACATAAAAAGTAGAGCGTTTTGGCCTAAAAATTAATTTAAAACGCTTTCTTTATAAGAATTAATATAATGTATTATAAAATGAAGCATCTGAACTTGAAGTTCTAAGTGTAATTTGATATGATCTCAATAATTGAATAAACCTTTCTAGGGTTCCACAACGATGGTTTTGGTTCGGTCCGAGAGAAAGGCACATATTTATATGTGACACGGAAGGATAAAAGCCTGGGAGATAGTATAGATAACTATCTCCCAGGCTTTTTTTAATTTTAAAGGAGGATTTTGATATGAATTGGTTGAAAATTGTTATTGCAGCCATCTTTGAAGTGGGCTGGGTGATTGGTTTAACTCATGCTTCATCAGTATTTGAATGGATTTTGACAGTTATTGCTATGTTTTTAAGTTTTTATCTTCTTATTGAAGCATCAAAAGTATTGCCAGTGGGTACCTCTTATGCAGTTTTTGTAGGACTTGGTACAACCGGCGTTACGTTATTTGATTTTATTTTCTTTGGTCAACCATTTAATCCAGGGAAAATAGTATTAATCATAACATTGTTGCTAGGTGTAATTAGTCTGAAATTAGTAACAACAAATGAAGGAGGGCGTTCATAATGGCTTGGATTTTATTGATTTGTGCAGGTGTATTTGAAATGCTTGGTATCACATTTTTGAATGCTTATGTACATAGTCGCAAATATAAATCGCTCGGTTGGATGTTAACATTCTTTGCAATTAGTTTTTTAACATTATCTATTGCTATGCAACAGTTGTCGATGAGTACTGCATATGCTGTATGGACCGGTATTGGTGCTGTTGGAGGAGCAGTTTTAGGTATGGTTTTTTATAAAGAATCAACGGATATTAAACGGATTATTTGTATTCTTGTTATATTGGGTAGCACGATTGGTTTGAAATTATTAAGCTAAAAACGAATTGATTTGAATCACAACAATTCATTTTCTGTTCCAAGCTTTTCAAATATTGACCAATGATCCAAATTTAAATTTAGTTCATCTATTATTTTCACTTTATAACAAACGGATGGTAAAAGATTTATTTCGTGTGTTGCGATACCGTGCGCATCTTGATAACATAATTAAGGTGGAGGTGCAGAAAATGGAAGGATTAGCCGCATTTATAACAATTACATTAATGATTATTATCGTTCCAGGACCTGATTTTTTCGTCGTGATGAAAAATTCGATCACTTCTGGTAAAGGTAATGGCGCAATGGCAGCATTGGGCATAACGACAGGCCATGTTGTTTACTCTCTACTAGCGGTATTTGGTATTATTTTTATTTTGGCTAATATGTATTATGTGTTTTTAGTGATTAAAATACTGGGCGCTTGCTATCTTATATATTTAGGTATCAAAAGTATTATTAGCGCACGTCAAAGTATGAATTTTTCAACCACACAAATGAAAGCACAACAAATAAGTTATTTAAGCTCATATAGACAAGGTTTCTTTAGTACCATTTTAAATCCAAAAGCATTACTCTATTACATAAGTATCTTGCCGCAATTTTTAAGTGCGGGCGATGGTGTTACAACACAAATAGCTGTGTTATCTGCGATTGTAACAACGGTTATTTTATTATGGTTTATTTTCTGTATATATATTTTTCAATACATTAAATTACTTTTTGCAAACAGAAAGATTAAAGCTATTTTTGACTATACGGTAGGAGCAGTATTAATTGGTCTGTCGCTTAATTTATTATTTAGCAAAAGTAGTTAATCTAGATTTAACTAAAAACAGCTTGAGGAAGTCAAAACTTCCCAAGCTGTTTTTTAGCATATTTTCATGGCTATCTAATATTCAAAAACAAACGATTTATCTTAGGGGTTAAAATAAGCATTTTCAGAAATTAATACTTTGATGTCACGATAAACATTTTTAATCGTATACCAAATCGTGAGTATAATTAAAATCACTGCAAAAATAATCGTTATAACCATAATTGTTTGATGTTGTTGATTGATTAGCATACCACCTAAACTTGCAATGATAATAATAAATATTGGCCCTAAATATGTGATGATATGATAGAATATCGATTTAGCAGCATGTGTTGATGCTGGTTTGTCAGCAAAAATCCAAATGATGATGGGTAATATGATTGGTGCGAAAAATATACTAAAATAACTTACAGAAGCTAAGACACGTCCGGCTTGTGTATCTGATTTTAAAGGTTGTTCATTCATTTTGATCACCTCACATTTAAAGTAACAAAAATAAATCTTGTTTTATAGAAGTTATACCTCATCTAACAAAAATGTTACCTTATTTAAAAATGCAAAGGAGTACAAACATATGAAGTTATACTTAATTCGCCATGGTGAATCAAAATCAAATTATGATAAAAAAGAAGGAAATCATTATTTTTGTGGTCAATTAGACGTTCCATTAACTGAAAAAGGCGCTCGAGACGCACAATTATTACAACACCATTTTAATAAATTAAAAATTGATCATATCTATATGTCTGATTTAACAAGAACGAGACAGACTTATAATGCAATTTTTGATAAAGATATTCCGGCAAGTGTGACGACATTATTGAGAGAACGTTCTTTAGGTAAGTTTGAGGGCGGAAAAGTGAGTGAAATTGAACAAGATACTCAATTTGCAACATATTTTAACGGCGGTCCAAACAGTTCGTTTAGACACAGTTTTACTCAAAAAGCACCAGCAGGGGAAAGTTATGAAGATGTGTTACAACGTGTAGAATCATTCTTTAAACAAGAACTAGATACATCTTTAGATACGGTTGTAATCATTGCTCACCAAGTTGTAATTAGGTGTTGTTTCGTTTATTTAGGTTATGAAAATAAAATATCTGTGATAGATAAGAAAATAGAAAATTGTGTACCTTATGAAATTGAGCTATAGTATCAATAAAATCATGTATTAAAAAAACCTGAACTGTTTATCTACTCAGTTCAGGTTAATATTTTTTTGCTGCTGTTAAGCTATCGTGAAATCCTTGGAATACAGTGTTGATATTGTCTAAGAAACTACCAACAATAACTGCGAGTATGACGTAAGTAATACTTAAAGCAATAGATTTATATGAAATTACGCCATAAGTTTCTTTTTTCTCAAAGAGATTAAAAGCTATGAAGACAGCAGCCATAGCACCTAGTAAAATCGTAATTACCATAGTGCGACCTCCTTAAAAAAGTTTTCGGCTGTGCTCCTACGTTTACTATGTTCAATCTTATAACATAGGATAACAAATACTTCTCTGAGAAAAAAAGGCATATTATATTAAAAAACCTTACAATCGTGTAAGGTTTTTTACAAACATAAGTCAATATGAATCATATAATCTTAAGTAAGCGCTTAAAAGGCTTTATATTGCTGGAAATAGGTGATGTCATCATTTTGTAATGCATCATGTTTATTTTGATATCAATTTAAAGTGGATTTGATGATTATTCAAAAAATGTTCACAAATTCAAGTAGTTCCATAAAACTGTATTTTACTTATCTATTGCATCACTTTTAATACCCTTATCTTTAAGGAATTTTTTGATTTTTTCTTGTTTTTTACCATTTACGTTACCTGCATTTTCTGCGGGTACGTCTACTACGTTTAGCTTATTTTGAGGTTGATAGTTTACTTCTTCAATTTGTTTATCAGCATCTTTAATAGTGGTATTTAACGCTGTGAAATAGTTTATGATTCGATCAACATCGTCTTTATAACCTTTAGGTAGATGATTGTCTTTGACAAATTTTTTGAAACGTACGTCATTTTTAACCGCATTGTGTGATAAATTAGATAATCTTTTTGCTTGTGCATCAGTAATTTTAGTATCTGTACCGGTTTGTTTATCTAATTTATATTGTAATAAATATTTATTGTCGAGGATATCTGAATTAACATCCAGATATTTTTTAATCGCTTTGTTCATTTCCGCCTCGCTTATATTTTCTCCCTTTTTGTTAGTATCAAAGATATCATTTTCTGTAACTTTTTTTACATTTGAAGGGGCGTGTCTCTCACTGTGTTGCTTATCACCATTTGAATCGCCATTAGCACATGCTGTGAGTATCATAGTTAGCATGAGTACTAATGTTATAAGTATACTTTTTTTCATAAAACGTATTGCTCCTTTAATAATAGTCCGATTTATATATTAATTTATGTGCTTTTGAAATTATAACCTAAGACTATCATTTCAAGCTATTGATTGATATAGATGTCGTAAAGTTAAACGCACAATCTTTTGAACAAAATTTGAAAATTCGAGTCTATACGTTTCATACCAGTGAAAAAAGTCTCTACTATCACATAGAAGCTAAAACAACAAAAATAAAAAGGAGAACCAATTTGGTCCTCCTTTATAATCTATTTGAATAGGGAAGTGATTAGTGTCGAATAATATAATCAAATGCATTTAGTGCAGCATTTGCACCTGCGCCCATTGAAATAATGATTTGTTTATTACGATCGTCTGTGACATCACCTGCAGCAAATACTCCAGGGATGCTTGTAGCATTTTTACGATCAATGATTATTTCATTTGCTTGGTTTAATTCAACGTAATTTTCTAACCATTCTGTATTTGGAAGTAGTCCGATTTGTACGAATATGCCTTCCAATTCTATCGTGTGATCTTCACCAGTTGCTTTGTCTTGATATTTAAGACCAGTAACTGAAGTTTCACCTAATACTTCGGTTGTTTGTGCGTTTTTAATAATTGTAACGTTTGGTAAAGAGCTTAAACGTTCTTGTAATACGTTGTCTGCTCTAAGCGTAGCGTTACGCTCAAGTAGGGTAACATGTTCTACAATACCTGCTAAATCTATTGCAGCTTCAACACCTGAGTTGCCGCCACCAACAACAGCAACGTTTTTATTTTCAAATAGAGGTCCGTCACAGTGCGGGCAGAATGCCACCCCTTTATTAATAAGGGCTTCTTCACCAGGTACTTCTAACTTACGCCAGCGTGCACCTGTAGCAATAATAACAGTTTTACTTTGTAATTTAGCATCATTATCTAAAGTGATAACAATACCATTGTCTGTTTTTTCAATATCACTTGCTCTGACACCTGTCATGATATCCACATTATATTGTTTTACATGATCTTCAAGTGCAGATGAGAATTTAGGACCGTCTGTTTCTTTGACAGTAATAAAGTTTTCGATTGTTGCAGTATCATTGACTTGACCACCAATGCGATCAGCAACAATACCAGTGCGCAATCCTTTACGTGCAGTATAGATAGCGGCACTACCACTCGCAGGGCCACCGCCAACGATTAACACGTCATAAGGATCTTTATCGTTGAATTCTGAAGGGTCTGCTTTACTACCTAGTTCAGATAATATATCTTGTACTGTCATGCGTCCATTGCCAAATTCTTCACCATCTAAATAGATAGCTGGCACTGCCATGATATCTTCAGATTCTTCTCTGAAAATAGCACCATCAATCATTGTATGAGTAATATTTGGGTTTAATAAACTCATTAAGTTCAATGCTTGAACGACGTCAGGGCATTTTTGACAAGTTAAACTAATATAAGTTTCAAAATTGAGTGGGCGATCTAAAGCTTTAATTTGATCTATTACAGATTGTTCTTCTTTAGGTGCGCGACCACTTACTTGTAATAAAGCTAATACAAGTGAATTAAATTCATGACCCATAGGTAAACCAGCGAATGTAATACCTGTATCTTCGTCAGGTTTATCCACTGTAAAACTTGGGGTGCGTTTTAAGTCTTTCTCTTCAATTGTGATATGGGATGATGCTGCAGCAACTTCATCTAGCAACTCTTTTAGTTCTTTTGATTTTTCATCTGTACCAAGACTTGCGCTTAGTACAACATCACCTTCCATTAATTGAAGTAATTGTTGTAATTGTGATTTTAGCTGATCATTAAGCATTCAAATCAATGCCTCCTTAGATTTTACCTACTAAGTCAAGACCAGGTTGTAATGTTTCTGAACCTTCTTCCCATTTTGCTGGGCAAACTTCACCTGGATGTTGACGTACATATTGCGCTGCTTTAATTTTGTGTACTAATGTACTTGCATCACGGCCAATACCGTCTGCATTAACTTCAGCTGCTTGAACTACACCATCAGGGTCAACGATAAATGTACCACGTTGAGCTAGGCCAAGTTCTTCATCTAATACGTCAAAATTACGAGTGATTGTTTGTGAAGGGTCACCAATCATTGTATATTGAATTTTGTTAATCGCTTCAGAATGATCATGCCAAGCTTTGTGCACGAAGTGTGTATCAGTTGAAACTGAATATACGTTTACACCTAATTCTTGTAATTTATCATATTGATTTTGTAAATCTTCTAATTCAGTAGGGCATACGAATGAGAAGTCTGCTGGGTAGAAGCAAACGACACTCCAAGAACCTTTTAAGTTTTCATCAGAAACTTCGAAAAACTCATCTTTCTTTGGATCGTAAGCATTAGCTGTAAATGGTAAAATTTCCTTGTTGATTAAAGACATGTGAAACATCCTCCTATTTAATAACTTAGTGTTAGTTTAAGTATTATTGAATTAGATTATCATAATTTCTTAATTATAATAATTCTAATCTTTCGATTACTATTATTGCATGTAGCTATCGTTTCGTCAACATTAGAACCTTCAAAGCACAATAGTTTTAAATCGTGCTCGTTATTTGCATTGGAAGACAATAAAGTTGATTCAACTACATTCAAAAATGAAAGCATATACATTATTTGTATTTTCTTTCACACTAAATAAATAGCCTTCCTATTCTCAACTAAACATAAGAATTGAGAAGGAAGGCTATGAAAGTTTGATGTGATGGGCTTATAAAAATTGTCACAAATTTGTGAATGCAATTACTGCTTTCGGAATTTGTAATGATAAGCGAATATTACATCATTCTTAATGATAATTCATAGATTTATTGTTCAACACTATCATCGCATTTTTACATTTATTCAACGGTTTCATGCTAAAAATAGATAACTGTATTTATTGAATGATTGAATTGCATAGAGTAATTATTTTAATTTTTGGAAGCATTGGTTTTTATAATCAAACAAACGACTGTACCATCCACCAAATAATAAACGCTACAGGGAAGAATAACCACCAATAGTTAGATAAAAACTCCCAACCATTCATAGGTCGATCTTTCTGATTAGAAACAGGTTGTTGATAGGTTTCAATAATCGTCTTTTTAAATGCTTTATCTCCTTTAATGAGTTCATCTAAAGATACGTCGAATAAATCGCTCATTTTAATAAGCATATCAATACTAGGATAGACTTTGTTTAGTTCCCATTTTGAAATGCTTTGGCGTGAAATATTTAATATTTCTGCAAGTTCGTCTTGTGACCAATTTTTGAGTTCACGTTGTTCTTTGATTCGTGTTCCAATTTCCATAGTTATCACTCCTTTTATTTGAAATTAACTGTATAAACATGTAATGTCACGCACTTAATCGTTTCTTAGTGTGCAACTAGTAGTTGCGATTGCATATTTGGAGGTGTTTTGGAATGAATAGAGCTTAAAATTAAATCTTTAAATATTTAGTATGTATTTACCCATATATACATAAAAAAGACGAGAAAGAAATTAAATTACAATGAAAAATTTCTTTCTCGCCCTTTTGTATAATTAAATATATCATTTAATGGACAGATGATTTTAATTTTATAAGTTTATCTGTCCCAATATCTTGCGCGTTCAAATGCTTGAACAATTGTTTGAGTATCATCTGAAATAAATACACCAGGTGCGTCCAAGTCTAGTTTTGCACTTGATAGTTTTTCTGATGCGGCTTGATTAACTACTAACGGTTTGTTGTGTTTGTAAGTGAGTTCAGCAAATGCCTCTGCATCAGGTGATAATTGTGTACCATCTGAAATTACAAATACACTATCAAATAATGTAGGGTGTGCAGTATCATACGTCTCAGTTATGCCGAAATCTTTAGTGATATCCTTGGGTTGCTTACCTACAAAAGCGTAGTTGAGTTTGTTGTCGACAAATGTTTTTGCGTATGATTTTAATGTTTCCTCATTTATTTCACCATTCACTAGTACTGCTACAGAATGTCCAGGTAACGGTATATCGAATTTTTCCATTGTTAACTTACTATCTTTTGCATCAGTTTGTACTTCTTCATTTTCTGCTGGCACTTCGACACCTACGTTTGCTGCGACACGCTCTGCCAAAGTACGATCAACTTTGTTCAATTGATTTACTGCATTTTGTTTAACCATAGCTGATTTACATTTACCAATTTCAAATGAAAATCCGTCTACGGTATGGTCAAATTCAGGCTCTGTTAAACTGTTTAAATAAAGTTTAGCTTGACTGTAATAGTCTTTAAAGCTTTCACTACGTTTTTGTATTTTACGGCCTTCAACTTTTTCTTGATAATGTTCATAGCCGCCTTCTTCTTTAGGTGTTGTGTGAGGATCGTTATTGTTTAAAGCATTGTTGTGGTATGCTGTTTGTCCTTTGTGGATATTCATTTGATGCATAGCGTCTCTTTGATTGTTGTGTACTTCGTTAACTGGTCGATTAATTGGGATTTGATTAAAGTTTGGTCCGCCCAATCTTGATATTTGCGTATCTGTATATGAGAATAAACGTCCCTGTAATAGAGGATCGTTAGAAAAATCAATGCCAGGTACGATGTGACCAGGATGGAATGCGGCTTGCTCTGTTTCGTCAAAAACATTAGATACATTTTGATTTAACGTCATTTTGCCAACAATTTCAACTGGAACCTCATCTTCGGGCCATATTTTTGTTGGGTCTAAAATATCAAAATCAAAATCAAATTCTTGTTCTGGTCGTATGACTTGAAGACCTAATTCCCACTCAGGGTAGTCTCCCTTTTCAATTGCTTCATATAAATCTTTACGGTGGAAATCAATATCTTTACCAGATAAGATTTGTGCCTCATCCCATACCAATGATTCTAAACCTTGAACTGGCTTCCAATGGAATTTAACAAAATAGGATTGACCTTTACTATTAACTAAACGGAAAGTATGAACGCCAAAGCCTTCAATTTGTCTAAAATTTTTAGGGATTCCTCTGTCACTCATAGCCCAAACAGCCGTGTGCATTGTTTCTGGGTTTTGTGCGAAAAAGTCCCAAAATGTATCGTGTGCAGTGCCACCTTGAGGCATTTCATTGTGCGGTTCAGGTTTAACAGCGTGAATCAAATCTGGAAATTTAATAGCGTCCTGTATAAAGAAAACAGGTATGTCATTACCTACTAAATCAAAAATACCTTCATCTGTATAGAATTTTGTAGCAAAACCACGCACGTCTCTTACTGTGTCTGGAGAACCTTTTGACCCTTGGACAGTAGAGAATCTGACAAACACTGGGGTAGTCTTTTCAGGATGTGTTAAAAAGTCTGCAGAAGTGTATTCAGATAACTCTTTGTAAACTTGGAATTCACCGTGAGCGCCAAAACCACGTGCATGTACGATTCTTTCAGGAATACGCTCATGGTCAAAGTGCATAATTTTTTCTCTAAAATGAAAATCTTCTAGTAAGCTAGGACCACGTTCACCAACAGTTAAGGTGTTTTCATCCTCGCTAACTTTAACACCATTATTCGTCGTCATTGCTTTACCGTCATTGTTTTTTTCTACATTTTTTAATTGTTCCTGTTTTTTGTTACTCAAATGAATTACCCCCTTATTACTATCGTTCCACATTAATGATTTTAAAAACATTTCAATTTTTGAATTAATTTTGAACATTATTATTTTTTTAATGAGGTATTTTACAAAACGCAAAAATGTTTGTGCTTATGCGAAGTCTGAGAGAAAAATTTTTAGAAGTATGTGTTGTATATTCATTTATGACATATGTGTGTTAAGATGACTTATTTTTGAGTCACATAAACGTTACATTAGAGCTTTATTTTGTTCATATATTTTATGAATACCTAATATTTAATAGGGGATTAACATTTAATTAGAGTGAAAAAAGGGTAAACAAATAACAAGCAATTCATTACGAGCTTTGTTAACATTTAAATACTATAAACATTTACATAAAAGAGGAGCGGATAATACATGTCTGATTATGTATACAACTTATTGAAAAAACACCATTCAGTCAGAAGCTTTAAGGATGAACCTATTTCAGAAGAACATATTAAAAAATTAATTGAGGCGGGTCAAAGCGCTTCAACGTCAAGTTATTTACAAGCTTATTCAATTATAGGCATAGATGATCCTGAAATTAAAGAAGACTTGAAAGAAGTCTCAGGTCAACCTTATGTGGTAGAAAACGGTTATTTATTTGTTTTTGTCATGGATTATTACAGACATGCAATTGTAAATGAAAATACTAAAAAAGATATGGCGACATCATTTGAATCAGCAGAAGGTTTATTGGTCGGCACGATTGATGCGACATTAGTTGCTCAAAATATTGCTGCTGCAGCTGAAGATATGGGATATGGCATGGTTTATTTAGGATCACTTAGAAATGATGTTGAACGTGTGCGTGAAGTTTTAGACTTACCTAAGCATACTTTCCCATTATTTGGTATGGCATTAGGTCTGCCAGCAGATGATGAAAATGGAAATCCTAAGCCACGCTTACCACTTGAAAATATCTTCCATCACAATAAATACGACAGCGATAAAGAAACGCAACGTAAAACATTGGCAGATTACGATGAAACCGTAAGTAAATATTATGCATCTCGTACAAATGGCGAACGTAATGAAACATGGTCGGAACAAATTTCTAATTTTATGAGTGCTAAGCAGAGACTAGATATGTTAGAACAATTGAATAAATCAGGTTTTATTAAAAAATAATTCACTGACAACTTCTGTTGCGTGTCATTTATGATGGATAGGCCATATCTAAGAAAGGGGTTGGTTATGTTGAGCATGTTTGATAAATTTTTTGGTAAGAAAACGCATGGAAATCATAAAGCTAATGAGCAATATATTTATTCTTCTAGCAGTAAACTAACCCCTCAAGAAGCTCAAGCTTATTGGGTGAAAATGGCCCAAAAGTTAGTTGTCGGAGCAATTAATTCCGTTGATCACACAGCAGAACGTATATTTATTCTTATTTCATTTAACGAAGATGATTCTACGATAGATATATTCTTCCAAATGGACGGCCAGTTAAGAATGTGGAATGATTTAGATAATCAAACGCATAAAAAAACCATATCTAATAGTTTAATTTCACAAGCACCGAATCTCGTGAAACATGTGAACTGTTTATATGATAGTGTTGATTTAACTCGGCTCGCATATTCACAGATTCAATATGAATTTGAAAGCAAGGCATGGTATTTACACGATATTAGTGAAGATAGTGCCGAAGCGCATCTAGACAAAAACCCTGCATTTTTAAAGTGGTTTGATGATGTATCGAATACGATTGACACCATTCCGTTAGATGGCAAACAGAAAATCACTTGGGGCCCCTTCAAACCAAGATAGCAAATATTAAAAAGTGACGATAAAATCATCTTTAATGAAATTATAGAAGAGACGTCGTTAAGAAAAATAATTAAGCATGAAACATTTTCATATTAAATAGAGTTATTAAGTTGATTAACTCAATATTGTCAATGCTTTAAGTGTTTGTAATTTCAACAGTTTGGCTTAAACAGTAAACGTCAATTTCTATTGTAACAATATAGAAATTGGCGTTTTTTTATGGAATTTTTGAGTTTGTTGCGCAATGACAGTGCTTAATATTTTATGATAATAAAGAAAATTCAAGTGTTTGTACAACTTTTAATAGCTTTTGAACGTATATCCAGGTTTAATGATTATTCGTTTTCATAAATCCATTAACATAATATAATAATCAATTTGTTAAATTGTTTATTATATTATATAAAATTCTCTATTTTGTGAATTTATTCACAAATATTTCATAAAAGTCTGTTTTTTGCCATTGTAAGTGCTTTCACAAAGTTTTATGATGTGGTTGGAAATAAAAAAGTGATAGATATCAATGAAAATAGAAAGAGGTTTGAGGAAATGGATATTATTTTAGGTGTAGGAACGCTACTCATTGTTTTGTTAGCTATGACGCTATTTTTAAACTTTGCACCTTATGGTAAGAAAGGACTACAAGCATTATCGGGCGCTGCCTGTGCAACCTTCTTACCGCAAGCATTTTTAAGTTATGCCATTGGCGGTGTCTTTGACATTAAATTTTTGCAAGAGATTGGTGACTTAGCCGGTAGTTTAAGTGGTGTGGCAGTCGGCTTTCTTACTTGTTTAAAATTAGGTGTCTCGCCAGTTTTTGCCGTAATCGTTGGTTTAGTACTTCATGATTTTAAATTACTACCTGCTTTTTTAGCTGCTTATTTAGTTTCTTTTGCTATTAAATTTTTAGAAAAGAAAGTCCCTGAAGGCTTAGATTTAATTACTGTAATTTTATTTGCTCCTGCTGTTTCATTCCTTCTTGCAAGTATTATGAGCCCGGGTGTTATCGCATTATTAAAACAAATTGGTAGTGCCGTGACAGCTGTTGGTGATAACAATCCTTATGTCTTAGCAATTATTTTAGGTCTCATTATTCCTGTTACAGGTATGACACCACTTAGTTCTATGGTATTAACAAGTTTATTAGGACTAACTGGTTTGCCAATGGCAATTGGTGCACTGACATGTACGGGTAGCTCATTTGTCAATTTCATTATGTTTAAACAATTAAAAATAGGTAATGCTTCTAAAGCTTTTGCTGTTGCAGTTGAACCATTAACCCAAATAGATATTATTGCGAAGTATCCTTTACAACTCTATGGTACAAATGCGCTTATTGGTGTTGTAAACGCATGTATCGTCACATTTAGTGGATTAGTAATCAATGTGACAGGTATGGCGACGCCAATTGCCGGTGCTATTGTATTGTTTGGATTCAATGATCCAATTAGGTCTGTAATAACGATTGTTACGGTATCAATTACTAGTATTTTATTAAGTCTAGTTATAGGAAAAATGATTAATAAATTTAATATGACAAGCTTAAATTTCAATCTACCTAGAATGAGAAAACAGACAAATTAAGGAGAGAGAAGAATGGCAAGAAAACAAGATTATCAAAGTGCTTTTGATGTGATTGGTCCAATTATGATGGGGCCTTCTAGTTCTCACACGGCAGGTGCAGTAAAAATAGGTAATGCTGCACGCACAGTACTACAATGTGAACCTCAAAAAATTGTAATTCATTATTATGAATCATTTGCCTCCACGCACAAGGGGCATGGAACAGATTTAGCGATTATAGGTGGATCATTGGGTTTCAGTACATTTGATGAACGTATTAAAGACGCTATTTCATTTGCTGAAGCTCAAAATATTGATATAGAAATTATAGAAGAAACAAGTGCTAGCTTAGGTGAGCATCCTAACTGCGCATTAATTAAATTAGATGGCAACGAACGACATGTGGAAATTAATGGTATTTCAATCGGTGGAGGTACAATCAAGATTAAAAGTATTCACGTGGACGGTCTTTGTATCCTTATGCATCACGCATTACCTATTTTGGTTGTAGATGGAGCAGCCAATATTTCATTAATTAACCATTTGATTAATGACTTGATTGAGTATGAAGTAGATATTAATGAAGAGATAAAAACAATTAATGATGACAAGTGTTTATTGGCATTACACTTAAATAAAGCTTTAAATATAGATAGTTTAAGTAGGTTACGCGAGAAATATAAAGAATTAAATTTTTCATATATCTGTTAGAGGAGTGGCAATATGTATCATTCAATGCGAGAAATTATAGATTATGCAATGACGCACAACACAACATTTGCTGAAATGATGATTCGTGAGGAGATGGATTTAAAAGGGATTTCAAGGGATGAAGTTCGTGCATTAATGAAACAAAACCTTGATGTTATGAGAGAAGCTTTAGAAAAGGGACTTTCTGGCGAAGGCGTAAAAAGTGTTACGGGCTATACAGGACAAGATGCCGTGAAACTAGATCGATATAATGAGCATTACCATGCTTTATCTGGACATGATATGGTAGAAGCTTTAAAAGGCGCAATATCGACAAATGAAGTAAATGCTGCGATGGGAATCATTTGTGCAACGCCAACTGCTGGTTCATCAGGTACAATACCAGGAATACTATTCAAGTTAGAAAAGACACATGGATTAACACAAGCACAGATGATCGACTTTTTATTTGCAGCCGCACTATGTGGCAAAATCATCGCAAACAATGCAAGTGTTGCGGGTGCCATTGGTGGCTGTCAGGCAGAAGTGGGATCAGCATCCGCAATTGCAGCAGCGGCAGCAGTTGAGATATTTGGTGGAACACCTGAAGAAAGTGGTCATGCGATGGCTTTAGCTATCAGTAATTTATTAGGATTGGTTTGTGATCCTGTGGCAGGGTTGGTTGAAATACCGTGTGTTATGCGTAATGCTATAGGTTCAGGTAACGGACTAATTTCAGCTGATTTAGCATTAGCGGGAATAAAAAGCAGAATACCAGTTGATGAAGTGATAGAGGCGATGGATAGAGTAGGACGTAACTTGCCAGCATCGTTAAGAGAAACTGGATTGGGAGGTCTAGCTGGAACGCCTACTGGAGAAGCGATAAAGAAAAAGATATTTGGAGAAACAAGTGTTGAAACTTAAATAACTAAGAACATATAAATTACTAGCATAAAAATTGAATTGAAAAAATACATGTTTCCCACTAAACTGAATTAAAAGAGGTGGGAGACATGTTACTGAAGCTAGGGCTTATTTTTATTGTGTTTGTTATAAATAGTATCGTAACGTATTACTTAACTACAGACGGTACATGGGTCAACCTATTGTTGAAATCATTGTCGCTAAGTTTGATTATTGTCTTTATTTATAATTACGTAAAACTAATGATAACGATAAAACGACAAAAATAGTAATATGATTAAAATAGAATTGAAAATATAGTGAAAGTATAGAAATGAAAAAAGGTTGGAACGACAAGCGTTCCAACCTTTAATTATATTTATAAAAGATATCCAAAGTTCATAGTATGTGTTGTCTTGTTATTATGAACTTGTGATTTCACCGTATTCTTTTGAATGATAAGTGTCAGTATCTAAGTTGTTTGTCAATTTAGCTGTACCTGTACCAGCAAGCATAGAGTCGTTAACATTTAATGCAGTACGACCCATATCGATAAGTGGTTCTACTGAAATCAGCACACCAGCTAATGCAACAGGTAAATTTAAAGTAGATAATACAATGATAGAGGCGAATGTTGCGCCACCACCAACACCAGCAACACCAAATGAACTAATCACGACGATGCCGATGACAGATAATATAAATTGTAAATTAACTTCAACACCAGCTGCTGGTGCTACCATTATTGCTAACATTGCTGGATAAATACCAGCACAGCCGTTTTGACCAATAGAAAGACCAAACGAAGCTGAGAAGTTTGCAATACCATCCGGTACACCTAAACGATTTTTTTGAGTTTGGACATTGAGTGGTAATGAACCAGCACTTGAACGAGAAGTAAATGCAAATAACAATACTTCAGATGTTTTCTTAACAAATGTAACAGGGTTTAGTCCCATACCAGTTACAATGAGTAAGTGAATGATATACATTACAATTAATGCCGCATAAGATGCGATAACAAATTTACCTAACGTCCATATTGCACCAAAATCACTTGTCGCGATTGTATTCGCCATTATAGCTAAAATACCATATGGTGTTAGGCGTAGTACAAATGTCACAATCGCCATAACGATATTATAAATTGCATCGATACCACGTTTAAGTAAATGACCGCTTTCTGGTTGTTTACGCATAACGCGTAAGAATGCAAAGCCAACAAACGCAGCAAAGATTACAACAGCGATTGTTGATGTTGTACGTTGACCAGTGAAATCTAAGAATGGGTTACTTGGTAATAATTCTAAGATTTGTTGTGGTAGCGTGTTCGCTGTCATATCCTTAGCTTGACTTGCGAGTTCACTACCTCTTGAGCTTTCGGCACTACCTAAATCAATTGTAGATGCGTCTAAACCAAAGACAAGTGCTGAGATAATACCGATAATTGCTGCAATTGCTACAGTTCCAATTAAGAAAATGAAGATATAGATGCCAATTTTAGCAAATTTTTCTCCAATATTAATTTTAGTAAATGCTGAAACGATTGAAATAAAGATTAAAGGTATAACAATCATTTGTAAGAATGAAATATAGCCATCTCCAACTATACTAAACCAATCTGTGGTTTGTTTAGTGACCTTTGAGTCCACACCGTATATTAAATGAATAGCAATTCCAAAGACAATCCCGATGCCTAATGCTGTAAAGACACGTTTAGGAAATGAAACATGTCTTCTTGCCATTACATATAATCCGATAAGGAAGGCCGCAAAAATAATGATGTTTAAAATTGTTAGTAACATAAAAACAAGACCTACACTTTCTATTATTTAATTTATTTTGTTAAATCCGATACGCATACTAAGGATAGTAGCAAAACGAATAATATTCAAGTCAATTACTCAAAAAAATTATGAAATTTACATGACTTTATTTTTGAAACAGAATTGGAGAAGCTATAAACCTAGGTAGGGTGTGGTGTCAAGGCGTTTGTGGCTAAATTAATTAGCAATACAGCAAAGATGAAATTAAGGGGGAATTTTGATTTAGAAATGCTGGTGGCCATTCTTAGAAGGGATTCGATTCGAGCAATATGATAGTTAAACGAGGATTTAATAAGTCGTAGTAGCCCTGAATGTTAGGAAAATAGTTACACAACAAGCTACGAGATTTCATGCAAAACAAAGAAACGTCAATTTCTATACTATTTCAATAGAAATTGACGTTTCTTTTTAACCAAAAGCTTTTATGCCTTGGAATCATCTGTCACTTATAAATTAAAGAGGCGTGCGAAAAATCCTTTACGTTCTTCTTTGTGCTCTTCTTTAGCAAGTGGCGAAGCGTATGAAGTAGCCTCTTGAGATGCATTTGATTGCTGTGAATCTGACTCATTTGTAGTAGATGACGCTGATGCGACCTCTTTATTATTATCTGTTTGTTGCTCAACTTCAGAAGTTTCTTTGTGAGTATCTGATTCAACAGGATCATCTGATTTATCAGCTGAGTTTGCTTTGGAATTTTGTTTTTCAGCTTCCGAATTTGCTGATTGTGCCGCAGGTTGTTCACTAATTTGTGTGATTTCTTCATCAACAGTTTCTGCTGATACATTTTCAGAAACTTCATTTGTATGAGGGTCTGTTGTGTCAGCCATTTTTTCAGGTGTTACTTTAGTATTAGCTTGTTCAGTTGTATTTTCAGTGAACGCATTTGTGTCGTTATCTGTTGAACTTTGATTTGTATACACATGCTCAGATTCGACATTAGATTTCACAAGTTCAGTTTGTTCTTTTTGAGAATCTTGAATGACACTTTGTGTAGATTTAATTTCGTCTGTAGATGATTGAATGGCTTTAAGTGATTCTGTATTTTCTTCTAATTTAGAAGTAATCTGATTTTGCATTTTATGCAATTCTTGCTGTTGTTGGTGTACTTGATTAATCATTTGTCCTAGCATTTGGCGCTCGTCACGCATATTTTGAATTTCAGTACGTAAGTCCTCTACGAGTAGAGATACATTTTGGTCTGAAGGTAGATTGTTGTCATCTTCTTTGACTAACACCTGTAGAAAATCTTTTTCCTTTTCGAGTTCTTCAAAAGCTAAATCATAGCTATTTGTCTGTTTAACTTTTTCAGCAATATCTTGGAAGAGTTCAATATCCTCTTCTTGGAAATCTGTAGCTTCGCGGCCACGATATTCAGTTTTACTAAGTTGATAACCGCGTTCTTCTAAATGTTGAACGATTTTACGGACTTGCTTTTCACTTAGCTCAACACGTTGTGCAAATTCTTTAGTTAACATAGAAATGAGTCCTTTCATAAATGATTTTATGTATACGGACGTTTGTCTTCGGTTAGTGAAACGTCAGTCTTACCTCTATGTTAGTCTAAACTGTTTTAACAGTGATTTCAAGTGGTGTACACTATGATTTACGTAAATCCATTTCTTCTAACAATGGGTAAATAATACTTCTAGAAATTCTATTTGCAAATACATACTTTAATATATAGTTTGATTTAATACATGGTCCATATATGTCTTTTGTCAGTTCTATATTAGATTTGATAAATAAATCTTTCGGTGATCCCTCTGAATATCCATTTAAATTTGGGGCTAGATAATCTAAATCATATTGCTTTTCAAAGCCATGACTAAATAAAAATTCACGTCTATTACTGAGCACTTGTTGCTCATCTTCTGAAACAAGTTCTGGTTCTTTCGGTACCTCTAGCATAATAAAGTTTACATCGTGTTCATGTAATTGATTGGATAAATAATTAATTTCCTTTTCAATACGTGCCAAAGTATTTGTAATTAATTCATCGTGATCCGGTTGATCATTTGCAATCAGATAGATTAAAAATGCAGAATTTGTCGTCGCTTCATAATGTGCAGTTGCTAAACTAACAACTTTATCTGACTGTAAGCCTACTAAAAAGATATAGTCATCTTTGGTATGTTCATTTTTTAAAGATTGTTTAAATATTTGTTCATCTTCAGATAAATCAATGTCAAATTGTCCATCGTATAGTTTTATTGCTGCTTTAAATAATGGATCATCAATTGATTTGATAGTCTTAAAATCCATGAATAGATGCACCCCCAATAATAATGCGTTTATTATAACATAGTAAATTAATGGAAATCAGTGAAAATATTGTATGTATCATTTGTAATAGAAATAAAATAGGAGCGAGACAGAAACCACAAAATACATAGTGATTTTCTGTGTTCGCTCCTGATAAAGGTTCTCTATATGTTAAGCAATAATTTGAAAGTATGTTGTGACCATTTTTAAATAATTACATTAAATCACAATTTGATTAAGCGAAGATTAGGATTTTGGTCCGTTTGTTTCTTCTGCGTAATGCTTATCTTCAACAGTATTACGTGCATATGCAGCGTTTGCTTCTTGAACTTCTTCATGAGAAGAGTTATCTCTAGTTGCAACAACTAGAAAGTTATTATCAAGAAGTTCTTTTTTATAACGTTCTTTGTCATAATCATTAATATCGTAATAAGCTAAAACAGTTTCTTCACCGTCTTCTCCAGTTAAAATTTTTGCCATTTTGTCACTGAATGAACCACTCGTTGCTGTTAGGTTTACTTCAGAATCATGTAACTCATCAAAATGAAGTTTTGTCTTACTTAATACTGAAATTTCAGATTCAACATATCCTTCTGACAATTTTTGTTGGATAGTTGGTAGTATTTCATCTTTGCTTTGTACAATTGTAAAATCAGCCATTGTCTTGTCCCTCCGTCCACTTTTCTATTGTTTATCTAATACTTTCCCTATTAACCACTAGGTAAAACGAATATATTTTTATTATATAATGAAGTGACGTATCTGACAATCTTGATTTTAAAGTAAAGAAAACGGTTACTAGAAGCGTTGGTTATTATTAAATCTCTTTATTTAAAGCGCTTACTTATAATGTTCGTATTGAAAATCATGCTGAAATTTGCTATCATCAGTTAATAATTTATCTAACTCATATAATCTAGAGGATATGGCTCTAGAAGTTTCTACCATGTTGCCATTAACGACATGACTATGGGTAACCAATACAAAAAACATTCAACTCCAATCGTTTTAAAGCTTTATTAGGGAAATGAAGTTATACATATAATCTTCTAAAACAATTGTAGTGTTTTCAATTTTTACATAATTAGGGAAATGAATGTTGAAGACTTAATTTGCAACGTACATGTTGTAAGTTAAACATCAGTTCTTTATAGTATTGCACGTTCACTCATAGATCCTGAAACTAAGTTAGTTTAGGATTTTTTTTGTATAAAAAATGAGGAGGTTTTTTGAGTGGATTTGTTAAAACGGAAAGTTGAGGCAGACGGTGTCGTCATTGATGAGAAAATTTTGAAAGTAGATGGGTTTTTAAATCATCAAATAGACGCAAAGCTGATGCACGACGTAGGACTAACGTTTTATAATCAATTTAAAGATGAAGGGATTACTAAAGTATTAACGATTGAGGCATCTGGTATTGCACCAGCAATCATGGCAGCAATGCACTTTGATGTGCCGTGTTTATTTGCTAAAAAAGCAAAGCCTAGCACGTTAACGAAAAATACTTATCAAGCTGATATCCATTCATTCACTAAAAATACGACGAGTACTGTAGTGGTTTCAGATGAATTTTTAGACGAAAATGATCGCGTATTAATCGTCGATGATTTCTTAGCAAATGGTGATGCATCATTAGGTTTAAATGAAATTGTTCAACAAGCCAATGCCGAAACTGTTGGCATAGGTATTGTAGTTGAAAAGAGTTTCCAACCAGGCAGAGAACGTTTAGAAACAGCAGGATTGAAAGTATCGTCTTTATGTAAAGTTGCTTCTCTAAGTGGTAACAAAGTGACATTTTTAGAGGAACAATCATGAAGACATTCATCTTAAGTTTACAACATCTATTGGCGATGTATGCAGGCGCTATACTCGTACCAATTATTGTAGGGACAAGCCTAGATTTTACTCCAGAACAAATTGCCTTCTTAGTCACTGTTGATATTTTCATGTGTGGTGTAGCCACATTTTTACAAGTTTGGAAAGGTACAGGCACTGGGTTGCCCATTGTCTTAGGCTGTACATTTACAGCCGTTGCACCGATGATTTTAATCGGGCAAACTAAAGGTATCGGTGATTTATACGGTTCCCTTTTCTTATCAGGTATATTAGTTGTCATCATTGCTCCATTTTTTTCATATTTAGTTAAATTCTTTCCACCAGTTGTGACAGGCAGTGTCGTTACAATTATAGGTATCAATTTGATGCCAGTAGCGATGAATTATTTAGCAGGTGGAGAAGGTGCTAAAAATTTTGGTGATGCCAAAAACATTTTACTTGGTGTAATTACATTAATAGTCATATTAATTGTGCAACGTTTTACAACAGGTTTCTTAAAATCAATTGCCATATTGATTGGCTTAATTGTAGGTACTGTATTAGCGTCAATATTTGGCATTGTTGATGTGAAACAAGTTGGTGAAGCACATTGGTTTTCATTACCACAACCATTCAGATTTTCAACATTCAGCTTTGATTTTGGTGCAACTTTAGTATTCTTTATTGTTGCATTAGTCAGTCTGATAGAATCAACAGGTGTTTACCATGCATTAAGTGAAATTACAGGTAAGAAATTGGAGAGAAAAGATTTTCGTAAAGGTTATACTGCTGAAGGTATCGCGATTATCTTAGGATCCATTTTTAATGCGTTCCCGTATACCGCTTATTCTCAAAATGTGGGATTAGTATCTTTATCTGGTGCTAAAAAGAACAAAGTTATCTATGGCATGGTTATCTTGCTTATTATTTGTGGATGTATCCCTAAATTGGGTGCCTTAGCAAATATGATTCCTCTACCAGTATTAGGTGGTGCAATGATAGCAATGTTTGGCATGGTTATGGCATATGGTGTTAGTATATTAGGTAATATTAATTTCAAAAATCAAAATAATTTGTTGGTAATCGCGGTATCAGTTGGACTAGGAACGGGTATAAGTGCAGTACCTCAAGCATTTCAAGCTTTAGGAGACCAATTCGCATGGCTAACTCAAAATGGTATTGTACTTGGTGCTATTTCAGCAATTGTTTTGAATTTCTTTTTTAACGGCATTAAGAATCAACAAAACATAGAAACTATGGAATAATGGAGCTATAAAACAAATATTAGGAGGCTGTATTCATATGTGGGAAAATAAGTTTGAAAAAGAATCTTTAACTTTTGATGATGTGTTATTGTTACCAGCAGAATCAGATGTATTGCCGAAAGAAGTAGACTTAAGTGTTCAATTATCAGAAGGTATTAAATTAAATATCCCTGTTATTTCAGCAGGTATGGATACTGTAACTGAATCCAAAATGGCGATCTCAATGGCTAGACAAGGTGGTCTAGGTGTTATTCATAAAAATATGAATATTGAAGATCAAGCAGATGAAGTTCAAAAAGTTAAACGCTCAGAAAACGGTGTAATTTCAAACCCATTCTTCTTAACACCAGAAGAAAGTGTGTATGAAGCAGAAGCGTTGATGGGTAAATATCGTATTTCAGGTGTACCTATTGTAAATAATGAAGAAGAGAGAACATTAGTCGGTATTTTAACAAACCGTGATTTACGTTTTATTGAAGATTTCTCTATTAAGATTTCAGATGTTATGACTAAAGAAAACTTAATTACAGCACCTGTAGGCACTACTTTAGATGAAGCTGAAGAACTATTACAGCAACATAAAATAGAAAAATTACCGTTAGTTAAAGATGGTAAATTAGAAGGTTTAATCACAATCAAAGACATTGAAAAAGTACTTGAATTCCCCAATTCTGCTAAAGACAAACTTGGCAGATTGCTAGTAGGTGCAGCAATTGGTATCGCAAAAGATACGGATATTCGCGCTGAAAAATTAGTTGAAGCGGGTGTAGATGCCTTAGTTATTGATACAGCTCATGGACATTCTAAAGGCGTTTTAGAACAAGTTAAACACATTAAAGAAAAATTCCCACAAGTAACATTAGTTGCCGGAAACGTGGCAACTGCTGCAGGAACTAAAGCTTTATATGAAGCAGGTGCAGATGTTGTCAAAGTAGGTATCGGACCTGGCTCAATTTGTACGACTCGTGTTGTTGCTGGTGTAGGTGTACCACAAATTACAGCTGTATATGACTGTGCAACAGAAGCACGTAAGCAAGGAAAGTCTATTATAGCTGATGGTGGTATTAAATTCTCAGGAGACATTATCAAAGCGTTAGCTGCAGGTGGACATGCTGTGATGTTAGGTAGCTTACTTGCAGGTACTGAAGAAAGTCCTGGTGCTACAGAAGTATTCCAAGGTAGACAATATAAAGTATATAGAGGTATGGGCTCATTAGGTGCAATGGAAAGTGGTTCTAACGACCGTTATTTCCAAGAAGATAAAGCTCCTAAAAAATTCGTCCCTGAAGGTATTGAAGGTCGTATTGCTTACAAAGGTCCATTACAAGATACGATTTACCAACTTATGGGCGGTGTGAGATCAGGCATGGGCTACACTGGTTCAAGAAACTTAGAAGCATTAAGAGAAGAAGCACAATTTACACGTATGGGACCTGCTGGTTTAGCAGAAAGTCACCCACATGATGTGCAAATTACAAAAGAATCACCAAATTATTCATTCTAAGTTAAAGGAGATTTAAAGTTATGGAAATGGCGAAAGAGCAAGAGCTCATACTTGTTTTAGATTTTGGTAGCCAATATAACCAATTAATTACACGTCGTATACGTGAAATGGGTGTGTATAGTGAACTGCACGACCATGAAATCAGCATTGAAGAAATTAAACGCATGAATCCAAAAGGGATTATCCTTTCAGGAGGACCAAATTCAGTATATGAAGAGAACTCTTTTACGATTGACCCAGAAATTTACAATTTAGGTATTCCTATTCTAGGTATTTGTTATGGCATGCAATTAACAACTAAATTGTTAGGCGGGAAAGTTGAACGTGCCAATGAAAGAGAATACGGTAAAGCCGTGATTAATGCTAAAACTGACGAATTATTCTTCGGACTACCTGAAGAACAAAATGTTTGGATGAGTCATTCAGATAAAGTTATTGAAATCCCAGAAGGTTTTGAAGTGATTGCAGACAGTCCAAGTACGAACTATGCAGCAATTGAAGATAAATCACGCCGTATCTACGGTGTCCAATTCCATCCTGAAGTACGTCACACTGAATTTGGTAACGACTTATTACGTAACTTTGTACGTCGCGTGTGTGAATGTACAGGCGAATGGTCAATGGAAAACTTTATAGATATCGAAGTTGAAAAAATTCGCGAACTAGTTGGTGATCGCAGGGTGCTATGTGCAATGAGCGGTGGTGTAGACTCATCTGTTGTTGCAGTATTATTACACAAAGCGATTGGCGACCAATTAACATGTATCTTCGTAGACCATGGCTTACTACGTAAAGGTGAAGGCGACATGGTCATGGAACAATTTGGTGAAGGTTTCAACATGAACATCATTCGTGTCGATGCTCAAGAACGTTTTATGAATAAACTGCAAGGTGTGTCAGATCCGGAACAAAAACGTAAAATCATTGGTAATGAATTCGTTTATGTCTTTGATGATGAAGCATCTAAGCTAAAAGGTGTTGATTTCTTAGCGCAGGGCACATTGTATACAGACGTTATTGAATCAGGTACAAAAACAGCACAAACGATTAAATCACACCATAATGTAGGCGGATTACCTGAAGATATGGAATTCCAATTAATTGAACCTATTAATACATTATTCAAAGATGAGGTGCGTGAATTAGGTATCGAATTAGGTATTCCAGAACACTTAGTATGGAGACAGCCTTTCCCAGGTCCAGGTTTAGGTATTCGTGTGCTGGGTGAAATTACAGAAGATAAACTTGAAATCGTACGCGAATCAGATGCGATTTTAAGACAAGTCATTCGTGAAGAAGGTCTTGAACGTGATATATGGCAGTACTTCACAGTGTTACCTGGTATTCAATCCGTAGGTGTCATGGGAGACTACCGGACATATGACCACACTGTAGGTATTCGCGCAGTGACATCTATTGATGGTATGACAAGTGACTTTGCACGTATTGATTGGGAAGTCTTACAAAAAATTTCAAGCAGAATTGTTAATGAAGTAGACCACGTGAACCGTGTTGTTTATGATATTACATCTAAGCCCCCAAGTACCATAGAGTGGGAATAATAGAATAGAATGATGAACACCCCCTTGAGCATAGGCTTAAGGGGGTGTTTTGTGGGTTTGAGAATTTGAGGGAATGGTTAAACTGGCAGTCTTACGGGTGAGTTAAATTAATTGAAAGTATTTTAGCCAAATAGGACATTTACTTATGTACTTGTCCTATTTTTTTTATGAGTAGACATAAATGACAATTTAACACTTATGATTTTAAATATCTAAAAACTAATGATAAAATACAATTAGATTAAGCTTAATTTGATATGTAAAACGATTAATTAATCATTATTATTGAATTTCAAAAATTATTGGAGTGATTTTCATGGCAAAACCATTATTTGAAACAACTGTAATAAGTAATGGCGGAAGAGATGGAAAAGTTTTTAGTGAAGATAATACATTTTATCAAGACTTAGCTGTTCCAAAAGAAATGGGTGGCAACGGCGTTACTGAGTCAAACCCTGAACAGTTATTTGCAGCTGGTTACAGCGCTTGTTTTAACAATGCACTAATGCATATTTTGAAAGGTGCAGACAAGGGTATGATTGAGCCAGAAGTCCGTGCGACTGCTTACTTATTGCCAGATAAATCTGATGGCGGTGTAAAATTGGCTGCTGAATTAGATGTAACACTTAAAGATCTCAGCCAAGAAGAAGCGGAGATGTTCGTTGAAAAAGCGCATAATTATTGCCCGTACTCGAAAGCACTTAAACACAGTATTGATATTGAAATTACTGTTAACGTTAATTAAAGTGATGCAAAAAGCTAAATAGAATTTTTTGGAATTTTATCAAGCAGTCATATATCTATATAACCGTATCTTAATTAGTGCGGTTATTTTTATAAAACAATATAATCCAACTAAATGTATAAGTACTTTCATTAAGAAAAAAGTATCAATTTGATCATAAACACATTGGTATAAATCAGAAAATATTTTATGGAATTTAGTGCTGTATTTTTAGTGATGGTGATATTGTTACATCATTAAATAATGGGCCACCCTCAGTGGAAGCATCAACATTTGTAACTATAACTTTATAAATTGGAGTGCTTAATATGCCTAAATCACAACAAGTATTGGTTGGTATATGTCTAATATTATTTATTTTTAATTTCATTGCACCTATTATTGGAACAATGATGCATATTGAAATATTAGAATTTAGCTCACCTTTAATTAAAACAGTACAATTCGCATTTGTCATAATTTTTGGTATTTTTACATATAGACAAATTAAACGTAAAGGTTTCTAGCAGTGCAAGAAAAAAACTATACGATCGGAGTTTTAATATGTCTATGTCAAACATAGTCATGCTGATACTTACTATAATAATGCTGTTATTTGTATTTGTTTTTGGTCTATTACTTGATAAACCAGTTATATACATGTTTATTGCATTGTTTGTTCATTCAACGTTTTTATTCATCATTCGTTACTTCTGGCAAGATAAAGAATTTGGAGAAGCTTTTACACATTCTTTTGATTTCATTACCATAACAATAGTTATTATATTTACAATTTTGAAAGTTCAAAAAGCAAAATCAAGTGAATAATACGTTTGAATATACGTATACCTACTATTGATAAAACGAAGAGTAGAACTTTTGTTTAAAAAAACAATTAGAATATACTAATAAAATTTGAAAATCAATGTTATGAAAAATTATAAACACCTGAAATGACATTTTAAAATAATATCGAATAATATTTAATCATATAAAAAGAGTTGGAAAGATTGCTAAGGTGCAGTTTCCAGCTCTTTTTATTTTGATTTGAACATTTTGACAGATTCTATATTACCAATATTTAAATTTAAAACTTGCATATTATTACTATTTTCTATCTATATTTTTACTTAAACGGAAATATTCCCCTAATAAATGACTCCTTGCAATATTATGGTAATTAGTAATGAATCCATAAATATTAATTTTATTTTATTACTTATTTATGATATATCATAAATTATTTTGTAGGGAGTGAATAATGTTGAGGAGTATAAATAAAATAGTGACAAGCATGCTAGTTTTTACTTTATTATTTAGTCATAGTGTGAGTGCGAATGTTTCAGAAAAAGACAATGAAACAGCAGTAACTGATGTAGATTCAGTAGAAGAGCCATCTTCTGGAACTTTAGATTTAAATCAAGACAATTTGCTGCCCATTGAATATACATTAGATAATAAAATTGAAAGAGTAATTGGAACAGATCAACGTATAAAAGTTTCAAACTTTAAGAGTACTCCTTATAAACAAGTGGTGTTATTGAATATGACGTTTCCTAATGGTAAAACTTATACAGGATCAGGAACAATGGTTGGAAGAGACTCAGTACTTACAGCAGGGCACAATATTTATTCAAAAAGCGCAGGTGGTTGGGCAAGCAAGATTGTTGTATATGCAGGAGTAGAAGGCCAAAAGTTTCATATTGGAAAGGCACAATCTAAGAAAATACACACCTTAAATCAATGGATAAATAAAAGGGATTTTCAATATGATTTAGCTATTATTAAATTAAATAATAATTTGGGAGATAAGACTGGAATTTTACCAATAACTTCTAAGGTGAGATTAAATGAGTCAATCGAGACGTCAGGCTTTCCAGCGGATAAGGGGAGTAGTATCCAGTTTAAGTCGAAAGGATTTTTAAATAAAATAGAGGCCAATAATTTGTATTACGATATGGATACAAATCCAGGACAAAGCGGTAGTAGTGTTAGGAATGCTAATAACCAAATAATTGGTGTACATACATTCGGTGGGGAAGATTACAATGGGGCAACCCGACTAAATGAACTTTATATTGATTATATTTTGCATTGGATGGGAAAACCTAAGGCGCACAATTATTATAAAAAAGTAGAAGTCATTCGTTCGAACACTAATTTGTGGAATGATTTGAATTTTAATAGTAAACGAAGCGGAAAAAGTATAAAAATTGGAAGTATATATCATGCAAAATATATGTATAATCATCCAAATGGACAAAAGTATCTATCATTATATGATTCAAAAGATAAATGGATAGGATACTTAAATAAAAATGATTCAAAGGATGTAAAAAATAAGTTAACAGGCGATAAGTATAATAAAAAGGTCTCTATATCGAAAAATAAAATTTGTGTATGGAACGATTTAGATTTTAATAGTAAACGAAGCGTAAAAAATTTAAAAATTGGAAATGTATATCACGCAAAATATAAGTATAATCATCCAAATGGGCAAAAGTACTTATCATTATATGATTCAAATAATAAATGGATAGGATATTTTAACATTAAAGATGTCAAAATATTACAATAACTTGCTTAGAAAGGAAGTTTCGAAATGAAAAAGTTACTATTATCTACAGCTTTATTAATGACAATTGTACAATTTAGCAGTCAAGAGGTAAATGGTGAAGAGATTCCTCATGGTATTTTGCATAAGGATGGAAGCTTTACAGAACCAAATGTGTTTCCGCACAAAGATATAGCAGAGGTTGAAAAACCGATAGAGTTAAAGGATGGTACGAAGAAAATTCCTCATGGTATTTTGCATAAGGATGGAAGTTTTACAGAACCAAATGTGTTTCCGCACAAGGATATAGCAGAGGTTGAAGAGCCGAAAGAATTAGAAGATGCTACGAAAGAATTTAATCATAAATCTAATAGTGAGACGTCATTGCACAATAATGCAGTAAATGAAAAATTAAAAGATGAAGGTGTATTAAACTCTAAAAACCCAGGAGGAGAAAGTGATCGGTTTAATAAAAATCAGAACTTAGATATTTCAAAAAATAATGATTTCTCAAAATTTGAGACTGAAGTAAAAAATTCAAAAAATAGCGTTAATCACAATGCAATAAAAGAATTACCTAATACAGGCATGACTTCAGATAATAGAACACTAATCATTTTTTTAGCGAGTATCTCATTGATTGTGGGTAGTTTATTATTATGTAAACGTGTTAATTTTAAAGTTTTTCAAAAATAAGACATTTTAGGTATTGCTATTGTCGTAATCTTACAGTGATGTCATTCTGAATAAGATTAACAAAAATTTAAATATTATGATGTGGATGAAGTCACAAGCATTTACTTTCCATAAGATATTCAAAGCTGAAACATTATTATGTTTCAGCTTTTGTTTTTATTACAAGTATAGTTGAATTGGGGTATTTTCAATTACAATAAGTTGGATTATTTACAAACAATTCACGTTTTAAAATGTATGATATTATATAAATATAAGTCGAAGTATCTTTTGAACTTGAGCGAATAATAATAAGTTATACAGTACATTTTAGGAGAGGTAAAATGAAAACGGTTGGCATTATTTTAGGGATTTTAGTTATTCTTTCTTGGCTATTTGTAATGAAAGAATACAAAAATGGAAATCAGGGCACTCATAAAGCTCAAAATGTTATGTTATTAGCTTGTTTGTTAACTATAATTATGACCGTTTTACAATTATTTTATTAGTCATTCGTGAATTAAGTTTGTAAATGAACAAATAAGTAATGTTATATAGAAGTCTCAACATATTTCCTTTGATTTTAAACTTAGGACTGAGACTTAACTTTATTGTAAAGAATACCTACGCCACAGTTGCTATATCCTAATTGGTAATCAAATTTAATGATTTCGATATAAGGATTTTCTTCTAAGAATTCATTAACTTTCTTGTTTAAGCCTTTTTCTGTCATAGCTGTTAAATTTACAAATTTCATATGATGACTCCTTTACTATTTTTATTATATTATACAGTATTTTAGAAACATACTTTTTACAGTTCGAGTTTTAATTCAACTATATCATTTCTCATTTATGGTAAAAAGTCACCTTATTTTAAAATGTTTTAGTTGAGATGAATTTTATGTCACTTTTTAATAGTAATGAGGATAAAAGAAAGTAGGAAATTGAACGATGGAAATTATATTAAAAAAAGATTATGAAAAATGGGAAGCGCAATTTGTTAAAGAAAAAGATCTATTGTTAAAAGTAGTTGGTAAAGAAATCATAGAAATGCATCACATTGGCAGTACAGCTATAAAAGATATTTATGCTAAGCCTGTTATTGATATCATGGTAGTCGTAAAAAACATAATGTTTATGGATCGTTACAATAATGCGATGCGACAATTAGGCTATGAACCTCAAGGAGAAAGTGGTATCAGTGGTAGAAGGTTTTATATAAAAGGCGCGGATACTAGAACTTATCATGTCCATATATTTCAATTTGATAACTATGAAAATATTGATAGACATTTAGCGTTTAGAGATTATTTAAATGCTAATAAAGCTATTGCGAAAGAATATGAAAATTTAAAAATCACACTCGCTAACAAGTATTCAAATAATAGAAGTGCGTATTCAAATGGCAAATCGCCTTTTATCAAACGCATAGAGCATCAAGCATTAAAGTGGTATCAAAAGAATCAGGATGGATAGGCTACCTACTGTCTTATTTACATAATAATTAAATCTTTCATCTTATTTTGATTATTACTCAATTCAAATTTATTAAAACAAATTTGAATTGAGTAATAGTAGATAAAAGCCTGTTGCCATAACTGCAAACAAACACCACATAAAGCGGCATTGTTTACCATTCATTGCTGCCGTGCCCTCATTTTCAGCCCGTTTAATAAGCTTGATATGTAAAAGTATTGTTGAATTTGAAGCATATACAAAAACAAAAATAATACCCAAAAGGGTAAGTAAAAATAGTTGCACATTACCCCTCCAACTTTATGATATTTAATCCATAGAATTTTAAAAAAATAACCATATACAATGTTAATTATAAAATAACACATATGTTTTTAGGTTGTAATAAAAATTAAAATTTATTTCAATATTTATTCTTTAAAAAACTTGTGGTACGATGTGGAATAAATCAGATGATATCTTGGAGGGCGAACCATGGCTATTATATTGTTGAGCATTGTTTTAATCGTTAATTTTGTTGAAGCGTTGTATTTAGGAATCAAATTTATTCGGTTGAAAATGCGTAATGCACCAGATCAAGCGTATAAAGATTTAGTGAGTTCTCCGTTTTGGTTAATGTCACTCATTATTTCGATTATATTATTTGTGATTGCATACATATTGAGTTGAAAAATTCTAAGATGTGCTTAAGTGGAATTTTCCATATTTTATAAATAAAAAGTTATTGTATTTGTGACGTCAAATTTTTTAAAACTCTACAACAGACTGTTTTTATTTCTTTTTAAATGAATTTCAGTATAGGAATAATGTAAATTAATATAGCGAAAAGGGAGCAATCCAATGAAACTTTCATCTATATTAATCAGTATTATAACTGGTTTACTTATGTTTTTAGTAACGTTTTATACTAGTAATCATGCTTTGATACCGTCATTAGTTATGGGTGTTGTCGGTTTAGTAACAAATATATGGATTGGCATCGAAGCAAAAAAGCGATTATGAGCGTTTAAATGATAGAAAATATTAGAAGTATTAAAGACTGAGGCAAATGTTGTCTCAGTCTTTACTTTATCATTCAGCGATTTTTATATTTATGGATGCTATTGTTGTGATATTGCTCTCAAAACTTATGAATCTGTTTCATGCATAGTCAATTCAATATGAAATAATGCACTGTTAGTCAATATCATCTTATACCCAAAGAATATAATGCATTATAATAGTATAAAATAATGAAATGTTTTGAAAAATTTTTAAAAGGATAGATATAAAAGAGATTCATTATAAGGGGATGAGGTATATGGTTTCGGTGTTTTTAGAGGCGATATAGAAAATCGGTGTCATATTATCGATTTTCTATATCGTTTTATTAAATTATAAGTATAAATAAGAATTATCTAAATCAAAGTTTAAAATATAATTTCAGGGTATAGATGTAATATATAACTTTTGGAGTAATTTTATTTTATTGTAGGTGGTACGACTTGATTTATTGTATTAAGTTTAGTGTCAAAAAGTTAACTTGTTAGCATGTAGTCTTAATTTGAGATGGATTTGGTGAATGAAATGGGGGATCAGAATGGTTAATAATTACAATAAAGATATAAAAATAGATAGAACTGATGAAATGCGTTCAGATGAAATTTCTAAAATGATTGAAGAGGGTGGACTTGGTGCTGACCAGTATTATGTTATAGATAAATATCAGCCCAACCATAAGAGATTAGTAGAAAATATTGATCAATTTCGACAAGAATTAGTTCAAATGAATAATGATGATTTAGTAGACATTTTGATTATTAACACTCAAGAAAATACAAGTTCTAAGTACAGCCAAGCATTAATGATTATTAAGCATGAAATAGTCAAAAGAATGAATAACTAAGTCGTAGTTGCAGAATCATTACAAACAAAGCGCGCAAGTTAGAAAGTTATATTTTGCAAATAAATATTTCTAACTTGCGCGTTTATTATATTATTAGCACATTAAAATAACATTGTTATTAAGTGGATTATTTTAAATAATCAGGTGATTATTGAAGTTGATTTAATGCTTTTTTGGGTACTTTATTTTTAGCTACTTCTTCATAACTTTGTACATGACCAAGTTCGGTATCTAATTTTAAGAAATAATCTGTTTTTAAGGGTTTTTCACCAAAACCATTGAAATCTAAGTGTTTTTTTTCACCTTTTTTATTATATCCATCTTGCTTATAATTATATGTGACAAAGGCTTCTCCATTATCATCTTTATTGTGCTCAACTTTTGTTGGCTTTTGAGTTTTTACGTAATATGTTTCATTAGTAATGAGTGGGTTTAATTTGGCAAAACTAACGATATCAGTATTGTCTGAGTTTTTTTCTGCGTAAACTTTCCAGCCAAAAAGGCCGATAAGAACAATGATAATGATAATAAAGATGCTTAGAAGTACTTTTATTAATCTGTTCATATTTATTACCTCCTTAAAGTAACTATCTATAATGTAAAAGTTATTTGATTCGTTTGCTATATTTTTAAGTTACAAAAAAGCATTTTAATATAACGATTTTGTCATTTTTTCAAATGTGATTAAATGATATATATTCACCAATGGATTATATTACTAAAAATAAAGTGCAAAATATATTTTTTTGAAAATAGGGGTATACAAAAGTCGAATTATTCGTTATACTAGGTATTAAGTAATTTAGTTCGTGAAATTGATTTGTAGTTTTATTCTTTTGAATTTACTCCTTTTGATTTTTTAGACAGATTACAAATTTTTGTGCAAAAGCACTTGGAGGATTTTTATTATGAATAACGGTACAGTTAAATGGTTTAACTCAGAAAAAGGTTTTGGTTTTATCGAAGTAGAAGGCGGAAACGATGTATTCGTACACTTCTCAGCAATTAACCAAGACGGCTACAAATCATTAGAAGAAGGACAAGCTGTTGAATTCGAAATCGTTGAAGGCGATCGCGGACCTCAAGCAGCTAACGTTATTAAATTATAATAACGCATAAAAAAGACGAGCAACGCTCGTCTTTTTTTATTTGTCTTAAAATCAATAATTGAAATTATATGTGTGTATTCACTTTTAAAGGTGCAAATTCAAAGTCAGCTTGCTAGTTATGACTCGGGATTTGCACCTATTTTTTTGTTTTTTATTACCAATAAAATATTAACGACCTGTGAAAGGTTGTTTAGCATTAATACATCATTTGAAGCTAAGCTTATAAAAGAATGGTAATAGCCACTAACAGCAACATAAAAATTAATTTTGGGTGTATGCATGTAGAATAATTTTTAACATCATTTTGGGTTGAAATAGAGCCTTGTTTTAAAGTGCTTCAATGAGAAATTACATATGAATACGTTGTATTTTGGCGAGACGCTTGAGGGAACAGGACAAGCTGAAGACTATAGACTGAAGCTGTCCCCTAAGAAAGTGAGCCAACAATACGAAATATTGAATAATAAAATAGCTATGAAGAAATCTATCGCCATAGATTTCTTCATAGCTAATCTTAAGTATGTTCTTTACACCGTTCAAGTTGTTGAAGCGTTGCTACTTTCACTTAAATAGATTTAATATTATACTTCACGCGTATTTTCCGCTTTATTTTTTGTTTTTATCAGTAGTGTTAATATAAAACCAATAATTAATAAAAGCGTAGTGAATGCAAATGCTGCGTCAACACCTTGTACGGTCGCTTGTTGTGCAATGTCTGTTTTGGATTGATTTTCACTTGGAACATAATTTGTACGAACAATTGCCATAATTGTAATCATAATGGCGGTACCAATCGCGCCTGCAATAATTCTTAAAGAGTTAATAATCGCAGTACCGTGTGAAATATTTTTGCTTTCTAATGCGTTAATACCAATTGTATTCAGTGGCATTATAATCAATGCTACAGCAAACATTCTTATTGCGTAAATGATGACAATATACCAATAAGGCGTTTCTGATGTTAAGAAACAATGTAGTATTGTCATAAAAATTAACAGTACAAATCCAGGAATCGCCAATACTTTCAAGCCATATTTATCATATATTTTCCCTGTATAGACGGACATGAATGCGTTGACTACTGCACCTGGTAAGATAACAAGACCTGACAGAATTGCAGATAGACCTAAGCCTGATTGGACATAAATTGGAATCAATAATGCTGGGCCTACAATTCCGATAAATAATACCATAGATGCAAATGCAGATAGTGAAAATGTACGATTTGTAAATACGCGCATATTTAATAGCGGATTATCGATTCTAATTTGTCTTGTTACGAAAATGGTAACAATTAAGATTCCCACAATAAGTGAAATAATAACGATTGGTGATGTGAAACCTAAGTTGCCTGCGCTACTAAAGCCGTAAAGCATTAAACCAAAGCCTAATGTTGAATATATAACAGAGGTTTTGTCTAATTGTGTATGTTTGGTTTCGTTATTACTTTCTACAAATATCGCACCTACAATAAATGCGATAATCGCAATAAAAGCTACCACAATAAATGGTGCTCGCCAGCTAAATGTATCAATTAAAAACCCAGTTAAGGTTGGTCCGATTGCTGGTGCTGATTGTGCTACTATACCGGTAAGTCCCATTGCAAATCCACGTTTCTCAGAAGGGAACAGTGTGAAAACAGTGAATTGCATAAGCGGTAAGAGTATACCTGCGCCAATAGCTTGAATCACACGTGCAAACATGAGTAAGCCAAATGTAGGCGAAAGTGCTGCGATGATCGAACCAATTAGGAACGCACTCATAGAAAAAATATAGAGTGGTCTTGTATGAAATCGATCCATGAGAAAGGCTGTTAGTGGAATCATGATGCCATTCACTAACATAAAACCTGTAATTAACCATTGAGCAGTTGTATCAGTTATTTCTAATCCCGTAATAATTGCTGGTAGTGCGGTATTAAGCAATGTTTGATTTAGCATTGCTACAAAAGCACTACTTAGCATAACTAATATAATCGTATTTCTTTTTTTATTAGATATAACATTCTCCGACATTATAAACGCATCTCCTTTTTATAACATCCCATCGATAAATTTTAATTATTTTAAGTTAGCAAAGCAAACCATTCGGTTTAAAAAATTAATATTTTTTACAAAGGATTTCTAGAAAAAAATAATGGATAGATGATATAGGTCGGAATACATCGTTTTAAAGGTGGCACAAGTCAGTGTTGTTCAATTAATGAAAAAGCTACGCTGCTTGCACAACCATGCAAACAACGTAGCTTTTTGAAATAGATTGAGCACTTAATCGAAACTAATCATTTCAGATACATATAAAGCAATACGTATATTTAAAGAATGAACAGGATCTTCAATATTTGTGCCAATCATATTACTACATTTATTGATTCTATATTTCACTGTATTTCTGTGTATAAATATTTTATCTGCCGTTTTAGTTATATCGCATTGATTATCCATGTACACTTTTAAAGTTTGTTTTAATTCTAAATCTTTTTTTTGTTTTGGATAACTCAGCGGGCCCAAAGTATGTTTAACGAAAGGTAATAACTTTTCTTGAGGGATAAGCTGTAATAATTCTTGGATATCTTTGGAATGATATTGTGAGATAAATGCTTTTGCGTTATTTAACAATTCATTTTCAAAGGCTTCATTTGCTTCAAAAAAGGAAGATGGTAACTGTGTGAATTCTGTTACTTCATTTCCAATGCCAAATGAAATCGTATCATCAAAGTACTCGCTATAACTTTGCTGTATTTTTTTAAGGTATTCAAAGTAATATTCGTGACGATTTTGGATGAGTATCGCAAAACGATTGTTACTAGGTAATTTATAAACACTTATATAAGAATCAATATCAGTTAATTTATGCTTTAACCAAAGGAATGTGAGATGGTGCCGTTCATTTAGGTAATAACTATTTTCTAAATTATTTTTAGTATCAATACCGCAAATGATAATTTGATAATAGTCAGAAGGATAAATATAATATTGTCTTAATAAATCAGCATGCTTTTTAATCGAAAGGGTTTGATCATTTTGATTATTGACCAATGATTCGAAAAATCGATTAATATCATTTTCTTCGGCCTCTTGTATTTTGGTGTTTTTGTATAAGGCGAAACTCAACACACTGACTACTTGTTCCAGTGTTAATAAGCTAAATGGATAGGAAAGCTTATTAACTTGAGAAACCATTAAATAGTAAGGGAAGTATGTGTAGCCTAATACTTTGAAGATTACATGGTCTTTATTTTCAAAGACGAGGTTATTTTTATCATATGTTAGCGCATCTTGATAATGGTTCATGAAATATTTGGTGTGTTCAGTCATTAAGGCATTACCTTGTCTATAATGACGACTGTATGCTTCAGGTGCCTTGAATGGGTCAAATAGGATGATAGGTACGCCTAGTAACTTGCTCATGCGATCAATCATTGTATCAATACTGAAACCTTTGATTAATAATTGGTTTAATTCTTGTTGTACTTGTAATGCGTAATTTAGCTTTCCTGTTTCAGAATCTGAAATAAATGAAGAAATCTCATGTGTAATTTCACCTAGATTCCAACTTTCTGGTATTTCAATTAAAGGGAATTCAATAGCATCCGCAAAATCAATGACATCTTGATTGATTTCATGTAAAAATCTTGAAACTTTGATGCCAAGTCCAGCAGTGTGTATATCATTCAAATCTTTAATTAACTTTTTCAAGTTATCTTGATTATCTTGAAATAAGACACCAGTTGTTAAGATAAATGAATTATTTGAAGTGAAATGCTTAATATCATTATTCTCAGTAATGTCCAAATTTGTCACTTCTGCTGATAAATCTCCGTTGCTGTTTAATAATTTTAAGCCTTTAAATTGGGGAACGGATAAAATTTCGTTTAGAGTAGTCATAATTATGTCCTCCGCTTCTAATTTACACAATCACTCGTTATGAAAATGCATAAAAATATATATAATAATAAATTCTATTTGTCTGTATTTATCTTAAAAAGTAGTGTTTTTGTCGATTTGTGATAACGATTGTTCAAAGTGCTCAAAAAATTTAATGTATATCGTTAATTATACACTTATTTTGTCCGATTCCTATAATTTTATCGTATAGAAATGTCATTAATAACAAAGAAAAACGCTTACACTCATACTACACTTATAACTGAGGATTATACATTTAGTTATTAGCTTATTAAAGTAAAGGAGATATAAATAGAATGGGAAGACAGGAAAACAATGCGGCATTATCACAAGCGGTTTTCGAAAAGCGCGGTTATAATAAAGATATAATGCCAAAGACACCGGCACAAAGAAATAACTCCGCATTCAACTTTTTTACACTATGGATGGGCGCTGTACATAATATACCTAACTATACTGCAGTTGGGGGATTTTTATTAATAGGACTATCGCCATTACAAGTAATATTTGCATTAATATTAAGTTCTTTTGTAATCGCTTTATTATTGGTAGGTAATGGTTATGCTGGCTCGAAATATGGTATTCCATTTGCCATGCAATTACGTCATACATATGGTGATGTAGGAGCGAAGCTACCTGGTATCCTACGTGGTGTTGTAGCAGGTATTGCTTGGTTTGGTCTACAAACATTTGCTGGATCACAAGCATTATTAATATTATTAAATAAAATATTCCCAGGCTTTGCTGACATTGGACAAGGTATATCAATACTTGGTATCTCTGTTCCAGGTCTCATTGCATTTTTAATATTTTGGGCTATTAGTTTTGCGATTGGATTTGGCGGTGGCGATATTTTAAATAAATTCACAGCTATATTAAATCCACTTATTTATATTGTATTTGGTGGTATGGCTATCTGGGGCGTTATGGCTGCTGGTGGCGTTGGAAATATATTAAATTATGAAATTTCTACAAAATCAAATGGTATCATTTACCCAGCGATTTTATCCTTTATTTTAATATTCAACTCGCTTTTAGGCGTGTGGGCAGGGCCAGGTGCAAGTGTCTCTGATTTTACACAAAACGCAAAATCTACTAAAACACAGGTGATTGGTCAAATTTCAGGTATCGTTGTTGCGCACATTTTATTCGCGATTGCGAGTGTGTTTATCATTATTGGTGGTTCGATTTATCTCGGGCATCAAGAATGGAACATCTTAACAATTATTAATGAGTGGAGCAACTTCTGGGCGATTCTGATATCTACTGGTGTGTTATTGATGACGACGATTTCTACAAATGCGACAAGTAATATCATTCCAGCAGCATATCAACTCACTGCACTTTTACCCAAATGGATTAATTACCGTCGCGGTGTAATTATTGCCTCAGTATTGAGTGTAGTCATTATGCCGTGGAAGATGATGGAAGAGGAGGACAGTATTTTCTTATTCCTAAACGCGATTGGTGCTATACTTGGCCCGGTAGCAGGTGTAATGATTGTTCATTTCTATATTGTGTCTAAATGTCACATTGATATAGATAAGTTGTATTTTGACTTAAAAGATAAAGAACAAAAAATACCACGTATTAATGTTTCTGCATACATCGGAACGATTGCTGGTGTCATTGTTTCAATATTAGGCTTTTTACCAGCATTCACAGTGATATCAGACTTTTCTTGGTTTATAGGCTTTATCATTGCCGGTGGTGTTTACTTAATTTTACATTATGTATTCCATGCAGATAAAAGTAAAAAAGGAGGAGCAGAATATAATGAAGTATGATTTGATTATTAAAAATGGTTTAGTCATTTTAGAAGATGGGGAGCAACAAGTTGAAGTTGGTGTTAAAAACGGTAAAATTGCCGCAATTGGTCAAACATTGGTAGAGGCTGAGCAAGTCATTGACGCACAAAATCAAATTGTTTCACCTGGAATGGTGGATGCACATGTGCATATTACTGAACCAGGTGGTGGTTATCGTGACGGTTGGGAAGGTTATGTTACAGGAACAAATGCTGCTGCTAAAGGTGGCGTAACTTCATTTGTGGAAATGCCATTAAACCAAGTTCCAGCTACAACTGACAAAGCGTCTATCCAAGCTAAATTTGACGCTGGGAAAGATGAATTATCAGTGGATGTCGCAAGTTATGGTGGTTTAGTACCATATAACTTAAACGGCGGTATTCAAGAATTAGATGAAGCGGGTGTTGTGGCTTATAAAGCTTTCTTAGCTACTTGTGGTGACCGTTCTATCGAAGGTGACTTTGAAAATGTTGACGATTATTCATTATATGAAGGTATGAAGCAAATTGCTAAGACTGGTAAAATTTTATCAATTCATTCTGAAAATGCGACAATCACTGATCGATTAGGTGAAATCGCAAAAGAAAATGGTGAAACGACATTAAGCGCTTACGTGGATAGTCGTCCAGTATTTACAGAAGTTGAACCAATTCGCAAAATTATTTTATTTGCTAAAGAAACGGGTTGTCGTGTGCACATCGTACACGTGGCTTGTGAAGAAGGCGTTGATGAAGTCATCAAAGCACAACAAGAAGGCGTAGACATTACTTGTGAGACATGTACACACTACTTGTACTTCTACAAAGAAGAATTAGATGACATTGGACCAGTTGTTAAATGTTCTCCACCAATCCGTGAACAATCTCGCTTAGAAGGAATGTGGGATCGTGTATTAAACGGTGATATTAGTTTTGTAACATCTGATCATTCACCTTGTACGCCAGACTTAAAAGATACTGACAATGCATTTGAAGCATGGGGAGGTATCGCTGGATTACAAAACAACGTAGATATTTTATTCGATGAAGGTGTTCAAAAACGCCAAATGTCATTAACAAAATTTGCTGACATTATTGCGACAGCACCTGCTAAACGCTTTGGCTTAGATACAAAAGGCAGTATTGCAATTGGTAAAGATGCTGACTTCGTATTTATTAAACCTGACGCACCGTATACATTAAAAGCTGAAGATTTAGCTTATCGTAACAAAATGAGTCCATATATTGGGCGTGAAATTGGTGCCCAAGTAACACGTACAATTTTAAGAGGGCAAGAAATTTATAGTGATGAAGCAGGTATTTCAGATAAACGTATTGGACGCTTTATCTAAAAATTTCTTGAAAAAGCTTGAAGTTAAGGATATTGGGACATAAAAACAAGATCAAAAAGGACTAATCCATTTATTAAATGAATTAGTCTAGACTGTCGACAGAGTCTCCGACTTTGTTGGCAGTTTTTTTATGCACGCTTTCCGCGGGCATTGCTTTAGCCTGTAGTCTTCGGCTAGTGCTATTCCCGCAGGAGTCGGCATAAACCGCTGATAACATTACTGCCAAAATATTATAATATATAAATTAAATAGCAGTGGTGTTTGTTATATTGAATAAATCAATTGATAAAAGAGATCAATATGAAATAATTTCTATCTCTGAATTAGTTCCTAATAATCATTTATTGCGTAAAGTTGTTGCGGTATTAGATTTAAATTTTGTATATGAGTTTGTTGAAGGAAAATATTGACTTGATAACGGTAGACCATCAATAGATCCAGTTGTTTTAGTGAAAATATTGCTTGTTCAAAGACTATTTGTGATCAAATCAATGAGGCAAACGATTAAAGAAATAGAAACAAATGTAGCATACCATTATATTTAGAATATAGCTGAAGATTTAAGGTTTGTTAATACTGTAAAGAAACAAAAAAACTAATCCATTTATTAACTGGATTAGTTTTTTTGTTTTCATAAGCTCTAAACTCGGTTTGAGTGAGCAACTCTAGGGAATAATATTACATATTACATTTATTTAGTGTCTACATAGCTCATTTTTATAGCGTTTTGTGATTAAAGACATAAGATTTTTATCACAACAGATGGTTAGATGCTTTAAAAACAAAGGGGTTGTAATATTTGGAAAAATTAATTTCTTTTTCGGATTGGTTATGGGGGTATCCACTTGTACTTCTACTTTTGTTTGCAAGTGTATTTTTGACAGTCTATTTAAATTTTATTCAATTTCGTCATTTTTTCTATATGCTCAAACAAACATTTGGAAGTGTTAATAAAAAACCTAAAGGGGAAGGGACGATTACACCTCGTCAGGCTTTGACTTCTGCACTATCTTCAACTGTAGGTGCAGCTAATATTGTTGGGGTGCCTACAGCGATTATGATGGGTGGACCTGGCGCGGTATTTTGGATGATGGTTATTGCTTTTTTAGGCATGGCTTTAAAATTTAGTGAGAATGTCTTAGGTGTCCACTATCGTGAGAAAAATAAAAAAGGTGAGTTTGTGGGCGGCCCGACTTATTACATGAAAAAAGGTTTTAAAAATAAGAAGTTAGGTACAATTTTTTCTTTGATATTTGCCTTTGCATTGATGATTGAAATTATTCCAAGTATTATGGTTCAAGGTCATTCTGCAGCGAGCACTATGAAAGATACGTTTAATGTACCTATGGCAGTTTCTGGCATTATATTAGCTTTTCTTGCTGCGCTCGTCGTTTTTGGTGGTGTGAAACGTATCGCATCATTTGCTGAAAAAATTGTGCCAATCATGGTTGGTCTTTACTGTTTTTTTGGTTTTTTAATCATTTTGATGAATATTGGACATGTGCCTAACGTTATTTGGTTAGTGGTAGAACAGGCATTTAATCCTACGGCAGCTGTTGGAGGTACATTTGGTGCAGCGTTAGCTACCACAATTCGTTGGGGCTTTGCTAGAGGGATTTATTCTAATGAAGCTGGTCTCGGTACATCATCTATCGCGCACGCAGCCGCAAAAACGGATCATCCAGTTCGCCAAGCATTCTGGGGTATCAGTGAAATCGTAGTAGATACGTTAATTATTTGTAGCACGACTGGTTTTGTGGTCTTAGTTTCAGGTGTTTGGAAGGCGGGTGATGCGAAAACGCAGTCTGCAGCACTAACAGCCAGAGCGTTTGAAAATTCTTTTGGTCAATTTGGAAGTATGATGGTCTCTATTTCAATGATGTTTTTTGTATTTTCGACCGTTGTGGTAGTTATTTTCTACGGATCGAGAATGGCAGAGTTTTTATTTGGACTTACGGCAGGTTGGGTGATGAAAACAATATATGTGCTTTCAATGATAGTGGGTGCGTTAGGTGCTGCACAACAATTGTGGGACTTGCTTGATTTGGCACTTGCTGCCGTATTGATTCCAAACGTTATCGCAGTGATAATGTTATCGCCAAAAGTGAAATCGTTAACTACAGATTTCTTTAAAAATTATAAGTAAAGTTAGTGAATATAAAAAGTACCAAACCTCATACTTGTCATTACTAAAAGGAAAATATTGAGTTTAACTTTTAGTATGATGAATCATGGATGAGTGTTATGGTACTTTTATTTGTTAGTAAATAGTTATGATTTCGGGTTCTGGGCTGGTAAGTGATGTGTCGTATTATAGTCTAGGATATGCGTGTGGTTGTTGTTAATTTCTAAAGTGCTGAAACTACCATTAGTAAGTCTAGTAACACCTGTGCCGACTGTCCCATTAGAAAAATAGTGAAATATAGCATTAATTAAAGCACCATGAGAGACAATCAAAATATTTTTATTTGTGTAATTCTGATGTACAGTACGAATCCCCTTTAAAAAACGTTCAGTAACCATTGCTTCAGTTTCTTTGTTTGGATAATCGCGATTAGGAAAACGCACATCTCGTTCGTAATAAGTAAGACCTTCTGCATCTCCAAATGCAACTTCAATAAACGACGTCATTTCATGAAGCGGTATGTTTAATTTTTGTTGAATAATTTTTCCAGTTTCTTTAGCTCTTAATAAAGGGCTTGTAATAATAAGATCCCATTCATTTTGAAGTAAGGAAACGCCACAGGATTGTGCTTGTTTTATGCCAGATTCATTCAGTGGGATGTCTGTTCTACCCTGTAATTTACCAGCAATATTCCAGTCTGTTTCTCCATGTCTAATAAAGCATATTTTTGTCATTATATATCAACCTTTACAGTGATGTAGTGATGTGTATTCAGTAACATCTCTATTATATCGCTAACAATTTTCGATTCATATAGTATTGCATAATTTGACTTGGCATCTATCTAAAGATGAAAGTTACACACATGTTGGTGTTAAATAATAAAACGCATATCATTAAGCATTGGTCCCGAAAGCAAGTGCTTATGAAATGATAATAATGGATGTGACTATGCTAAAAGTTTCACCTTCATAATAGCAATTGATTGGTCAAAAGCTAATGTGCATTATGTGTCCAATACTGTGTCAACTTTTGCTAATTCAATCGTCGTTGCTATCATCACATTAATACCTTTTTCGATTTGGCTTTCAGTTACAGATTCTTTTGGGGAGTGACTAATGCCATTTTTACACGGGATAAAAATCATACTCGTAGGGCAAATGGGTGCGAAATTCATAGCATCATGACCAGCACCACTATACATATAGCGATATTGGTATGCTAGTGTCTTACAACTGTGTTCAGAAATCTCAGCAATTGTTTGATTGAATTTACGTGGTTGATCCTGACCTAAATCTTCTAATTCATAATCTGCTTGACGATTTGTTGTAATAGTTTCGATGTGTGCTTTTATCTCTTCGACTACTTTTTCACGAATAGCTTCATCTTTACCTCGAATATCGATGAGTAGTGTGACCTCACCAGGGATTGCATTCATTGTATTAGGATAAACGTTAGCATAACCCACAGTCGTTACTATCCCCTTATCATGGTAAGCCTGGCCTAAGGCTTCGATTTTTAAAATGATTTCAGCAGCAGTAGTCAATGCATCTGTGCGCATCGGCATAGGTGTTGACCCTGAGTGACTTGTAACGCCAGCTATTTGTAACTTGAAACGGTGTGGTGCAGCAATGTCTGTGACGATGCCAATATCCTTTTGATTATTTTCAAGAATAGGCCCCTGTTCAATATGTAACTCTAAAAATGCTTTGATTTTGTTTCTTTCAAATAATGCTATTTTACCGTTCATATCTTGAGCTAAAGGTGCAACGATATCATAAAGTACGTTGCCATCATTATCTTTGATGAATTTCATATCGTCTTTTGTCATTTTGCCAGTAAGATATTTACTACCTAAAGTTGCTTCGTTGAAACGTGTAGATTCTTCACAAGCAAAAGCAATAATAATAATTGGATGATCTGTTTCTATTTGATGTGCGTTTAAATGTTCGACAACTTCAAGTGCACCAAGGACACCTAAAAGACCATCATATTGTCCACCATCTTTTACTGTATCGATATGTGACCCCAACACAATTGGCTTTAAAGAAGGCTGCTTTCCCTCTCTACGTGCGATAACGTTACCAAAGAAATCAAAGTAAACATCTAGACCTGCCTTTTGACATAACATTGAAAATTTTAAAGCCGCGACACGTTCTGGATGACTAAAAGCAATACGGTTAATACCGCCATTCTTAGGATTTCGGGCAAAATTATTAAACGTTTGAAAATTTTCTATTACATTTTGTAAGTTCATCATTTATCCCCTTCAATATTTAGTGTAATTTGATTCAAGAATTGAATCGCTTGTTCATATATTGCTTTACTAGTGGGGCTAACCTCACGATCAAAATCATGGCTGTTCTGGTCTAGACATTCAAAGTGACTCGTTTCAACTAATCTATCAATATATTCACTTTCACTATAAGGTACATCAGGGTCTCCTGTACAGTGTACAATGAACATAGGAGGGAAACATTTCAATTCTTTTGGCGAAATATTATAAGCACTTTGTGTTGATGATTCAATGCCTAAATATGATAGCCAATGCGCTTGGCCACGAGCATATAGGTAAATAGGATATCTTGTTTGCAATGGCCCAGATGTTAGTGGTTTAGGTTGAATAAGTTGATTTAATATCTTCGGCGTGATTTGTGTAGATAATGCTTGATATTGCTTATTTGGTTTCAAAAATGAAGGTACATGTACACGGGAATAACCATAGAAATCAATGATACCATCAACTTTACGATGACGTGCGACAAGCATCGCTAAAAATGAACCGGCTGAGCGTCCAAAAGTAATCAAAGGTAACGAAGGATAAAGCGATTTTAAATGATCATAATTACTAAGTGCATCCTCAATAATCGTATCAATATGACTTTCTGGAGCAAGTCGATAGGAAACCATTATTAAATGATATGATTCCGATAAAATATCAATATAATCTTGTGGTAAATCGTTTGGCTGACCAAAAATTAGCCCACCACCATGAAAATATATAATGATGCCTTTGGGGTTTTGATTTTTAGCTTTTATCATTGAATAAGGTAATGGAAATCCATCTTTTGATAGACAAGTAGCTTTTTGTTGAGTCAAAATGACCTAGCCTCCTGTTAGATATATTTTGCTAAATATAGTATCTCAAATAAAAAATACCGCGTATTTGTATAAATCGAATAAAAGTAAAGTGCATTATTGTTAGAATTGTGAATGATAAGTAATATGTAAACGCTTATAATTGTATGTGAAATGAAAAAGGAGTTGAATTACATGGACATCCGATCTTCTTTTGAGGCTCTAGACAAAAAATTCACTGCGTTTGGCGGTTTGGCAGGTGGGGGCATTACGCGTCTACTTTATTCTAAAGAATGGTCAAATGCTGTTCAAGCGTTGAAAGAAACACTAGAAAAAGATGGATTTGAAACAGAATTCGATAGCATCGGCAACTTGAAAGGACGTATTGAAGGTAGCAAATACCCTGAAGAAACAATTATGTCCGGTTCTCATATTGACACAGTTGTTGAAGGTGGTCATTTAGATGGTCAATTTGGTGTGTTAGCAGCTGTCGTTGCGATGCAGTCACTTAAGGCTGAATATGGTCAACCATTGCGTTCATTAGAAATTTTAGCTTTAGCGGAAGAGGAAGGTAGCCGTTTCCCATTTGCTTTCTGGGGAAGCAAAAACTTCTTCAACTTAGCCGATAAAGCTGATGTAGATTCAATAGCTGATGGTGAGGGTGTTGCTTTTAAAGAAGCAATGCGTGAATGTGGTTTTGATTATCGAACAGCAGATAATGATTATAGCTACATAAAATCATTTATCGAAGTGCATATTGAACAGGGTAAAGTATTAGAAACTGAAAACAAATCAATTGGTGTCGTTAACGGTATCGTGGGTCAAAAGCGTTATACAATCAACTTAAAAGGTGAAGCAAACCATGCAGGTACAACACCGATGGGCTTGAGAAATGATGCAGTTGTAGCTTTCAGCAAAATTGCTAACCAATTAACAGATCGTGCGCGAGAAATAGGGGATCCATTAGTCATTACATTTGGCCGCGTAGATCCAGTGCCAAATACAGTTAATGTGGTTCCAGGAGAAGTTACGTTCTCTATTGATTGTCGTCATATTAATCAAGAAGAGTTAAATCAATTCGCAGAAGAAATTGATGCATGTATTAAACGTGTATCTGAAGAAGAGGGCGTTCAATGTGACATCGATCTATGGATGGATGAAGCACCAACATTGATGGATGAACGCTTGGTTAAAGAAGTTCAGAATGCTGCTGAAACTGTAGTGGGTGAATCAGAGTGGAAATTAATGCCTTCTGGTGCAGGTCACGATTCTCAAATTTTTGCTAAATATGTACCAACATCAATGTTGTTTGTACCATCCATTAACGGTGTGAGTCACAACGTTGAAGAAGAGACAAATGTAGAAGATTTAGTTAAAGGTATAGAAGTGTTAAAACAAGTATTATATAAACTTGCTTATAAAGAATAATACTTGGACATAGACAACTAGAACAACATTATTGAGCTATATAAATAAACATGGTTCAACAAACTTTTTATAGAGATAAGCATAAAAGATTTTAAATACAGATAAAGAAAAGGAGCATTTTATTTATGGGTTATATTAATCATAATCAAGGATATAGAGAAGGTTTATTAGAAACACGTTCAGTAATTAAAAAAGATAACTACGCAGTCATCACACCAGACGGTTTAGTAAATAACGTTGTACCTGGTTTTGAAGATTGTGACGTAACGATTCTAGGTTCACCGAGACTTGGTGCACGCTTTGTAGACTACCTTGTAACATTGAAAAATCAAGGTGGTAATAGACAAGGATTTGGTGGAGATGGTGTTCAGACATTCATCTATGTTGAATACGGAAACATCAATGCGTATGCAGATGATAAAAAATATGAATTGAGCGCAGGTGGTTATTTATATGTACCATCTCATCAAGTAATGACATTTGAAAATAACAACCAAAATAAAGACAGTCGCGTGTTCTTATATAAAAAACGTTACCAACCTTTAGAAGGTTATACGCCAGAAGTTGTAACTGGAAATGTTAATGATATGGTACAAGAACCATACGAAGGCATGGAAGAAGTGAAAATTCTTGATTTGCTACCAAAAGAATTAGCATATGATATGAATATTCATATCTTGTCATTTAAACCAGGTGCTTCACACGGTTATATTGAAACACACGTTCAAGAACATGGGGCTTATGTATTAAGTGGACGTGGCATGTACAACTTAGACAACGAATGGCAACCAGTTGATAAAGGTGATTACATCTTTATGGGTGCTTATGCGCCACAAGCAACTTATGCTGTTGGTTTAGACGAACCATTCGCTTACATCTATTCCAAGGATGCAAATAGAGATATAGAAATTTAAGGAAGGTTGTTAGTCATGGAAGAGGGAGCATTAATATACGTCGAACGTGGTAAACTACGCCAATTATTTAAAGAGAAATTAACACATGCAGGTTTACCTGACGCGCAAGCTGAAAAAACAGCAGATCTCATGATATTTGCTGACGAGCGAGGCATTCATTCACATGGCTCAGTTCGAATGCAGTATTATGCAGAACGAATTGCTAAAAAAGGCTTTAATTTGGAACCAGATTTGAAATTTACGAAGACTGGTCCTTCAGCAGGCACATATTTCGGCGATAATGCTGTTGGCCATTATGTTGCATATCAAGCGATGGAAGAAGCGATTAATTTAGCAAAATCCAGTGGTATCGGCATGGTAGGTATTCAAGAGATGGGTCATAGTGGTGCCATTGGTTATTTTGCAGAACAAGCTGCAAAACAAGGCATGGTTGCATTAACAGTATGCCAATCTGACCCAATGGTCGTACCATTTGGTGGTACAGAGCCTTATTTTGGTACGAATCCAATCGCCTTTGCATCACCACAAAAAAATGGTGAGCCCATATTGTTTGATATGGCAACAACGGTACAAGCGTGGGGGAAAATATTAGATGCACGCTCAAAACACAAATCGATACCTAATACATGGGCAGTGGACAAACAGGGTGAACCTACTACAAATCCTTTTGAAGTAGCTGCTTTATTACCTGTAGCCGGACCAAAAGGTTACGGCTTGATGATGATGGTAGATACATTAGCAGGCAGCTTATTAGGTTTGCCATTTGGTAAGCATGTCACTTCGATGTATGAAGATTTAAGTCAATATCGTAGATTAGGACAATTTCATATCGTGATTAATCCAGCATATTTTGGTGATGAAACACAGTTTTTAACACAAGTTTCTGACATGGTAGATGAGTTACACGGTGTTAAACCAACCAAAGGTTTTGATCAAGTGTATTACCCAGGTGAGATTCAAGAAGAAGTTAAAAAGCAATATGCAGAGCATGGTATTCCAGTTGCTCAAGAAATTTATGATTATTTAATATCTAATGACATATATTAGGAAGTAATAAAAAGAAGTGAACGAGATAATTTAATGTAATAAATGGTGACTTACGACATTTAGCATGGTGCGTCTTTAGTAACTTCTTTTTTTACTGCTTGAAAACACATTTTTTAGTGAAATAAAACACAATAATAGTAATAAGGAGGTTGTAATATGCGCGTTTCTAAAAATGATTTGTTTGATTTAATGAAAAATAAACTTGTTAAAGCTGGATTAAATGAAGATGCTGCAAAGGATGTCGCTGATGTTTTGACTTTTGCAGACCATCGCGGTATTCATTCTCATGGTGCAGTCAGAGTAGAATATTATGCGGAACGTATTGCTAAGGGAGGTATTACTGCTAACCCTGAGTATCAATTTGAGCAAACGGGTCCTTCGACAGGTGTTTTTGAAGGGGATAATGGCCCTGGACATCAAGCTGCAAAACAAGCAATGGAAAAAGCTATTGAAATGGCCAAAATAAATGGCGTGGCGGTTGTAGGTGTGAAACATATTTCTCATAGTGGTGCCTTAGGTTATTTCGTGGAAATGGCATCTAAAGCAAATATGGTTGGTTTAAGTATGTGTCAATCTGATCCAATGGTTGTACCTTTTGGTGGTACAGAGCCTTATTTCGGTACAAACCCAATTGCATTTAGTGCACCGTCAAATGATGAGCGTATCATTACATTTGATATGGCTACAACAGTACAAGCGTGGGGGAAAGTACTTGATGCTAGAGCTAAACATCAATCTATTCCAGATACATGGTCAGTAGATGCAAATGGTGAGCCAACAACAAATGCCAGAGATGTTCATGCACTTGTTCCAGTGGCGGGGCCGAAAGGTTACGGTTTGATGATGATGGTAGATATCTTGTCAGGAAGTCTGCTAGGTGTGCCACATGGTGTGCATGTTTCATCTATGTACAAAGATTTAACCAAAGGCCGTGATCTTGGACAATTACACATTGTCATTAACCCTGCATTCTTTACAGACTTAGATCAATTTAAATCACGTATTTCAACGATGTTGGATGAATTGAAAGCTCAACCAGCTGCTGAAGGATATGGAGAGATATTCTATCCAGGTGAACGTGGACGCTTACGTAGTGAAAAATACGATGAAAAAGGCATTGAAATTGTTGATGAAATTTACGATTACTTAGTGTCAGAAGACGTACACTTTGATCGTTATCACGGAAAAAATAGATTTGCAGAATAATAACGGAGGAATAGTATGTTATACACAATAATTAAAGAAAACACGTACCAAGATTCGATTGTCTTAATGTTATTATCGAATAAATTATCTGCTATTGATGGTGTGAACCAAGTATCTATTATGATGGGGACGCCTGCCAATAAAGATATTTTCAAATCATCAGGATTTGATACTGCAGAATTAGACAACGCTAAACCTAACGATATTGTAGTCATCATAGATACAGATGATGAATCAAAAGTTGATGAAGTTAATGAACAAGTAGATGCAGAACTTAAAGGTAAAGGTGAAGAGGATGACAAGTCTAAAAAACAAGACGAAGCTTCAAACTGGAATCGTGCTTTAGAGTTAGCAAACAATCCAAACTTGGCATTAATTTCAATCCCTGGTCAATATGCGGCAATGGAAGCTGAAACTGCTTTAAAAAATAATTTAAACGTATTTATGTTTAGTGATAACGTTGCTAAATCAGACGAAGTGCGTTTAAAACAAATGGCGCATGAAAAAGGATTATTAGTGATGGGACCTGACTGTGGTACAGGTATTATCCATAGCTTACCACTTGCTTTCACTAACACAGTGAACGAAGGTGACATTGGTGTTATTGGTGCTTCTGGTACAGGTATCCAAGAAGTGACAACAATCATTGACCGTGAAGGCAAAGGCGTGACTAACGCAATCGGTACTGGTGGACGTGACCTATCAACTGAAGTTGGTGCAATCACGATGTTAGATAGTATTAAAGCGTTAAATGCAGATCCTAAGGTTAAAGTCATTACTGTTATTTCTAAACCACCAGCTAAAGAAGTCGAAGAAAAAGTATTAAATCTTCTACGTAATATTGAAAAACCTGTTGTTACCTTATTCTTAGGTTCTAAACCAACTTACACTGAAGAAAATATTTACCATGCATATACATTAGAAGAAGCGGCACGCGTATCTGTTCAATTGTCTAATGATGAAACGCCACAATTCAAACCAACATTTAAAGAAAATCTTGGTATTGAATTTGCTGACAATCAAGATGGCATCAAAGGATATTATTCAGGTGGTACTTTAGCTTCAGAAGCAGCTATGTTAGTTAAAGATACTTTAGGTGACGCTTCAGGCGAAGTAACACCAGAAGGTTTCTCATATAAAGGTGGAAACCATGAAATCATCGACTTGGGCGATGACATTTATACACAAGGTAGACCGCATCCAATGATTGATCCATCCAAACGTATTGAAATGTTAGAAACTTCTTCTGATGATCCGTCAACTGCTGTAATTATGTTAGATAATGTCATAGGTTATGGTAGTCATGATGATATGGCTAGCGAACTTGCACCAACAATCAAAACGATTTTAGAAAAAGTTAAAGCTAACGGTCGTTCATTAGCGGTTCTTGCTACAGTTGTTGGTACGCAACATGACCACCAAGGATATGATAGACAAGTTAAAACGTTAATAGAAGCTGGCGCAATTGTTTGTGAAACAAACGATCAAATGGTGCGTACTGCACTTAACTTAGTTGGTAGCAATGTAGCTCAACCAAAATTAACAACGAAATCATTTGAATCAGAACCGGTTGATTTAACTGTCGATGAAAAAGTAATGAATTTAATAAATATGAAACCAAGTGTGATTAACATTGGATTGAAGAGCTTTACTGAAGCAATTCAAGCAAGTGATGCACCAGTCGTTCAATTCAACTGGCGCCCAATTGCAGGTGGAGATGAAAAATTAATGAAAGTACTGCAATTCTTAAACAATTATGAAGGAGAGACGGTATAAAATGGCTTATAAAACAATAGATGAAGCTAACCAAGCAGTCATTGATAAGATGATTGCAGCAGCACCATTTTTAGTAGATGTAGTGCCAGCCAAATCTAAAATTCCTGAACTCAAAGAAAATGTATTATTACATGCTGGTCCACCAATTAAATATGAAAATATGACAGATCCTATGCAAGGTTCTTGTGTCGGTGCGATCCTTTTTGAAGGATGGGCAGATAATGAACAAGATGCACGTAAATTGTTAGAAGAAGGTCAAATTACTTTCATCCCTTGTCACCATGTTAATGCAGTTGGTCCAATGGGTGGTATTACTTCAGCTAACATGCCTGTACTTGTTGTGGAAAACAGAGAGACAGGTAACGAAGCATATTGCCAAATGAACGAAGGTATCGGCGCAGTATTACGTTTCGGTGCTTATAATGATACAGTAGTCAATCGTCTACACTGGATGAAAGATGTTTTAGGACCAGTATTAAGCAAAGCATTACACAAAATGAACGATGGCTTAAATGTTAATGTATTAATCGCTAAAGCAATTGCAATGGGTGATGAATTCCACCAACGTAATATTGCAGCTTCATTAGCTTTCTTAAAAGAAGTTACGCCTATCATCTCCTCATTAGACGATGTTGAAGCAGAAAAACGTACTGAGGTGTTACAATTCTTAGCTGATACAGATCAATTCTTCTTAAACGTAGCGATGGCTACAGGTAAAGCGATGATGGATGCCGCACGTACAATCGAACACGGTACAGTTGTAACAGCTATGTGTCGTAACGGTGAAAACTTCGGTATTCGCATCGCTGGTATGGGTGATGAATGGTTTACTGCACCAGTCAATACGCCTCATGGCTTATTCTTCACAGGCTATTCTGCTGAAGATGCTAATACTGATATCGGTGACTCTGCCATCACTGAAACAATCGGTGTTGGTGGTATGGCAATGATCGCTGCGCCAGCAGTAACTAGATTCGTTGGTACTGGTGGCTTTGATGATGCATTAGATATCAGTAATGAAATGACTGAAATTTGTATCGGTGAGAATCCAAACTTTGCTATTCCTACGTGGAACTTCAAAGGTGCTTGCTTAGGCATTGATGCACGTAAAGTCGTTGAAACAGGTATTACTCCAGTTATTAATACAGGTATTGCACATAAAATTGCTGGTTATGGTCAAATTGGTGCAGGTACAGTTCACCCACCGATTGAATGTTTCGAAAAAGCAATTACTGCATATGCAGAGAAATTAGGCTTTAAAGCGTGATTTTCCACGCAACAGCTATAGGCAATATTGCCAAGGAAATATTAGCAAATCATCAAACTTTTTATGTGCATAGCATATTTAATAAAGGATTCAATATTGTTAACGATGCGCAAGAACTTATATTTATAGGTACCGATGAAAATGGCATGTTTCCATTTGGTATATTAATAGACCAACAGACGAAACGTAGTTTGTTAAATGAGATTTCCTTAAACCAACAAATCACTATAGGTCCTAACACTATTTATATGAGTAAAACATGCCAACTTGTGTGGCATGTTGCATCATTGCCATTTAAAGACTTCGCTGAAAAGGTAAATAATGATGAACTAAAGCAAAATATATCGACATATGACTTTACGATGTACGATGAAGGTGACTTTGACCGCCAAACAATGAGCCGAATTATACATGCACTTAAATATGAAGATGTTGAAACCGTAGAACAATATTACCGCTACCTAATTGGTAGAGGACAAGGGCTTACGCCTTCTGGTGATGACATTCTAACTGGTATGTTGTTTATTCATTTTACTGATCCATATATTAGAAAACCAAATTTAGAAAAATTAAAATACCTACTTAATGAACCATTAACAACACTAGTAGGAGAAACCTTTTTAAAATGCGCACAACAAGGGTTGTTTAGTTCGAAAATATCAGAGTTACAACATGAACCGTCACTGGCAAACATTGATCGACTGCTTAAAGTAGGTTCGTCATCAGGAAGAGACACAGTATATGGCATGTTTGTAGCATTAACTTGAAGGAGTGAAACGTATGAGTAAGCGTGTTGTACTTGCTTTAGGCGGTAACGCTATTTTACAACCTAAACAAGAAGCGTCATACGACAATCAATATAAAAATGTGTTTGCTGCTACACGTAAAATGGCAGAGTTGAAAAAAATTGGACATAACGTTGTCATTACACATGGTAATGGACCACAAGTCGGAAATATTATTGCACAAAATGAAGCAGCAAAAGACGTTGTTGATCCACTTCCAATTAACGCTTGTAATGCTGAATCGCAAGGTTTCATCGGTTATATGATGGAAGAATCTTTGAAAAACCATTTGCATGCGTTAGACATCCAAAGTGATGTGGTAACATTATTAACAATGGTAGAAGTGGATAAAGATGATAAAGCATTTGATAATCCAACAAAACCGATTGGCGTATTTTTTGACGAAATTGAAGCAAAACGCCTAGAAGAAACGCATGGTTTTGTGATGGTAGAAGATGCAGGTAGAGGTTACCGTCGTGTTGTTCCTTCACCAGAACCACTCGTGATTCACGGCGTAAATCAAATCAAAGCATTGATTGACCAAGCAATCGTTATTTCGTCTGGTGGTGGTGGTATACCAGTTTACCGTGATGAAAACGGAAGTATTCAAGGTGTTGAAGCGGTTATCGATAAAGACCGCTCTGGTTTGAAACTTGCCCAACAAGTTGAAGCAGATACATTCATGATGTTAACAGACGTCTCAAATGTTTGTGTGAACTTTGGTAAACCGAACGAAGAGAAATTAGCAACGATTTCAGTTGAACAAGCAAAAGCTTATGTTGCAGAAGGACAATTCCCTGCAGGAAGTATGTTACCTAAGATTGAAGCTGCGATTCAATTTTCTGAAATGGGTAAAGAAGCGATTATCTGTTCATTAGATGATGCAGTCGAAGCATTAGAGGGTAAAGCAGGTACACGTATTTTATTAAATGTTGATCAATCATAGATGAGTTCCTTAGAATCAATTATTTGCGAATCGTTCAAATGGCTTTCATTTGTTCGATTCGTTGTATTATTATATTAAAGACTTGGAAGAAAGGTGGTATAAGATGACTGAACCCTATCGCATACATAGAATCAAAGAAAATTGGGGCGTAATTTTGGCAATTGTGTTTATTGCTTCTACCTTACGTGCACCACTCACATCAGTAGGGCCTGTAGTTGATGAGATTAAGCATGTAATGGAAATTAATAACAGTGTTGCTGGCATCTTAACTACTATACCGCTCATTATTTTTGCGATTGTGTCTCCATTAGTATCGAGAGTAACATCACGTATAACAATGTCTCGTACAATTTTGTACTCTACAATATTACTGATTATTGGATTGTACTTGCGTGTAGCTGGAGATTTTAGTTTATTCATTATTGGTACATTAATATTAGGTATAGCAATTGCATTTGGTAACGTTGTATTACCAAGTTATGTGAAATGGTATTTCCCGATGCAAATTGGTATAGCTACTGGTATTTATAGTGGGACTATGAACTTTACAGCAGGCTTAGGTGGTGGGTTGAGTTTCCCATTATCTCAAACGCCGCTTGGTTTTAGGTTGTCATTGTCATTTTGGATTATTCTAGGGATTATCGCAATTATTTTATGGATACCGAAAGCACGTAAAGGTGCAAAATTAGAAAAACAAACAATTGATGAAACACAAGTCAAACAACACAAAAAAGTTAATATTGTCAAATCTAAATTAGCTTGGATGGTAGCTTTGACGATGGGCTTCCAATCCATGGTGTTCTATACCGTTGTAGCATGGGTACCATCGATATTAGTGGATAGAGGTGTGGATCCATCTACAGCAGGCTATTTATTAATGCTCAATCAATTTTCTCAAGTACCTATGACATTTTCATTTCCAATAATAGCATCTAAATTGAAAGACCAACGAATATTGGTCGTTATTATCACAATCTTATTCTTGACTGGTTTTGGCTTGTTCTTTACACAGTCATTAGTATTACTTGTTATCGGTATGGTCATTGCTGGTTTAGCAATGGGCGCATGTTTTAGTTTATGTATGACATTCTTTTCCATTCGCGCACGGACAAGTGATGGTAGTATTTCGTTATCAGGGTTTGGCCAATCAGTAGGCTATTTAATCGCAGCAATTGGACCATTTTTAATTGGATACTTACATGATTACACGGGAAATTGGATATCAGGTATTATTGCATTATTGTTAATGTCATTACTATTCTTTATTTTTGGTTACCCAGCAGCTAAAAATAGAGTTGTAGAAGATGAATAGTAGAAAAGACTTAAATTTAAAAAGTAAAATTAAAAAAGGTACGACACCAACGGTTTAGGTTTGGAGTTGTACCTTTTTGATTTATCTAATTAAAAGATGTGTTAAAAAGTTTATGATATTTCATTGTTATCATAGTGATCCACAAGTGTTTTAATCGCAGTTTCTAGATCAAGGTTTTTTATGTGACCTTGGGAAATAAGGTGAGTTGCAAATGCAGCTAAAAACGTTAAGATGTTTTGTTTTTGGACAGCATAACCCATGATTCCGATTCTCCATATTTTACCTTTTAACTCTCCAAAGGAACCTGCAATTTCTATGCCATAATTTTTTAATAAACCATCTCTGAATGCTATATCATCTATACCATCAGGGATATTAACGCATATCACCATTTTCATTTCGTTTGATTCATCGCCATAAATTTCTAGCCCTAGTGCTTTCAAGGCTGATTTTAAACCTTCTTGATGGAATGTATGACGTTGAGCACGTGCTTTTAGACCTTCAGATAGTGCTAACCTTAGACCAGTATGAAGCGCATATATTGAAGTTGTTGCTTCAGTGTGATGATTTAAACTTTTTGGACTCCAATAGTCTTGTAACTGTGTTAAATCTAAATAATTGCTTCTGATAAAATGATTTTGTTCCGTTGTTTCAGTAGAACGAATACCAAGTTCTACACGTTTGCGCGCATTGATGGCATCACTAAATCTATCATTGAAAGTGATTGGGGTAATACCTGAAGGAATAGATAAACATTTTTGAGCGCCACCAATGACTGCGTCTAATTCCCATTCATCTACTGGGATAACCATCCCTTGGTATGTGGCAACAGCATCTACAACAGAATATATCCCTCTTTCTTTACATGCACGACCAAGTTGATCAATTGGTTGCAATCTACCAGTCGACGTTTCACCGTGGACAATAGCAAGTACTTTCGGTTGATATTGATCTAGGGCTTCAATGATTTCTGACTGTTCAAACACCTCTCCCATTGGCTTATAAATGCTGTGGACGATACCACCAGCACGCGTAACCAGTTCAGCGAATAAATAGCCAAAACGTCCAATGACTGGAACTAAAACATCATCACCAGGCTTAACAATACTAGATATTACAGCTTCTAAGCCAGCACGACTTGTGCCATCAATAGGAAATGACCACTGGTTTTTTGTTAAGAATGATTTGCGAATTAGCTCCATCGTTTGATTCATAATGTCTACAAATTCATAGTCAAATTGACCTAAGATAGAGTTTGACATTGCTTGTGAAACGCGGGGGTCTACGCTAACAGGGCCGGGTGTCATAATTAATCTTTTGTTGATTTTTAAATCATCCATATTTATTACCTCGTTTTCTTTAAATTCCTTCATTATATATTATACTTTATTAAAGCTGATATATATTCGTCAAAATCGATAATTATTTAACGATAATTTATCTGAATATTACAAAAATAAAGAAATTTAATAGAAATTATCTTATATACTTGCATGTAGATAAAATGAATTTCCATAACTTCATTATTTATAAATGTTTGAAAGAAGATACATAAAATTGTACACTATATAAGCATGCCAAGGGCATGCACACACTATGGGTCGCTGTGAGCATGCGCTTAGGCATGTTTCCAGACTTCCTCATAGAAGCAAGCTACTTCCTTTAAGGAAGTGGCTTGTATTTTTTTACGATAATCACTTGAACGGTCTTGGTTTTTTATTAATCATATCTCTTTGTATCGTAACGATTTTCTATTACAATGTTTATGGATGTTAAAAGTTGGAGTGACAATGGATGATAAATGTAAAAGAACCTAATCCAATATTTTTGGAAAATGAATCTTCTGAACGTGCTGTATTGTTATTACATTCGTTTACAGGGACGATCAGAGATGTGAAATTATTAGCAACAAAATTAAATAAAGCGGGTTTTACCTGTTATGTTCCTGCTTATAAAGGACATGGTTTATTACTCGAATCATTGATGGCTTATGACGCAGAGGATTGGTGGCAAGATGCGTTAGAAGGGTATCAATTTTTAGAAGATAAGGGCTATTCGAATATAAGTGTATGTGGCATATCTTTAGGTGGTATTTTGTCTTTAAAATTGGCAGAAGAAAAACAAGTTAGTTCTGTTGCAGTCATGTCGACACCATTTAGTAAAGATGATGCAGGACTTGCGAGCAGGCTGGAATTTTATGGCGGACGCATGGGTAATTTAGTAGGTTTGTCTCAAGAAACAATTCAACAACAAATTGACCAAATTGAAACCTATACCACTGGGTTTGATAAATTCAAACAACTTGTTGATAATGTGATGGCGAATTTAAACCGGATTTCTGCTCCTATCGCTATAAAATTTGGCGAACAGGATGAAAAAGCTTATGAAGTTAGTGCAAATTATATTTATGATCAAATTGCACATGAGGATAAAGAAATTCAAGGTTATGCTACCTGTAAACATTTAATGACGTATGGTGAAGGTCATTTAGAAGTAGAACAAGATATTATCGCGTTTTTTGAAGATTATACATAAGCCATGAAAATATTAAAAAGGATGGTTTCTACTAAATGGAGTAGAAGTCATCCTTTTTTGTTTCAATATATTTAAAATTAAGTTCTCCAAAATGTTGTACAATCCGCTTTGTCTTCGATATTGAATTGAATAATGGACTTCAATAATGCATAGTTAACGTCTTGAGTCCATTTAATACGAAATAAATTATTGGTTTGCGAATATCCAGCTGCTTCAATTTGTTCCGTAAATTCAGCCATTCCTTTAGCTTCGGGTGCTACTGAGAAATGCTGTTTGGACTTACTAAAGGCGATTATAAACGTACCGTGATGCGTGTACATCGGTTGATTCCATTTTACAGTTGTTTCGAGTTCAGGAAAAGTTTCAGAAATCCAATTAAAGATAGCTTCCATCGTGGCTGTTTGTTTGTCATTTTCCAGTGACTGTAAAAAGTCATTAAATTCAGTCATACAATATCTCCATCCTTAAAGTGTGAATTTTATTATATAGCGTAAGCGTATTATATCAATTACATGCAAATATATCACTTTATAGGCGAGTGAATTTAATCTAAATTTCCAATTTGAGTGTATAAACAGTTTATGATAATTTCAGAAATCCCTTTTGGCATTTTGCTATTTTACATATAAAAAATACACCCCATATTTGAAGGGATGTATTGATGAGAATAGATATGTGTTGGCATATCGTTTGATTAACAGTACGCACTAACTTAAGTCATTTCAGTTTGCGATTTAGCGTAAAAGAAATCGATAATGATACCGATTAGCAGACATACCATAAATGGTATCAACCATGCTAGTTGGATATTCGCTAATGGGAAATGCGCATATACAACATTAAGTACTTTAATTAAATTAAAATCATTTAATATTTGTAATAAAGAAATAATCAATGTTGCAATCGTTGGTATGATAAAGCTATATTTCATTTCAAATGAGATAAATATACTCAATAACGAAATAAGCACTAATACGATAGATGTTGGATAAATAAATGTAAGTAATGGTACAGCAATTTCCAAAATAAGCTCTAATCCTAATGTAGAAACAATAAAACCTAATATTGAAAAGATAAGTACAAATAATTTATAAGAAATTTTTGGTAATTTTTTCATTGCAAATGCTGAACAAGCATTCACAAGTCCAATACATGTTGTTAAACAAGCTAATATCACAATTATCCCAAAAATTAAGTTTCCTAAAGCACCAAACACACGTAATGAGTTAAAAGTTAAAATATCTGTGCCATCTTTAAAGCCTGTCTGATCGGTTGTTGCGCCAACATAGGCTAAAGCAAAATAAATGATAAATAACAGTACAGCCGAAATAAAACCAGCTTTCACAACATTTTTAACTAATAATTTTGGCTCATTAACACCATGTAATTTAAAACTTTGTACAATTACTACTGAAAAAGCGAGTGCAGCAACGAGATCCATTGTGAAATAACCTTCTAAGATACCTGACACAAGTGGAGTTTGCGCAAAGTCGCCACCAGATTTACCAATTGAACCTTCAGGATTGATAATCACTAAAATACATAAAATAGCGATAATGCATATTAAAATAGGTGTTAGGTATTTACCTAAATTATCTATGATTCGATTTGGATAAAGTGCAATCAAGTAAACAACTAAGAAAAAGACTGCTGAAAATATAATTAAAGTTAATTGATTATGTACAGGTAAAACATTTTTTGTACCAATTTCATAAGCGACATTTGCAGCACGTGGAATCCCGTATAATGCGCCAATAGACGCGTAAATACAGATTGCAAAAATCGTACCGAATACTGGATGGACTTTGTTACCAATACTTTCAACGCCACCATTCATATAAGCTACTACGATGACTGTTAAATATGGCAATAAAATACCGGTGATTGAAAATCCTATCATTGAAACCCACATATTTTCTTGAGCTGTATATCCTAACATAGGTGGAAATATTAGATTTCCGGCTCCAAAGAAAAATGAGAATAACATAAGACCGGAAATCAGTATGAGTCTATTCATTTTAATACCTCTATTATTTTTAAAGTTATTTGTTGCAAAACATACATTAATATAACACAAAAGTTATATGAATTCAATGAAATTTCAGAAAATTAAACCATGTAAGATGTTTAATTAAATTGATTTATTAATGTCATAATAGTAAAGAAAACTGTAATATCAAGTGTTTTAAACAATTAACTATTGAGCTCAATTCAAAAAAATGTTATAGTAGTTTTCTATGTTACATGAACGCTTTAACGTAATGAAGAATAATAGGGTGTAAAGGATGTATGAACGATGCACAATGAATCACAATGGAAGTCCTCGCTCGGTTTCATATTGGCAAGTGCTGGATCCGCAATAGGACTAGGCGCAATGTGGAAATTCCCATATATGGCAGGTATATATGGTGGTGGTGCTTTCTTATTAATGTTTTTAATATTCACACTGCTTGTAGGATTGCCATTATTAATGATGGAATTTACAGTAGGTAAAATGGGCAAAACGTATACTACTAAAATATATGAAAAATTAACAAATAAAAAATGGTTAAATATTATAGGTTGGAATGGTAATTTAGCTGTATTTATCTTATTTGGATTTTATAGTGTTATCGGTGGTTGGATTATCATATATATATTCAATGTATTACTTCAAATATTCTCGCTTAATGGTGATAAATTAGGCCACATAGCATTTGAATCAATTATTAGTAATCCATGGTTGACCATTACAGGTCAAGGAATATTCATCTTGTTAACGATGTTCATCGTAATGATGGGGGTTGAAAAAGGATTAGAAAAAGCATCTAAATTTATGATGCCGTTACTATTTATCTTCCTTATTATTATTGTTTTTAAATCGTTATCTTTAGATGGATCATTAGAAGGTTTGAAATATATATTACAACCACGAATAGAAGATATTTCAATAGAGGGTATTTTATTTGCCCTAGGCCAATCATTTTTCACACTTTCATTAGGAACAACAGGTATGATTACATATGCTAGTTATGCACCTAAAGAAATGACGATTAAAACTTCGGCTGTTTCGATTGTAGCGATGAATATTCTAGTATCTGTGTTGGCAGGTTTAGCAATATTCCCTGCGATTTCAGCTTTTGGCTATAGTCCGACTGAAGGTCCAGGTTTACTATTTAAAGTGTTACCAAAAGTATTTGATCAAATGGCATATGGTCCAGGTTTCTATTTTATTTTCTTAATATTATTTTTATTTGCAGCACTTACTTCTTCAATTTCGTTACTTGAACTCAATGTGTCCAACTTTACTAAAAATGATAATTCGAAACGTAAATCTGTATCGTTTTATATAAGTATCCTTGTTTTTATCATAAGTATTCCCGCAACACTGTCTTTTGGAAGCTTAAGTCATATAAAATTTGCAGCAGGAACTATTTTTGATAATATGGATTTTTTAGTTTCTAATATTTTAATGCCGTTAGGTGCGTTAGGAACAACACTTGTTGTAGGACAATTGCTCGATAAACAAGCATTAAAAGAACATTTTGGAAAAGATAAATTAAGATTGTTTATACCTTGGTATTATCTCATCAAATTTATCTTGCCAATCGTTATTATATTAATATTTGTCGTACAATTTTTATAGAAATTAAATAACATTAATCATTCACCCCTTATCATATCAATGTAAAAATTGGTTGTTGATAAGGGGTTTTTTAAATAATTTGTAAAGTATAAATTAAGTTATTATATTTTTATTTATATTGTTGACTATTTTTTATTTGTTTAGTTAAGTCAAATTAAATTATTTATTTAAAAAATTTGTTGTGTTGTATCAATTGTTTTAAATAGATAATTTAATTTTTATAATTATTTGAAAACGTTTTCTGAAAGGAGTGGTAGTTTATGAAAGAGGTTTTTGGTAAATTTTTCGAATTAGTGCCACGTTTTATTTTAAATTTATTCATTTAGCAAAAGAAAGTTTGTTATTTATTAAATTCTATTAACCAAGAGGTGTCTAGTATGGAACAGAAAAAAAACAAATATAGTATTCGTAAATTCACTTTTGGCGCATCATCTATATTGATTGGCTCTTTACTATTTATAGGTGTAGACAGTGCGCAAGCTGCAGAAACAGAAAAACAAACAAGTGAAATGAACTATCAAGACATTGGGGAAAATGTTGGGGAAACAAATAGTGATAACGCTACTGGGGATAGTGGTGTACCGGTTAATAAGAATGATAAACAAACTTCAGATAATCAAAGCTTACATAATGATAGATTTACGACTGAAGCAGAAAACGAAAATAATGAAAAATTAGACGTAGAAAATAATAATAATCAAACAAAAAACGAGGGATCAGAAGAAGTAGATCCGGAATATAACGAACAAGACAAAACAAAGGATGAGACATCAGAAGAAGTAGATCCAGAATACAACGAGCAAGATAAAGCGAAAAATGAGACATCAAAAGAAGTAGATCCAGAATACAACGAGCAAGACAAAGCGAAAAATGAGACATCAGAAGAAGTAGACCCAGAATACAATGAGCAAGACAAAACAAAGGATGAAACATCAGAAGAAGTAGATCCAGAATACAATGAACAAGATAAAGCGAAAAATGAGACATCAAAAGAAGTAGATCCAGAATACAACGAGCAAGATAAAACAAAAGATGAGACATCAAAAGAAGTAGATCCGGAATACAATGAACAAGATAAAGCGAAAAATGAGACATCAAAAGAAGTAGATCCAGAATACAACGAGCAAGACAAAGCGAAAAATGAGACATCAGAAGAAGTAGATCCCGAATACAATGAACAAGATAAAACAAAAGATGAAACATCAAAAGAAGTAGATCCGGAATACAATGAGCAAGATAAAGCAAAAGAGATGAAAGTAAATGCAGATTCATCGCAATCAGAAGTTCAAAATGATGTTGAATTTGGACAATTGAAAAATGATGATTTAGTTAATGAAGATCGTCAAAGCAATCAAAAGAACAACGATCAAGATAAAAGTTTAGCTTTACTTAAGAAAAATGCTGTTGCTACAACAAATAATAAAGTGAATCAACAGAACGTTGAGAAAACTCAAACACAACCTACAAAAAAAGCGAAACAAAGTCAATATAAAAACCAAGATCCCATTATCTTAGTGCATGGTTTTAATGGTTTTACAGATGATATTAAACCATCTGTTTTACCTCATTATTGGGGTGGAGACAAATTAAATATTCAACAAGACTTAGAACAAAAGGGTTACAATGCATATGAAGCAAGTATTGGTGCATTAAGTAGTAATCATGATAGAGCAGTTGAATTATATTATTACATTAAAGGTGGCACAGTAGATTACGGTGCTGCACATGCTGAAAAATATGGACATGACCGTTATGGTAAGACATATGAAGGTGTATATAAAGATTGGCAACCAGGTCAAAAAGTTCATTTAGTTGGTCATAGCATGGGTGGACAAACCATTAGACAACTAGAAGAATATTTACGAAATGGTGATCCAGAAGAAATAGAATATCAAAAACAACATGGTGGCGATATATCTCCAGTATTTCAAGGTAATAACGATAATATGATTAGTTCAATTACTACCTTAGCAACACCTCATAATGGTACACATGCAGCTGATCAACTAGGTAATGAAACGCTTATCAGACAAGTTGCATTTGATTATGCGAAACTAAAAGGTAATAAAAATTCTAAAGTTAGCTTTGGCTTGGAGCAATGGGGTTTAAAACAAAAAGACGATGAAACATATAATCAATATGTTGAACGATTGAAAGATAGTAAATTATGGACGACAGATGATAATGGATTTTACGATTTAACAAGAGCAGGCGCAACTGAATTAAATAAAAAAACATCGTTAAATCCAAATATAGTTTATAAAACATATACTGGAGAATCTACAAGAGATGGTTTATTTGGTAGACAAAAATCAGATATTAACATGTATTTACCTATGGGAATAACAGGTAATGTGATTGGAAAAGCTCCGGAAAAAGAGTGGCGTGTCAATGATGGACTTGTTTCAACAATTTCAGCATTACATCCATTTAATCAAGCATATGTAGCAGCATCGAATCAGGTTCAAAAAGGTGTTTGGCAAGTAACACCAATTATGCACGATTGGGATCATGCAGATTTTGTTGGCCAAGATAGTAATGATACGAAGCGTTCACAAGCAGAGTTAAGCCGATTTTATGAAGGTATTGCCTCGGATTTAGTAAGAACTGAAAGTGCTGAAGCATAGTTTAAACGCTACGATTATATTTTATGAAGGTGAGGGAAAATGATGAGTGGAGACTTTTTTGATTTAGTAGGTTCATTATTCAATATATTGAAAACTTTATTTTCGTAAGTAATCAGAAATTGATAAACAAGACAATAACGTTTAACTATTAATATATACTGAGTATGGTTTAAGCCAATTCAGAGCGAGGATAATTAATCAAAAGTTACACTTTGGTTTTATCTTCGCTCATTTTTAGTTGAGTAAAATGCAGTGTGTTCTATTTTCTTGAAAACAATATTTGTCTAACGAAGAAGGATGAAATGTGAATGATATGATTGAAAAGGCGAAGAAAGTGAAACAAGATGCTAAATTTGGATGGGAATAATATCAATGAATCGTAATGTGCAGCTATTGATTATGTTGTATGTCAAAAAGAGACTGATACATGTTGTATCAGTCTCTTTAAAGAGGTTAGAAATTATTTGCCTGTGAATAAACCAACGATTTTTTTGATGATATCAATGATAAAGTCCATGTCCTTCACCTCACTTTAATTTGTTAACTTCACTATAAAAGAATTGTGCTAAATTTTGTTTAAAATTCCCTAAATAGTAATAAATTATTCCAAAATGGAAATTAATAAAAAAATATAACAATAGCGCATTCAAAAGTGTATGAAAAGTGGTTACATAATCATTTAAATTATAGAATTTTGCTTTCAAAGAAAAGTAACAGTTTCATTAATACAAAATTTCCGTAGAAACAAAGCAAACGTCAATTTCTATAAAATTCTATAGAAACTGACGTTTATTCATTAATTAAAGCTATTGTTGTTATAGATACACATATTTTAAAGTATTACTCCATAAAATTTGTTTGAGACTGGTAAATTTTAAAAATCTAAATAGTTGTATAAAAGTGGCAAAGTGAATGAATTCAAATAGATTTTATATTAAACAACTTAAACGAATGTTACTCATTAGTCAGTGATTGCGCCTTTTGAAGCAGATGATACGAGTTTGGCATATTTTGCTAATGTACCACGTGTTTCTTTTAGTGGCGGGGCTTGCCATGCATTACGACGACGTTCTAACTCTTCATCAGAAATATCAAAACTAATTTCTAAATTTTCAGCATCAATAGTAATGATGTCGTCTTCTTGAAGTAATGCCATTGGGCCACCTGCTTGAGATTCTGGAGCGGCATGACCTACTACTAGACCATGTGAACCACCTGAAAAACGTCCATCTGTTAACAATGCAACAGATTCACCTAATCCTTTTCCTACCAAAATAGAAGAAGCTGATAGCATTTCTGGCATACCAGGCGCTCCTTTTGGTCCAGCATAGCGAATCACCACGACATCTCCAGGTTGAATATCGTCATTGAGTATTGCTTTTGTCGCTGCAGGTTCCGAATCAAAAACTTTCGCAGGTCCTTTAATATAAGTAACGCTTAAACCTGAAATTTTTGCTACTGCGCCCTCAGGTGCTAGATTACCTTTTAAAATAACAAGTGGACCTGTAGGATGTTTAGGCTGATCAAAATTAATGATTGTTTTATCATCAGAAAGACTTGGTTGTTGAGCTAAGTTTTCTGCAACGGTTTTACCAGTAACTGTTAAACAGTCACCATGGATTAACCCTTTTTCATGTAATAGTTTCATTACGCCTGGCACGCCTCCGACTTCATCAAGATGTGCCATTACGTATTTGCCGCTAGGTCTTAAATCTGCAATATGCGGTACGCGTTTACGTATTTTTTCAAAATCATCAAGTGTTAAATCTACATCAATTGTATGCGCAATAGCTAGTAAATGTAAGATTGCATTTGTAGAGCCACCTAACGCCATGACAACAGTAATCGCATTTTCAAATGCTTCTTTGGTCATGATATCTTTAGGATATATACCTTGCTCTAATAAATGATAAACAGCTTTGCCCGCTGCGCGACTATCTTTTGATTTGTTTGTTGATACAGCTGGGTGAGAAGCGCTTCCAGGCAAACTCATTCCCATAGCTTCAATAGCAGAGGACATTGTATTAGCAGTAAACATCCCACCACAAGCTCCGGCACCGGGGCAAGCAGAGCACTCTACTTTATGTAATGCTTCTTTATCTATTTCTCCATTGTTGTATTGTCCAACACCTTCAAAAGCAGATACAGCATCCAAATCTTTGCCATTCAATTTCCCAGGTAATATAGTCCCGCCATATACAAAGACAGCTGGTAAATTAAGACGAGCGATACCAATCATACAACCTGACATGTTTTTGTCACAGCCACCGATTGCTACAACACCATCTAAATTTTCAGCACTGACTACGGACTCAATTGAATCAGCAATGATTTCACGGCTTGGTAGTGAGAAGCGCATACCGTCAGTGCCCATGGAAATACCATCTGAAACTGTAATCGTATTAAAAATCAATGGTGAACCTCCAGCTTCGCTTATACCGCGTTTAGATGCACGAGCGAGACCGTCGATGTGCATATTACATGGTGTAACTTCACTCCATGTACTAGCAACGCCAATCATAGGTTTTTCAAAATCTTCGTCTTCAAAACCAAGTGCACGTAAATAAGATCGGTTAGGTGTACGGCTTACACCTTCACTAATCACTTTGCTGCGGATTCGTAAATCGTTTGGTTTTTGATTTTGCGACTGTTCCTTGCTCAAATAATCCCCTCCAAAATAAAAAATCACATTATATTAAGAATAATCTGAAAATTTTAAAATAATAAGTACCTGATGTCATGACACCTAAGTGTTCGTACATTTCACTGAATCGTAAAGTGACTTCGATACTTTTGAAATATAGTAAATTAGCTATACAAATGTATAGGTATACACAATATCTATTTATTTAATTGATGTCAATATCAAAAGATTGTCTATAATCATTATTACCCTTTATCATATAAATTAACAGAACATGTTTAAGAAATTCTTGCATAACTTAAAATAGTTATATTTTTATTGTTTAAAGTGAATGAACGAGGTTGATCAGTTATAAGTTGTCACTGACAATTGCGCTAATGCATCGTGATGCGTATAGGACTTATTTTACAGCTATAGAGAAATGGAGGAGTTATATGACTGATTTTGAAATATTAGAAAATTATTTAGCGATAGATACACATACATATCATGACAATCATTTAGAAACATTGAACTATTATATTGAAAAGTATGTATTGAACGTTCCATTTGAAAATATTAATGTGCAGAATGGACAACCTATTGCTTTAGATAATCCATCAATGATAGATAAAATTGTAAACGAACATAGAGGGGGCTATTGTTATGAACAAAACAGATTGTTTTGCGCATATTTAACAAGTAAAGGGTATAACGTGTATATGGTATCTGCGACAATTTATAATGGCTCAGGTTGGGCCATGGAAGGGTCGCATATGGCATTAATCGTTACATTAAATCAGAAAAAATACTTAGTTGATGTCGGTTATGCGGATATACCTAAAGCAGCCATGCCAATCACACATGATGAGGAAATTGTTTATGATGTAAACGGTGAGTTTAAAGTAAGCAAAATAAGTGACAATACATTTGAAATGAAGAAGAAAGTTGATCATAAATGGCAGACGCAATATCAATATAGGGATGAACCTAAGGTGTTGTCAGATTTTGAACAAGGCATAGCGTTTAATCAAAATAATGAAGCATCCATTTTTGTTCAACAACTTTTAATTAGTAAAGCAACGACTTTCGGTAGAGTAACGATGTCGAACAATCATTTAACAATTACTGATCATGGTCAAAAAGAAAAGAAAAATATAACATCTGAAAACTATAAATATTTTTTGCATCGCTATTTTGGTATTAAAGATATAAATATAAAAACTTTTGACTGAAATATACAGTATTCAACGTTATGTTTCATTGAAATAACAAAAGGTTTACTTTGTAATAATAATGTCATATAAATTATATACAAAAGTATTAAATTAAATTGTATAATAGTAAACGTGATGGAAACGAAATGTATCGGATTTATATTGGGAGGTTTACATAAGTGCATAAAAAAATAATAGCAACTGTAATTGGGACAAGTGCGCTAGCAGCTATTAATTCTGCAAATGCAGATGCAGCTACAACTTACAAAGTCAAAAGTGGCGATTCTCTTTGGTCAATAGCGAATAAATATAATATTTCAATAGCAAAATTGAAATCATTAAACAATTTAACATCGAATGTGATTTTTCCAAATCAAACATTGAAAGTATCAGGGACTACAAGTTCAAGAACTTCAACAAGCAGCTCAAGTGCGACAACGTATACAGTGAAATCGGGTGATTCATTGTCATCAATTGCAGCTAAGCATGGGACGACATACCAAAAAATTATGAGTTTAAATGGACTCTCTAATTTTACAATTTATCCAGGACAGAAATTAAAAGTATCTGGCTCAACTTCAACAGGTGGTTCAACTACATCTGGTAAAACGACAACATATACAGTGAAATCAGGCGATTCATTATCTGCGATTGCTGCTAAATATGGGACGACATATCAAAAAATCATGAGCTTGAATGGTCTTAAAAATTTCAATATTTATCCAGGGCAAAAATTAAAAGTATCTGGTTCAGCATCATCAGGTGGCTCAACAGGTTCAACAGGTTCAACTGGTTATAAAACGCCAGTATTTAACCATTCAAATTTGTATGACTGGGGTCAGTGTACATGGCATGTCTTTAATAAGCGTGCTCAAATTGGGAAAGGTATTAGTACTTATTGGTGGAATGCTAATAATTGGGACAATGCCGCACCAGGAGATGGATACACAGTAGATCATAGAGCTACTGTAGGGTCAATCTTACAAAGTGATCTTGGATATTATGGACACGTAGCATTTGTGGAGTCTGTCAATTCAAATGGTAGCATTACTGTTTCTGAAATGAACTACAGTGCTTCGCCTGGAATCGCGACATATAGAACGATTCCAGCATCGCAAGTGAGTTCATATAAATATATCCATTAAGCGTGCCTAAGGCAAAAATATCTTTGACTAACGCATAAACGTCAATTTCTATTAAATCATATAGAAATTGACGTTTATTTTGCTTTTATGAAATTTTATAGCTCGTTGCTAGACGTTTCATGTTTATGGTTCCTGACGTAATGATTTTATACGCTTGGCAGTTGAGAATAACGTACTTGCCAAAGTGAATGTTGAAAATATTTTAGCAAACTTTTTTGGTGATTTTAAGGCAGTATAGAAATCTAAGACTGCACCTACACTTGTAATAGCCATACTTGTGTAAAGTAATTTTTTATTTTTTGATTGATATGCATACCAATTAAAACCTTCTACGGCAATGCCTATGAAGTTAATTGTATTTGAAATGCGATTAATTTTTGTTTTTTTAGCCATGAATGAAATCCTCCATTTTATAAAATCCGCTTTATTATTATAACATTAATTAGATTAAACTCTATTGTGAGAGAGAAAAAAACAAAATGTGTTCAAGGGATGGATTATGATAACATAAGCGTTGAAAGTATAAAAATAGTTTGCTTTGGGGAGTGGAGATGATAGTTATGATTAGATGTGTATGCTTGGTAGTTGAATTAGACGACAAATTATTATTGGTGCAGGCTAGAAACAGAAAAAAATACTATTTTCCTGGTGGAAAAATAGATCAAGGAGAGTCTCTAAAACAAGCTTTGCGAAGAGAATTGCAAGAAGAATTACAGTTGGATATTTCGGAACAAACTTTTAAATATTTAGGTACTGTTGTTGGAGATGCTTATCCTCAAAAAAATACTAAGACGGAGTTGAATTGTTTTTCAACATCTTTAGATATTGATTGGTCATCGGTTAAACCAGCACAAGAAATTACTGATATAAAATGGATCACAAAAAATGAAACGGAAAAAATTGCGCCCGCTGTGCTTACATGGATTAAATATGCTAAACAACAAAGTGAGTCATCTAAACCAGTGAAATTAAGCCCGTATCACGCATCGTTATATGCTGATTTAGTGAATTTTACGCTGTCGACAGAAGACCGGAAATTCACCAAAACCCCTTTAGAAAATATTGATTTGGCCAATCGAGATCAAGAACGTCACCCTACATTAGTGTATGATGGCAAGGGGCAGTGTGTTGGCTTTTTTACATTACATGAAGGTGAAGGAGTCAAACCTTATTCTGCAAATGCAAACGCAATATTTTTCAGATCCTTTAGTGTAGATAGTCACTATAGAGGCTTCGGTTATGGTAAAAAAGTGATGTGTATTTTACCTCAATATGTCAAACAGTATTATCCCACAATCAATGAAATTTATTTAGCGGTAAATACAGACAACCATTTGGCAATGAAACTTTATAGTCAAAGTGATTATGAAATTGTAGGCGAAACGTTATTAGAAAATAAACCTGTATACATAATGAAGCAAAGTTGTTGAAATCAATGATTGCGTCGTTAAAGCTAACAAAGTTTGTTAGCTTTAACGACGCTTTTTTTGCGTGAAGTGAACTTGATGAAAGTGGTTGTGCAATAGAAGTATCAGCTGAAAATACATATAAGCATAAATAAAATAAATATAATGAAAGTCTATGATTTTAAAAGAAAATCAAAAATATATTAGAATTATTTAAATTCAAATGAATCAATTATGTTTGTTTAAATATGAAAATCTGTTATGGTTGGATATTAAATGTTAAATATATAAATAATAAAAAAATTAAGGATATGATTATTTTGAATGTATAAGTTATTAAACTGAATTGTTGATGCATTGATTGGATTGAATAGGCAATGAGGATGGAAAATTTTTATTTGAACCATTGATGTGCAGTTTAGTTTATGAAAATAATTTTTGAATCGTTAAGAATGGCTTTTGCAGGTGCTTCGCATATGAGATTGTACGTAGAGCTTAATAGATATTATGGTTGAAAGTATTTTATTAATGTTATCTGCTGTAATGAGTTTGGATGATACTTTGTAAAAGTTTAATTTTTGAAACTTTAGCATGCCATAAATAGTAGAATTATTTCATTTTTAATAATTATTAATCTTAAGTTGAAAAATAAATATCAGCTTTGGCACTTCACATTTGATGTGGGGTGTTTTTCTATGTGTGTCGGAAGCAACAATTGCGATAGCCAAATATTATGATGAATAACAATTTAATAGGAGGTTATTCCATGCTTACAAAGCGTAACAGTATGAGTCCGTTTAATATTATTTGTAAAAGTTTTTATGAGGAAATAAAACCTTTTACATATCAAAGATTAGTAGATTTTGGGGAATGTTATTATTATTTGAGAGGTACATCATTAGACTATGTTTCAACAAGTGTTATTACTAGATATGAAAATGAAGATCACCATACATTTAAATCTAGATTTGACCATTTTGGTGAAACTGAAAAGGTGTGTATTGAAAAATTAGAAGTTGCACCTCCTTTCGAAAATAAAGGTATTATGACGATTATGTTTTGTGACATAATGTTAGCGCTATTAACGAGAAGTTTAGCGAATGAAAACCATATAGAGATTAAATTTATAAATACCTCAGATTTAATTAAAGATGGGGAAATCGTAAATGTGTATCATAGTGTGATGCCTAAATACGAATTATCATTAGCACAACCTAGTAGTTCGAGAATCGTGTTGGAGGGTAGGCGCACGAAAGCTAATATTGATTTTTATCAAGATGTTTACTATATATTTCCACTAGAAACGCGAGCAGAGGATATCGCATATTATACAAAGTTACGAGAACGTAAAATGCAATTATTAAATGAAAAACTGAAAGAACTTTAAATGATTTAGCTTAGTTGAAAAACGTTTGGAAATTTTGAACACACTCTTAAAATAGCGAATCATATTTCTGTTATTGTGAGATGTTAAAAATTTTGATTAAAAATTAGGTATGTATGCATCATATAATCATACAGATTCACAAAGAGAGTAGGACAGAAATCTAATTTTATTAACAAGATTTCGTCGTCCCGTCCTGACAAAGATTGTAAAAATGTAAAATGGTTACCTGAGCAGTAGCTCATGCATAAGTCCCACTATCTCAATAAATTGAGATGTGGGACTTTGATTTTTTAATGTGAAGATTGATGCGTGTGTTTTGAGTGACGCTCTTTTTGATGTTTAATTAATAGTGCTGTTATCCATGCAGTAATCGGGATGCTAATGGCAACAGCGATGCCTCCTAGCAGGATAGATATAAATTCTTGTGCAAAGATTTTAGAATTGATGATATGTCCAAAAGAATAATTCAACCTAAAAAACCAAAAGAATAATGTCAATTGTCCTCCGAAATAGGCTAGATAAATTGTGTTTGCCGAAGTAGCTAAAATTTCACGTCCTACACGCATGCCAGATTGAAATAATGCTTTGCTTGTTAAGTTCGAATTGGTTTCGTATAACTCATACATTGGTGAACTGATTGTGATTGCTAAATCAATAACCGCAGCTATGACTGCAAGTACTACTGTAAACACCATGAATTTCACCATATCAATGCCGATATTCATAGAAAAAATATACGTTTCATCTTGTTGTTCGGTTGTGAAACCTTGTAAATGTCCGATGGATACTGATAAATAAATACCAATAATCAAGCACAAAGTAGTAATGACCGTTGCACAGAATGCTGCTTTTGTTTTTGTATTGTAACTATTTAAAACAAATAAATTACATGCTGCAATAACGATACAAAATATAAGTGTTACGAGATAAATAGGTGCGCCGAGCATAATTATAATGACAGTGATTAATAATATGACAAAATTCAAAAACAGTGTTAAATATGAGATGATACCTTTTTTTCCTCCAAAAATGGCCATTAATAGGAAAAGTAGAAGACCTAAGATTGTTATGACGCTCACTGATTAACACCTCGCATTTTAAACCATAATTGCATTAATAAAATAGTGATTGGAATCGTTAAAACAATACCAATACCACCAGTAATTGCCCGGGAAATTTCTAATGACCAATTCATGGAAATGGTATAGGTTACTGTATTTGCATTTTTAAGGTAAATAAGAAACATCGGAAGACTACCAGATAAATATGAAAATAATAAGATGTTCGTCATTGTCCCCATAATATCTTGACCAATATGACGCCCTGCGAGCGCCCATCGAGTCATACTTATATTAGGTGTTCTGCGCAATATTTCTGCCATACCACTTGCTATTGTGATAGCTACATCCATGACAGCACCAAGTGTTCCAATCATAACAGAAGCAAGGAAAACATCCTTAGGAGGCAAAGTTAAGAAACTCATTGTTTCAAATTTTAAGCCCGCACCATCTGTTAACGTAATCACTAATTGGGTGGCGCCAACACAAATAAAAGTGCCTAATAGTGTGCTTGCTATCGTAATTGACGTTCGCCATCGCCAACCGGTAACTAAGAGCAAAGTAAATACCGTAGTAAAAATGACGCCGATACTCATAAGTGCAAATAAATTTAAATCAGGAAATTTATTATGTAAATAGATAGCTAAAAGCACAACGATTGTATTGAAAACTAAAGAAAGAATCGATTGTAAACCGATTTTACGTCCTACTAGTAAAACAGTTAATAAAAATATTCCAGTTATCATAACGACGAGGCTATCTCGCTTCTTTTCTATGATATAAGCATCATCTAGATGTTTGCCGATGTGTAACAAAACTTTGTTATGTTTTGAGAATGCTTCACTATCAGCTTGTGATGCTATGTAATGATGAGGAATCTTCGTCGTTTGTCCCTCGAATTTTCCGTTTAAAATTTTAAGTGTTAGGGTTTGATTGTATTTAGTATCTTTATTATGGTTATCATCTGTAATGTGTGATGTAGATTTATTTTCGATCTTTGTAATTTGGCCGATTGGTGTATCGTAAAATCTGGCATTGAAAAATGTGAAAATAAATACAGCCACAAATAAGATGATAAATATCAAGATGACCCAATCAAAAGGGCGTTTAAATAACGTTTTAAAAGGCATTGTTTTGTTTCAGTCCTCCCTATATAGACAATGCGATTATACGCTCCTAGCGATTTGAATTCAAAAGTTTTATGCATGTGATTAATGATAAGTCGTGCTTCTACTTAATAATTTATCGATAATTTCTAATAAAAATTGTAAATCATGTTTTCGATTGTCTAGCCGAACAACTTGGCAAATGGTTCTTTTCAATGCTGTATGTTCTAATGATACTTCTCGCCATTTTTGCGGATTTTTTGAAAGCAAATGATAAGAAGGTGTGACGATGTAGCCACGCCCTTTGCTTAAGATATATTCAGCCAGTTGAGGATGTGTAATCGTTTGTATAGGTGTTTTGGTTGTTTTTACTAATGTTTGTCTAATCTTGGTTGGTAATGGATATAATTCGTAAATAGATTTATTCGAAAATTGTACTAAAGGTGGATTCGTAGCCATTGTGATCGGATCATCTTTAGGTGCATAGACATGGAAAGTTTCTTCAAATAAAGGGCTTACCTTTAAAGAACGGTGCTGTTTGAGTTCATCTGACATAGCAGTGAAAGCAATATCAATTTTATCTGTGAGCAAAGCTGAAAAAATGTCTTCTTCTTCCATTAAAATGGGTTGAATGATGGATGTGCTTTCGTTTTCAAAGGATTGCATTAATAATGTAAGTACCTGTGTTATATAACTTTCAACATAACCAACACGTATAATATAATGCTCTGTTTCAGATTGGTTATGAAATAAACGTACTGTGTTATCAAGCTGTTCGATAATCTTTGTTGCTTCAGAAAATAATTGTTGCCCTTCTTCAGTAATGTGTATGTTGCGCCCTTCTCTGTTAAACAACGTCACTTGTAATTCCTTTTCCAATAGTGTGATTTGCCTACTTATAGCAGATTGAGCAATGTTAAGTTCTAGAGCAGCGTCTGATAAATGTTCTCTTTTTGCAACTTCTATAAAATATTTCAATTGTTTAATTTCCATATGACCATTCCCAACATATTAATATTATTCGAATTATTAGAATAATATCATCTATTTTATATATTGAATAGATTAATGTATTACTATATAGTTTACTATACTTATTTAATATTCAGAATTTTCGAAAAAGAGGTGAGGGTTATGTTCGAATATGGTAAGCAATTAGGATTATATGATAGTCGTGAAGAGCATGATGCATGTGGTATTGGATTTTATGCCAATATGAATAATGGGAGATCACACGATATCGTTGAAAAATCACTGGAAATGCTACGTAGGTTAGATCACCGTGGAGGAATTGGTGCAGATGGCATGACAGGTGATGGTGCCGGTATTATGACAGAAATTCCTTTTGATTATTTTTCTAAACAAACAGATTTTGAATTACCGAAAGAGGGTCATTATGCAGTAGGTATGTTTTTTTCGAATGTGAAGATAAAAAATTCAGAGCATGAAGCAACGTTCAATCGTTATTTTGAAAGCGAAGGATTAAATGTTATTGGTTATAGAGATGTGCCAGTAGATGTCGATGCCATTGCCGAACATGTAGCCCAAACGATGCCATATATACAACAAGTATTCATCGCATTAAATGATGATGTTCACATAGAAAAAGCGTTATTTTTAGCACGTAAACAAATTGAATTATATGCTAAAAAGCAGCAAGTAGATTTATATTTCACAAGTTTATCTCATAAAACAATCGTCTATAAAGGATGGTTGCGTTCTGATCAAATTAAGAAGCTCTTTCAAGATTTAAATGATGAACGCTATATATCAAAGCTAGGACTCGTGCATTCTCGTTTTAGTACAAATACATTTCCGAGCTGGAAGCGCGCACACCCTAATAGATTATTAATGCATAATGGAGAGATTAATACTATTAAGGGTAACGTTAATTGGATGCGTGCAAGACAAAATGATTTGATTGAAACTATTTTTGGTGAAGACAAACATAAAGTAGAGGAAATTATTGATGAAGACGGTAGTGACTCAGCTATTGTAGACAACGCTTTAGAATTTTTATCTTTAGCTATGGAACCAGAGAGAGCAGCAATGTTAATGATACCAGAACCTTGGCTTTATAATACGGCGAATGACAGTAACGTCCGTGCTTTTTATGAATACTATAGTTACTTGATGGAACCGTGGGATGGTCCAACAATGATTTCATTTTGTAATGGAGAAAAAATTGGCGCGCTAACTGATAGAAATGGCTTGCGACCAGGACGTTATACAATCACTAAAGATAATTACATTGTTTTTTCATCAGAAGTGGGTGTTGTAGATGTACCTGAGGAACAAGTTGCTTTTAAAGGTCAACTAAATCCAGGGAAATTACTATTAGTTGATTTTCAACAGCAAAAAGTAGTTGATAATAATGAATTAAAATCACGTATCGCTGATGAATTACCATATGAGAATTGGCTAAATCAATTTAAAGTAGACTTAGATTTAGACAATGTAAAAGTGGTCCCATCCAATTGGGATGAAGCAACTTTAGCTAGATTACAAAAGCAATTTGTTTATACGAATGAAGAAATCGACAAATATATGACAGAATTAATTGAAAGTAAGAAAGACCCAATTGGCGCTATGGGGTATGATGTTCCGATTGCTGTTTTAAATGAAAAAGATGAATCGTTATTCAATTATTTTAAACAACTTTTTGCACAAGTCACTAATCCACCGATTGATGCATATAGAGAAAAAATAGTGACAAGTGAATTGTCTTATTTAGGTTCAGAAGGTAATTTATTAAAACCTAACGAAGATGTATTGAATAGAATTCAATTGAAAAGACCGGTGTTAACTGAGGCACAATTAAAAGCGATTGACGATAGTAGGTTCAAAGTTAAGCATTTATCAACGCTATATCACGAAAACTTAGAAACGGCGTTAGACAATTTAGGGGAACAAGCAATTCAATCCGTGAAAGATGGCTATGAAATTATTGTATTAGATGATCGAGTACTAGTTGAAGCGCAAGGCTATGCATTGCCAATATTGCTTGCGGTAAGTCATGTACATCAATTATTAATTAGAGAAGGTTTGCGCATGCGTACAAGTATCATCGCACTTTCTGGTGAAACGAGAGAGGTGCACCATGTAGCGTGTTTATTAGGGTATGGTGCTAATGCAGTCGTACCATATTTAGCGCAGCATACAATAGAAAACTTAGTGGAGAAAGGACGCTTAAACGGAAATATTGCCGAAAACGTTCAAACATATACGGATACATTATCAGAAGGTGTCATAAAAGTTATGGCTAAAATGGGGATTTCTACCGTTCAAAGCTACCAAGGGGCTCAAATTTTTGAAGCGGTAGGTTTGTCACAAGAAGTTGTTGACCGGTATTTTACAGGGACACAAACAAAACTATCTGGTATCGATATAAACTTGATAGATAAAGAAAATAAAGCGAGACAGTCATCTGAGAGCGAGTACCTTGAATCTGGTAGTACGTTTCAATGGCGTAAACAAGGCCAACATCACGCATTTAACCCGACGTCAATTCACTTACTACAACATGCGTGTCGTTTAAATGATTATGAACAGTTCAAAACGTTTTCAAATGAAGTCAATCACCAACGTACAGATCATATTCGTCACTTAATGGAATTTAAAAACCAAGATTCAATTGATATCAATGAAGTAGAACCAACGAGTGAAATCGTAAAACGTTTTAATACAGGTGCAATGAGTTATGGTTCTATTTCTGAAGAAGCCCATCAAACACTTGCTGAAGCAATGAATCAAATGGGTGGTAAAAGTAATAGTGGTGAAGGTGGAGAAAATCCTGAACGATTTGTAGTGGATGACGAAGGTCGTAATCGTTCTAGTGCAATCAAACAAGTTGCTTCTGGAAGATTTGGAGTGACGAGTCATTACTTACAACATGCTAAAGAAATACAAATTAAGGTAGCACAGGGTGCTAAACCTGGGGAAGGCGGTCAGCTTCCTGGTTCTAAAGTTTATCCATGGATTGCTGAAGTCAGAGGCTCTACACCAGGTATTGGTTTGATTTCTCCACCACCACATCATGATATTTATTCAATTGAAGACCTAGCACAATTAATTCATGATTTGAAAAATGCTAATAAAAACGCAAATATCACAGTGAAGCTTGTATCTAAAACTGGCGTCGGTACAATCGCAGCAGGTGTAGCTAAAGCTTATGCTGATAAAATTGTGATTAGTGGATATGATGGCGGTACGGGTGCTTCTCCCAAAACAAGTATCCAACACGCAGGTGTACCTTGGGAAATTGGATTAGCGGAGACACATCAAACACTTATGATGAATAATTTGAGATCGAGAGTGATTGTAGAAACAGACGGCAAATTACTCACAGGTAAAGATGTGGCATATGCATGTGCATTAGGAGCGGAAGAATTTGGTTTTGCAACAGCGCCATTAGTCGTCCTTGGATGTGTAATGATGCGGGTTTGCCATAAAGATACATGCCCTGTAGGTATTGCTACACAAAATCAAGATTTACGCGCACTATTTAATGGTAGAGCTGATCATGTGGTCAATTTTATGCATTTTGTTGCTGAGGAATTAAGAGAGATACTAGCCGAACTTGGTTTGCGCACTGTAGATGATTTGGTGGGGCGTACAGACTTATTAAAACGAAAAGATAATTTATCTCAACGAAGACCTAAAGCTGCATCTATGAATGTTGAAGCATTATTATATCAGCACGAAGGTGAAAGATATAAAAAAATAGCGCAAAATCACCATCTTGATGAAGGATTCGATTTAACACAACTATTACCTGATGCTCAAGTAGCAATTGAACAACAGAAGTCATTTACTGGCAATTATGTAGTGAAAAATGAGCAACGAGATGTGGGCGTCATTACTGGTAGTATGATTACTGATATCTACGGTGCTGAAGGTTTGCCTGAAGATAGTATCAATGTCAATACAGTAGGTCATGCTGGTCAAAGTTTAGCTGCTTATATACCTCAAGGATTAACAGTACATCACACAGGTGATGCTAACGATTATGTAGGTAAAGGGCTTTCTGGCGGTAAAGTAATTGTGAAGGCACCGACGCAACAGCGAGAATCAGAAATTATAGTTGGTAATGTCTGTTTCTATGGTGCGTCTTATGGTAAAGCTTTTATTAATGGTAAAGCTGGTGAAAGATTCTGTATTAGAAATAGTGGTGTACAAGTTGTTGTTGAAGGTATTGGTGATCATGGTCTTGAGTATATGACAGGCGGTCGCGTCATTGTGCTTGGAGATGTCGGAAAGAACTTTGGTCAAGGCATGAGTGGTGGTGTTGCTTATATCTTCCCATCTGATATTGAAAAATTTAAAGAAGAACATCAATTAGACAGTTTAGACTTCGACGAAATCACTGTTGCAGCAGAAAAAAATGTTGTGAGAGAGATGCTAGAAGCCCATTTACTTTATACAAATAGTACTAAAGCAAAAAATATATTAGATAATTTTGAAGAAATGGCTAATAAAGTAGTGAAAGTCATTCCGAAAGATTATAAATTGATGATGCAAAAAATTGAATTACAAAAGCGTGAATCTAACCAGCAAGATGAAGCGTTACTGAATGCTTTTAATGACAAGAGAACACATCTAGAACCAGCGCAACAATTAACGGCTGTGTATTAATTTGAAGGGGGACTAAGTATGGGAGAATTCAAAGGATTTATGAATTATGATAAACAACCTTTGCATGAATTGTCTTTAGTAGAACGTTTGAAAGGACACGCACCCTTTCAGCAAAGGTTTACAAAAGAAGAAGCCTCGGAACAAGGTGCGAGATGCATGGATTGTGGCACACCTTTTTGTCAAACAGGTGAACCATATGGTAGAGAAACAATTGGTTGTCCCATTGGGAACTATATTCCAGAATGGAATGATTTAGTGTACCAAAAAGACTTCGAAACGGCATATAAACGCTTGAATGAAACGAATAACTTCCCGGAATTTACTGGACGTGTATGTCCGGCTCCGTGTGAACAATCGTGTGTGATGAAGATAAATAGAGAATCTGTTGCGATTAAAGGTATTGAACGTACTATTATTGATGAAGCTTTTGAAAATGGCTGGGTTAAACCAACGATTCCCAATGAGCGTAAAGCAGCATCAGTAGCTATAGTAGGAAGCGGCCCAGCTGGTTTAACGGCTGCAGATGAATTAAACAAATTAGGTTATCGCCTAACTGTATATGAACGTGCACATGAAGCAGGTGGATTATTAATGTATGGTATACCTAATATGAAATTAGATAAAGACGTAGTGCGACGTAGAATCAAACTAATGGAACAATCTGGTATCACCTTTATCACTGATACGGAAATAGGGATAGATGTCAGTAAAGAAAGTTTAGAGGAACAATTCGATGCCATTATTATTTGTACAGGTTCGCAAAACGCACGTGATTTACCATTAGAAGGTCGAATGGGCATGGGTATTCACTTTGCTATGGATTACTTAACAGAACAGGGCGAGTATTTAAATGGTGAAATTGAAAAGCCGTCAATATCTGCAGAAGGGAAAAACGTAATTGTCATTGGTGCTGGTGACACAGGTGCAGACTGTGTAGCGACTGCACTGAGAGAAAATTGTAAATCTATCGTTCAATTTAACAAATACACAAAACAACCTGAAGCTATCGAATTTGACGAAAATACGTATTGGCCATTAGCCATGCCTGTATTCAAAATGGATTATGCTCATAATGAATATGAGGCGCGTTTTGGTTTTGAACCACGTGCATATGGTGTTCAAACAATGCGTTACGAAGTTGATCGTATTGGTAATGTAACAGGTGTTTATACACAAATACTTGAAGAAACAGAGGATGGTATGGTTGTTGTCGATGGTACAGAACGTCATTGGCCAGCTGACTTGGTATTGTTATCAATAGGATTTATTGGTACTGAAACCACTGTGCCACATGCGTTTAATATACAAACTGAGAGAAATAAAATTGTTGCAGATAACAAAAATTTCAAAACGAATCAATCAAATATTTTTGCGGCAGGCGACGCAAGAAGAGGTCAAAGTCTTGTTGTTTGGGCAATTCAAGAAGGTAGAGCAGTCGCTAATGCTGTTGACGAATACCTAACTGAAAAAACATTGGTGTAACATTTTAATTATAATTGACTTTTTTAATGGGCTATAATATTATAATTATTGTGTTCATTTGGAGGAATACCCAAGTCCGGCTGAAGGGATCGGTCTTGAAAACCGACAGGGGCTTAACGGCCCGCGGGGGTTCGAATCCCTCTTCCTCCGCCATTATCATTAAATACCAAGACTAATAAATAATATAGTAGGCAAACGTTTATTTAATATAAAGTGTTTGTCTTTTTTTGTTGTTTACGATCAATGATAGAAAAAGACGGGTGCTTTACATAGTTTTTGTTATTGTTTGTGACATATATCATTAAACTTATTGCTGTGATTACGCCAAACACAAAATAATATATATTTTTATTGAAGAAGGTCATCAAGTAGAGATAGGAAATTAATGTCTACTTGATGACCTTTTTTAAGAAACTGAATGAAAGCCTTTACAAAACTTGTCTATACAAGTTATAATCTGGATAATATTAAAGGTTAAGGGAGTGAATCATCATGGCTGTTAAAAAGAAAGATGTTCAAGATATAGTCGAAGCTATTGGGGGCAGAGAAAACTTGGACACAGCAACACACTGTGTGACGCGTTTGCGACTTGTTTTGAAAGATGATGATAAGGTCGATAAAGATCGACTGAGTAACAATGATTTAGTTAAGGGACAATTCAAAGCTGATAATCAATATCAAATTGTTATTGGACCAGGTACTGTAGATGAAGTTTATAAACAATTTATTGAGGAAACCGGGGCTGAAAGTGCCTCTAAAGATGATGCGAAAGCAGCCGCAGCTAAAAAAGGGAATCCTATACAAAGATTGGTTAAGTTATTGGGAGATATCTTTATACCAATTTTACCGGCTATCGTAACTGCTGGTTTACTATTAGGGATTTATAATGTATTAACAATGGAAGACTTGTTTGGGAAGCAAGCATTGGTGGCACAATATCCACAATTAGGGGACTTTGCAGATATTATTAATGTTATTGCAAACACTGCCTTTATTTTCTTGCCAGCTTTAATTGGTTGGAGTAGTATGCGTGTGTTTGGTGGGAGTCAAATACTCGGTTTGGTATTAGGTCTAATTTTAATGAACCCACAACTCGCTTCACAATATGATATTGGGAAAGGTAATATTCCAGCATGGCATATCTTTGGTTTAGAAATTAAACAACTGAACTATCAAGGTCAAGTATTACCAATCTTATTAGCATCATATGTATTAGCACAAATTGAAAAGTTCTTAAGTAAATATGTGCATGATTCAATCAAAATGTTAGTCGTTGGTCCAGTTGCCTTATTAATCACTGGTTTCTTAGCGTTTATCGTTATAGGTCCAATTGCCTTATGGTTAGGAACAGGGATTACAAATGGTGTGACATTTGTCTTTGAACATATCGGCTGGTTAGGTGGCGCAATTTATGGTTTCTTTTACGCACCTCTAGTTATTACAGGCTTACACCATATGTTCTTAGCGGTTGATTTCCAACTGATGGGAAGCAGTCTTGAAGGGACGTACTTGTGGCCAATCTTAGCAATTTCAAATATCTGTCAAGGTTCAGCTGCATTTGGTGCATGGTTCGTCTATAAACGACGCAAAATGGCCAAAGAACAAGGCTTGGCAATGACTTCTGGTGTATCAGGATTCTTAGGGGTTACTGAACCAGCATTGTTTGGTGTAAACTTACCGTTGAAATATCCTTTTGTTGCAGCGATTTTAACTTCGGGTGTTATAGGCGCTATCATAGGTGCAATTGGTGTCTTAGGTAATGTTGGCGTTGGCGGTGTGCCAGCCATCATTTCTATTAAAAAAGATTTTTGGTTAATTTACGGAATAGGTACCGTTCTAGCAATGGTAGTACCAGCGATATTAACTGTTATCTTCTCGAAGTTCAGTAAAGAAGAAGCAAAAGAAATAGTAGAAGAATAGTTAATTCGAATAGATAAGTACAACTAAACTCGCTAAGTTTGATTAGCGAGTTTCTTAATTTAAAATACAAAGATAAGGTGGTAATAATATGGTAGTCAATGATTGGAGAAAATCGGTAGTTTATCAAATTTATCCTAAGTCATTCAATGATACGACGGGTAATGGTGAAGGTGATTTAAATGGCATAATTGAAAAGTTAGACTATCTACAATATCTAGGTGTGGATTATATTTGGTTAACACCTATTTATGAATCACCTATGAATGATAATGGTTATGACATTAGCGATTATTATAAAGTGAATGAACAATTTGGCACGATTGAAGATTTAAAAACATTGATTGCTGAAGCACATCAACGTGACTTAAAAATAATGATGGATATCGTCATTAATCATACATCTACAGAACATGAATGGTTTAAACAAGCATATTCAGATAAAAGCAACCCATATAGAGACTACTATTTCTTTAGGAGATCAGCAGATAATCAACCACCGACAAATTGGGAATCAAAGTTTGGTGGTAATGCTTGGAAATACGATGACAAAACAGATGAATATTATCTTCACTTATTTGACGTAACACAGGCAGATTTGAATTGGGATAACCCTGAAGTGCGTCGTGAACTCTATAAAGTGATTAATTATTGGATTGATTTTGGTGTAGACGGTTTTAGATTCGATGTAATTAATTTAATATCAAAAGGTGAATTTAAAAATTCAGAAAAGATAGGAAAAGAATTTTACACTGATGGACCACGTGTGCATGAATACTTACACGAAATGAATCAACAGACATTTGGAGTTAAAGATATGATGACAGTGGGCGAAATGTCTTCGACAACGATTGAAAATTGTATTCAATATACGGATCCCGAACGTCAAGAACTAAGTAGTGTGTTTAATTTTCATCATTTAAAAGTAGATTATATTAATGGAGAAAAGTGGACAAACGCAAAGTTAGACTTTCATAAATTAAAAGAAATATTAATGGAATGGCAAATAGGTATTTATAACGGTGGCGGATGGAATGCTATTTTTTGGTGTAATCATGATCAACCACGTGTAGTAACACGATTCGGTGATGATTCGACGGAGGTTTTACGTCAAAGTAGTGCTAAAATGCTAGCCATCGCTTTGCACATGCTTCAAGGCACACCATATATTTACCAAGGTGAAGAAATTGGTATGACAGACCCTCACTTCAATGATATCGACCAGTATAGAGATATAGAATCTCTAAATGCATATAAAAAGTTAAAAGCTGAAGGTTATCCAGAAACAGAGATTTTAACGATATTAGGACAAAAATCTCGTGATAACTCTCGTACACCTGTACAGTGGACAAGCGGTGAAAATGCAGGTTTTACTTCAGGCACACCTTGGATTGATATTCCTAACAACTATAAGGAAATCAATGTTGAAGCAGCCATAGAAGACGATCAATCCATTTTGCAAACATATAGAAAATTGATAAAGCTACGTCACGAACATGATATTATAACTTATGGGAATATTGAGCCACTTTACATGGACCACGATGAATTATTTGTTTATAAGCGTCATTATAAGGATGAAACATGGTTAGTGATTGCTAACTTTTCAAAAGAAAAAGTTGAAATACCACAAGACTTAAAAGTTGAAGGAGAAGTAATGTTACAAAATGGCTCGATTGTAAATGGTTTAATAGACGGATTTGGTGCCATCGTAGTTAGACAATAATTTAAATTAAAAGGCAGTGAGTGAAATCACATGAAACAGAAAAAATTTATTGCGATTTATGAAAATTTACGCACAGACATCATCGAATCAAAGCTACCATATGGTGCTCAATTGCCATCAGAAAACGAATTGGTATTCGATTACAATGCCTCTCGTGAAACTGTGCGCAAAGCGCTTAATCTACTTGTTAGAGACGGTATGATTCAGAAAATTAAAGGTAAAGGATCAGTTGTAATCTATCAAGGTGTTACAGAATTCCCGTTTGCGAATTTAACGAGTTTCAGGGAAGTTCAACAAGGATTAGGTCTGAGTCATGAGACTGAAGTTAGATTATTAGAACGCATACCTGCCAGCGAAGTGCCTGAAGTAAAAAACGCTTTGGATTTGCGGCAGAGTGAAACATTGTGGCACATTATTCGAACGCGAAAAATTGATCGTCGCGTAAAAATTATTGATGAAGATTATTTAGTAGAAAAAATTGTTCCTGATATAACAATGAACATTGCTAAAGATTCGCTGTATCATTATATAGAAAAAACGCTGAAGTTAGAAATTAGCTACTCTAATAAATCTATCACCTTTGAATCATTTGGTAATTTAGAACGTGAAATATTTGGAGATATAACACCACCATACACTGCAACGGTCCGAGGTATCGTCCATTTAAAGGATACGACAAAGTTTCAATATAACATTTCCAAACATTTAGCCACGGAGTTTAAGTTTAATGATTTTTCGAGACGTCACAAAATTTAATGAAATAAGTTATAAAATAATGAATTGTATGACTTGCAATCAGTCATTACCTTATAGTATGATATATCTTGCCGTGCTAGGTGGGGAGGTAGCGGTTCCCTGTACTCGAAATCCGCTTATGCGAGACTGAATTCCTTCGCTAAGGCTACGTTTTTGTGAAGTCTGCCCAAAGCACGTAGTGTTTGAAGATTTCGGTCCTATGCAATATGAACCCATGAACCATGTCAGGTCCTGACGGAAGCAGCATTAAGTGGATCATCGTATGTGCCGTAGGATTGCCGAGATTTAGCTGTCGACTTTGGTTACGTTTATGATACGTATTCGAAGCGAAGGTGCACGGTTTTAATTTTTAAACTAAATACAATTAACCATATATTATGAGTGACTTATCTTTTGATAGCAGTCACTCTTTTTTTATATTAAAATAATAGCGATACATTAATTTAATTGATTGAACTGTAACGATAGCATTCTGATTGTAACTGCCCAAAATTGAATTTAGTGAATTTGGAGGAACGACATATGCAAATTTATTTAAGTACATTAACTGAAAATGACTATGACGCAAGTTTAGACGAAATAAAAACTGCTTTTGAAAACGTCGCAGAGTCCAACCATGATGAACAAGATTTAGTTTTGAAAATTAGAGCATCTACAGAATATAATTCCGAATTGGAAGTTGTTGCGAAGACAGATGAAGGTGATGTCATTGGCCATGCAATGCTTTCAGAAATAGAGATTATTAACGATGAAACACGCTATACGGCGTTAGCGTTAGCACCTTTATCTGTATTGCCAGAATATAGAAGTAAAGGTATAGGTAAAGCGCTTGTTCAAGCTGTGGAAGAACGCGCAAAAGCGCAAGATTATACGACTATTATTGTACTTGGAGATCCTGAATATTATGGTATGTTAGGTTATGAAGAGGCAAGCCACTATCAAATTTATAGCCCGTTTGATGTACCATCGAAATATTTTATGGTTAAATTCTTGTGGGAACAACTTGCAGAGCAACCAAATGGTAATGTAGTTTATCCAGAGGCATTTAATTAATATTCAAAATATAAAGCACAGTGATATAATAGTTGTTGAATGTAATTGGAGGTGTGAAGGTGAATTATCAAGCTTTATATAGAATGTTCCGGCCACAGAGTTTTGAAGATGTAGTAGGCCAGGAACATGTAACTAAAACATTGCGCAATGCAATTTCAAAAGGCAAACAATCACATGCGTATATTTTTAGCGGGCCGAGAGGGACAGGCAAAACAAGTATCGCAAAAGTATTCGCGAAAGCTATTAATTGTCTCGAACGTTCCGATGGAGAACCTTGTAATGAATGTGCTATTTGTACAGGGATTACGCGAGGAACGAATTCAGATGTGATTGAAATAGATGCTGCTAGTAATAATGGTGTGGATGAAATTAGAAATATCAGAGATAAAGTTAAATACGCACCAAGTGAATCAAAATTCAAAGTATACATTATAGATGAAGTTCATATGTTAACAACAGGTGCTTTCAATGCATTGTTGAAAACTTTAGAAGAACCACCAGCACATGCAATTTTTATATTGGCGACTACAGAACCACATAAAATACCTCCGACAATTATTTCAAGAGCGCAAAGATTTGATTTCAAAGCAATTAGTCACGATGAAATTGTAGAACGTTTGCAATTCGTAGCAGACGCTCAAGATATAGAATATGATAATGCTGCCTTAGATTTTATTGCCAAAGCATCTGAAGGTGGTATGCGAGACGCGTTAAGTATTATGGACCAAGCAATTGCTTTTGGTGATGATCATCTTACATTGCAAGACGCGTTGAATGTAACTGGTAGCGTAGATGCTCAAGCATTGAATGATTTACTAAAAGAGATAGTTGAAGGATATGTAAAAACTGCATTTTCAACTTATCACCAATTTATTGCACAAGGTAAAGAAGTAAATCGTCTGATTAATGATATGATTTATTTTGTGAGAGATACCATTATGAATAAGACATCTAATATAGAATCTGAATATGATGCACTGATGCATTTTGACTTAGAAACTTTGTATAAAATGATTGATGTGATTAATGATACGCTTGTTTCAATCAGATTTAGTGTCAATCAAAGTGTGCATTTTGAAGTATTATTAGTTAAAATAGCAGAAATGATTAAAGGCGAATCAGAAAATGTGCAAACTGTTGCTACAACGAGCGTAGCCAGTGAACCTAATAATGAAGTATTGTTACAGCGAATGGAACAGTTAGAAAATGAACTGAAAACATTAAAATCACAAGGTGTCGTAACTAATAATGCAAAACCGCAAGCTAAAAAAACAGCTAGTAAAGGCACGCAATCGAAAAATGCGTTTTCAATGCAACAAATTGCCAAAGTATTAGATAAAGCTAACAAAGAAGATATTAAACAGCTTAAAGACCACTGGCAAGAGGTTATAGATCACGCTAAAAGTAATGATATGAAATCATTAGTAAGCTTACTTCAAAATTCAGAACCAGTGGCAGCTAGTGAAACACATGTACTGATTAAATTCGAAGAAGAAATACACTGTGAGATTGTAAATAAAGATGATGAAAAAAGAGAGAATATTGAGAACGTAGTATGTAATATTATAGATAAAACAGTTAAAGTAGTGGGCGTGCCAGCAGATCAGTGGATGAGAGTAAGAACAGAATATCTTCAAAACCGCAAACAAAGTACGAGTGCGGAAGAAAACAGAACAGCGACAACAGCGTCTCCTGAAGAAGTCGACGTCGTTCAAAAGGCTAAAGACCTATTTGGAGAAAACACAGTAAATGTAATTGATGAAGAGTGATACATGACAATGAATTAAAAGGCATGTATAATGAGACAAAAGATGAATTACAATCAGATGAGATTGAAGTTTTTAAGGAGGATAAATATATGCGCGGTGGCGGAAATATGCAACAAATGATGAAACAAATGCAGAAAATGCAAAAGAAAATGAATGAAGAACAAGAAAAATTAAAAGAAGAAAAAGTACAAGGTACAGCTGGTGGTGGCATGGTAACTGTCACAGTATCAGGTCATAAAGAAGTTCTCGATGTAGAAATCAAAGAAGAAGCAGTTGATCCAGATGACATTGAAATGTTACAAGACTTAGTTATTGCTGCTACTAACGAAGCGATGAATAAAGCTGATGAACTTACTCAAGAACGTTTAGGTAAGCATACACAAGGCTTAAATATCCCTGGAATGTGATTGTATGCACTATCCAGAACCAATATCCAAACTTATCGACAGTTTCATGAAACTGCCAGGCATTGGGCCGAAGACAGCTCAACGTCTGGCGTTTCATGTATTAGATATGAAAGAAGACGATGTCGTTCAATTTGCTAAAGCTTTAGTAGATGTAAAACGAGAACTTACCTATTGTAGTGAGTGTGGGCATATTACTGAGCAAGATCCATGCTATATTTGCCAAGATAAACAGAGAGATCGTTCAATTATTTGTGTGGTTGAGGACGATAAAGATGTTATCGCTATGGAAAAAATGCGTGAATATAAAGGCTTGTACCATGTATTACATGGTTCTATATCTCCGATGGATGGCATAGGACCAGAAGATATTAATATTCCAAGTTTAATCAATCGCTTAAAAAATGATGAAGTAAAAGAGCTCATCTTAGCAATGAACCCTAATTTGGAAGGCGAGTCAACGGCGATGTATATATCGAGACTAGTTAAACCAATAGGTTTAACAGTAACTCGATTAGCGCAAGGACTTTCTGTTGGTGGAGATTTAGAATACGCGGATGAAGTGACATTATCAAAAGCGATTATGGGCAGAACAGAGATGTAATAAGTGTTCAATTATAAATAAAATGAAACCAAGCTACCTTTTTTTAAGGTAGCTTTAAATTTTTGAAAAGAAATTTAATAAACAGTAAAGTTTGTTTTATAGAGTTATTCAAACTATTTATCAATGTCAAAAATCACGAGATGAAGATAAAAACGAACGATACAAACCATTGGAAATAAAAAGTATGTAAAATGAAGAAAGATCACATTTGATCATGAAGAAAAGTGTAAATTTTACTGTTGTTCAAAGCGTTTTAAGCGTGTATAGTATTTACTTGTCGGACGAAACAAAACGACACACACAATGATATTTCAAAACAAGCTTTCAAATTAATTTTAAAAAGTTCTTGACTTTCAAAGTTAAAACCTGTAGAATTAATTCTTGTGATTGAAACAAATGAACATTGAAAACTGAATTGCAATATGTCAACGTTAATTCCGATTTCAACATTAAATGTTGAATCAAAACAACGTGTTATTAATAACACAAATTAGTATTTTATGAGCTAATCAAACATCATATTTTTATGGAGAGTTTGATCCTGGCTCAGGATGAACGCTGGCGGCGTGCCTAATACATGCAAGTCGAGCGAACAGATAAGGAGCTT
>NZ_VUNO01000005.1:0-200587 GCF_009695665.1 Staphylococcus sp. McC-251-APC-3A2
CTCGATTTTTTGTTTGGTCACTTAAAATTATAGAGGCATGAGCGCTTTTTTTGTATCTAAAATGATTAAAAACATAAAAGGCGGGATAGCATTTCATGCCATCCCACCACAAAAGATGAAGAACCAATATAGAAAAGAAAGTGATGAATAATGTCTATTGTAAAAATTCAAGGAGTGAAAAGATTAGATAATGCAATAAATAATGAAGTTGACACAAAATTATGTCATCTTGGTAAAATAAGTGTCAAATAAGGAGCCATTTTTCTTTCTTTTTTGTAGATAGACATTGTTAAACCAACAAAAATTAGCAATCCATTTTATATGCTAATTGGATTGCTAAAAGGTTTGTTATTTTATGTTTTGTACTATTAAACTTAACCCGTTAGATAATGGCACGCTACCCTCTTATATTCATTCAGTATGAAGTAACAATTGATCTAAATCCATTATTTTAATTTTCTTTTTCGGTAACCGTTTGATCAATCCAAGTTCTTCTAGATTAGTAAATTTACGGCTGATTGTTTCTGGTGTGGTACCAAGATACGAGGCTAAATCCTTTTTGGACATTGGTAAGATAATCGTTGGACTATTGCCACTTCCCTTTTCAACATTCTCAGCTAAAAAGGATATAATGCGGGTTTCTACATTTTCAATCGCTACTTGTGTGGTTTGTTTTTCAGAATCCTTCAAACGCATCGTTACTTCTGACAGTATTTTTAATGAGATCTGCGGATATTTCACCAAATACTCTTGTAAATCCTCTCGTTTAATTAAACAAATGGATGTATTTTGTAGTGCTTCCGCATAGTTCTCATGAATACTTCCAGGTTGGAAAATAGCGACTTCACCTGTAAAATCACCGGGATTTAAAATGCGAACAAGTTGTTCTTTTCCAGAATCCGATAAGCGATAAATCCGAGCCTTACCCGAATTGATAATATATAAGGTATCATCTTCCTCATCTGCACGGAATAACATTTCCCCTTTTTGTAGATGAAGTGTCTTGGCAGATTCCGCAATCAAATCCATTTGTGAGTCTTTCAAATGGTTAAAAATAGGAACAATACGAATACATTCTGCATGTCCATGTTGGTGATGACAACATTGGTTTTGTTCCAAAATAACCTCTCCTTTTTATAAAAAGCCTAAGAGGGCATCTTAGGCTTCCTTTCTATTCACTCGATTAAGCAGGTTTTACCTTTGATTTGACAACAGGATATCCTAAGTCTTCAATTGCCTTTTCGATATCGTTAATAGCGACTGCTTCTGAATCAAAATCTACTTTTACTTTACTTGCATTGAACATTACTTTCAAGCTATCTTGATTCACACCGTTTATTCCTTTCACCGCATTTTCAATCTTTTGCATACAAGATGGGCAAGATAAGGTTTCTAATTGAATCGTTGCTTTTTGCATAAATCATTTCCCCCTTCATTTTTTAACGACCGTAAACCAATCTATTCTTTTGTTTTTGAGTTACTTTAAGCCTGATATGCTTTATCTACTTCTGATAACATCTCGAATGTGCCTGCATACGTTTCACATACATCTCCAGGAATGGTGTAGTTGTCTGTGATTTTTCGTAATTGAGCAAATTCAGCATCTAAGTCAGGTTTGTTCGTACCTGCGTCTTTTACTTTTCCACTAATTGTTTCAAACAATTCACGTACTTCAAAGGCTTCTGGGTGATTCTTACCATGGGCCCGTGTAATTGCAGTGGTGTATAAATCCAGTTTTTCAAAATGGTTTGTTATTACTTCGTTAAATGTTTGTTCAGACATTATTATTTCCCTCTTTCTATATATAATTTTTGTTATGTGTGTTTGTCTTAGGCAGATTTTACTTTTGATTTAACAACGGGATATCCTAAGTCTTCAATTGCCTTTTTGATATCGTTAACGGTGATCGTTTCTGAATCAAAATCTACTTTTACTTTACTGGCATTGAATAATACTTTTAAGCTATCTTGATTAATCCCATTTAATCCTTTCACCGCATTTTCAATCTTTTGCATACAAGATGGACAAGATAATGTTTCTAATTGAATAACTGCTTTTTGCATGAATTATTTCTCCTTTCATCTTATCTTTGACTTTTTTGTTTTCCCTCTTCTTCTTTACAATTTAAGTATAGCTGAGGTTCAACGAAATGAAATTGACGCAAATCAAGTTTCAAGAAAAAGTAGGGGAGTATTTTGTTCTTCCTACCTGAATACTTCCCCTTTATCATTCGTCAAGACCGCTTTCTATTAAATTTATCCTCTCAAACGGTATCGAAGCAATCTCATACCATTCAAGATGACTACTAAGATACTTGCTTCGTGAACCAACATCCCGATTGACATATTCATCCATTCACTAAATAGTAGGCTAGCAAGTAAGATTAATACCACACCAACTGCTATGGCGATGTTCTGTTTCATGTTTCTTGAAGTTGATTTTGTTAAGCCTAATGCGTGTGGTAAACGACTAAAGTCAGAATTCATTAAAACAACATCTGATGTTTCAATTGCAACATCTGTTCCACTTCCCATGGCGATTCCGATATCTGCTAAGGCTAATGAAGGACTATCATTCACTCCGTCACCGACAAAGGCAATGATCCCGCCTTCTGCTTGCATTTTTTCGATATAAGCAGATTTTCCTTCTGGAAGCATATGACCGTGTGCTTCTGTTAACCCAAGTTCTCGAGCAACTAAATCTACGGTTCCTTGGTTGTCCCCAGAAAGAACGACAAGGTTTTTGACCCCTAGTTTTTTCAGTTTTTGAAGATCTTTTTTAACACCTGGACGGATTTGATCCCGAATACCCATCAGAACGTTTAATTCTCCGTCGACCGCAGTTAACACAAGAGAATTCCCATTTTTCTCAAAGCGTTCGACGTCTTTTTTAGCTTTTTCGCTTAATTTCACATTTTCCTTTTCCATTAATGCTACGTTACCAACGGCTATACGATGAACACCTATTTTTGCTACAATTCCGCCACCTTTAACGACTTCGGTTTCTTCAACAGTAGAGAAAGTTGTCTCGCCAATATCCTGTAGGACAGCTTTCGCTAGTGGGTGGTCCGATTCACGCTCCACACTTGCTAAATATCCTAGAACCTCTTCAGTATTTTTTCCGTAAAATTCTTTTTCGGCAACTTCAGGGTTTCCTACTGTCAATGTTCCTGTTTTATCAAAAACGATAGTATCTACTCTGCTAAAGTCATTGATAACTTCACTACCTTTTAAGAGGACACCATTACGTGCACCGTTTCCGATACCGGCAACGTTGGATACAGGAACCCCGATAACTAATGCACCTGGACATCCTAAAACAAGAATCGTGATAGCTAGTTCAATATCTTTTGAGAAAAACCAAACAATAAAACCAAGGACTAACACAGCTGGTGTATAATATTTAGAGAATCGGTCAATGAAACGTTCTGCTTCTGATTTGGAATCCTGTGCCTCTTCCACTAATTCGATAATTCTACCAAATGTTGTATCTTCTCCAACGCGATCAGCTCGAATTTGGATCGTTCCATTTTCTAAGATAGATCCTGCAAATACTTCAGAATCAACCTTTTTACTTACAGGTAAAGATTCTCCAGTAATACTTGCTTCATTAATGTGACCTTCACCAGTTAACACTGTTCCATCTACCGGAACTTTTGCACCCGTTTTAACTAATAAAATATCACCTTCGTCTACATCATTGACATCTACTTCTTCAAATTCTCCGTTTTCCATTTGCTTTAAAGCACTTTCTGGTGCCAGCTCTGTTAATTCTTTAATGGCAGAACGTGTTTTGTTCAAGGTACGTTGCTCCAAGTATGAACCAAATAAGAATAAGAAAGTAACGATGGCTGATTCCTCATAATTTTGAATCAATACTGCCCCAATAACTGCAATGGTAACTAAAACATCAATACTGACAACTTTTACTTTTAATGCCTGATAGGCTTGGATTGCAATCGGCGCCACACCAAGAATGGATGCAATGATGAGCGACCAATTGAAAATGGCCATGTTGTCTAAGGAAAATCGTCCGAAGAATGCAAGTGCAATCAAAATTGCACTGACCAGTGTAATGGAATTCTTTTTACTTAATATATATCTTTGCATGTTGATTCCCTCCAATTTCATTTGTATTCCTTGTTGATGACTCTAGTATAGGATGTTTCTATAAAATAAAAATTGATTAGTATCAAGTTCTATTGTAAAAGTGAAAAATTATAAAAGAACAGCAAAACAAATCTAACTGTTTTACTGAATAACTCTTATATATTATCGAACATACAATAAAGATGTCTTGGTTTTGAGTGTCCTGTTTTTTAGGGAACGGTAGGATTGGCTTAATATCAATGATGCTAGACTGAATAACGGACACAGTAAATTGATAATAAATTAAGCTATAATGAAAGTAATCAATTTACAGGAGTGTTCGTTATGTCTAAAAGAAAATATGATCATAGCTTTAAAATGGAAGCAATTCAGTTAGTAGAATCTGGTAGAAAAGCAACAGAAGTTTCAAGAGATTTAGACATCCCTATTCAAACATTAACCAAATGGCTAAGTGTTTATCGTAAAGAAGGTGAAAAAGGATTTGTTGGTAGTGGTAGACGTACCCCTAAGAAACAGTCTGAAGTTGATCTACAAAAAAGATTAAAAGAGCTAGAAGAAGAAAATAAGATATTAAAAAAGGCTCTATGCACATCTTTGCCAAAGACCAGAAGTAATATACAGGTTTATTGAAGAACACCGACATGAATTTCGTGTTATAAAGATGTGTGAAGTGTTAGGTGTTTCAAAAAGTGGCTATTATGGTTGGAAGAATCGTAAACCAAGTAAACGTACAATTAGACATGATGTATTGAAAAAACATATTTATCAAATTTATATTCAAAGTCAAAAACGTTATGGTAGTCCTAAAATTACACAAGTACTAAGAAGCAAAGGATGTACGGTCACACAAAGAACAGTCAGTAAGATAATGAATGAATTAGGTATTAAATCAATAACAAAAAAGAAATATAAGGCTACAACAAATTCCAAACATCAACTTCCTGTATATCCCAATATATTAAACCAATCATTTAAAGTATCCGGATTAGGAAGTGTTTGGGTCGCAGATATAACGTACATATACACGAGAGAAGGTTGGCTATACTTAGCAACAGTCATGGATTTATTTTCACGAAGAATTATTGGATGGTCAATGTCTTCAAGAATGACTAAAGATCTTGTGTTATCAGCCTTTAGAAAAGCATGTACAATACAAGAACCAAGAAAAGGACTGATTCATCATTCAGACCGTGGAAGTCAATATGCTTCTATAGAATATCAGAGAATATCAGACATTACTTAAAGAAAAAGGAATTCAAACAAGCATGAGTAGAAAAGGAAACTGTTATGACAATGCGTGTATAGAATCATTTCATAGTATTATCAAAAAAGAATTAATTCACCATTGTGACTACAAAACAAGGGATGAAGCAATGTTCAGTGTTATGGAATACATTCTTACTTTTTACAACTCAAAAAGAATTCATTCGACACTAAATTATATGAGTCCAATTGAATTTGAGAAAAAATATGCATAAAAACATCCTCGCGATTCATATACTTTTGGTCCTTTAAAAGAATATGAATCGCGAGGCAAGCAAGCGAAGCGCGGTAGAATTCTCTTTTTACTGTGTCCGTATTCTTGACATAGATCCACTCTGCCTGATATTAAATAGTGATATAATCAGTGATTTTATGAGATTAACTAGCTATTATATTGGTGGAGGATATATTAGTTATCAAAAGAAATACCTCAGCAGAGTCAAATTGCCAAACTTATCAAAAACAGATATTAATCTTCTTTTATCGGTCAGCGATGACAAAACAAAAATAAACAGATTAGTCCAACAATTGTATTTTGATTAATATTTTATTCTACACTGATATAATGTCTTCGAATATTTTAAAATAAGCGATTAAAAATTTGAATCAACAAGGAAGAAATTCATTATAAATCTTGAATTTCTTCCTTGTTTAATTTTATAAGAAACCGCATCATTTATGATATGCTTCTGCTTATCGGTAGATGATGCGGTTTTTAGTTAAATTTGGGTGTGATAATCAGAGAGTTATCATAAGTGATGCGAAGTTTAATTAAAATTAAAAGGAAGCCAGAAATGGCTTCCTTTATTTTATGTCTCATTTAATTTCCTTAGTATGCAGTCCCTCCGTCGTCTACTGCAAGACCTGTCCATTAACGAAACTCGATTCGTCTGAGCCTAGGAAAACTGATTCTTCTGCTGCTCTCAGGCTGTTTTCCGAACCGTCTGCAGCGAGCAATATTGATTTATACAAGGTGTATTCCTCTTTACAGTAGATAAATATACTATTATTTCGCTCTTAATAGTCTTAATCCGTTTAGGATAACGAGTATCGTTGATCCTTCGTGGAAGAGCACTGCTGTTGGTAGATTTAGGAGTCCGAATATATTTAATAATACAAGTATAACAATCACACTAATAGAGAAGATAATATTTGCTAAAATAATGCGATTGAGTCGATTACTTAACATGAAACTATAGAATAGTTTTTGTAAGTTGTTTTTAACGATTACGACGTCTGATGATTCCATCGCAACGGATGATCCGCTTCCCATTGCAATACCGATATCAGCGTTTGCCAGTGCGGGTGCGTCGTTGATTCCATCTCCAATCATCCCGACAATCTTACTCTTCTTCTGACTTTCATTTACAAAGCGTACTTTGTCCTCAGGGAGACATGATGCGGTGTAGTCTGTGATGCCCACTTCTCCAGCAACTTTTTCTGCAACAGTTTCATTATCTCCTGTTAAGAGTACGACTTCAATGTCAGAGTTCTGGAAGTTTTCAACGGCATGTACTGCTTCATCACGGACTTGGTCTGCCAGCGAGAAGTATCCAGTAATTTGTCCACTCTCTCCGACAAAGATATTCGTATTTCCAGCAATGATTTGATCTCTGTAGTTCGATGGGTCTGTGTAGTCTTTAAATGCATCGGGTTTACCGACGATGATATCGCCTTTCTTCATTCCGCTGCCGACGATTTCTTCTACCGGTTCACTGTCATCGACACTATCTAAATCTAAAGTTTTAAACTTCTTCACAATCGCTTCTGCGATCGGGTGACTCGAGTGTTGTTCAATCGTTACCACTTCTTTTAATGTATCTTCATCCGCTGCGTATTCTTCAACGACGAAGTCACCGTATGTGAGTGTTCCTGTCTTATCACTATATAGAATGTCCATCGTGCTCAGTGCCTCCATCGCGGCACCGCCTTTAAACAGAATACCGTTTTTCGCACCGTTACTAATCGCACTCAGTGTCGCTGGTGTTGCCGATGCAACGAGCGCACACGGGCTTGCTACTGTCAGCATGACCATTCCACGGTAGAATGATTCTTCAAATCCTAAATTATTAAAGAAGTAAAGGATAGCGATAAACACCGGTACCCCGATTAAAACAGAGATTACATATTTCGATTCAATTCGATCGATGGTTTTCGATAGTTTCGATGGTCTTTGCTGTGCTTCTTCAACCATACGCACGATATTCGAGAAGATCGTATCATCACTCGTTTTCGTTACAGTTAATCTAAACGAGTTGCCATCGTTTACCGTACCGGCAAAAACTTCTTCATCCTTTTCTTTTACAACCGGAACAGATTCCCCTGTCAGCGCTGCTTCGTTAACCGATACTTGACGGTCTGCCTGTCCATCGATTGGGATTTGTTCCCCTTTAGCAACAAGGACGATATCGCCTTGGATCAGTTCTTCTGTAGGAATTTCCGTAATTTCTCCATCAGCCCCGATTCTACTTGCTGTTGAAGGAAGGTGGGACATCAGTTCAGAAATGGCTTTTGTGGATTTACTAGTCGCGTAGTTCTCAAGCACTTCAGCACCCGCAAAGATTAGAAGTAACAGTGCACCCTCTGACTCATAATTGATGATGACCGCACCAATAGCAGCAAGAATCATCAGTAAGTCAACGTTTGGTGAACGTTCTCTAATCGTCTCGATGACCGCATTCTTGGATGCATAGAAACCGAGAAAGAAAATTGCGATGTAAAACGCAATGGAACTGTAGATACCCTCTACCGGCATCAATGCAAATCCGAGGATTATAAAGATAATCCCTGCAACGAGAAACTGCCCCTGCCTGTTTGTAAATAAGTAGTTGAACAAGATAAAAATCCTTCCGTTTTGATTTTTTTAAGGCTGTCTGAAAAATAAAAATCTTCTTACATATTATATCATATATAGCGTTTTATTCAATGAATATACCCCGTATATGTATATAGATTTACAAAGAAAAATTCTGCTGCATTTTGTCTGTAGCAGAGTTAATATTTTAATAATCTATCACTGGTTCAAGCTTACCGTCGTTCATTTGGAACACGCGGTCACAGTATTCAAGCATACGTTCATCGTGTGTCACCATGATTGCTGCTTTATTGTGTTTTTTCACACCGTTAGAAATCAGTTGAACGATTTCAGGTTTCTTAGAGTTTTCATTGATATATGTCCAGTGTGCTTCTTTAGGAACCCAGAATATATTCTCTGCTAAGTATTCATCTTTATCTTCTTCATCAGCATATTCATCATTCAATAATTCTTCATATTTTTCCTCAAACGAATCAGATACATATTTCAAGAATATAATACCTAACGCTACATTTTTATACTCAGCAGCATCCATGCTTCCTCTCAATTTATCTGCTGCTTGCCATAATTTTTCTTCAAAACCTATAGTTGCCATTAATAACACCTCTTAAATATTTTTAATTTAAATATATCAAAATTTAAATAATTATATGCCTGTATTTTTAAATATAATAACATTAACCTAAGTGTTATTTTTTTTTGTTTAAAGTAATATATATTTCTTGGAACTTAGACGTTGTTTTTTGAAAATTGGGTTCATCTAGTTCTTTTAATTTTCTAATAATCAAAAGATTTAATGAATATTTATTAATATGATATTTAGAGTCTTTTTTCATAATATTTTTCTTCTTAATTACATTTTCGAAAGACTTGAAATTCTGGTAACTTTCCAAATCTTCTTTTAAGGTATCTGAAATTTCATCTTCAATTAGCAATTCAGAGATACACTCAATAATAAATTCTTTCTCAAATAAATCTTCAAGTTGTATTGAGTATTCATCTTCGATTTTTTCATCCAAATTTGACTCTTTGATAGATTTATTATTATTTAAAATTATCCTATTATTATAATCACTATTAAAATTATTTTGAATTTTTTTTGCCATTTCCAATCCTTTTTTATCATAGTCTAGAACTCCTAGTGGTGGATTAGGAAATACCTCTTTATACACAGTAATAAAATCTGAAATTTTATCAGCTCCTTCTGTTTCAATGAATGTTAAGCTCTTTTTAGGAAATAACCTGTGGTAGATGTATTGATGAACAATTTTATCGGTTTTACCTTCTACCATCACTACAGTCGAATTAATGTTTATTCTTAAAGTATCTAATAAATTTATACCCATGATTTGATTTATTTCCAATAGTTTGACTTTATCTTTTTTATTGTAATCGATATATGTTCCTTGTAAAACATCTCTTTCGATTAGAAGAATATTATTTATATCAGTTTCATTTATAAAAGCTGTCGAGTGGGTACTGATAATTATTTGTGATATTTTCCATTGATTTTATCTCCTTAATATTCATTTGGTAATAACATAATGTAATAAGAAAGGTCTACGTCATCTTCTTTTATAATGTAGACCTTATTGATATCGATAGACTGTTTGACATTTGCCTTATGCGTTTTTACGTACGCTGGTCGTTCTTGTTGGTGTTTGATATATAATTGGTTATTGTGCATGTTGAACTGGAAGATATGAAAGTAATCTATTGCTTCTAGTTCCTTGGACTGTCCGTTTTCACGTTCAGAGACGAGTTGCCATAATTGTTTTTGTAAGGAGATAGGTAAGCTATTGGCAATCCCCCGTGTTATATATTTATTCATAAGCGTTTTCCTTTCGTTCTGATTCTTTCATCCATGTAATGATTTCGCTTAGGATAGTTATGACTAATTGTGTTAGTTTGATATATTTATGCATTTTATTGTCCTCCTGTTAGTAAGTATCGTTCATCCAAAAGGGGCATGATGGTGTTGTGTAGGTATAAGAAATCCATATCGTGATTTTCGTCGATATAGCCTATGGCTATGAGCTGTTTCTGATAGTAGAGAATGAAAGGATAGAGATTGCTTTCGTGAAGTGTGTCAGAGTAGTAGGTATAGGTTTGAAGTATTTTATTACTAAGTGGACCAAGCCTTACATATTGGTCAGGTAGGATATTATCAGCGACTTCCTCGATGGATTCACATTCCCATTTTTCTTCCTTTGGCAGATTGAATAAGTTGGTTATATAATGCTTGAGTTGTTGTTCTAATGTCATGGTTATGACCTCCTAATGTATTTGGTTGATGTAGTCATGTGATACATCATTTTGATAATATAAGTTTGAAATAACGTTTGTTTCGCCTAGAAATCCCACTGTAAAACAGAAAATATCCCAATCGAAAGTCATGACAATTGTTGATATGACAAGGAAATCCCGTTATCCCGCTCATTTCTCGGGAAATATAGCTATATATTTATATATCATTTGGATTAGTAGGTGTAATGACAACTTACTTCTTTCTTTTATATTATTTATTTATAAATAATAATGGGATTTTGGGATTACGCTTGCGTAATCCTTCTTATACATGAAGTTATCCAATACCGTTACTATCCCACTTGTATTTTGTTTTGGGATGTTCTTTCGTCATATCAATATAAGCTTCACATTGAGTTATGACTGCTTAGGTTGCTGAAGATGTTTATTAGATAGGTGTTATTGAATGACGAAAGGACAATACATAGATATTAGATTTGAAAGTAGAGTGTTTGAGGCAAAAATAAAGACGAAGTGCTGAGGAGCACTTCGTCTAGATTATTATTATTGAAAAGTTGTTTAATAATTTCATTATTAAGTTTTAGTGTAACGTAGAATTGCTTTTTATGATTCTCATCTTTACGAATGTCAATACGGTCAATAACCGTTAGGTACAAAGCTTTGAGCTGTGATTTATCCATGGATTCTATATTTTGAAAGATTCGTTGTAATAGGACAGCGATTTGTTTCGTATCGTAAGATGGTTTCTCTTGATTTTGTTGGTGCTTGAGTTGATTCATTTGATTTGTAATGTCATTGAGTTGTGTTTCATATTGATGAATGGTTGGTTTGAGTGCAGATGTTAAGTCTGGATTATCTTCGATGGTTTGAATTAGATTTTTTAGTTTAGTGTTTATTTCATCAAATTGTTGTTGCTTATATGCGATATCATGGTTAAGTGCATCCATACCAATTTGACTATCTTGATTAACACGTTCGACAACTTGTGTGAGAACTTTATCGCTTTTGACAATTTCAATTATTTGATCCATAACGTATTTCTCAATGACATCGGCTCTAACGCTATTCGCAGAACATACTTTTGAGCCTTTGTTTCGGAAGTTACTACAAGAATAATAACGTATTCGCTTCTTAGTACCATCTTTCAATGTGTTCGTTGTGTTACTAGCTGCCATTGGTGCACCACATTGTGGGCAGTGAATAATACCTGTTAATAGATTGGTTCCTTTCCCATGAACTTGAGGTTTTTGACTGACCTGTTTTTTGCGTGATTGGACTTTATCCCATAATTCTTGACTAATAATAGGAGGGTGTTTACCATCAGCTATAATAGGTTTATCATTCAGTCCTTTACGACGCTTTTCATTCCAATCTTTGTACTTCGCAAATTGAATTTTACCAATGTAGAATGGATTGACTAAGATATAGGTTATTGAATTGATGCTAAAAGGATTACCTTTTTTAGTAATATATCCTTTGTGATTGAGGGCATTGGTAATTTTACGATAACCATGTCCTTTGGCATAAGATTCGAATATATATTTCACGATATTCGCTTCATGTTGATTAATCATCAGTTCGTGTTTATTATCAGGTATTTTGTCATATCCTAGAGGCAAATTCCCTTGATAGTAGCCTTCTTGTGCACGTCTAGTTTGGCCCATGAATACGTTCTCGACAATGTTATTGCGTTCAAATTCAGAGAAGCTTGCGAGTATTTGTAGCATCAGTTTACCACTGCTTGTATTAACTTCCATACGTTCAGATAAGCTGAAGAATTCGACATTTTGACGATGAAGGTCTTCAACAATTTTGAGTAAGTCAGAAGTGTTACGTGCTAGTCGGTTTGTTTTGTAGACCATAACAGAATCGATCTTACCTTCGTTCGCATCTTTTAACAAACGTTGTAGTTCTGGTCGGTTCATAGATTTTCCAGAAATACCTCTATCCGCGTATACATCTACAACAACAAAGTTATTGAAATCACAATATTCTCGAATTTGATTGATTTGTCCATCGATACTATATCCTTCAGTACTTTGCATTTCTGTTGATACCCGGACATAGATACCGACACGTTTTTGTTTGAGTTGCTGCATGATTTTTTCATCCTTTCTGATTAAGCAATCGATGATTGCGTAGTTTGATTGACAATGTTTAGAGGTTCATTTTTGAAATAGATCCCCGCAAGGGTTTTGTTTTTAGAAATATTAATTTCATCAATATAGGGGTACAACATGTTTAGCGTGAGACGTTGTTGAATGACATTTTGGAAAGCTTTTCGAATTTGATGCGTATGGATTGATGATATAGGTTTGGATTGTTGACATAATGATTGCGTTTGTTCTCTGAATGTTTCTGCATCAATTTTACATTGGGCTAATTTTTCTATCAGTTGTTCTTGCGTAAGTGTAGTTTTAGCTTCTATGTCTTTTTGTTTTTTGAGTCGTTGTTGAATTGTATGGTTGATTTTTGAATACAACTGTTGATTTTGAAAGAAGTCTTGACATGTAGCTAAGACACTCGCTTCTAATGATTGTGCGTTGATTCCTTTGAATTCACAGACAAAACGAGATGCATTCATATTTTGTGGACAGACATAATAACGTAATGTACGGCGCTTTTTTCTAATGGTTATATTAGTCAACGTTGAACCACAATAAGGACATTTGATTTTTTGTTTGAGTTGATTAGCTGATGATGTCCGTTTGAGTTGCTTTTGTGATCGTATCGCTTGAGCTTGTTCATATATACTTGTCGAAACAATAGAAGGACACATGTTTTCATATTGTCCGTATTGATTGATAACACGGCCACAGTAATTAGGGTTAAGGATAATATTACGCACTTGATAGGGCTTACGATTAATGAATTTATCATCAGCTTCTAAGTATTGCGCAATTTTTTTATAACCATAACCTTGAAGGTAATAATTGAACACAGCTTTTATTGTTGGTGCTTTTACTGTGTCTATTGTGAAAGTACCATTATGATAGTGATACCCAAAGGGTGCATGTGTTGTAATCATTTTACCTTGTTTCGCTTTTTCTTTGATTCCATTTTTTACTTGTTCGCCTATATTATCAGATTCTAGTTCGGCCAAGCTGATGAAAATATTGAGTTTGAGCCGATCGAATGCTTTATCCATATCAAAATAGCCATCATGAACGCTTAAGATATGGACATGGTATTTTTGACATAATTTCATGAGTTTTAATGCATTTTTTAGATTACGATGAAGTCGATTCAGACGATAGCAACATAATACGTCACATTGTCCCTGTTGAATCAGTTCAGTAATTTGTTGATAACCATTCCGCTTATCAGTACGTCCTGATTGTTTATCGCTATAAAAGGTAATGTGTTGAATATTATGTTTTTCGGCTAATGTCTTGATGGTTTGTTTTTGTGCTGCTAAGGATTGTTGCTTTGTAGTGCTCTGTCGTAAGTAACCAATTGCTTGTTTCATCGTGTTTCCTCCTTTCGAAGTGATAATATATATTTATGAACGAATTTATAGATGAGCCCAACACCTGCCTGGTGTTGGGCGTTATTATTAGTCATCAGCATGATTAATTTCTTCAATCACTAAATCAGCGAGTAATGTGATTAATTCGTCCATATGGTTCAACCTCCAAATATCAAATTATATTGAATTGATAACTTGTTGCATTGTTATTCGTTCTAGCCGTGTACTTGGGATAAAATGTTCAGTTATCTCTTTTTCATTCATGAATTCAGGGTACAAGTGATAAAATTTTAGTAGCTTCTGTTCTGTTTCATTTAACACATATTGTTGAATATGGTAGTATCTGTCGATATAATTAACGACAATAGGTTTTTGATGATCATCGACTTCTACTGAAGTAATTGTGTAATTTAATAAGTTGACGTTTGTTTTCATTTTTATGCCTCCGATTAATTTAATGAGCTACAACGCATAGCGCGTTGTAGCGGTATAATATTCAAATTTATAGGTCTAAATCATCATTTGCTTCTTTTTCTTTCGCTTGTTTCATAAAGTTATTAAGCAAATCTGGATTTGTATTACCATCAAATTGCGGTGGTGTAAAAGTTTCAGTATTAGAGCTTAAGCCGAAAATAGGGGCAAGCTCAGTACTTAATTGAAGAACATAGAATACTATCGTCTTGGATTTTCCTTGGGCATTTTTTACACTTCGCTTTGTTGTCTGACGACCTCGGTCGGATTGAATATGTCCTTTATCTCTTAGCGCATTGACGACATTTTGCACATCTTGGAACTGATACTCTTCCAACATATGTTTAAAAACATCTTTAAGCATTTTGACTTGAATGTGGTCGTCTTTCAGCTCAATAAGGCCATAATTTTCAATCATTGTTGAGAGTTTTCTATTTTCAGCAAATTTCCCACGATTTCTCATGACGAACTGCACAATTACATCGATGGCCTTAGCCCCCAAGGACCTTTCACTTACGGAATCAGCGTGATAATTAATTAGGTACTCTCTTACTGCATCCAAATCTATGGGTGTCGCAATTACACGTGCTAATATTCTTGCTGATGTCGTAATAATGGCGTAGCGCTTAAACATACGTATGCCTACATTGTTTGTTTCATTGTTAAGCTGCGTTTTGAACCAATCGTGTTCATAATGAAACCACTTGATTACTTCAGATTCACGATTTAGAAGATATTCAGCTACTAATGGCATTACGTGTCCATAGTTTTTGGATGTTCCTTTTTTAATGGCGTCTGCATTGTCAGCACTTGTTGTAAAGACATCAGAAATTTCGATGCATCTTGCTCTGAGACCATCATTTGCACTAGCATCTTTGAATATTGTGTGTTCTGCTGTACTAATCACACTAGATCCAAAGTGGTGAGGATTTTTTACATTTCCTTCTCGATTAGCACGTAGACGACCTTGCCCCTCTGCTAGGGAATAAAGTAGACCATTTGTATCTTTAAAGGTAGCTGCTGATAATTCATCTAAGGCAATAGGAACACCAAAGTTATTACTTAAGTATCCTTCAATTGCATTACGGGTGCCGTTCCAACCTCTGAATAATGTTTGGTCACCTTTAGATGGATTACCTGCTATTGAAACTGCTAATGCCGCTGCAGTCGATTTACCCGTACTAGAGTTCCCCATAAATGAAAATATCGTGCCAAAATATTCGACTTCATGCTTTGTTTTTAAGAACGCAGTCACTAATGAAGAAACACCAAATATCACAGCAAGCTCCAGTAACAAGTTTCCTTTTACTTCATCAAGATACATTTGCCACCAGCCTTCAAATGTACCTTTAGGTTGTAAGTCATACTTTGTTTCACAAATGATTTCATGAGCCTGAGACTGCTCGATGTCTTTTGAAAGATATGGTTCATCTAATGAAATGACAGTACCTTCATCAGTACTTAAGACACCTACACCTGTATACAATGTAGAAATGGGCAGTGATTGACGCATTAATTGTAGTGCATTACCTAGCGATTTAATGTACTTTTCATTGATGCTGAACCCAAACATAACCAGTCTAGGTAACTTTTGTGTCGTTAGAATATCTGATGTTTCAATACGTTCAATATTTTTGCCATCCGTGATAGTCAATTTCTCAACCCCTGTAGTAGGGTCGAGAAATTTGTTTTCTATGATGATTGGACTAGATAAACGAATTATCTTATCTTCGTCATTTTTGTTTTTTGCTCGAATAAGTTCATACCATGCAGTTGAATCTAACCAGTATGGATATTGCTCGAAGATATTGTTAGCCATTAGTTGTTACCACCTTTCACTTTTTTATATGTGATAGGATAAGTGTGATCGACTATAACAAATGGTACATCAGCATTTTTAACCCAGTATGCAAAACGTCTTGCAGCTTCTTGCTGATCAGCCGTATTGCACATATGATTCACGCTTTTACGCAAATCACTATAATGAAAACACTTATTCTCAGGAAATTGATAAGCAACTGCAATAGATGCTCTGTATAAAAAGTTTTGTGCATTACTTTTCATTTTAAATTCCTCCAATAACTTTTAAAGAGTCAATCTGATTAAACAAGTTAACACCTATTCAATCGATTGCTATAATAAGCTTAATTGAAAGAAATAGATTTGCCGCGGAACAAAAAATAGGGGGGAGGGGTATGTGAGTGATACCTACTTTGGAAGACGTAATTATTTATAGCGATGATTTTATCGATATAATTAACTACGATACGTCATATCTAGTATATGAAGATGTGTTGCTGATAAAAAGCTTAAACGATTTAAATAAGTATCAAATGGTGGATAGGGTATTATTCATGCAAAAATATTGTAAAGGTGATTTTGATTACTTGTTGGATGATGCAGAATTTAGATATATAAACAAAAATTATAACAATTTAAATTTATTTACATTTATTAACAGTGTAAATAACAACTTTAGCCTTAAACCGTTTTTAAATGAGGAACAGCTAAAATCAATATTAGCCATTAAGAAAGAAGATGCAGCTTGGAGCTATAATTCATCTATTACTTCAGATGAATTATCTAAATTAAATAAGACGCAAAAAAAATTAAGTACAAAGCTAGGTAGTATCTATACTATTTCAAAAAAAGACAAAGAATATGTGCGATTGGGACCAAAATTATCCTATATAAATTTACAACAGCACTGGAAATATTTACATAGTGAAATTAATTACTATAATTATCCTAATCAATTGATAAGTTATGTAGCATTAGAAATGGAGTATGCCTGGGCTTTTTTTAATGAACTATTTTATTTGATTGATTTATATCTGAAATCTCTAATTGCCCAAAAGAAATCTATTGCAAAATATAAGGCGAGAATAATTAAATTTATTCAAGATTATTTGATGATTTTACTTATAGATATACAATTACCAACTGTTAGGATTTGTTTGATTAGGAGTATAGTAGATGAGTGTGAGGACGAAACGGATTATAATAAAAAAAGAAAGTTGATAGAGCAAGCTGTCCAAAGGTATAAATATGTGAAGGGTCAAGTAGTTAGATTTCAAAGTGCCATGAAAGCATTAGTAAAAACACCAATATCTATTGAAAAAAATATGATGAGAACTAAAATTAATAATTATAAAAAATATTATTGTCCCAGACAAAAAACTAAATGTAGTAATATTGAATATAATGTGAGTTTGTTTTTTGAAGCTGTAGAAGGTTTTAAATAAATCATCTATAAAAAATGAATATAAATTGTATTTCTAGCAGTTACATGATTGATATTAATGAAGGAGTGATTTGATAAATAAAGTAGAGAAGTATAGATATGATAAGGAAAATACGCATTTTGATAGAAAGGAAGCACGTATTGAAAATAAAAAAATTATAGCACATGTTAATGGATTTGCTAATGCAGAGGGTGGAAAATTAGTTTTAGGAATTAGTGATAGTGGTAATATTACTGGATGTAAAGCGTATGAGGGGAAAAGAACTGAATAAATCAAAAGACTTATTAATAATAGTATTACTCCAACAATTGATTTTGAAGTTCATGAAATAGACATTGAAGATGATTATATAATAGAAATTGATGTACAGCCTAAAAATGATTCTGTAGTGTCCATTAGAGATAGTGGAGAGGTGTATTTAAGACAATCTGACAAAACCGACAAACTTAAACATGATAGAATTCTCGCTTTACAATACGATAAAGGTCAAAGGTCATATGAGGATGAAATTAATCAAAGGTTTGATACTGATGACTTTAATACTGACTTGTTTGATAAGTACAGAGAAGTAATGAATTCAGATATTTCAAATGAAGACATTTTAAATATTAGAACTGGATCCAATAAAAAAGGTTATACTAATTCAGCAATATTAATGTTTGCAAAAAATCCAGAAAAATATATACCTAATTCTAGAGTGCGTTTTATTAGGTATGAGGGTACTACACAAGAAACGGGTTCAAGATTGAATATTGTTAAAGAACAAAATTTTGAGTATCCTTTACCAATTCTAATAGATGAAGTTAGAAAACTAGTTCAAAGTCAATTAAGGGATTTTAACAGTTTAGACAAAAATGGGAAATTTATTTCAGTGCCTGAGTATCCGGAATTCGCTTGGCTTGAAGGAATAGTAAATGCAGTAGTTCATAGAGACTATTCAATAACAGGGGACTGTGTAAAAATTTTGATGTTTGATGATCGCTTAGAGATTTTGAGTCCAGGTAAATTACCTAGTATGGTTAATCTTGAAAATTTAAAATATACTCGTTTTTCTAGAAACCCTAGGATTGCTCGCTTGATGGCTGATTTTGGTTATGTAAAAGAATTAAATGAAGGTGTTAAGAGAATTTATGATGAAATGCAAGACTATTTTTTAAAAGAACCAGAGTATTCAGAGCCTGCTAATAAGTCTGTAAAGCTTAAATTGGAAAATAATATAGGTACTAGACGAACTAGAAAAAACGATAAAATTAGTGACTATATCACTGAAGAAGTGATGGATAGTTTATCTGATGATGAAATTAAAATCATTCAATATTTATATCCCTCAAATAAAATTAATATAAAGAAAGCAAATAGTGTAATGGGGAAAAAAGATGCATATTTTAGAAAAATATTAGGTGGTCTAGTTAAAAAAGGATTATTAATTTGGAACAGGAGTAGCAAGCAAGATCCTACTCAATATTATTCGTTAAAGGAATAATGAAGAGTAATGAAGAGTGAGGAAAGAAACCAATGCTCAATTGGTTTCTTTTTTTATAAGGTTCTTCTTATTAGTGAAATTGTTAAAAAACAAAATGCAATGAACTGACAAATTAAAATCGCTTTAAGTCGTATTCTCAAAGAATCTATAAATCACTGGTATATACACAGCTCCTTACTATCAGTTAAAGTGTCACTTTTCGGTTCTAATTTTTATTATTCATAAGATATGCAATATATGATACAATTCATTCAAATGTATATTTGAATGAGGTGCTCTATGGTTCAGACTATTATAGCTGCGGCAATACTTTATATTGCAACTGCGGTAGATTTATTAGTGATTTTATTAATATTTTTTGCTAGAGCAAAGACTAGAAAAGAATATAGGGATATTTATATAGGTCAATATTTAGGATCGATTATCCTCATATTAGTCAGTTTATTTTTAGCTTTTGTGTTAAATTATGTTCCAGAGAAATGGATATTAGGTTTATTAGGTTTGATCCCCATCTACTTAGGTATAAAAGTTGCTATTTATGATGATTGTGAAGGTGAAAAAAGAGCAAAAAAAGAATTAAACGAAAAAGGTTTGTCCAAATTAGTAGGGACTGTTTCTTTAGTGACAATTGCAAGTTGTGGTGCAGATAATATTGGTTTATTTGTCCCTTATTTTGTAGCATTGGATATTATTGAATTACTGACTACCTTAATTGTATTTTTAGTTTTAATTTTCTTTTTAGTATTCACAGCACAAAAACTAGCTAGAATTCCTGGTGTGGGTGAAATTGTTGAGAAATTCAGTCGTTGGATTATGGCTGTTATTTACATAGCATTGGGCTTATTTATTATTATTGAAAATGAAACCATACAAACGATATTAGGATTTATATTATAAATTAAGGTGTGACTTAATATGAGTAACAATAAAATTTGTGACGTCATTTGTGTTCATGAGGAAAAAGTGAATTATGCTTTAAGATTTTTAAAAGAAGAAAAAACTCAACGGCTTATCAATACACTATTAAAGATAAGTGATGAGAATAAGCTGAAAATTATATTAGCTCTAATTAAAGAGAAAGAATTATGTGTTTGTGACTTATCTATAACATTAGGTTTGAGTATAGCTTCAACATCACATCATTTGAGAGCCCTGTATAAAAGAGACGTGCTGAATTTTTACAAGGATGGGAAAATGGCATACTATTATATCAAAGATATAGAAATGAAATCATTATTAATAAAATGTATGACTTAAATATAAAGAAACGCTCACATTAAACGAGCGTTTCTTTGAATTCTTGTATTCTTTTTCCAATTTCATCTCTAACACGTTGAAATTCTGGCCATTCTTTTCCTGCTGGATCATCAAAGCCCCAGTGTTCTTTTTTAACATTAGGTGGTAATATAGGGCAATTATCGTCTGCATCACTACATAATGTTACGACCAAATCTGACTGTTCTAAGATATCACTATCAATCAAATCTGATGTGTGGTTTGAGATATCAATATCCACTTCTTTCATAGCTTCTATTGCTTTAGGATTAACACCATGTGTTTCAATACCGGCAGAATAGACATTCCAATCTTCACCCAATATTTTCTTTCCCCAACCTTCAGCCATTTGGCTACGACAAGAGTTTCCTGTGCATATAAAATAAATTGTTTTCTTATCCATAATTAAAGCCTCTTTTCTTAAAATATAATTAGTGTAAGGTATAAACCTAAAAGTGTTACAAATAGGACTGGAATAGTAATGATAATTCCAGTTTTAAAGTATGTTCCCCATGAAATCTTCACACCTTTTTGTGTTAAGACATGTAGCCACAATAATGTTGCTAAAGAACCAATCGGTGTTATTTTAGGTCCTAAATCAGAACCTATGACATTCGCATAAACCATACCTTCTTTAATTGTTCCAACTACATTCGATTGTCCGATAGCAATTGCATCTATTAAAACTGTAGGCATATTATTCATAATTGATGATAACAAAGCAGATATAAAGCCCATGCCCATAACACTACTGAATAGTCCATAACTTGAAATATTGGATAATGCATCAGCTAAAATTGTGGTGATGCCTACGTTTTTCAAGCCGAATACGACTAAATACATACCAATTGAAAATAGGACAATATTCCATGGTGCACCTTTAATTACTTGTTTCGTATGCACAGCTTCGGAATTGCGAGCTAACAGTACAAAGATAATAGCAATAATACCAGCAATGATTGATACAGGGATTTGAATAAACTCACTAACAAGATAACCCACAAGTAGTATTGCTAATACAATCCATGAAATCTTAAATAATTTAGAATCTTTAATTGCATTTTTAGGATGTGAAAGATTTTCTGTATCGAACGTTTTAGGTATAGATTTTCTGAAATATAACCATAAAACGAGAATACTAGCAATCAGAGAGAATATATTAGGAATAATCATTCGACTAAAATATTCAATAAATCCAATATCGAAGTAATCTGCAGAAACGATATTAACTAAGTTACTTACAATTAAGGGTAGTGATGTAGTATCAGCGATAAAGCCACTGGCAATGATGAATGGGAAAATAACTTTTTTATTAAACCCTAGATTTCTTACCATCGCTAATACAATAGGAGTTAAGATTAAAGCTGCACCATCATTTGCGAAAAATGCTGCTACAATTGCCCCAAGTAACATAATAAAAACAAACATTTTTAAGCCATTACCGTTTGAAGCCTTGACCATATGTATTGCAGACCATTCAAAAAAACCAATTTCATCTAATATTAATGAAATAAGAATAACAGCTACAAAAGTTAAAGTTGCATTCCAAACAATACCGGTTACTTCTAATACATCGGAAAAACTTACGACTCCTGTAATGATAGCAACAACAGCTCCAATTAAAGCTGTAATACCAATATCTAAACCTTTTGGTTGCCATATCACAAAGATTAAAGTTAACAAGAAGATTATAATTGCTAAAATAGTCATCAACAGTCACCTGATTTCACATTTTTACATACACATCTTTGATTAGATGTATTAATGATGTTTAAGTTTTGAATAATATCATCTAAAATAGCATGATTAAGTTGATACCAATGTTTGTTGCCGTCTTTTCGTGTTGTAACTAATTCGTTATCTACTAATGACTTCATATGATGACTTAGTGTAGGTTGTGAGAATTGAAAGTGTTCTAATAAGTCACAAGCGCATAGTTCACCACAAGAAAGTAAATCTAATATTTCTATCCTGCTTGGATCTGATAAAACTTTTAATATTGCTGATAATTCTTTATAAGACATAAATATACCTCCTATTCATTACATAGATTAACATCTATATAGCTTTGTGTCTATGTAGTTTTTTGACTAATTTTAGTATTAGATTAGAATGCGTCCTAAATAACTAGTTTTATTATCTTGCAAAAGTTGAAATAATAATTTATATTTAATACATCAAAAAAAATTGATGTATCATTTTAGTATTTTATAAAGGAGTTCGATTTTATGAGAATAAATCATGCAGGTAGATTATCTGTTGATTATTTTGTTAGCTACTTAAATCTAATTATGATATCAAGAGAAGTTTCTTTAAAAGAAGCTATATCATATATGAAAAATGAGTTCTTTAAAGGAGAACCTGACATGTATGGTAAAATAACAGAAACTCATTTTAATCAAGCAATACAAGAACTCAAACAAAAATAGAAATATCTATATATAAGAGAGGTGATTATTTAATGGAAATTATTAAGTCCAGTCCTAATAGAAGTGAGGAAGAACAATTAGACTTTTATGAACAGATGTTTAATGCGCTAGCTGATAAAATCAGGCTTAAAATTCTACAATCAATACGTCAAAGCGATTCAAAATCTTTATGTGTTTGTGATCTAGAAGAATTATTAGCGTTAAAACAATCTAAACTTTCCTATCATTTAAAAAAATTAGTAGATGCAAATATTCTTATTGCTGAAAAGCATGGCACATGGAATTATTATAAAATTAATGAGCAACAAATACAGGTGGTTTTAAATGAAGATACTTGCTGTAAGATACCTTAAGTATCTTCTTTATAACATAGAATTAATCAATTTTTTTTGATTAATACATCAAGAAAAGTTGATTAAATGAATTCGGAGGCGTTATACTAATGATAGATTCAATTATGGAATTCATAAAAACATTTCTGATGTTATTTTTTGAATTATTATTACTATTTATAGTAGTGAGTTTTATAGTAAGTCTGATTCAACAAGTTGTTTCAGAAGAAAAAATTATAAAGCTTTTGAGCAAACCTAATGAAGTCGTCAATTATATATTAGGTATGATATTTGGTGCTGTTACACCATTTTGTTCTTGTTCAACTATTCCAATACTTGCAGGTCTATTAAATTCCAAAGTTCCTTTTGGTCCAGCAATGAGTTTCTTAATTGCTTCACCGTTAATGAACCCACTAATGATATTTATGTTATGGGCTTTATTAGGATGGAAAGTAGCCATTGTTTATTTTGTAGTACTAGCAATTTTCAGTATTTTAACAGGTTTAGTATTTTCAAAAATGAATTTAGCTGAAAGTTATAAAGGGGTCAATGTTAAAGGTGATGGCTTTTTTGCTAATAAAACAGGATCTCGTTTTAAACAAGCATTAAACGATGCGTGGGCATTTTTATACCCAATGTTACCTTATCTATTTATTGGTGTATTTATTGGTGCCTTTATATATGGATTCATACCTGAAGAATTTATAACTAAGTATGCAAGTGGTGATGGTTTTATATCGGTGTTTATTGCTTCTGTTATCGGTATCCCTATGTATATCAGACCAGAAACAATGTTACCTATAGCCGAAGCATTAGTATCAAAAGGTATGTCGCTAGGAACAGTAGTTGCATTAATAATTGGTGGTGCTGGCGCAAGTATTCCAGAGGTCGTATTGCTATCTAAGCTATTCAAGAAAAAATTTGTAATATCATTCATTATTGCAATTTTAGTTGTGGCTATTGTTACAGGTTTGATTGTGAATATCATTATTTAAAGGAGGTGAAATAATGGGTATTAAAGACGCATTAAAAAAAATAAAACCTCAAGAACAGTCATGTTGTTCGGTAGAAATTGAGGAAAAGAACGAAAAAAAAGAAAAAGATGAAAAAGAGCAAGAAGATAATAACAATTCTTGTAACAATTAATTTAGAAGTCTGTAAAATATATGCTTCTAATAAATAAATGAACGACAAATTCCAAAGTAATAGTATGGAACTTGTCGTTCTTTCGTTTCAGTTAAGGAAAATGATGTTGTTTATTTAATATTCTTTAAGACTTATAACAAAAAGACGTTAATTAAAAACCGCATCACTACCTGATAAGCAGAACCCTATAATAAATAAAGCTAAAAGTTGAGTTGTACAATATTTATTACTTTAAATGAGATAGTATTTCAATATTGCTATTTGAATAAATTTATATAACCTATATAATGAGGATGAATAATTAGAAGAAAGGTGAATTTAATGAAAAAGTTAAGGTATAATAATTTAAATAATAAAACTAGATTAAATCATCAATTTAAATTTTCTAGTGTGGCCCTCATTATTAGCACTTCTTTAATGGGATATAGTGTGACTTCAACACCATCAGTAGAAGCAAAAGATAAGGCTGATTTAAATATTGAGACACATTCGAATAGTGAAAATACGCTAGAAAAACGCATTCAAGAAGGTAAAGAGAAAATTGATAAACTAAAAAACATTAAAGATAGTCAGAAAGATGCTTCTATTAATGAAATTATAAAAGCTAAAAGTACAGAAGAAGTTGAAGCAATATTGAAGAAAGCAAAAAAGGTTGATAATAAAATCATTGAACAGAATAAAGTGCAGAGTCATTTAATTGAAAATGACAAAAAGGAAGTATCTGAAGATAAGGAAAGTGTAAAAAGTGAGTTAGATGGTCAAAAAAATATAGCCTCTTCTGTCAAAGAAAAGTCTAACCATATTGAAGAACAAGATAGTAATGAATTGTTCGATCAAGAAGGTCTGCAAGATAATACGTTTGATGCTAATTTAAATCAAAGAGATACAAAGCAAGATACAGCTCATTTGTTTGATGATAGTGTTAATTTTTCCAATTTAGTTGATATGGGTAAACTAAATGAAGAAAGTAAAGATATAGCAGATATGAATGATAGTGAAGAAAATAAAAATACGGCTTCAGAAAAAGACGAAGGCGCTGTTAAAGAAAACAACCAAGACGGTTTAGCATTTAAAGATACATCTAATACTAAGAGTAATCAAATGCAACAATCAGACAAAATTAAAAAAGACATCGATAAAGTTACGACAAACCATTCAAAAGTAAAAGATAATTTAGATTATTATGTCGAAAATAAAGAAAATAATTTAAAGATATTGGATTCAAAGCTTTCTGAACGAGACTCAATATCTGCTAAAAACAAAGAAAAATTGAAAAAGGAAATAGAAAAAACGCAACAAAGTCTAAAAAAACAAAATGACGTTGTATTAAATCATTTACAATCTGTAAATAATAAAGAACAAGCTGTAAAAGATATTGTTAGTGGTACTTTTGATGAAAAGAGTGCACAATCTATTTTAGAACGTATAGATACAAAAGGTAAAACAGATCAACAAATCGCGAGTCAAGTTGTTAGTGAGTTAGATAACTTATCTACTACTACGAGTGATGATATTTTAAAATCTATGTTTGATAAAACAACTGATAAGCAAGAACTTATTAAAACAATTCTATTAACTAAATTTGATCATATAGATACATCAAAAATCGTTGATGAAATAATGCATAAAAATCCTAGTAACGAACAAATTGTAGCTTTAATCAAACATCATTTTGGGCACAATGTTACAAGTGATGATATTTTAGAAAATATATTGGACCAATCTCATGATAAACGTAAAGCTTTAGAAACAATGCTAGCTACGAAATTAAATGATGCTAAAGCTAAAGCGCTTGCTGACGTTATTGCCAAAAAAGAAGATTCTAAGCATAACTTATTAAATCTAATGAAATCGGGAATTAATAATGAGTTGAATGATCTATTAAAGGCTGATAAAGACATAAGTAAATTTAAAGATGATATGCATGGTTTGTTTGAACCATTAAAATATACGCCAAGTTTATCTAATAAATTTGATGGGAGTTTGTTAGACAGAGCTGAACAGATGCGAAAATTAAGTGGAAATTCAAAATTACTTGGTACACCAAGTCTATTTGACGATTTATTCAATAGAAACAGTATATTAGATGGAATTAAGGATATATCTAATCCTTCGCCTGGTCGTGCTTTATCTCTAGGTGATTCCTCGGGTAGCTTTTTAAGTGGTTTATTTGACAATAATGGTGATTTTTCTTTACCTGATACAGGAACAGTAGTAAAAAAATCAACGATTCCATTAGGGATTCTACTTTTCATTATAGGTGGTGGATTAATATGGTTCACCAAACGAAATAAATAGAAAAATTGTAAATATTAACTCATACTGTATTTTAGTATGAGTTAATTCATATAGTATATTTAAAATGCTCCATTCAAAGTGAACACTAGTAAGTGGGACTTTGAATGGAGCATTTGTATTTTGAATGAATAAAAGCTAAATTAAACACTTTAATAAATAAAATAAAGGGAATATTTAAACATACTAGTTATTACCTGTAATGTAACTCAATTCAGTTGCAGCATCTGCATCAATTGTTCTGTAAGAAACGATACCAAGTCCTTTAATGTTTGATTCTGATATAACGATAGAACCATCATCGTTAACTTTTTCTACAAAAGCTACATGACCGTAAATCTGGTCTGCCCCTTGTTGACCTGCCTCAAATACAACGGCAGTGTGTGCTTTTGGTGTTGAAGAAACAGCATAATCTTTTCTTTCTGCTCGATTATTCCAGTTTCGTGCGTCGCCTAAATCACCACTCACATATTTCTCGAACTGTGCCATGCGATTATAAACATACCATGTACATTGCCCATGAGGATAAGGAGAGTCATTTGTTGTTTCTGAAAATGGTTTGAAAGCTGAATCATAATCATCGTTGTTCGCTTTGTATTTATCTAAATCAGGCATATTTTTATTATCAAATTGTGTTAAGTCATAGTGGTTGATAATACTATTTAATTTGTCCGCGTATTGTGAATCAGTCGCGTATGTGGTAGCCAAATGCATTGTTGCTGAACGGTAACTATAAGCATCACTTTTCCATGTTGGTTTATAAATGTCCTGATTACCATCGATGCCGTGTTTGATTAAATTGGCATAATCTTCCAATGATTCTTTTTTGCTTGGATAGCTACGGAAGTTTGCTGAAATTTGAAACGTATGGCTGCCATTATCTTCAAGTGTATTAAATGTAGCCGACTGACCTTCATAAGCTCCTTTTATTCCAAATAAATTGAAATGTGGTGAACTAGCAAGATTGCTAGTTCCTGAGTCAGATTCTAATATGGCTTGTGCAATCATAACAGATGCATAAATATCTTCATCTTGACCTATGTCGTGAGCGTCTTGTGCAATTGATTTAATAAAACCTCGTGTGTTTTTATTTTCAGTAATTGTTATATCGTTAGAATTTTTACTATCATCCGATAAATTTGGCAATTGTTGGAAAATTGCAGTAGATCTGATGTTTGATTGGTTTATGTCGTTTTCAAATGATTGAGCTGGCTTTTCTTTTTTAGCTAATTGTGATTCAGAAGGTAATTGAGGGTTAGCATTTGTATTAGATGCCTGTTTCTCAGAATTATTTTCCTTACTTTTACTATTTCCATTTGATAAATCATCTTTTTTAGCATCATATTGTTTTTTATTATTTTTAGCATTTTCACTATACTCGTCTAAAATTGCATCTAATACTTTATCGTCAGATTTTGTATCTGATTTATCAGCATTTTCGTTATCACTGTTGGCATTATCGTTTTCAGTAGCAGGTGTGTCATTATCTTTGTTGTCTAGATCATCAGCATCATTATTTGCTTCTTCATAAGATCGATCTTGTTGGGAAGATCGTTTTGACTCACCATCATCTTTTTTTTGATTTTTATCAATTGGAAGTTTGTTTGATTCAGACTTATTATCTATATCATCATTCTTTGACTTCTCAGATGACTGTACATCATCAATGTCACCTTGTAGTGAACCCTTATCACTATTTTTTTCTAAATTGTTAGTATTTGATTCGTCACTATCATCCGAATTTGTCGTATTTGGATTTATTTGATCTATAGATGTATCATCATTTTTACTCTCATTCTTCTCGTTTTGTACATTGTTATTCTCTATAGTAGAAGTTTGTTTCATTTTATTATTAGAGAACAGTTGATTTAATAATTCAGATAGCCCATCATTGTCACTCTTAAAAGGTTCTGGCTTGAAAACATTCAAACTATCATAAGACGATGAATCATTAAATGAATTTTCAAATGAACTCGGTATTTTTTCGTTGGATGATTCATTATCAGAAGTTTTATGTCTTTTATTATTAATATCTTCTGTAGTCCTTTCATCTTTTGTACTATTTTCCTTTTCATCACTAGACTTATTCTTTTCATCATTTCCATTTTTTGATAAATGCGATTGCTTAGCTTGCTCCTCATCTTTTTCCTTATACACGTCATTTGATTCAGAAGTTGTGGCACTTTTTTCTAAAGATTCGGCACTAACATCGTTGATAGAAAATGATGGAATAAGTAAAGAAGTTGAAAGCAAACAGACTAATAATTTTTGTTGCTTCATGAAAATACCTCTTTTCTAAAATATATTACTTTACTATGTACAAACTATGGTTTGTCTTGGTACACTGTAAACAGACTTAGATATAGTTGATGTGTATCAACTAAAAAATGGAAAAATTCGTTAATGCATTCATTATATCAACTTATATGAAATTAACAAATAGTAATTTTAAATTTATGTAAGAAAAATCAATAGATACAGTTTTAGAGGTGTATAAATGAAGAACGCAATAAAATTATTTATAATGGATTTGAAAAAGATTGCTAAGACGCCTGCTGTTTTAGTGATTTTAGGAGGTTTAGCACTTCTTCCTTCTTTTTATGCTTGGTTTAACTTAGAAGCGACATGGGATCCATATGGTAATACTAAAAATATTAAAGTAGCTGTTGTAAATGAGGATAAGGGAGATACAGTTAAAGATAAAAGTGTGAACGTGGGCAATAAAATTACCAATAAACTAAAGAAAGACGATAACTTTGATTGGCAATTTGTAAGTCGAAAAAAAGCCGATCATGATTTGAAGATGGGCGATTATTACGCGGCCATTTACATACCAGAGAAGTTTACGCACCAAATTACCGGCACACTTCGAAAAAACCCACAGCAAGCAGACGTAGAATACAAAGTGAATCAAAAACTTAATGCGATTGCGCCTAAAATGACAAATGCAGGGACGAGTGCCATTGTTCAAAAAGCAAATGAACAATTTAATGAGACAGTAACAAAAGCATTATTAGATGAAGCAAATCGACTTGGCGTGAAACTTGAGGAAGAAATTCCAACCATAAATAAAATTGAAGATGCAGTATCTAAAGCTAATGATTCTATACCTAAAATTAATGATTTTGCTGATAAAATAATATATTTAGATGAAAATCAGGATGAGATTGACAATTATGCTGATGAATTTAGAGCGTTAGGAAATCATAAAGGTGAAGTTATAGATGCTGCAGATAAATTAAACCAAGTTAATGCGGCCATTCCGACATTAAATGAGCGAGCTAAATTGATATTGGCATTAAATGACTACATGCCAAATATTGAAAATGCCTTGAATGTTGCATCTAATGATGTACCAGAAGCTTTTCCAAAAATTAATCGTGGTGTAGACCTTGCAAGCGCAGGGGTTGACGCAGGGTTACAAGGCCTGAATGAAGCGCAAGGATATTTACCTGCAGTGCAACAGCGTGTCGAAGGCTATCAAGAAGTCGTTGATAATGCACAAGAAGCAAATCAAAATGCTAATAATCGATTACAAGAAAATGTTGAAACTGAGCAGCAAAGTTCTAAAGGGTCAGATAGTTATTCAAATATTAAAACTTCGCAAATAAGTAATGGTAATAGCGACAATGCTGGGAATAATCAAAATGGAACAGCAATAAGTAGTGAAGATGTAAGCGCAATGGAATCTTCACTATCAAAATCATTATTATCTTTATCCAATTATACCGACAAACAAGCGGAAAGTAGTCAAGAAGATATTAATGCGCTAAAAAATGTCACTTACGGTATTATATCTACAGATAAGCCAAAAGATTTCAAAGAAACTTTAGATAATATTAAATCTAGACTTGAAGTAACAAGTAAGTCCAATCAAAAGTTTATAGATATATTATCAGAGCTTGAAGATAGAGAAAAGGTAGATCTTTCTGATGAGATTAAGGAATTAGAATCAGCAAATAATAGAATTAATAATTTAATTAAGACACAAAATCAACTTAGTGAAGCACTTTCGAATGGAAGTTCTGGTAAAGAAGAAGCAGTAGAATTACTTAAAGAAATTCCACGCGTGAATAGTAGCTTAGATGATTTAAGAAACTATATTAAGTCAGAACTAAACCAAAAATTATTAGATGTATCTAATGATGTGATGTCATTATTAGATGACGGCGATATAAAACTATCAACTGTTCAATCGAAATTAAACACAATTGATCAAGTTATAAATTCAGGAGAAAGTATTTTAACTACTGGTAAGGATAGAATTGAGACGATTCAAAGTGCACTACCAGTCATTGAGCAAAGATATATGGATGCAATGTCTATTGCTCAAAATTATTATCCACAATTTAAACAAAGTGTTTCTAACGCAGCATCATTTATTGAAAATGACTTGCCAGGTTTAGAACAACAGTTATCTGATACAACAGCAACTGTGAACAATACAATACCAACACTGTTTAATCGCTATGATAATTTGGTAGATATTTTAGATACAAATCAACCACGTGCAAAAGAAAGCTTGCACAATTTGGCAGATTTTGCCCGTAATCAATTACCAGATGTTGAAAAAGATCTGGCTAAAGCGAACAAACTATTTGATGAGATTGAAGACGACGATGCAGTGGATAAAATGGTAGACCTATTGAAAAATGATTTGAAAAAACAAGCTAATGTAATCGCAAATCCAATTAATATAGATCAAAAAGATATATTTCCTGTGAAAGACTACGGTTCAGCAAGCACACCATTTTACACAGCATTAGCAATATGGGTAGGAGCTTTATTACTAGTAAGTTTATTAACGACAGATAATAAACATAAAACATTAGAGCCACATCTAACGACAAGAGAAATTTATCTAGGAAAGAGTGGGTTGTTCTACACGTTGGGTATTATCCAAGCACTCATCGTATCAATTGGAGATATAGTGATACTGAAAGCGCAAGTTGAATCTGTTGTATGGTTTATTGCTATATCAGTATTCTCATCACTTGTATTTATTTCAATTGTATATACTTTAGTGTCATTGTTAGGAAATCCAGGGAAAGCAATTGCAATCATCTTCCTTGTACTACAAATAGCAGGTGGTGGTGGAACCTTCCCAATCCAAGTTACACCAGAGTTCTTCCAAGTCATTCACCCTTATTTACCTTTCTCCTATTCAATAGATGCTTTAAGAGAAGCAGTTGGAGGACCTGTACCTGAAATTTTAACTAAAAAATTAGTGGTACTTTCATTATTTGGTATAGGATTTTTATTAATTGGTGTTATCTTTAAACCAATTACTGATCCACTGATGAGAAAAGCAACTGAAAAAGCTGAAGAAAGTGATGTAATGGAATAAAGTTATTATGCTTATAATAAGTAATATTTAATTTTTAAAAAATAAATGATGGTTGAAAAATGATAGTTTAGTAAGGAAGGTTAATATGGAGGATAAAGAGGGAAACTTAGAAATATTAATTAACCAATTCTATGATGCTACAGCGAATATTAATAAAGCAATTACTAACATGGTTAAAGAATTGGAACCAGGTCGTTACTTATCTTATGAACAAATAGAAACAATGTATTTTATTCAGCATAATGAAAAAGTATCGATTAACGACTTAGCAAATAAGCAACGTACTTATAAGACAGCTGCATCAAAACGTGTTAAGAAGTTAGAATACAAAGGTTATGTGCAACGAGTTTATTCTAATGATAAACGTACTAAATTAGTGAGTTTGACGCATAATGGAGAACGCTTATTAAAAGAAATAAAAAACAACTTAACAAAAGAAATAAAATTACTTTTATTAAGCTGTTTTGTTAGAGAAGATTTTGAAAAATTTATGTATCAGCTCATGAATTTTGAAAAGACATTTTTAAAAAAGTACTACTAGAGTAAGTTAATTTCACTAAATTAAAGTATCCGCTGTAACTTAGATATTTAAAAAAATAAAAATTTAACGTTTATTAATCGTAATCATATTAGTAAGAACATTGAGTCATTTATTATAAGAAACCAACCGCTACATATTTGTATTATACATGTAGATTGCTATCAGTTAATTCATTCATCCTAAAATTACTGTTCATATTGCTAAAAGATTATTGTAGTTACTATCCCAATATATAAAAATCATAAAATTTGTTTAGCCGGTTTCATATTGAAACCGGCTATTTATTAACCAAAAACCGCATCATAAATCGATAAGCAGAAGCGTATCACAAATAAAACTAAAAAATAAGTTGTGTATACTTTTAATGAAAAATAATTATATGTAGAAGGAGGATTTGAAATTGAGGTGGCTAGTTTAATAGTTTCAATATGTTCAGTAATCATTGCTATTTTTGCTTGTATAGCTACAATTGTAACTGCTAGTTATACAAAAAGTCATATATAATCAAAATAAAGGATATATAGGTATATACTATGAAGGATATCATATAGGGATTTTGCCAAAAAAATTGTAATTAAAATTTATGGTAATTCCCCGGCAAAAATTGATGAAATAAATATAAAAGAAAAAGATATACCAAATTATCTAAAGAAGTTTTTTGAAGCTCAAAAAGAGAAGACATATATGCCCAATCAATCTGCGACTTGTATTGTTTTATCAGCAGACTATGATTCTTCAATTGAATTAAATTACAGTTACGAAAGCATGTATAAGAATGAAAGTGAATCTGTTACTATTGACTTAAGTACGACTAATAAAGAGCTATATACAAAATTTGAGAAGCTAAATAGCGAATTTGAAAATGAATTACTTACAGCTTTAAATCAATTATATAGCAAAATTTAAAAATACCCATCTATAATGTTAGGTGGGTATTTTGATGAATAAGTATGCTTATTTTTTATTTGAATAAATTTCAATTTCCCTGCTTGGTTGGCCAGTGTAAACATTGTTTGTATTCAAATAACTCCTCAAAACTTTAAGAATTATACAAAATTTGATTCGAAATACTTCTTATTTATAGTTTCTTAAATTGTTGCTAAACTCTCTTCTTGTTATATAGTTAGTAATATTAGCAAAAAAGTTAATCTTTTTTTACATAGCCCAGATTACCATTAACAGTTTCATAAAAATTGAATTGCATTCCTGATTTAATAACAGACCCATTTAAATTTTCATCAAGAACTGTCAGAGCTAATTTTCCTTTTGGCAGTTTATTTGTTTGAAATTGAACTGTGTATTCACCAGGTTTGAAAAGATTTTTTTTGATTTTTAAAACTGTATAGTTTGTTGGGTCCTTTCTGCTTTTTATTTCAAGATATTTTAATTCTGAGTTTTTAGAATTTAGTTTTAAAAAAATATTTTCATCTTTTTGAAATATTTTTTGTAACGTAACATGTATTCTCTTTTTATAGATATTTCCATTATATGAGTAATAATATTTATCGTTTAAAACATGTAGTTGTTTATCGTCTTTCTTTAAATAAAAGTTAACAAAATCTATAATCTCTTGTTTGTTTCCATTTTTTATAAGTTTTATAGCCTGTTGATTTAATTCATCATCGACGTAGTCTAGTGAATTAAAATTTTTATCTATGATATCTAAAATATCTTGAAAAACAGGCAGTAGCATATCAATTTCTTTAATAAATTGTTTCTTATAAAATTTACCTTCTAAGATATCTTTGTTTATGATTCGATATAACAAACTAGTAAAAATTCTATTGTTTTTATATTTATTTATTAAATAAATATAGGCTTCATTTTGCCACTTCATACGATTGACTACAGTAGATTCTTCTGATTTTACTAAAGAAATATTTTCATCATATCGATTAGCACAATAGACCACATCTTGCGTGGTACTGATATTTTTAGTGTTAAAAAATACTTCGGCAAAAAATTGTAAATCTTCTCCATAAATCATTTCTGGAAAACGGATATTATTTTTTTTGATTACCGAAGACTTAATCATCCTACCAGCAGGTGCTAAATGATAAAATGACTTTCTGAAATTTTTTAAATCAACTTTTTTATGTGCAATTTTAGATAAAGCAACACCACTACGTGCAATATGATCAGTATATACATACTTTGTAAGACCTGTAGCATAGTCTGTTTTATTTGATTTTAAAAGTGTATATAATTTTTCAATTGCATCTGAAGGTAACCAATCATCTCCATCTACAAACATTATATATTTCCCTTTACTTAAATCAATTGATAGGTTACGAGGTTCTGCCGGCGTTCCTGAATTTTCATCTAATTGTACAAATTGATAATTAACAAAGCTTTCGACTTGTTTAGATACAATATCAGATGTACTATCCGTGGAACAATCATCTACAACTATTATTTCAAAATCACTTTTATCCATTGTTTGATTTAATATACTATCTAGTGTTTTTTTAATAAACTTTTCTTTGTTATAAGTACTTATTAGTACGCTAACTTTAATTTTATTATTCTTTTTGTCATTTTTTATAATTTTCATTTTTTACTCCTATATCATTTTGTAAGATTTATTTTTTTTATACTTCAATTAGTTCTAATTATCATTATGTAAATAATGGGTTTTTGTATTTAACTCAATATTTTTAGTATCCTTATTTATTGTACTACTCTTATAATAGATTATATAGTTCTTTTTATATTTATATATATTTTTAGCGTAGCAGATAAATGTTTATAGTTTAGTTCTATTATTTCATGTTATTATTAGAAAATTAGACTGTTTTTACAATATAGCTTAAATATTATAGTTGATGTTTATATCAATTATATTTGCAGTTAAATAGTTGGAATGATATTCAAAGTAAATTTACTAAAGCATTTAGAGATTTGTATAATGATTGAGTAATAAAAATTTAGTAGGTTTTCAAAACGAACCAGAGGCAAGATAATATGATTGAGATATGGACTCATAGAAATAGATGGGTATTTAAGAGATATTTTAAGAAAGCATTAACTCAATTTGTATTATAATTTATAGACCTATTTCTAGTTGAAGTAGAACTGCTGAATTTAAAAAAGCAAGAAAAAATATAATGCATTATTATATTCAATTGCTTTAATAATAAAGATATATCTGTAGATAAAAATAATATATTTAAGAGGCTACTAAATGATTTTAAGAATTAGTTTATATTAGCCTCTTTCTTTGTAGAAAAGGTTAAGGAAAGTGATTAAGTTAATGTGTCACTTTACGACTAAAATAATTAGTTATATTACTTACAATTTTTGATTTTTTAGGTACTGGTACTATATAGTTTCCGTTTGGAATTTTAATAAGTAAATTATGGAAGAAATAAAGTTAGTCAAAGTATTTTATCAGATAAAGATGTTAAAATTCTTAATATTGAAAATAAAGCGTACATTGAAATTCACGTACCAGAAGCACCTTATTCGAAGAAGCCGATATATTGCGAACTAAAAAAGTAACTAAAAGTTTAGAATCATTTCTTAGGAATAAATGAAAAGCAAGAGATAGATGTGAAGTGCTTGGATTATACAATGGCTCTGCATCTTATTTTTACCAATAATTAATAAGTATTATAGAATACCCCATCATCAACTGATAAGCAGAACTCGTCAAGAGATGGCAGATAAGATAGTTTTAGTACTCTGTAATTTTAGGTATAAGGTATATTATAACCATTTTAGTCTATCCATCCATCGCCCACTCATTCTATTCTAGCTTATCCACCCGACGCAATTTTTTGACTCATTCCAGCTTTGCCTATCCACCTATCGCCCTTTATCTACGCACTCCACCTTTAAAATCTACAATTTCCTTATGCTTATTCATTCACTATCCCTCCATACTCTTCTCATCGTTCTTCTAATTCACACCCCTTTTCCCTCGTCACTCGGTCATGGCAGTTTGTAATTCTTGTTCAATTAAGTCAATATGTGTACTGATCAAATTCCGTTGTTCATTCAAGAATTCTAGGTGTGCGCGTAACACGCTTGGGACATCTATTTGGTTTTGATAAAGCATGTCTGTGTTTTTTCGGATTTCTTTTAATGGCATATTCAAATTGCTTAGGCACTGGATAAATTTAATCATTTCGATATCGTCGTCTGTGTATAAACGCTTGTTATTGCTATCTCGGTCGATGTATTTCAAGATATTCTTTTTCTCGTAATAACGCAGTTTGCTTTTAGGTATATTGCAATAATCTGAGACATATTCAATGTAATATTGTTTCATGTAAGCATATCCTTTCTCTTAAACCAAGGTTTAACTGATATTGTACTCTATATAAATATGAATGAGGAGGAAATACAATGAAAAAAGCTTTAATTGTTGTAACAAACATTGCAAAATACGATAATATAGACAGACCTACGGGTGCGTGGTTCTCAGAGGTTACGCACTTTGCGAAAGATTTCTATGACGCAGGTTATGATGTTGATTTCGTAAGTCCGAACGGTGGATATGTGCCTCTTGATCCTATCAGTCTTAGCCCTGAAATGATGCGAGCTGAGGACTGGGAATACTATATGGACCATGATTATATGAACAAATTTGGACAAACGTTATCTCCAAAAGAGGTTAATTCTAGCGACTATCAAGCCATTTACTTTGCAGGTGGACATGGTGCGATTTGGGATTTTAGAAATAACAAAGAACTTAACGACATTGCGTTAAGTATTTACAATAACCAAGGCGTTCTCTCTTCTGTATGTCATGGTGCGGCTGGTCTACTCGACATTAAAGAAAATGGCGATTACCTCGTTCGTCATAAAGACGTGACTGGTTTTACAAATAGTGAAGAACAAGCAAATGGTACAACTGAATACATGCCATATTTATTAGAAGACGAATTTATTAGTAACGGTGCACATTTTAAAAAAGAGGATGACTGGAGCAATTTCGCAGTCGTAGATGGTCGCATTGTGACTGGTCAAAATCCTCAATCAGGACATGCTGTTGCTGAACACGCTTTAAAAATCTTAGCTAATCAATAATTTCATAAAGGAGCGATACACATGAAATCAATAATTATCGGTGCTAATGGTGGCGTCGGTCAACATCTTATACGTAAACTGAAAGCACGAGATGTTGATTTTACTGCCGGTGTTAGAAAAGAAGAACAAGTTGAATCTTTAAAAGCAGATGGTATCGATGCAACATACATTGATGTCGCAAAACAATCTATTGATGAATTAATAGAATTATTTAAATCGTATGATCAAATCCTTTTTTCCGTTGGTTCTGGTGGGAGCACAGGTGACGATCAAACAATCATTGTAGATTTAGACGGTGCAGTGAAAGCAATTAAAGCAAGTGAACACGTCGGTCATCAACACTTTATTATGGTATCAACGTACGACTCACGTCGAGAAGCGTTTGATGCGTCAGGCGACTTGAAACCATACACTATTGCTAAACATTATGCGGATGACTACTTAAGACATGCAAATTTAAAATATACCATCGTGCATCCAGGCGCATTAACTAACGATCATGAAACGCAACAATTCAATATGAGTGCGCAATTTGAAAATGTACAAAATCCGTCTATTACAAGAGAAGATGTAGCAGAAGTGCTTGTTTCTGTGTTAACTGATGAAACATTAAAAGGTCACGAATTCCAAATCATTAATGGTGATTTATCATTATCAGACGCAACGATTAAATATCTTGAGGAATAATAAATGAATAATCAACAAATTGTACTTGCAAAACGACCACAAAGTATCCCTCAAGACGATGTATTTAGATTTGAAACAATAGAAACTCGAGAACCACATGCAGGTGAGGTTCAAGTAGAATCCATTTATGTATCTGTAGATCCTTACATGAGAGGCAGAATGAATGATACAAAAAGTTATGTTCAACCTTTCCAAGTGAATGAGCCATTACAAGGTCATATTGTTGGAAAAGTTACACAATCGAACGATGAACGTATATCTGTCGGCGATTATGTCACAGGCATATTACCATGGAAAAAGATAAATACAGTGAATGGAGACGATGTGACCCCTGTGCCATCAAAAGATGTACCATTACATTTATATTTGAGTGTTTTAGGCATGCCGGGAATGACGGCCTATACAGGATTGCTTCAAATTGGTCAACCACAATCTGGCGAGACGGTTGTCGTGTCAGCTGCATCAGGTGCAGTAGGCTCTGTCGTAGGACAAATTGCTAAGATTAAAGGCGCAAAAGTTGTCGGTATTGCTGGTGGTAAGCAGAAAACAACATATTTAACAGATGAATTAGGATTTGATGCGGCCATTGACTATAAACAAGATGATTTCGCACAGCAACTCGAAGCGGCTGTACCAGATGGTATTGATGTGTATTTTGAAAATGTAGGCGGCGCAATTTCTGATGAAGTGTTTAAACACTTAAATCGATTTGCACGCGTTCCGGTATGTGGTGCAATTTCAGCATATAATAATGAAAAAGACGATATTGGACCACGTATCCAAGGAACGTTGATTAAAAATCAAGCATTGATGCAAGGTTTTGTAGTAGCACAATTCGCTGATCATTTTAAAGAAGCAAGCGAACAACTCGCACAATGGGTGTCTGAAGGTAAAATTAAATTTGAAGTGACGATAGATGAAGGTTTTGACAATTTACCTTCTGCATTTAGAAAGTTATTCACAGGAGAGAATTTTGGTAAACAAGTTGTCAAAGTCGCTGAAGAATAGGAGAAGACTATGAAAAATATCATCGTAAGATTCATATTTAGTTTACTGTTTTATAAAAGTGGTGTTGCACACTTTAAAAATAAAGATATGTTTTTAAAAATAGTGCCGTCCTATTTACCTTTCAAACACGCAATAGTTAAGTATTCGGGCATATTAGAATTTATAATTGCTTTTTATGTACTCGGTGCTAAAAATAGATCACGCGTAAGAAAAGTAGTACAAGGATTCCTTTGGCTCGTATTTCCTGCAAATATTTACGCTGCACGTAAGAACATCTCTTACAAAGATGAAAGAGATGAAACAGATAGTGTTAAGCAGCATGTCATTCGTTTACCATTACAATTTGTCATGGTCGCACTTGCGAAACTATTATAAGACTTATCATAGCCACGCCTGGAACATTACTTTTGTTCCAGGCGATTTTTTAATATTTACACTTAAAATCGACGTATATCAAATGATTCTCTTGACAACGCTTATGTACTCTTTGTTTAAATAAGCTCATATCAGACATTTACTTTTCAATTTTTCTATAGTGATAAGCTTCTAAATTAAGAAAAGCATAAGTTAATTTGCGTGTATGAGTGTAAGAAGAAATAAAAAATGTATTTTATCATGTGATGCTATCGCAACATTGTAACATTAATGTAATAACGTGACCTGTAAGACAAATATGAGGAGGGTTTTTATGAAAAAAGTTTCTAACTTTATTTTAGCTAGTAGTTTAGTTTTGGGCTTTTTCGTAACGCCCGAATTATTTAATATCACTCAAGCACATGCGCAAGAATCTGTGAAACCTTATTATAGTTACAGTGGTTATACAGCAAATCAAAGTAATTTTATTCTAGATAAGAATTTTAAAACATCTCAAAAAGCTGATAACTTCAAGATTAATAATCACAAGATTACTAAAAATGCATTAGCTAAAAATAATAAAGATTTACACGATCCAACATATTACGGGGTTTCTAATCATAAAACGAATGGTGTTTTCTTCTTATTAGACGGTAAGTCAGTGAGCAAAAAAAAATTATTGAATCATTACGGTGAAGCAAAGTATACATCTACATCAGCCTGAGCCAAAGAATATATGTATAAAATAGAAAATGATGACTTTTAAAATATAAAGTTGTAGTAGACACATTGTAAAAATAAACTTAAATTGCTCAAATACTTTTCAATAATATCAAGATATATATTAAATCGAAAGTGATTATATAGTACCAAAGCAAATATGATACTAATTCCAGCTTATACAGGAAAAGATAAAGAATTTTTTATACTAGTGACATCATTAAAGCAAGTAAGATTATTCCTTTTTTAGTCAAATTCTTGTGGTTTGATAAATTTATTGATTAATTATTATAAATAAAGATTGAAAAGATTTAAGAAGGGTACAATATTAAGTAAGAGACTTGGAGCTCTTGTCAATTAAGATAATGAGCAAGTGAGCTCGTTAAGTTAAAGATGAGCTGAGGTAAAGTTTACCTGCCCATCTTTTTCTATTTGGAGGCTAAATATATGAAAAAAATATTATTAACAGGCGCTTCGGGATATATCGGTAGTCACTTAATGAATAAATTAAAAGATAACTATGAAATTATAGCTATTTCTAGAAATATAGAAAATAAATCAAATGAACACAATGTTACTTGGAAGGCAGCTGACTTGTTTGATTTAAATGAAATCACTGAGGTAATGGAGGATATTGATATCGCTATATATCTTGTCCATTCTATGATGCCTTCAGCTAAGTTGACGCAGGCGAGCTTTGAAGATATGGATGCATTATTAGCTGATAATTTTGCTAAAGCCGCAAGTTATAACAAAGTTCAGCATATTGTATTTATGAGTGGTTTGATACCTAATACAAATGAATTATCACCACATTTAAGAAGCCGTTTAGAGTGCGAACAGATTTTAGGATCATATGGTGTACCAGTAAGTACTTTAAGAGCTGGTTTGATTATAGGCTCTAAAGGAAGTTCTTACCCTATATTAAAAAAATTAGTAGAAAGATTACCTGGCCTGTTACTACCAAAATGGGCTTATAATACAACATTGCCAGTTGCAATAGACGACGTGATTGACGGTTTATATAAAATTGTAGAGCGTAATCCAAATGAGAACGAATCGATAGATATTGGTGGACCTAGTCATATGACTTATAAAGATCTATTCAAGCAAACTGCAGAGGTACTAGATAAACGATTACCTACGATAGATTTGCCTATTATTCCCATTTGGCTAAGTAAATATTGGGTGAAACTTATTTCAGGTGTTCCAAAAGAAATGGTCTATCCGTTAATGGATAGCTTAATTCATGATATGATTAGAAATGATGAAAATATTGTGAAAGACATTTCTATAGGCAAGATTGATTATAAGGAAAGTGTGCGTAATGCCTTGGAAGAAGAAACTAAGACACAAAAGAAAGGGAAGTCATCACGTAAGGGCGATATTAAAGATGTTAGAGCAATATCAAGGGTAGTCTTACCTAAAGATGTAAATATGATTCAATTGGCAGAATCATATGCAAATTTTTTAAATAGAATTACATTAAATGTCGTTAATAGTGATTTTAACGAAGATAACTTTACGATTAGTGTGCCGTGTTTAAATAAGGACTTACTATTATTAAGTAAAGATTTTAAAGCTTCTAATAATGAGAGAATTTTATATCGAATTGTTGGTGGAGATTTCGCTTTAGATTCACATGGTGGTAATGCGAGATTAGAGTTTAGAAGATTACCTAATAGTGACGCATGTATCATAGCGTTACAAGAATATGAACCGACGTTACCTTGGTGGGTATATAAGTATACCCAAGCAAAAGTTCATAAAAGTGTAATGAATCTTTTTAAATTCAAGATTAATAGCCAAAAAACTAATAAAGGAGAATACTTTAATATGAAGAAGTTTATTTTGCCAATTGTTATTACAGGTGCAATTGTTTTGAAAGTATATGGATTGAAAAAGTATTTAGCTAGAAAAAATAACATGTCCAATGCCGAATTGTAACGGCTAAAATAAAGGCTAGTTACTTTTACAAAAAAAGAGGGGATCAACTATGAAAGCAAACGAGATAATTAAAACAATTATAAAAGTTATAACACCAATTACAGGTGGTAAATTTATAGGGAAATTTGCAGTGAAAAACGCGAGAAAAGATTATAAAAATAATGTTAAACCACCTTTTTCACCACCCGGCTATGTCTTTCCAATTGTGTGGCCAATACTTTATACAACGATGGGCGTAGCTTATGCATTAGTGACTAATAAATCTACTAGTAAGGCTTTGAAAGGTGCTTATTACTCACAATTAAGCCTGAATTATCTATGGTCGATATTATACTTCAAATATAAATTACGCTTTAGTGCGTTGATAGAGAGTGTTGTATTACTGGGCGCAGTAGTTACAACAACTGTAAAATTTTTCAATGTAAAAAAAGTTGCTGGCATTTTACTAGTTCCATATATGCTTTGGAGCGCTTTTGCTACTTATTTAACAGCTGGTAATTGGTATTTAAATAAAGATAACCCAAGCTATACAGCGAAATCTGAGCATTAAATTGATGAAAAAGATTATATATATTGCGCTATATTGGTTTATAGTTCAAATGATTATTGCTCAACTTGGTACTCGTATTAGTTATAAGTTCTTAGAAAAAGATAATCAGTATTTTCGAAGTTGGAATTTTGAACAAGAGGGTCAATTATGGCAACAATTAGTTAAAGTGCAATATTGGAAAGATCATTTGCCAGACGGTCAAAATCTTAACCCTAATATCAGTAGTAAAGCGACTTTCGATTTATCTAAAAATATGAATGATATACAGCGATTTATATTAGAAACTAGACGTGCAGAGGTGGTTCATCTGCTATCCATATTTCCTGTTATTGCGTTTTTTAAGGCGTCAAAAAGTGTTAAAATAATTAATTTTATATATGTCATTATAGCTAATGTGCCTTGTATGATTGTTCAGCGCTATAATCGCCCTAAGTTAATACGTATTTATAATAAATTACAAAAAAGAAAAGGTGATTAAATGGGAAATAAGAAAGTGGTTGTCATAGGAGGTGGCTTGGGAGGGATTGCCAGTGCAATTTGTATGGCTCAAGCAGGCTATCAAGTGGATTTATATGAACAAAATAAGCATATCGGTGGAAAGGTAAATAGGTTAGACATAGATGACTATGGATTTGATCTCGGTCCATCAATTTTAACCATGCCTAAAGTATTTCAACGCCTATTTCAACGATGTGATGAAAGGCTAGAAGATTATGTTAGCATTCGTAAGTTAAGTTTACAGATTAGAAACGTTTATCCAGATGGCCAAATTTTAGATTTATATGAATCCATGGAAGATATGTTAACAAATAATGAATCGTTAACAAATAAAGATATAGAGCAACTTTCTTCGTTTTTTAGTTACGCACAAAAGATACATCAAGTTGCTGAAAAAAGCTACTTTGATAAGGGATTAGATACGATGTTTGCAATTATTCGTTATCATGGTCCGTTTTCAGCTTTAAAGCAATTCGATTATTTTCATACAATGCAACAAGCCATTAATAAAAGGGTAGATAACCCATATTTAAGAGAAATGCTAGGTTATTTCATAAAATATGTCGGCTCCTCATCTTATGATGCTCCGGCTGTATTGAGTTTATTACCTCAAATGCAACATGAGGAAGGTTTGTGGTACGTAGATGGTGGCATTCATAAGTTAGCGGAAGCGATGGAACAATTAGCGAGAAAATTAGGTGTGGGCATACATTTTAACACCCCTGTAAAACGTATCAATTATAATAGTCAAAATAAGGTGACAGGGATAACAATAGAAAGTAATAAGGAAATATATGCAGATTACATTATATCTAATATGGAAGTAATCCCTGTTTATAAGTATTTATTGAATTTTGATGCAAACCAAATAAACAAATTGGAACGTAAATTTGAGCCAGCTAGTTCAGGTTATGTCATGCATCTTGGTGTGGACAAAAGTTATCCAGAGCTTCAACATCATAACTTTTTCTTTTCAAGTAATTCTAAAGTTAATTATGATCAAGTTTTTCACCAGTATGTTTTGCCTGAAGATCCGACTATTTATGTAGTGAATACAAATAAAACAGATAAGACACAGGCGCCAGAGGGACACGAGAATATAAAAATATTGCCACACATACCGTACATTCAGAGTAAGTCATTTAGTGAAGCAGAATATCTGCAATTCCAAGAACGTATATTGGATAAATTAGAGTCCATGGGCTTGAAAGATTTGAGAAAGCACATTGTATATGAAGACGTATGGACACCACATGATATAGAAAATACATACAATTCTAATAAAGGAGCTATATATGGCGTAGTATCCAATAAGAAGAAAAATAAAGGTTTTAAATTTCCTAAAAAAAGTCAGTACTTCAAAAATTTGTACTTTGTAGGTGGTTCTGTAAATCCTGGCTCTGGTATGCCTATGGTTACTTTGAGTGGTATGCAAGTAGCAGAAGCTATTATTAATGGAGAAAGTAGTTGAGGCTGAATGATACTTTATATAATAGCAATAGTATCGACGATACTATCACTAATAAGTGGAATGTGTATGTATGCGCGTCGAGCGATTATAAATAACTCCGGAAAAGGAAGAGGTCAGACAGCCGTCAGTGTTATTGTACCTGCTAGAAATGAAGCGGAGAACTTACCTAAATTACTTAACAGTATAAGTAAAGAGCAAGAAATAGAAGTAATTGTTATGGATGATGGTTCAACTGATGAGACACAAGTTGTCGCTAGATATTATGGTGCGAGCGTATATACTGTTGAAAATGATACTATATGGCAAGGTAAGTCACATGCTTGTTGGCAAGGTAGCAAATATGCAATGCATGATTTATTGATGTTTGTTGATGCTGATGTTCAGTTTGCTTGTGATGATAGTATTCAAAGTATAGCCAATCAATATGATTTACAAGGTGGTAAAGGTTTGTTGTCAATACAACCTTATCACAAGATAAAAAAGCTATATGAAAATATATCGGCGATTTTTAATTTAATGACAATCGTAGGTATGAATCAATTTTCAATCACGAAATCAGCAAATAATGAGCAAGGCGCGTTTGGACCAGTCCTTGTGACAAATAAGCAAGATTATAAATTGACACAAGGACATTTGAAAGCTAAAAATCAAATCATTGAAGGCTTTGCAATAAGTAAAGCATATAATAAGCAAGGTTTGCCAATTAGTTTGCATGAAGGCCAAAGTGTAGTGAATTTTAGAATGTATTCTCAAGGATATAAAGCGCTATTAGAGGGTTGGAGTAAACATTTTGCACTTGGCTCTCAAATAACTAAAAAGTCTACGCTTACGTTTGTATTTTTATGGCTATTTGGTTCACTTACAACAGTTTTAGCGATAATTTTTTCAATTAATTTAGGCTCGATATATATATTATTAGCTATTACTTTATATTTTATATATGCTGTACAGTTTCATATATTTATTCGAAGAACAGGAAATTTTAATATCGTTGCGAGTTTATGTCATCCACTGCTCTTCATATGCTTTGTCGTGATATTTTTTAAATCATGGTTAGATATCAATGTATTCAAACGTATATATTGGAAAGGCCGTAGAATAAATTTATAGCTTAGTTTTTTATACAAATGTCAAGAAGTTCTAGGCTTACTGAGGAGGCCAATAAATGAATCAATTAGAGAGAGATTATAACCATTGTCACAATATAATGAAAGAACATTCAAAAACGTTCTCATATGCCTTTGATTTTTTGGATCTAAAAAGGAAAAAAGCAATTTGGTCTATTTATGCAGTTTGCAGAATTATAGATGACAGTATTGATAAATACAAAGACCTTGAGCAATTAGACGGCATAGCTAGAGATTTAGATGTGATTTATAGCGATTGTGATTATATTCAATCGTATCAAAGTGACGCAGCTATTATGAATGCTTTAAGTAATACATTGAATACATATACAATACCTAAAAAACCGTTCGAATCTTTAATTCAATATGTGAAGGAAGATTTAGTTTTAAAAGAAATGCAAACTGATTCAGATTTATATGAGTATTGCTATGGTGTGGCAGGTACTGTCGGTGAATTGTTAACTCCTATATTAACTTCATCAAATGAAAATAATTTCGAACAAGCTGAAGAAGCTGCGATTGCTTTAGGCAAGGCAATGCAAATAACTAATATTTTAAGAGATGTCGGTGAAGATTTTCAAAATGGAAGAATTTATCTAAGTGTAGAAAAATTAGCTCAATATCGAGTTAATCTACATTCTATATATTATGAAGGAGTTACGCCAAATTATATAGAACTGTGGGAAAGTTACGCTACAGAGGCAGTTAGGTTATATGATATTGCATTAAACGGTATTAATTATTTTGACGAAGAGGTACGTTACATTATCGAATTAGCTGCGATAGCTTATCATGAAATACTTGTGGAAGTAAGGAAGGCAAACTATACGTTGCATAAGAAAGTATATGTAAGCAAATTGAAAAAAATGAAAATTTATCGTGAACTTAGTGCGAAATATAATAGGAGTGAAACATTATGAAGATTGCAGTTATAGGCGGCGGTGTTTCAGGTTTAGCTGCAGCTTCAAGATTAGCAGCAAACGGTCACCAAGTAGATTTATATGAAAAGAACCAACAAATAGGTGGCAGGATGAATCAGATCAAGCAAGATGGATTTACATTTGATATGGGACCAACCATCGTAATGATGCCTGAGATTTATCGAGACGTTTTTAATTACGCTCAAAAAAATATGAATGATTACTTGGAAATTAAACAATTATCACATATATATGATGTTTATTTTAGTGAAACAGATCAAATTCGCGTTCCTACAGATCTTGCTCAATTAAGAGATATGCTTGAAAGTATTGAACCTAACTCTACACATGGTTTTATGTCCTTTTTAACAGATATATACGAAAGATACGAAATAGCACGAAAATATTTTCTAGAACGTACGTTTAGGAAACCTACAGATTTTTATAATCCTTTTATTATATATCAAGGTATGAAACTCAAAACATTTGATAAAGCAGATAATTTAATTGAAAAATATGTTGATAATGAAAAAATCCAAAAGATTTTAGCGTTTCAAACATTATATATAGGTATCGACCCTAAACGAAGCCCGTCATTGTATTCAATTATACCCATGATAGAGTTAATGTTTGGTGTTCACTTTATAAAAGGTGGTATGTATAGCTTTGTCAGAGCGCTTCAAACGCTAAATGAAGAATTAGGTACTCAAATTTATACCAACGCAAACGTTGAAGAAATTATCATTGATGGTAGGTATAAGTGTGCGGAGGGACTAAAAGTAAACGGACATATAGAAAAGTATGACAAAATAATTTGTACTGCTGATTTCCCATATGCTACTTCATCTTTAATTAAAAATGAACATCATCCTAAGAAGTATACGACACAGAAAATTGATAATATGGACTATTCTTGCTCAGCCTTTTTAATGTACATAGGGGTTGATAAAGATTTATCTGAAGATATCTTGTTACATAATGTTATATTTTCAAAGGATTTTGATAATAATATCAATGAAATATTTTCCGGGGAAATATCCCAAGATCCATCAATATATGTATACGCTCCTAGTGTGGAAGATCAGTCGTTAGCGCCAGAAGGTCAAACAGGTATTTATGTGCTGATGCCTGTTTCAGAATTGAAAACAGGTGATACGGATTGGTCCGATGAGTCAACAATCACACAAGTGAAAGATATTATTTACAATAAGCTTTCTACGATTAAAGCGTTAGAAGATTTGAAAAAGCAAGTTGTGACAGAAATTATTTATACACCTAAGGATTTTGAAGGAGATTATAATGCTAAATTTGGAGCAGCCTTTGGTTTAATGCCTACTTTAGCGCAAAGTAACTATTACAGACCGCCTAATGTGAGCAGAGATTACAAAAATTTGTATTTTGCTGGAGCTAGTGTTCATCCAGGGGCAGGAGTGCCAATTGTACTGACGAGTGCTAAAATTACAGTTGATGCTATGTTAGAAGATATTAATAATGGTATATAAAAAACGGGAGTGGGACAGAAATCAAATTTTCTAATATAGATTTCGTAGTCCCACCCCGGCAAGGGTGACTAGGATTGAAAAAAGCTTGATATAATAGCATTTTCAATTCAGTCACCTACTGCCAAATTGAAAACGAGCCTGAGACATCTATTTATGTCCCAGGCTCGCCTTTTTAACTAATCGAACGTAATGGTTTGTGGTGTGTCTAATTTTTTATCGTTCATAATTTTTATGGATTTTGGTATTACTTTAATTACACACAAGTTTGGATCATCCTTAGAGTCAAAAAAGGACTTATCTTGTTTGTTCCAAATCCAATCAATAGTCTCTTGATCTTTCAGTATTTCAACATTAGCATCAATTTCTAGAAAACTACGATTATTCGTTTCATCGTAACCTATAAGTACATGAGCTTTGGGATTATCTTTAAATTCAGCAATTTTTTTAGACTCAATGCTTGTCTTAGTATAAAGTGTGTGTCCATCATTATAAAATACCATGTATCTACTATTAGGTGTATTGTTATGTGCAGTAGATAGGACACCTATTTTTGATGTATTTAATATATTTTCAATTTCATTTTGTAATTGTTCGTTATTCATAATTTAATCACCTCTGATAATAATATACCCTGAAGTTGCCTATAATATGTAAGGTATTAAAATTTATTTTATTTTTTAGTGAATTATACAAAAGTTAAAACGGGTATATGATTGAAAACACAATCTTAAGTTAAAGGACAATTATAAAGTGAATTTGTATGAAACAAGCTGGGAGGCAATAAAATGCATTTAGGAGTCATACTTAACAGAGTTTTTAGAACGAAAGATAATCCACTTTTTCAATATATAGTGAAGCATCAAAATGAGATAAATAAATTGTATTTTATCTTACCTTTAGAAGATTTAACTGACGCATCAGAAGTAAAACGTGAATATTACTATAAAGTTGTAAAAGGATTTGTAAATGCTTTAGATAAGCATGATATACAACCTCATATTGTCACATATGAAAAGCTAGGTGAATTAGCCGAAACATTGGCGTTATCTCACGTATTAGTAGCAAAAGATATTATGAGTTATCACAAAGAAATATATGACTATCCTCATGTAAAAAAGGCTTTTGAAAATCACCAAGTTACAGTAATTGGACAGCGCGTGAATCATTATTTTGAGCCAACAAAGACTTTTAATAAACAGCAACAGCCTTATAAAGTATTTACTAGTTTTTATAAAGCAAATCGTCAGGATTTAGTAAACACCCCTAAAAAAAGTTATCAATTTAAGCAGTTGTCTCAAATTGCAGAAAAGGGTTCAAATCAAAGTGACTTAAAATTTGAAAATAATAAAGATATAGAAAAGTTAGCGCGTAAAGCTTGGGATGATTTTTTAAATAGTGACATAGCTCATTATGATAAATTGACTGACGATGTGTCGCAGGATTTTGTAAGTGGATTAGGTAAATATTTAGCATATGGACTACTCGATATTCGTGAAATTATAAATGATTTACTTGAAGATTATGAGAGCGATGAAAAAAATTATGAAGCTTTTATAAGAGAGGTTCTATTCCGTGAATTTTATTATGTGTTAATGACACAGTATCCAGAAACGGCAACTAAATCTTTTTCTGAAAAATATCGAAACATGCAATGGTCTTATAATAAAACACATTTTGAAGTATGGAAAAAAGGTCAAACTGGCTACCCAATCGTTGATGCTGCAATGAAGAAGCTGAATCGTACAGGATATATGCATAATCGCTTACGAATGGTCGTATCACAATTTTTAACGAAAAATTTATTTATTGATTGGACTTGGGGGGAGGAGTACTTTAGACAGTATTTGATAGATTATGATAATGCATCTAATGTACATGGATGGCAGTGGTCAGCATCAACTGGAACAGATGCAGTGCCTTATTTCAGAATGTTTAATCCTATACGTCAAAGTGAGCGTTTTGATGCGCAAGGGTATTTTATTAAAACACAGCTAGAAATATTTAATGATGTGAGCAGTAAATACATTCATGATCCAACTAAATATAAAGACAAGTTACAAGAAATTTATCATATTGAAATTGGAAAAGATTATCCACAGACTATCGTGAATCATAAAAATAGTAGAGATTATGTTATGGATAAATTTAAGCAATTTTGACATATCATCCAATAAAAAGGAGTGATTCATTTGTTGAAAAATGAAATACATCGTATTTATTTAGACAAAAATAATAATGAGGTAACTATTAATAGATTTAATGTGACATATCACTATACAATATTAGAACAAATTAATGATTTGCCACAATATGGTTATGCAGTTTTAAACCATTTATATGCTAATCCTGGTTTAGAGGCAGACTTCGAGCGTGTGTTCTTAAATAGAGATAAACATCTAGAGAATACTGAAGGGTTTGAAAATCTATTATTTCTAAAGCCACATAGTACACATGAACATCATGTTATCATTACGTTTTGGCAAGACGAAGCAGCTTACAAACATTGGCAAGAGTCTCAGGAATATAAAGCATCCCATAAAAATAGAGGAACCAAACAAGGTGCTGATAAATCTATTGTAAACAGAAACCTATCATTTAATATTAGTTTAGAATTTAAATAACATAATTTTTGAATTAAATGATATTTCTGCAAACATATAGGCGAGTTATTTAAATACTAACTTGCCTATTTTTTAAGCGATATAAAAATTTTAGCAAAATCACTGATAAGGGGAAGCGTATCACAAGTGATGCGATTTTTTAACTTTGAGATTAAACAAAATTAAGTTGTTTAATCTCTTTTTTGATTTGAGGAAGGTTATAAAATAGCAGGATTCAATTTTTTAATAATTATATATTAAATCATATTTATGCAATTATTCAATTTAATTATAGTTCAATTTGTGTTTCCTGAATCACATCACCAACGCCATTATATATCTGTACCCAACCATCATCATAAACTTTTATCATGTTAGATCCTACACCAGATTTATTATTAGCGTCAATTGTCCATACTCCATCACTATAAGATGGTTCTTGGAATTTCATTAAGTCAGCATCGCCATTTTCATTTATGGCAGCTAAAGCATAGTCAAATACATTATCCCTAGTTACTTTTTGTTCATCTTTATTTTCTTCTTGACTAGTTTCAGTTGAATTGTCTTCTTTTGTTTGTGTTTCTTCTGTACTTTCTGTTGCTTGATCATCGGAAGAAACTGATGTATTTGAGGATTCTTCATTTTTATTTTCTAACTGAGTTTCTAAGTTCTGTTGTTTCATTTCTACTTCTTTATATTTTGAATAGCCAAAAACGCCTGCGGCTAATAATACTACAACTACTGCTAAGATTGATAATGCTATTAATAATTTTTTCATTTTATTTTCCTCTATTCTTCACTATCTTGGGCCGCTTTAGCTGCATCTATGTTTCTTTGTTGTTCATCTAAATCCATTCCAACATCACCTTTAGGTTGTTCTTCTTCTAACTCTTCATCTTGATAATACATTTCACGTGAAGTAGGTTGGAATTTACCTTGTCTAGCTAATTCTTCTAATTCTGGTGTCATTTCATCTGTCGTAGCAACTCCGTCTCCATCTTTGTCTGCTTTAGCTATTTCTTCGTTTTGATTTAGTTCTTGATCTTCTGTATTAACTTGTTCTTGTTGCTCATTACTATTTACTTCTTGAGTTTGATCTTGTTGTTGTTGAACTTCTTCATCACTATTTGATTCTTCTTTTTGATCTTTCTTCTCATCTTTCTTGTTTACTTCATTTTTATTATTTTCTTTACTGTCCATTAAATCTTTAATACTACTATAGCCAAAAACACCTGCTGCTCCGATAATTGCGATTAAAGCGATTGACGTTAATGTCATTAATAATTTTTTCATTTCAATTTCCTCTTCTTATTTATTATATTAATAATTTCCACCTTGGTCGTTTTGTCTAGCTTCTACTTGTCCACGTAAGAAATCTTCATATCCTGAATCTTCTTCAGCCATATCTTTTACTGTTTGAGCTTCTTCTTCATCCATTCCTTCTGTATATTTAGAAATAAATTCTTCTGAATCCATATCATTTATATTGTTACCTTCGTTATCAGTTACTTGAGTCTCTTCTTCAGTCACTGTTTCTTGTTGTTGACTTTGTTGAGCGTTCACATTATCATTTTCTGTATTAACTTGTTCCTGTTGCTCATTACTATTTACTTCTTGAGTTTGATCTTGTTGTTGTGTAACTTTTTCATTAGCGCTTTCTTGATTTTTATTTTCTTTCTTTTTAGATACTTCTTCAGTTTTTTTATCCTCTTTATTATCTGTTAAGCTTTTAAAACTACTATATCCAAATACTCCTGCTGCTCCGATAACTGCGATTAAAGCGATTGATGTTAATACCATTAATAATTTTTTCATATAACTATCCCCATTCTGTATCTATTCTATTTTTATATTAATCTATTTTGTTACGCTTTTCTATATGTATTATTAGAATAATTAAAAAGACATATTTTTTAAGTCAATATGTCTTTGAAAAATATTATGTCTTTATTGTTCTTTAATTTCTATTGGCTGACCCAATTTACTTTCTATAATTTGTGAAATTTCTTTTCCTAATGGTGAAATCATTGAATTATTAGAGCCGGTAAATTTTTGACTGTATTATAAATAAAGAAAAATAAGTTATGTATAAAAAATCCACTTACGCATAAAATACGTAAGTGGATTTTTTATATAACTGAAGAAATATCTGTAATAGAACACTAGAAACTTAGTTTAATCTTTTCTCTTTGTAAATAAATGGAAAGAGATACCATAAGGATCTCTTACATAACCATAACCTTCAGTATAGAACTCTGGACTAAATGCTTTTAATACCTCACTGCCTTTTTCGATTAACTGGTCATAAACACGTTTAGTTTCTTCTACGTGGTCAAAAGTGATACAAAGCGATATATTATTACCTTGGGTTATAGGTAAACCTTCTGTATCATCCGCAATCATAATTTTTATATCTCCAAATTGAAGTACACATTGGTCAATTTTATTTAAATCATTTTTATCGATATTAAGTTGCTTATCTTTAGGTCTATCCTCAACACGTTGGATGTAGAGTGTTTTAGCGCCAAATAGCTCTTCATACAACCTTTTTAAACCATCTGCATTTTGTGTAATTAAAAAATAGGGACTTACTTGAAATTTCATAGTTTTTCCTCCTTAGATTTGTTATAAATAGAGTATACATTTTAATAGTTTCACCTATTGATACCAAAAGGGGAATAATAATGAAAAAATCTATTAGGTTATATCATATGATTGAATATTGTAATGAAAATAGGAATTTCAAGTTGAAAGATATAATGTCAGAATTTAATATTTCTCGTAGTACTGCTCTAAGGGATATAAAGGAAATTGAAGCATTGGGAATGCCTTTATATAGTAGTACAGGGAAAAATGGTGGCTATACGACTATAGGTAATCGAAACCAAACGAAAATAGCAATCACAGACGAAGAATTGAAAGCTTTAGTATTTACGCTTTCAAGTATCTCAAATGTGAGTAAGTTACCTTTTCAAACAGAATACCAAGAAATATTAAAAAAGTTATATAATAATTCGAATAAAAAAGAACTGATAAACCAATATAATGGGGTATTTCAATATTTTAATGAAGACACGTATCAACTCAAAAATTATAAATTATTTAATGAAATCATTAGATTAATAATTGGTAATAAGTCTTTTAAAATATGTTATTCACAAAATTACTTTAAAGGACAATATAAAGGTATTGGTATCTTGTATAAAAATCAGCAATGGTACTTCGTTGTTGCTAATATAGCATTCAAATTAGTGAAGCTATTAAATATTTCAAAAATAGAAGAATTATATGAAATGGGAGAAACACAAGACTGTAATGATATAACTATGCAGAATTTTCAACAGTTCATGGTTAAAAATGAAAATGCCATTAATATACAAATTAGAAGCAATATCATTGGATTAAATATCTTGAAAGGATATCTGTGGAGTGACTATATGATTGAAAACATTAACGAAGAGACATATTTGTTTAAATCGAAAGTGAACGTGAAAGATATAGATTTTATAGCTAAATTAATAGTCACATGTGGTGCCAATGTCAAAGTAGAATCTCCTATTAGTTTGAAAAAAGCTGTTAAAGCTGAATTAACTAAAATAATAAATATGTACTAATAGTAAATTAATTATAATGGCAATGATAAAGGTGAGTATCACATAAATGATAAGCTTAAACATATATAATTAATCCGTTGTATAATTAGAATACCGCATAACCAACCGATAAGCAGAAGAGTACCACAAATAAAACTAAAAAAAGGGGGTTGTGTATAATATAGTATGAAGTGAATTGATGGAAAATAATATATGGGCAGCCTTGATAACTGGAGTATTTTTTATGGCTCTAAGGAATGGATTAGATTATACCTGGGTATCAGAATTTCGAATACAAAGTTAAATTTAGAAATACTTTATCCAGTCTATACAGAATGTTTTATTTCAGCTAAGAAAATGAGAGGAGCGTACAGAACTCCTTTTACACAAGAAGATCTGTAATATTTATGAAAATAATAAGTTGAAGGAGAGTTACAGGATGAATAAAAGTAAAGTTTATGCCATTATAGTGTTAACTATATGCTTAATAATTATGGCAGTCTGCTTACCGCTTTTAATTAAAAATGGTAGTTATTCAGCTATTTTTTCTGCTTTCATTCCTATAGCAATAGTAATAATTTATCTTATCTTTAATAAGCGAAATAATAATGATAATTAGGTATTGTAATAACATCACTTATACTTTAAAAATGACGGAGGGATTGGTAAGAAGTGACAATATTTACAATAGGTCATTATAATTATAATCTAGAAACATTTCTTGAAATGCTAGAAAAAGCTAAGATAACAAAAATTATAGATGTTCGCTCATTTCCAAATAGTAAAAAACATCCACAATATAACCAACATGACTTCATGGATTGGCTAAAAGAGCACAATATAAAATATAAACACATTTCATTACTAGGCGGAAGAAGAAAACGTTCTGGCGTAGTTGGAGAAAATTTGAATGCTGGTTGGAAAAATCAATCATTTCACAATTATGCAGATTATACTTTGACCGACGATTTTAAAGAAGGTATCAATATATTGATGGAAGAAAAAGATAATAATGTGGTTGCATTGTTATGTGCTGAACGTCATCCTTCAAGATGTCATCGTTTGATTATTAGTAATTGGCTACAGGCACATAATGAAAATGTAACACATGTTATTTTAAATAATAATGGCATTGAATTAAAATCGCATAAATTAGGAGAATGGGGAGCTATGCCTATCATTGAAGATGATGGACATGTTGTATATCCCTTTATGACAAAATAAATTCCAATGATAAATAAAAAAGTAATGAATAAAAATCACATGATCAAAGAAGACCCAGTAGTGTGTCACAAGTGATGCTATTTGATAGATATTTAATAATACAATAGGTCATTTGAAATAATTTAACAGCATCCAATCATACATTTATATAATTAATTAACAAAAAAGATCCTGATTTATATATTTTTGATGAAGCAACGAGTGCTTTAGATAGTGCAACGGAAAATCGAATTATGAATAATGTTGATCACTTAGTGAAAAATGGTAAAACCGTAATTGTTATTACACACAAACTAAGTAATGTAATGAATGCGGATGTGATCTACACTCTGAAAAATGGTGAAGTGATAGAATCTGGAACACATCAAGAGCTTTTAAATCGACAAAGTGAATATTATAAATTATGGAAACTGCAAACGAAAGTATAAATAGATTCTAAAATTGATGAAAGATTTGTCCCAAAATTTTTTAAGTGAGTGACTTTGTATATTATGCTTATTTTCATCTGTATCGGAATGGTAGAAATTCATAAAAATATATAGTACCTCTAGTATATAGTTGTTAGAGGAACTATTTTACATTATATTAGTAATTCGATTGGATCTAATGTTTTTAAAGGGCATCTTAAGATATGACTAAATGATTGAAAATAGTGATGAGGAAATATATTTATTCAAACCAAAAGTGAACGCGAAAATCAAAGATTTTATAGCTGAATTTTTAATAATTGCAATGACAAAAAGGTGATAAATGGGTGGATCACATTAAAGATACGGTCAAACTTATGTATGTGATTCGTTGTATAAATTGAAAACCACATCATTAACCGATGAGCAAAAGCATATCATAAATAAAAATAAACAATAAGTTGTAATTAGCATGATAAAATTATGGAAGTTAATATGAAATTAAAGAATATGAAAGTAACAGATATTAAATCGATTAATGTTCTAATTTCATTTTGAAGATAGAATTAAACTAATTGTTGGAAGCTTAGAATATGTGGTAGAAGCTAAAGAACTTCAATACTAATCATATGTTATATTTAATAAAATATAAATAAAAAGTTATCGTAATGGTATTTATAGGGGGATGATTTAATGAAAAATGCATTAGATATAATATGGGTTGATTTTTATAAAGAATTTGCTATAAAACTATTGGAATATCATGAAAATCGTAAGGATTTAATTGAAAAAGTAAAAAAAATATATAAAATGACTGAAATTAAACTACCAACTTTAGAGAGAAATAATGATTTAACAGATATTGATCCATTTACAGTGTTTGCTTTATTTAATAAAAGCAGGTTAACTTTAGCAAATAAGGTGAAAATATTGGAAGCAATAGCAGAACTTTTCGAAATTAAGGCAGAATTACCAAATAGTTTTGAGAGTATTCCAACTATCAATAATATGGGAGCTACATTTTATTATTTTGAAGGTGATCGCAATGCAAAAGATATTGATGAACTTTGGATGCTATTTAAGGCAGCATTAGATTTTGCTAAGGATCCTACATCTACTTCTCAAGAAAAATTCATAGAATATTTTGATAAAGTTATGTCCAAAAAAGGAATTCATAATAGTAAATTGACAAGTGGTTTATACTGGATTGCTCCAGAAAAATTTGTCAATCTCGATTCTCGTTCTAGATGGTATATATATGAATCTGGTGAAATTACTGGTGAAACAATAAATAGGTTACCTAGAATAAATGGCAAATTATCAGGTGAAGAATACATAGAAATAATTGATAACATACAAGATTATCTTTCAAATGAAGAAATTTTAATTGATAACTTTATTGAATTGAGTTACGATGCTTGGCTTTATTCTGAAAAAATTAATTTACAAAAAAAGAATAAAATTGAAACAACAGATGCAGATAAAGATGTTGAATCAATGAATTATTGGATATTTTCACCAGGGTCTCAAGCAATTAATTGGGATACGTTTTATAAAAAAGGACTTATGGCGATAGGTTGGGAAGAATTAGAAGATTTTTCAAAGTATACAAGTAGAGGAGACATGAAAGAAAAATTACAAGAAATTAATGGAAATACAAACAACTATATTAATATTACGAATGCTATTTGGCAATTTACTAATGAAATGAAAATTGGAGATATTGTTTATGTTAAAAAAGGCCAAAAACAAATAATTGGCTGGGGAATAGTTACTTCTGAACATGAGTATCATCCAAATCAAGAATTTAAAAATATACGTACAGTCGATTGGAAAGATAAAGGAGAATGGATCACTTCTATAAAACCAGCCCCTAAAACTTTAACCAATATTACACCATATAATGATTTTGTTGAAAATCTTAAAAAATTATTTGAAGAAGATAAAATTGATATAGAAGATGAAACAGAAATAGTCTTACCAAATTATGATAGAAATCATTTTTTAAATGATGTATTTATGGAAGAAGAGGATTATCTTAAGTTAGTAAATTTAGTTAGAAGAAAGAAAAATGTTATTTTACAAGGCGCTCCAGGTGTTGGTAAGACTTTTGTAGCTAAACGACTAGCTTATTCAATGATGGGAGTAAAGGATAAAAAACGTGTTCAAATGGTTCAATTTCATCAAAATTATTCTTATGAAGATTTTGTTATGGGGTTTAGACCAACAGAATCAGGATTCGAACTCCGTAAAGGTACATTCTACAATTTTTGTAAACGAGCAGAAAATGATATAGAAAATGATTATTTCTTTATTATTGATGAAATTAACCGTGGAAATCTAAGTAAGATTTTAGGAGAACTATTCATGTTAATAGAGAATGATAAACGCGGAACAGAACTTCAGTTATTATACGCAGACGAAAAGTTTTCTGTCCCTCCAAATATTTATATTCTTGGAATGATGAATACAGCTGATCGCAGTTTAGCAATGTTAGATTATGCATTGCGTAGACGATTTGCCTTTTATAATATGACAACAGGATTTATGACAACAGGATTTAGGTTATATCAAGAAAAGCTAGCTAGTGCTAAATTTGATTCTCTTATTCAATGTATTTTAAATTTGAACTCTGAAATTAAAAGAGATGAGTCACTTGGTGAAGGATTTATTATTGGCCATAGTTATTTCTGCAACTTATCAAATGTTACTGACTATGAATTAGAGAATATAGTAGAATATGAAATTATTCCGTTAATAAATGAATATTGGTTTGATGAACCAGATAAGGTAGATTCATGGTCTGAAAAATTAAGAGGAGCTATTCAATGATAGCTATTAAGAATGTATATTATATGTTGTCATATGCATATAAAGTACTAAATGAAAAAGGTTACCGTAAAGTCGCGACGGAAGATTTTGAGAATGCAATTGATTTGTATGCAGCTATTTTAATTAAGGGTGTATCTATTCAACTAAAACGTGGCTTACATCATGAATACGTAGAAGAAAAAGAATCTTTGAAAATGGTTCGAGGCAAAATTAATATCACAGAATCTATTAAAAATCTAGATATCATGAATCAGAAGCTCAATTGTTCATATGATGAGTTTTCGATTAATATGTATATGAATAAGATAATAAAAACAACTATGATTTTGTTACTTAAAACTGAAATTTCAAATGAGAGAAAGAAAAAAATTAAAAAGTTATTATTATTTTTTGACAAAGTAGATACATTAGAAAAACATAATATCAATTGGAATTTACAATTTACTCGTAATAATCAAACATATAAAATGTTAACGTCTATATGTTATCTAATTATTAAAGGATTACTACAGTCAAAAAAAGATGGAAGTAATCAACTAATGGATTACTCAGATGAGCAACAACTATCACGTTTATTTGAAAAATTCATCTTTGAATATTACAAAAAAGAATTTCCGCAATTAACAGTTACAGCGTCCTATATTCCTTGGATGGTGGATGATGGAGTTAGTGATATGTTACCTGTGATGAAGACCGATATTATCCTTTCATGTAATAATAAATATTTAATAATTGATACTAAGTATTACACTAAAACATTACAAAATAATTATGGTGTTAATAAAATTCATTCAGGAAATCTGTATCAAATTTTCACCTATGTTAAAAATCTAGATATTGATTTAAAAGAAAAGTCAGCAAAAGTTTCGGGAATGTTACTTTATGCTAAAACTGATGAAAAAGTAGTTCCCGACAATGATTATCAAATGAGTGGAAATCATATTAGTGTGAAAACATTAGATCTAAATTGCGATTTTGTTCAAGTTTCAGAACAATTGAACCAAATAGTACTTGAATATTTTAAAATTTGATTTACTGCTGGGTTAATTATATTTTATAACTAATACTATATCTATAGACTTCTACTTTCTAACAGTTTTGTGCTCACTTTTCCACGACTAATTTCTTAGTCTATAGTCTTCGTCTAGTAGTTTTCTCGCAAGAGTTGACACAATTTACTACTAAAATCATATACTAACAGGACATAAATAAATGTAGACAAACCCTACGTAAATTAATGAGTAGGGTTTGACTACTTGTTGATATAGTGATTTAAATTTGCTCTAATAATGAGTTCATTTTTTGCTATATCACTAACAAAGAGAAGCGATTATAAGTGATGCGGTTTTTCAGACGCTATTTAAAGAGATTGTGAACCTACCAGACTATATGAGGTTAATAAGAAGTAAAGTTATATTTTTAATAAAATGTAGATTAATCATTTAAATAATTATATACTTTGTCAATTTGTGCTTTAAAAGTGTCGCCAAATTTATTATCGAAGAATGCGCTACCTATTGTGAAACCCCAAGGTGAAATAGACTTAATGAATTCGAGTCTTTCATAAGAATCAATGCTTCCAGCAACACAGACAGGAATATCTATGTTAGCTACGAATTTAGAAATTAAATTTGTAGCATTACCTATGTAACGAAATCCCAGCAAATCAAATCCATGGATACCTGTATCTAAGTAATTGTTTGCTTCTTTTATAATTTCTTCAATTTCTCCATGAAGTACAGATGGTCTATTACTTATGTTACCAGCAAATGGCATATATTTAATATTATGTTTCTTGCAATAATCATTTACAGATTCGTAGAAAATAGTTCCCATCAAAATATCACAATTGCAAACTTTGGCTAAATATGCGCCTTCTAAACATTGTTTTTCTTCGTATTCAACTATTTCTAGAACGGTATTTTTACCACACTGTTTCATATAATTATATAATGATACCATTTCTTCTAAAGAAATTCCTTTATCCTTAAATCCCCAATATTTAACGTTAGTATCTTTACATTCTTCAAAAACTTCAAATGCATTTTTCACTGTAAAGTCATTATATGTGAGCATGACAATAAGTTCAGAATTTTCCAAAATAGACGCCCCTTTTATATTAAATTCCTAATTTGACTTAAGTTAATAGTTAGTTTACACTTTGTTGCTATACAATACAATAATAATTTTAATAATTCAAATGTTGAAAAAAGGATGTTATGTTAAAATGATTAATATTTTATTTCCAAATATTTACATAAGAAAAGTTTTTGATATAGATTTTTATAAAGTTTATAAGCTAGGTTACAGGGGACTGATTTTTGATATTGATAGTACTTTAGTTCCTCATGGTTCAGATTCTACAAAAGAAGTGGATGAATTATTTGAAAAATTACAAAGAATAGGGTTTAAAACTATATTTTTATCTAACAATAGTGCAAGTCGTATTGAGCGTTTTAATAAGAATATAAATATAGCATTTATAGATGAAGCTAATAAACCAAATAAAAATGGATATATTAAAGCTATTGAAAGATTAGAAGTTGAAAAGTCAGAAATATTATTGATTGGGGATCAGATATTTACTGACATACTTGGAGCTAATTTAACTAAAATAGATAGTGTATTAGTAAAGTACTTATTACATGAAAATGAAGTTAAAATAGGTAAAAAAAGAAGGGTTGAAAAAGCTGTTTTATGGATTTTCTTTTTAACAAAGTGGATTTTTAAAAAGAATTCGAAAATTGAAAAATTGAAGGTGAATTATAATGAAAAAGCGTAAAAGTTTAAGTGAAATTATTCCTATATGGTATAGAGTGGCTGAGAGAAAGGAAACGATACGGAGACATGTGAAAGATTTAGTAAGTAACAATAACTTTTCAAATAGTTATTTAAGTAATCGTTTGCCTAATGAGATTTATAGACATAAATCTAAAATAATTAAAACTGGCAAAGATATTGACCCAATTTTACAAGAAAATAAAGCTTTTAATATTGAATTATCTTCTTCAAAAATAAATGGATTAGTAATAAAACCTAATGAAGTATTTTCGTTTTGGAAATTAGTAGGCAAAGTGAATAAAAAGAATGGATACAAAGAAGGACGAGTTATAATTAATAATAAAGTTGAAGCAGGAATGGGAGGAGGACTTTGTAATTTAGCCAATACAATTAATTTATTAATTCTGCATAGCCCTTTAAAAATAACAGAAGTTCATTTTCATTCCGATGCACTAGCTTCAGATATTGGAAAGCGTGTACCATTAGCTAATGGTACTTCAGTCGCTTATAACTATGTAGATTATCGTTTCAAAAATACAACAGATCAAAGTTTCCAAATAACTTTAAACTGTGAAAACCAAGAATTAGTAGCGATATTAAATAGTGAAAGCCCCATACCCTATAAATATAAAATTGTTGAAGAAAATCATAGGTTTGTTGAGGAAAACGGTATATATTACAGAAAATCTAAAATTTATAGAGTGACAGAAGATAAAGAAACATCCATTGAGTTAAATAAAGAATTAGTATTAGATAATAAATCGGAAGTTATGTTTGATTATGACTTAATACCAAAGACCCAAAATAATTAGTAAAATTGATAAAAAGAAGTGCATCATAAGTGAGATTACTTCTATTAATAGTTACGAAAAAAAGCAACAAGAGCAGAAATTCATTATTAAACTTGAATTTCTGCTCTTATTTTTTCTAATTCTCCAATATATATCTATAAACTTCATCTTTTACAGGTGTTTCCATAGACAATGTCATCGTTACAATGTTGTTTTTTTTCTCGTTTGGCATCGTTGTTTGTTCAGCTGTACCATCTAAGTAGTGTGCTTTTCCCAGGAAATAAAATTCATTTCCATCTAAAACATCTTCTTTTTTTACAAAGATATACATATCTATATTGTTCTTCTGATGTGCTAATATTTTTTGTACTTCTGGTGAGGTTAATTTTCTTTTTGATCTTGTAAACCATTTAAGTTCATCAGGACTTAGGAATTCGTCTTCGTATTTAGTATTGTCACTGATATTTTCTTGTTTATGATATGTTATGAAAATTGGTAAAGTATTATTACCGAATTTATATCCGTTGATATTTCCGGATTCATCTGATTTCCAATTTAGTAATTTAACAAAATCTTTTCTTGTATATTTGTTATAAAGTAGTAATCCATTTTGGTTTTTGTGATGTACTTTATTGTTATATTTTGCTAATTCTATTATATCTTCGACATATGTTTTGAAAAGTAATTTTTCAAGTGATGCAGCAAAAGACTCTGTTAACGTTACTTCATCATTTGAAATGTTGGCGATTGGTTTGCCATAGGTTTTATTAATATCTTTACTAAAAAAACTAAAATTTAATATTTTTAAAGTTGTTTGAATATCTTCTAAGGTAACGTTTGGATCTACATTTTGAGCAATGGTTAATAGCTCATTTATCTTATAGGGTCTATTAATTATTGCGTTTAAAATAGTATGATCTACATTCTTTAAACCAGGTGCAATTTCTCGTGATAAAAATGTTAAATTGAGATTTTCATTTTTATCTAACTGTTCTTCTATTTTCTTGGCTCTAACGAGGAAATCATTATAGTTTTTATATGAACTGTCTGTTGAATATATAACACTTGGATCTATAGAGTTCTGTCTAATAAAGTCCATGAGTAAAGGCAATCTACCAATTCTTTGTTCAACTTCATTATATGCTTGTTTGATGTGAGAAGCGGCACTTAATTTAACTTGCTTAAGTGAGTCGTATATTTTCTTTTTAGCGACTTCTTCGAAGTTGATTGTTGAAACACCCATTAATGCTGTATTACTCGTTAAAAATCTTCTATAGTTATCTTTATTTTGAGACTGATCGCCTGATAAAGCTATTGGAATAAGATAGTTCTTCTCGTAATTACCTATAAAGTCTATAACCGTTACATATTCTTTGTTTTCGCTTTTTCTAAGCCCTCTACCAAGCTGTTGAATAAAGATTATACTTGATTCAGTTTCTCTTAACATGACAATTTGATTTACAGGTGCAATATCTATACCTTCGTTAAATAAATTAACGGTTACAATGTAATTTATCTCACCAGATTTAAGTTGCTCTATCACTTTTTGTCTCTTTTCTGAACTGTCTTCACCCGTCAGTGCATCAGAAGGCACATTAAGTAATGTTAGTTTATCAGCTAAATCTTTAGCTTCGTCTTTTCTGCTAACAAATATAAGTCCTTTTAATTCTTCACCAGAATAACCATAGTATTGTGTTTTTTCTAATACATGTTTTACTCTTTCATCAGAAGTTAAATCAGTTAATCTGCTAAAATCATCTGTTGATTTTCCTTTATGAATATAGTCTGTAACACCAAAATAATGGAAAGGACAAAGTATTTCACTTTCAAGAGCTTTTTGTAATCGAATTTCATAAGCAATATTGTAATCAAACATTTCAAATATATTTAAGTTATCTGTTCTTTCGGGTGTAGCTGTCATTCCAAGAGTGAAGTCAGGTGAGAAATAATTAAACACTTTCTGATATGATTTTGCTGCAGAACGATGTGCTTCATCATATACTATGTAGTCAAAATGATTTTGATCAAAATTATTATAAATATCATCTTTAGATAAAGTTTGAATTGTAGCAAATAAATATTTAGCATGAGTTTCCTTATACTTACCTGTTAATAATCCAAAGTCTTCATCTTTGGAAAAAGGTAATACTTTTTTGAATTCTTCAATTGCTTTATGTAAAATTTCTTCGTTATGAACGATAAATAAAAATTTATTTGGATTATAATTTCTCACATCTAATGCACATAAGATTGTCTTACCTGTACCAGTTGCAGATATAATCAATGACTTGTTTTTTCCACTTTTTCTAAGTTCAGCTAAAGAATGTAAGGCTTCTTTCTGCATAATGTTTGGCTCGATTTTCATAGTTTGTTCAATGTTATCTTGCATAACCCTTTTTTCCCTTGCAATATGTAGCGCATTTTTTAAAGATTGTTCATCATATATAAGTTCATAATCTTGTATCCAAGTATCTGAAAGAGGTATGCTCTTGCTCCATAATTCATCAAACTGAGCTTTTATATTATAAACAAGGTCACCGTTCTTTTGTGTGGAGAGTAAAATGTTGTGTTCATAGTTTACCTTTAATGCATTAGAAGTTAGATTAGAACTGCCTACGATCATGGAAGCATAATGTTCATGTTCAAACACATAACCTTTGGCATGAAATCCGTTGACATCAGTTAATCTGACATCAACATTTTTAAGCTTTAATAACTCTTTATACATCTTAGGTGAGTTAAAACCTAAATAATTAGAAGTAATAATCTTTCCGCGAATACCTTTTTGATTTAAATCATAAAGGTGAGATTTTAAACTAGCTAAACCACTTTCGGTAATGAAAGCTACTGAAATTGTAAATGATTTGCATTTATATAATTCATTAATAATTGTTGAAAGTACATTCTCATCTTTATTATTAATCAATAACTTAGGCATGAAGTTCCCTTTATGGGGGATTGTACGATCGATAAATCCTTTATGTAGCGACTGATTAAAGTCTTCTAATAAATTATCCACTATTGTCCCCCATCTACAATGATTTTCACAGCCGGTATGTCTGCCGGCGCCCATTCTAATGATTCTAATTCTTGAATATTTAACCATTTAATACTTTTATGTTCAGTTAGTGTAGGCATTTTTTCTTTTAATTTACATTTATAAGTATGAAGATTAACAATTCCAAAATCATATTCATAAGTAGTTGAGGTAATTTTATTACCAACCTCAAGATCACATAACATTTCTTCGTTTATTTCACGTTTTAATGCGTCAATCTCAGATTCATTTTTTTCAATTTTACCACCAGGGAATTCCCACATAAGAGGCAAACTCATATTCTCATTTCTTTGTGCACAAAGAACTTTATTATCAGAAAAAATAACAGCACCAACAACCTCGATTTGTTTTTTCAAAATATTACCTCCAAATAGCATGTTTATTTTATATTTTAACAAAATATTGTGGTAAAAGTAATAAAACATAGATTTGCGATAGAATAAAGTGTGATTTTTCAAAAACTGAAAATATCAGAGGAAGAATGTTTAGATACAGTAGAATTTGTATAAGAAATTAATAAAATTTTAAGAAGAGCAAAAAATACCTTTTAGATAATCATGAAAATTTAAGCTTTTTATATTAAATATTTAAAAAAGTATATAAAATTATCACAAAATTGATAAAATAGAAACTGATAGATGATAATCGAATAGGTGATGCAAATGGGGAACTTGTTAAAGATAGAAAATATGAAATATTCATTAGAAAATCTTAATAATTCAGTCCAAAAATGGAAAACTTCATTAGATGGAAAATATTTATTAAGATATCCAACTGTATACATAATAAATAATAAAAAAAGTGCAAATAATTTTGAAGTTTATGTTGGAGAAACAGCAGATATTAGAAATAGAACGAGACAACATCTCAATATAGATAGAAAAATGAAAACATTTTGGGAAGACTTTTCTAAATCAAATCATTCATCAATGTATGTGATTGGCCATGAATTGTTTAATAAGTCATTAACATTAGATATTGAAAATAGATTAATGCAATATTTATTAAGTGTAGATAAAATTTCTAGGGTTCATAATAGTAGAACAAATCAACAAAATGAATACTTTACTTCTGATAAGTTAGAAGAAATATTCTCGGATATTTGGAAATCATTAAATGAAAAAAATAAATCTTTATTTCCAATTGAAAGCATTATTAAGGATTCAGCAATATTTAAAGCCTCTCCTTTTCATAAATTGACTCAAGAGCAAATTAACGCAAAAGAAGAGATATTAGATAAAATTAAAGAATCTGTTATTTTAAATGAAGTTGGACAATTGATAATCGTTGAGGGTGAAGCAGGCTCAGGAAAAACAGTTTTAATGAGTACATTGCTTTATGAAATTGGGAAGTATAATTTAGATTTAGATAAAAATTTAGATATTCATCTATTAGTAAATCAAGATGAGCATGTATCAATCTATAATCAAATAGTTACTAAATTGGGTATTTCGACTAAAATGAATAACATTGTAAGTAAACCAACTAGCTTTATTAATAATCATTCATCAAATGAAAAAGTAGACGTTGTAATTGTAGATGAAGCACATTTACTTTTAACTCAAGGGAAGCAAAGTTACCAAGGTAAGAATCATTTAAATGATTTATTAGAAAGGGCTAAAGTTGTAGTTATTGTTTTTGATTTAAAACAAGTGCTTACAACTGAACAAATTTGGGAAAAAGATAAATTAAATGAATATTTTGAATGTGCAAAAAATAAAAATAACCATGTTACTTTAAAAAATCAAATGCGGATTAATAGTGATGAAACAACAATTCATTGGATAAGAAATTTGGTTGACAATCAAACAATTAAGAATATTCCCTATGATAACAAAGGGTATAAGATTAAAATTTTTGATACGCCTGATGCGTTAGAGAAATCCATAAGAGATAAAGCTCAAAATACAGATAGTGGTATATCAAGAATGCTAGCTACCTTTGATTGGCAATATAATAAAAACAAATCTCCTGAAAATGAGGATTACTGGAGAGTGAAGGTTGGCGATTGGTCAATGCCATGGAATTACCAACTTAAAGTAAGTAGAAAGCAGTCAAAATTACCATGGGTTGAACAAGAACAATCTATATGTGAAATAGGTTCAACATATACTATTCAAGGTCTAGATTTAAACTTTGCTGGAGTAGTCATCGGGCCTTCCGTAAAATATAGAAACGGAAAGATAGTTTTTGACGAAAGTGGCAGTGCCAATAAAAAAGCTACTCGTAGAAGAACATTAGAGGACGGTTCAAAGCAATATTTCTCAGAAATGTTGCTTAAAAATGAATTGAACGTATTATTAACTCGTGGTGTAAATGGATTATATATTTATGCAGTAGATGACCAGTTGAGGGAAGCACTAAAAAAAGCATCAAAAGGTGATAAAAATGAATGAAACAAAAGATGTATTAAGAGAAATCAATCAATTTAGAGATGAGCGTAACTGGAGACAATTTCACAATGAAAAGGACTTATCTTTGTCAATTAGTTTAGAAGCAGCTGAGTTACTTGAGCTATTTCAATGGAAATCCCCTGAAGAGGTAGTGGATACTAAACATGAGAGATTAGCAGAAGAATTAGCAGATGTATTAATCTATAGTTACATGTTAGCAGATAATTTAGATTTTGATATTAATGAAATTATCCGTAAGAAACTAGTGAAAAATGCTAAAAAGTACCCAATAGACAAAAGCAAAGATTCAAATACTAAATACAAAGATTTATAACTAGATGTATTTTTCGGTTTTAAAGCCAGTGATGATTTCTTAGATGTTCCCATTGCAAGATGTTGACACAAACTTTTTCATCTTGTATGGGGGATCTTTATATTTATAGATAGTGTATTCGGAGAATTTTAGCCTGCATTGTTCATCATTATGAACGTACATTAAAGTATTTATATGGAATAAAAATACTTATGCAATTTTCGAAATATTTTGAAAACCAATTAATTTTGTTGTTTTGTTTGTTAAAATAGTGCTAAGTCAAAAATTTTAAATAATCAAGGTGGGTTATGATGGGAGATTTGGTAAAAGATACTTTGTCAGCATGGTTATTAATAGAATCTTTAAGTCCTGGAAAAGTGCGTTATACATCTAAAGATACATTGTTGGCTGATCATTTTAAAAATGAATGTAAGCAAAAACAACTTCAAAGTTTTAATAAATACTTTGATATATGGAAGGACCATCGTTTTATCATTTCAGATGAAAAGAAAGTGAAAGGTGAAAGAATTTTTAAGTTTTATAGACATTGTTTTCGTTATAATGAAATTAATCTGAAAATTCAAGATATTTTTGATAGTCATTCAGAAATTCATAATCCTAATGTAGCACATTGTTATGGATATACTTTCAATATTGATGAAAATGGGAAAGTTAAAAGCGATTCGATACATATTCCAATGATTATGAGCGCATTAAAAGAAATCGAAAAAGATAGAAATGCAAATATTGAAGAACAATTTAATGATTCAGTTGAAAAATTTTTACAGAAAGTTAATGAAATTTTAGCAGATGAACCTATCAACGAACAAAAATTGGAAAAAATGGATAAAGCCTACGATAAGTATTTTTCAGTATTAAATTTAAAAAAAGATGGCTTGTTTCCACATTATGTAGCTATAGAATTTGTGAAAAAGAATGAATTACCCCAACCAGAATTTAATAGTTTCTTTATAAGTGATATTGAAATAGCTAAGAAAAGTCCGAACCAAACATTAGTAGACTATATAGAAGGATTAGAGGAGGATCAACGAACAGAAGTTGACGAGAATAAAGAACTTATCGAACAATTTCTACATCCGTCACAACTACCTGATGGACGTTGGCCTTCCAAGACTGAATTCAGACTATCTCTAATGCAACAAGTTGCTGTAAATCAGATAACGAGTAGTGATAAAAAGATTAGTTCAGTCAATGGACCACCTGGTACGGGTAAGACAACGTTATTAAAAGATGTATTTGCACACTTTGTAGTTGAAAGAGGTAAAGAATTAGCTAAGCTTGATAATCCTAAAAGCGCATTTAAAAAAACAAAGCTACATGAAACTGATGAAAAGGATGTATATCTTTTAAAAGATGCTATTTCACAATATAAGATGGTTGTTGCTTCGGGTAATAATGGAGCAGTTGAAAATATTTCTAAAGATTTACCAAAATTAGAAGAGATTATTAGAAAACCTGAAAACAGTAAATTTCCGGAATATGAAAAAGCTTATGCAGTGTTAGCGCAAGAGTTAGACAATTTTGCTGAAATAGCTGAAGATTTAATCGGTGAAAAAGCATGGGGAATGTTTTCGGGTGTATTGGGTAACAGTAAAAATATTAATGAAGTTTTAAATCATCTCCTAAAGCAAGAGAAAGACACTATTGGTTTTGCTAAATTGCTACAAAACGAGAATAATAATTTTAGTACTCAAGAATTAAAGAAAGAATGGAAAGCACAGCAACAATTATTTTCAGATGAACTCAAAAATGTAGAAAAATTGAAAAGGGAATCTATTAAAGCATTCGAAGTTTATAAAGGTTATGAACAATCTATAAATAAAGAAAATTCACTTAAAATTGAAGAACAATCAGTAAAAAATAATATACAAAAAATAGAAATTGAAATAGAGAAAGACAATAAAAAATTAATTGATTTAGAAAAGCAAATCAATCATTATGATAAACAATTAGATGTTATCAATGACTTAATCCACTCAATAAAAGATAGTAACAAAGGTTTAGTCAATAAATTAAAAGCTATGTTTAGCACAGAAGAAGATGAACAATTTCAGAAATATAATCAAGAAAGACAACAGCTATTAGCACAGAAGTTGAACTTAGAGAAAGTTAAAAAGGCTAAACAAGATGATATTACTAACAATACTAATAAACAAGAATTATTAAAAAACACATCATTAAAAATTCAAAACGAATTAGAAAATGTTGAGTTTAAAGTGCAGGAATTCGAAGCATTTCGTAATGAATCAAATATTACAATTCCTTCCAAAGACTTTTGGAGTAACGCTAATTATGATGAGCGACAAGTTTCTAATTTATGGACGAGTGATGAGTTGCAGTATAGACGAGCAATGTTATTTTTAAGAGCAATGATATTGCATAAACTATTATTAATTGCTAATAATACATCAGTTTATTATGCCATCAAAGATTTTAAAGATAGACGCAAATTGATAGATACAAAGCCTGAGTTAGTATATAACGCATGGAATGTCATACATCTGATATTTCCAATTGTAAGTACGACATTTGCGAGCTTTAAAACTATGTATCAAGGTATCCCCAAAGATTTTATCGATTATTTATTCATAGACGAAGCGGGACAAGCTGTTCCTCAAGCAGCTGTAGGTGCTTTATATCGTTCTAAAAAAGTAATAGCTGTAGGTGATCCTATTCAAATAGAGCCTGTTGTTACATTAGAAAGTCATTTAATAGATAACATCCGTAAAAATTATAATATTTCAGAACGCTTACTATCAAAAGAAGCATCCGTCCAATCTGTTGCAGACCATGCTAATTATTATGGATTTTGGAAAAAGGATTCTACAGGAGAAGGGCAAAAAACTTGGATAGGTATTCCGCTTTGGGTTCATAGACGTTGTTTAAAACCTATGTTCACAGTAGCTAATCAAATTGCCTATAATAATAAAATGGTACTACCTAATGATATTAAACAAATTGGGAGGATAGGATGTCATAATGTAAGTGGAACTTCAGTACAAAAACAATATGTGAAGGAACATGGTGAAAAAGTATTTGAATTACTCGTTAATGATTGGAATGAAGCGATAAAAGCTAATCAGATAGAACCGAGCTCTTTTGTAATATCTCCATTTTCAGCAGTACAACAACAAATTAAGCGTATAGTGAAATCACAATTACCAACGAAAATTAATGTTGAACGTGAGAGAATCAATAACTGGGTTAATAAATCTATAGGTACGGTTCATACTTTCCAAGGAAAAGAAGCACATAAAGTATACTTTGTAGTAGGTACTGACAACACTCAAGATGGTGCTGTGAATTGGTCATGTGAGAAACCAAACTTATTAAATGTAGCAGTTACAAGGGCTAAAAAAGAATTCTATGTTATAGGTGACCTTCGAAGAATACAGACGAAGCCATTTTATGAAATTATATTTAAAGAAAAAAACATCAATTAATAACATAATTTAGAACTGTAAAATTTTGTGATATTTAAGCAAATAAATAATATAATTGGAGGAACATTATAATTTTAAAAAAGTTAGAAGCTCCTGATTCTGAAGAAATAGATGATATTTCAAATATTTGGTTGAATTCTAATTTAGATACACATTATTTTGTGAATCGTGATTATTGGATTGCTAACCTTGAAAAAGTAAAAAAGATGCTTCCAGATTCAACAATTTACGTGTATTATGCTAATAATCAAATTGTTGGATTCGCTGGCTTATATGCGAACTATATTGCAGGTATTTTTATTAAAGATAGTTACCGTAATAAAGGTATAGGAAGATTGTTTTTGAAAAGATTAAAAAGTGATTATAATGCGCTTAAGTTACACGTATATGAGAAAAATGAAAGGGCTATTCGTTTTTACTCAAAGCACCAATTTGAAATAATATCTAAAGAGTTTGAAAAAGAGACTCATGAACATGAATATCTTATGGAATGGAATAATAACCGAAATCCACACAATTAACGTTAATTATATTAAATAAAGAAACAGATTATATGCACTTTCAAGATTAATACCTTGAAAGTGTTTTTTATATCTATTATAAAAATTTGTGATTCTAGTTGATTTTATAAGACGTAAAGTATTTATAGATAAGATGTATAATTTTTCAAACTCACTTTAGGGACAGTAACTATTGAGAACCCTAAATTATTCACTTGCGATAAACCAATGATGTAACTAAATACATGCGAATACACAACGCCTATAACATCCCATAAAGTTTAAAGTGGCCATATCAGTGATATGTACATAATAACGCTTATGACAAAGGGGTGGAAAATAATGGCAGCAGAAACACATAAAGGTTGTGTTAAGTGTGGACATACAGAAATTGAAGAAGGAACACTTTCAGCGACAGGCTCAGGTTTTTCTAAAATATTTGACTTGCAACATAATAATTTTACAACAATAACATGTAAAAATTGTGGGTATACAGAATTTTATAAAGTGGATAAAAATAGAACAACAGATATTGTCGATTTATTCTTTGGAGGATAGAAATTATAAATAATTACGACGGTGCATAAAATACTGTTTTACTATAACTGTATAAATGCAGGTGAAATGTTATCGTATTTTATAACTAGTCAACTTTATGAGGTGGACTATGAAATCTTTTTAATTAGATTTCTAGTTCACTTTTTTAATTTAACATTTACTTCTATTTAATTTGAACTTAATACTATTTTGTTACGTTCGTGGTAATCAATATGAATTGGTAACTTAAAAAATAGATAGGAGTGGCGTTATTTTATGAAAAAAAGCACCTCGAGTATCATATTTACGATGTCAGCGGCAGGTATTTTTGTAGGGACACAAGATGCTAGTGCATCGGAATTAGAGAATCAACAAAAAACAACAGCAGCAACAACCCATGAAATGAAACAAAATGAGAATAATGTGCCACAAACTTCAGATAAAGTGTTGGAAACAGAATCACCTACTAATAAAGTAGCTAACATAGAGGGTGATGATCAGGAAGATGCAGAAAATGATACAAAGGCACAGTCAAAAGCAAATAATAATCAAAATTTAACTTCTTCTAAAAATGCCGACGAGGAAGTAGATCAAGATACACAAATTACATATAAGCAACAAGATGAAAGTAATAAACATATACAATCTTCTGATAACCAACAACAAAAAGAATCATATATAGCAGCGAAAGAACAACTAAAGTTACCAAATCAATCAACGTCCAATCAGTATAACCCAGGAAATAATCAACACTGGGAAAATGAAGCGGGTAAAACTGATGATGCTACTTCAGAGCAACAGCCCAAAGAAGAACAATTAGATAAAGGAACAACAGAAGATAATCATAAGTCGAACAAATCGTTACCATCAGATGAAGCGGCTACAATAAAGAATACAAATCAGCAAAATCATTCACCCCAACAAAATAACACTGAGCGTACTATCCAAGAATCAAATAATAAAAAAACAACTACAAAACAAACACAATCTAATGACCATCGTTATGCGATCATGACGATTGGCAAAGATAACACAGAAAAGAATTTAACTTGGTATCATGAATCCGACGAGCAAGGTTATGTGGAAATTGCAGAAGCAAATGAGCAGGGTGATTTTTCTAATGCAAGACGTCTTGAAGGAGAAACACATAAGGGTAGCAATACAAAACGCTTGTTAAATAAAGATATACCAAAAATGAATTATACCCATGCAACGCTACCTCATTTAGAAGAAAATACAACATACATGTATCACTTTTTTAACGGTGTTAATGGAGAAAAATCCCCGATACGTCGTTTTGATACGAATAATAATGGAGAAACGAATTTTATCGCAGTCGCCGATCCACAACTAGGTGCTTCAGGAGATTTAGTAGCGGATAATGCAGGATGGCAAAATACTGTGAATCAAATGGCACAGTTAAATAAAAATCCAGATTTCTTAATGAGCTTGGGAGATCAAGTCAATTTGCCTTGGGATGAAAAGGCATATAGTGGTTTTATAGAAGCAAAAGGGATGGAAAATTTCACAGTTGTACCTACTTTAGGTAATCATGATCGTGCCAATAAAGCTTATTCCGAACATTTTAATCTTCCTAATTTGCAAAATGGTGGTAAAAATCTAGCGAGTTCTGATTTTTATTTTACGCACAATGATACACTTTTTGTCAGTTTGAATTCTGAGAGTTTGGATTATAAAGGGCACGAAGAGACGATGAAACGTGCGATTGCAGATACTAAAGATCAAAATCCCAAGTGGATTGTCGCACTCACTCACAGAAATCCATATTCAGCAGGTAAACATTCTGATAAATTAGCAACAAAAATCAGACGTGACAAATTTGCGCCGTTGATGAAAAAGTACAATGTTGATTTAGTATTAGGTGGACACGACCATTCTTATAGTCGTTCACATGTTATGAATGGTAAAGATGCTCAAGTAAAATGGGATGAAAATGGCGCAGCACCACAAACATATTCAAATCCCAACGGTACAATTTATGTAACATTAAACTCTGCTAGTGGCAGCAAATTCTATGAATTAGATGGAAAAAAGGATTATGCAGTTAAATCAATACAGGATAACCAACCTGCTTATACGAAAGTGAATATCACGAAGGATTATATTGAAGTATTAACATACCATGTACCACAAGGTAATGAAAAACTTGGTGACCCGATTGATCGTGTTCGTATTAATAAAGATGATAATTAAACTCGCTTTTAGTTATGATATGACAAGTGATAATTTTATCGAAATATAGAGCGGTAAGTCATCGGGTTGTATGCCGTCACTATACGCTACCGTTTATATTAAGTGTGTATTGAAATTGTTATGTTGAACTTTATCACGTTATATATCGCAAGTATTCATTTTTACTTACATCGCAATTTTAGAGAAATACGATATTTAACAACCACATAAGTGAAGAATAGTCAGAGTTGCAGAAACTAAAAATTTAGTGGTCCTGCAACTCTATTTTTATTTAAATACTTACCTGATTCAGTATTGAACACAAAATAAAGACGAAGTGCTGAGAAACACTTCGTCGATAGCATAATAATAATTAAATTTGTCTTTTGTAGTTATTGTAATTTTGACTCTAATTGATGTACAAGATGGGTGAGCATAGCATTAATGGGTGTAGGTATGTTGAATGTTTTTCCATAAGCAGCTATTTGTCCATTAAGGTAATCTATTTCAGTTAAACGTCCGTTTGAATAATCTTGATGCATTGATGGATAATGAAGGCCCTGTGCCTCTTTTGGATAAGCTGCTTCAACTTTTTTTAATAGTGCATGACTGTCTAAGTGAATGTCTTTTGCTTTAGCAACTGCGACAATTTCTTCAATGATAGGCATAACCATTTCAGCTGAAGCCGGATAATTACCAAATTCATAAATCGTTTTGTTTAATATCGTGCATAAAGGATTTAACACACTATTTAATGTAGCTTTAGACCATATTGCTTCGAATACATTACTACTAATTTGGGCATTCAAATTTGCATCATTGAGAATTTGAAGTATAGCATGCGTATGGTCATCGGTTTCACCGTCTGCGCTTTGTAAATATATAGATCCTTCACCTTCTAGTAACAGTTGTCCTGGTCCACGTAGACCTGCAGTCCACATCGTTACTGCTAGATAAATTTGGGATAAAGGAACAATTTGTGATAGTCGTTCTTCATGACCTAAGCCATTCATCATACTCATTATAGCTGTATTTTGATGGATGCAACCAGCTTCTTGTAATTGTTGTAACATTGCTTCAGAGTGCATAGCCTTGGTCAAGATAATGATAAGGTCAAACTCAGTTGAAACATCTTTTGTTAATACTGCTGGGATGTTGACTGAATAGTTATCCGTTTCTGTTTTAATGTCCATACCATCTGTATTAATACGTTTGACGTGTGCTTCCCAATTATCAATAAGTGTAACATCATAGCCAGCTTCTTTTATGGATACACCAATTCGTCCACCCATTGCGCCAGCTCCTGCTATGCCTATCTTATACATCGAAATACGCTCCTTCGTTATTTTCAGTTTGAAAAATATTAAAATACACTTTAACTATATCATTTACATATATCGTCAACAATATTGTACAATTTATAATTACTTGAATGTTTATGTGATGGTTGTAAAGAGGTAATTGAATCGTTAATAACTTTTAAATCTTAAATATATGGATAATTACGTGAAAATTAAAAGGAGATAAAAACCCACAAATAATGAATATGCATTGTTAGTCATCTTCCATCGAAATATTATATATACTTGCATTTAATAAGATATAATGTATGATGAAAGTGAATAATTACACCATGTATTTAACCTATGCCAAATCGTAGGAGTGATAATTTCAAACGACTGTTAAATGATTGTCATGATATAGCGACTTGTCATTATTATTTAGTTCAAACATCGTAAATAGAAGCATAAGTGTGGTTGCCAATCGCAATCATTTGATGGGAAATTGAGAAATCGTTACTAATTTAGAGATTGTTCCACTTGAATGGAGTTTAAATAACTAAAGCCAAGCGGTACTCAATACTAAAGGGGTGATTGATTATGCGTAAAGTAACTAGATTATTATCGACGACGGCCGTTGTATCAACACTTGTAATAGGATCCTCAGCAACGTATTTTTCGACGATAACTAATGACGTGCAAGCAGCGGAACAAGTTCAAAAATGGGGTAGTGGTGAAGGCGGTTCAAGTGGTGGAGAAAGTATGAATAATCAGAGTGTTTCAAAATTACAATCACAAACACCATGGTATAAGTATGAAGGCTATACGACATACGATCCAACATTTACGTTAGATTATAATTTCGTTAGAGCTATGAAATATGACAATGCAACTATCAATGGATATATAGTAGACCCTAAAGCAAATAAAGATTATGCCTATAGCAAAACAATTTACGATACAACGATAGATTTTAACGATAAAGACGAAGTTATCCAAATGAGCTTTAAAACGAAACCCAAATCTGTAACTAAATCAGAATTTATAAAAGCACATGAATCTAACATGGATAAAGACGATGATGCTTCAGAATTAGAAGATGAGACAATGGTTCCATTTTATACAAATAATGGCGGTTCATATAAGGGATTCTTTGATGAAGATGGTTATTTAACTAAAATAATTATTGGGCAATAATTCAATGTCGTATTTTACTAAATCACTCTAGTCAACTACTGCACTTATTAGAAATTAAAGAGAAAAATAAATAGTATTTAAATAAAAAAGAGCTAGCCCATAAGGGTTTAGTTCTTTTTTTATATTAAATCGCCAGTACTAATGAATTGATGACAATCAGTAAAGCCATTGCTATTTCCGACAAATTCATGAAATTTTTAGCGCGTTATTTTGTAAATATAGTAACTTTTTGGAATTAAATCAGTCTTTAAAAGCAATTCACACTGCTATATCACGCTATAAATTTTAAATTCTTTGATTTTATTTTAAATAAATAATAAATGTCCGAATTTTTTAAAGAATAAATATAAATCATTGTGGACAATTGAATGGAGTGATATTAAGATATAAGTAAGTTTTATATAAGGAAGGAGAAAAGAAAATGAAAATTTTCAAACAACACGAACAGAAACAACGTTTTTCAATCAAAAAATACCATTTTGGTGCAGTTAGTGTTTTAATAGGCGCTATATTATTTGTTGGTACAACAAATGATGTGTCCGCTGCTGAAATTGATGGAAAACCTTCTTTGACTGTAGATAGCGCAACCATAGATTCAAAAGCAGCACCAGAAGCATCAGAAAACCAAGGCGACGTTTCAAAAGCAGAAAAAGTGTCCTCGAAATCAGCACTGGAAACATCAGAAAATCAAACAGATGCTTCAAAACCTGAGCATACATCTTCAAAAGAAACACCAGAAGCAATAGAGAATCAAATAGACACTCCAAAAGTAGAGAATGTAAATACAAAAGGAATAACGGAAGCAACAGAGAATCAAGTAAACGTTTCCAAATCAGAGAACACGTCTTCAAAAGAAATACCAGAAATATCAGAAAACCAAAAAGACACTTCAAGATTAGAAAATGTACCTTCAAAAGAGGTGCTAAAAACTACGGAAAGTCAAAAAGATGTATCAACAGTCGAGCGTATATCGTCAAATATGGAACCTAAATCTATAAAAAAACGTGACATCTCAGAGTCATATGATTCAAATAGCATGTTTAGAAGAGCCGATGAAAGTTTATCTCAACCTCCTGCAGAAGGCTATAGTGTTAACTCTGATCTTCCAACTAATAATAAGGTGACACATAAAATTCATAAAGCAACAGATCCCAAACAATATACGTTCGAAGTGGCTAGAAGAGGTAAAAGTGGTGACAAACAATATGTATTTTCTGTTAGAAAAGAGGATGTAGATCACGTAGGTGCACCCACAAAGTTCTTCGTTACGGTATTTGACAAAGATAAAGTAACTTTAATAAAAGAGATTGATATCAAGACCATTACACCTAGTGATATTCAACTCGATGAAGTGACTTTTTTAAATATAGTTGCAAAAAAGAATGGATTTTCTTACAGGTTAAATAAAATCGATGGAAATGAACCGTCCAATTTCCTTCCTATCTACGGCAGTTCTGCACAATTGGTAACGGGTGAGGTTGTGAGTTATTCAATTGTGTTACCACATTGGAAAGGCCAGACAACATATTATTATGATGAACAAGGTAGAGAAATTGCGCCACCATACACACAGTATGGATGGACAAAGAGTGCTTATACAACAGAACCTCCAGAAATTGATGGATACGCATTAGATAGCACAAGAGCACCGCTTAATCAAAATGGAAAAATTAACAAACAATCTTCTAAAATAGTTGGTAATGTTCGATATAGCAAAGCGACAACTAGCCGTGGCACAATGTATCGTAAAGATAAAATCCTTGATAATAAAAGTACTGTAGAAAGTGAAGTGTGGTTTACTTATGCCAAAGCACCAGATACATTTGATCCAGTGAATGGCAGTAGTGTAGATAAAGGAAGAATAGCAGCTAACAATCTTCCAGATATGAATTATGATTTTGAAAAAAATCCTAATGGTTATGAATTTAGAGAAAAAATTGTAGGTGGTGAATCTGAAGGGAGATATCAACAACTCGGTTTGGAAGGTAAAGTAATATTCCAAAAATTCCGTTTCCAAAAAAATGGATTACCATCAAATGTAGCTATATCTGTTTCAGATTATGATGGAGGAGATGCAACGTCTAGCTCTATTGTGAGACTGAAAAAGGGTGAAGTAACTAATTCTCGATATGATAATGGAAGAACTTTTGATATTTCGAATAACTTTGAGTATCCAGATACTGTCGAATACTATTATATCACCAAAAAAGGAGATGTAGTTGTTGCTTATGTTGATACAGAGGGTAATGAACTAAAAGCTTCAGTTGAAGATGTTAAAGATGGGTTAGCAGGAACAGATTATGATACTGTAATAGACAATCGTCCAGTGACAATTGAAAAAAATGGAAAAATTTATAAACTTGTTTCAGCAGGTACTTATACAATAGGTAAAGTAGATGATCAGGGTCACTTAACTACATCAGACGCACCAATAGGTAAAATACAAGTAGGAACGAAGACGGTTACTTACGTTTACGAAGAAGTGAAACAAGGTAATGTCGTTATTGACTATCTTGATGAAGCAGGAAATCCGATTAAAGAATCTGTAGAGGATACACCGAACTCAAACGTAGATACAGCGTATGATACAACAGACCATAAACCGAAATTTATTGAAAAAGATGGTAAAAAGTACTTCTTCTCAAAAGTAAAAGAAGGAGATCATGAAACAGGAAAAGTTGTAGAAGGCACAACATCTGTCACATATATTTATAAAGAATTAGGTAAATATATTCCACATATTCCAGAAAATCCAGGAGACACGTACGACCCAAATAAACCAGGCACAGAACAACCGCCGGTAGGATATGATGAGACGCCAGAAGAACCGTCAGATAATCCACCATTACCATACATTCCAGGTTATACACCGAAAGATCCGAGTGGAAATCCATTGATTCCAGTAGATCCAGATCATCCAGAAAGAGGATACATCCCGCCATCGATAACGGATCCGAAGGATCCATCGAAGGATACACCAGTACCGTACGAGAAAGACCCAACACCAGAAGTGAAACAAGGTAATGTCGTGGTGAATTATGTCGATGAAGCAGGAAATCCGATTAAAGAATCTGTTGAGGATACATCGAACTCAAACGTAGATACAGTATATGATACAACAGACCACAAACCGAAAGTCATTGGAAAAGATGGGAAGTTATATTTATTTTCAAAAGTAAAAGAAGGGGATCATGAAACAGGAAAAGTTGTAGAAGGAACAACGTCTGTTACGTACATTTATAAAGAATTAGGTAAATATATTCCATATATTCCAGAAAAACCAGGAGACGCTTATGATCCAAATAAACCAGGCACAAATAGGCCACCAGTAATGTATGATGAAACACCAGAAGAACCGTCAGATAATCCACCATTACCATACATTCCGGGTTATACACCGAAAGATCCAAGTGGAAATCCATTGATTCCAGTAGATCCAGACCATCCAGAAAGAGGATACATCCCACCATCGATAACGGATCCGAAGGATCCATCAAAGGACACACCAGTACCGTATGAGAAAGATCCGACACCAGAAGTGAAACAAGGTAATGTCGTGGTGAATTATGTCGATGAAGCAGGAAATCCGATTAAAGAATCTGTCGAGGATACATCGAACTCAAACATAGATACAGCGTATGATACAACAGACAACAAGCCGAAATTCATTAAAAAAGATGGTAAAAAGTATTTCTTCACAAAAGTAAAAGAAGGGGATCATGAAACAGGAAAAGTTGTAGAAGGAACAACGTCTGTTACGTACATTTATAAAGAATTAGGTAAATATATTCCACATATTCCAGAAAAAGCAGGAGACACGTATGACCCAAGTAAACCAGGCACAGAACAACCGCCGGTAGGATATGATGAGACGCCAGAAGAACCGTCAGATAATCCACCATTACCGTATATTCCAGGTTATACACCAAAAGATCCAAGTGGGAACCCATTGGTTCCAGTAGATCCAGACCATCCAGAAAGAGGATACATTCCACCATCGATAACGGATCCAAAGGATCCATCGAAGGATACACCAGTACCGTACGAGAAAGACCCAACACCAGAAGTGAAACAAGGTAATGTCGTGGTGAATTATGTCGATGAAGCAGGAAATCCGATTAAAGAATCTGTCGAGGATACATCGAACTCAAACATAGATACAGCGTATGATACAACAGACAACAAGCCGAAATTCATTAAAAAAGATGGTAAAAAGTATTTCTTCACAAAAGTAAAAGAAGGGGATCATGAAACAGGAAAAGTTGTAGAAGGAACAACGTCTGTTACGTACATTTATAAAGAATTAGGTAAATATATTCCACATATTCCAGAAAAAGCAGGAGACACGTATGACCCAAGTAAACCAGGCACAGAACAACCGCCGGTAGGATATGATGAGACGCCAGAAGAACCGTCAGATAATCCACCATTACCGTATATTCCAGGTTATACACCAAAAGATCCAAGTGGGAACCCATTGGTTCCAGTAGATCCAGACCATCCAGAAAGAGGATACATTCCACCATCGATAACGGATCCAAAGGATCCATCGAAGGATACACCAGTACCGTATGAGAAAGATCCGACACCACCAGATACACCAAATAAACTGAATACACCGGATACACCAAATACGCCGGATAAACCGAATACACCAAATACGCCGGATAAACCGAATACACCAGATACACCAAATAAACCGAATACACCAGATACACCGGATACACCAAATACACCAGATACACCGGATACACCAAATACACCAGATACACCAAATAAACCGAATACACCGGATAAACCGGATACACCAAATACACCAAATACACCAGGTACATCAGTTGCGTCGAATCCACCTAATAAACTTAATACATTAAATACATCAAATGTATCAAGCACGGTAAATACAACAAAGGTTTCAGCATCAACTAATACAACGAGAGAGAAACAATTGCCTAATACAGGTGAAACAAATAATACTGGATTTTTTGCGAGTATAATAGCGTTAATCGGTGGTATAATACTTACCGTTTCTAGAAGAAAGAAAAATTAAAGTCATTTAATTAAAAACGGTAGTTCTGATTAAAATGTTACGAATACTTTAATCAGAACTAATATAAAATTTGAGGATTAAGCAATCATGAGTTGCTTAATCCTTCTTTGATTTGTCTAGCATAATAATCCTATGGTGAACGTTCGTTACAAAATTGATAGTAAATCAAACAGTGGAACTTTTAGAGTATTAAGATTTCATCTATTTCGAATTCAATTAATTTCTTATTTGCGTATAATTTTTGAGGTGAAGTATGATTGGCGAGTGCAGCTAAGAGCGTGAATCATCCTTGAAAGTAGCTTCTTAAGCTTTATATTCAGTTGTATGGATATAATCAAAAACGTCATCAGCCAGGCTTTCAAAAATATATTTAGCTTTTTGTTCTCCGCTTTCCTATTTATAATAAAAATCATTTACTTTCATCTGTGAATTGGAAAAATGATGTGGGCTGAAAGTATATAAAAAGCAACTTTTGTCTAAATGAACTGCAACTTATCAAATAGATAAGTCTGTTTAAAATTTGAAAAGGATTAAAAAAAGCACCCTCAATAATAAGTGAAGATGCTTATTAAATAGCTTAGATAATGTTTTGAATAACTTCTTTGCGTAATTTACTTCTTAATTCTGCCATCGTATTTAGATGGTATTTTTTATAATCACCTGAATCAATTCTAAAAGCATGGATACCTAAAATTTCATTTTTACTATTTAAAATGGCGCCTCCTGAAGAACCTGGTTCAGCCATCATTTGATAGTAGCCCATTGGATTGATGTTACGAGCCATGAGGGAATATTTACCCTTAGAATGATACATCGTACCCATAGGATCATTCTTGAATTTTCCAGTTGGTAATCCATAATGATACATGTGAATAGGTGTATTAGCTTTGATATTGGTAATCGATTTTTCAGGAGCAATTTTACGTATTTTCATATACTTCGAAATATCTTCTTTTGTATATAATAATGCGACATCACCAAATTGCATCATCTTCACAGCAACTACTTTGAGTGAGCGTGTGTAACTTGAACCTTCTTGTAGCAAGTTCACTCTTAGGTTTTGAATTGAAGATGGTGACATTGGTTTATGTGCTTCTGGATTATTGATGACGTGATTAGCTGTTAATATGGTATGTTTACCAATTGCAGTTCCAGTGCCATAAGTCAGTGTTTTTTTAATAGGATTCCAATTAAATACGGTTGCAATATTGGCTGTTTTCGCAGTCGTATGTTCTAAAGTAACCCCTTTATTGCCAGATTTTTTCATGATTTTTAATGCATCATTGATGCCGGATGCTTTAGTAGTTTGACCAAAATCTCGCACATTATTACTGCCTGGTATCTTTGATGACCATGCTTTAGGCGCTTGATTATAGTAGTTGCTGTTTTTTATAGTTTTCTTAGTTGTTTTTGGAATAACTTTTACACTTTTAGATGCTTTTGTTTGCTTAATTGATGGCTTCACTTGCTGTTTTTTTGCTGTTGCAGATAAGGTTTGTGATTTCTTATTTTTATTTACTTTAGTCTTATTCGTTTTTTTCTTTGCTACCTTAGTTGAGCTTGATAGTAGCTGTGGTTTTATAGATTTTGATGTACGCTTAGAAGAAGTATGTTGAGCTACTCGAACTTTTGCTTTTGATAATCCACTTTGTTTTTGTTTAATAGCTGTATTTACTTTTTGATTTTTGTCAGTGGGCATAATAGCTTGTGTCTTGTTTTTATTTTGAATGATTTGTTGTTTTGCTAGTTTTCTTTTTTGCTTAATTGGTGAAGGTGATTGTACTTTGATAGTTTTTGATAATGGTTGCACATTTTTACCTGAAATTACATTCGGAGTACCTTGTGAAACACCATTTTTAACTGATTTTTTTACACTTATATCTTTATTATTGTATTGTAATTTAGTGCCTTGTTTAGGAATTTGAACTTCATTTTGTTGTGCTTTTAAATTTTTGTTATTTACTATTATAGTATTTTTTACTTCATTAATTGTATTGATTTTTTTTGTCTCATTTGTTGCTATTGGAGATTTTTTAGTTACTTTATGGTTAACTGTATAATCTATATCAGTAATTTTTTCAGCAGCTTCCACTTTATCAACATGAAATATTATCCCCAAGCAAACTATCAGAGCTGTAGTAATGATAGCAGAAATATATTTTATTGCCCAATATGGTTTATGCACTTAATCTGTCCCCCTGTTTTCTATTGTGTAAAAAGTAAAAGTGTGATTATTTCTTCAATATTATATACTTTTTCTTTTGTGTATGGCAATACATTTTTGCTAATGAGAACAATATATTAAAATAGTCGTTGGCTCGGTAAAATGTTTTGATATATACTTGTAATTAAGTAACTTTTTACTTTATTGCTATATGATTTTACTAAATTTATAAGTTCTTAAGCTTCGATTAAACATTAATTTAATTATTGTATTTGAAAAAATATTGTGTATTATTGAAATTATAGAAAACATTAAGGGGAAAAGAATGAAAATGAAAACGAATATACGTACTTTTTCTAGTAAGAAGTTAGTGTTAGGGATTGTAACGACTGCTATTGGGATTAGCACGATTGCTTTAGTGAGTGAAAATGCACATGCAAGTACTTCAACAGTAAAATCACAAAAGGTAACGAAAACAACAAAACCTGTGCCTGCGACAACTAAACCATCTACAACGGTGAAAACAGTAAAACCTGTAATGGTAAAAACATCGACGACTAAAGCTACTACAAATGTAACGACTAAAAAACCACAAGCAATAGTAAAACTCACAGCTCAAAAAGCACCAGTGACGAAGAAGTCAGTACCTGTAAAAAAACCAGTCAGCAAAGCTATTTCAACAACGACGATTAAAGCGCCTGTTGCGTCCAAACCAGCGACGCCAACAATGAAGAAGCCAAGCACAGTGACAAAGGTATCGACACCAACAACGATAAAGAAATCCAACACAACAACAAAAGCACCTACCTCAACAATGGTGAAGAAACCAAGCTCAACAATAAAGACCTCGGCAATATCAACAAAAACATCGACAAAGACACAAACAACTCCAGTAAAGACATCGAGTAAATCAACGATGACCCAGACACCAATTAAGACTCCAAGTACATCGATGTCGCCGTCTACAAAACCAAACACATCATCGACAGTGCCTACAACATCTGCACCAGTGCAACCGAGTACAATAATCAAAGCACCAGTCAAAACAAATGAAGAATTCCAAAACATAGCAACTCCGAAATTCGAAAATACCAACGCTCAAGATATGACATTGCAGTCCCAAGAAGCAGTAAAACCAACTACAGAAACAGGGACAAATACACAAAATGCAACGCGTAAACAGGATTACTATAAATCTATGACAGAATTATATAATGATACGAAAGAAGGTATAGACTGGAAGAAAGATACGCGAGATGTTGGGAAATCAGTGTTGATCGTGGCACCACATGGCGGAAATATTGAACAAGGTACTTCAGAATTAACAAAATTAGTGGCGAACAATGGTGATTTTGATTATTTTTCATTTGAAGCGATACGTCCATCTAATAATACACAATTGCATGTCACATCTACAAATTATGATGATGCAACTTTGCATGACATGATTCAAGACCGAACGGCTACAATTTCAATTCATGGTGCTCAAGGAGAAGAACAGCTCGTATACTTAGGTGGTTATCAATCACCCCTTAGAGATGCTATTCAAAGTCAACTTGAACATAAAGGGTTTGTAGTGAAGATACCGCCAGAATACCTTGGTGGACTGAGTAATGCCAATTTTATCAATAAAGTAGAGGAAAGCACAGGTGTTCAATTAGAGTTAACGACTGCTTTAAGAAAAGCATTTTTCAAAGATGGAGACGCTAGCACAGCGTCACGTAAAAAAATAGAAAATTGGACTAACACAATGTATGACTTTGCCGAAGCACTCAATGATGCAATCAAGCAAGTCTATTCAGAAAATTAAGTATACGAAAGTGAATAAATTGATAAAGTAGCACGTTTCAAGTTTTTAATTTTAATAAGTATATTTCTTTTAATAAGGTAAGGACCTCAATGCGTATGTATACGTATTGGGGTTTTTTATATATTTAGTAAGATTCATTGATGAGTAGTCTAAGGGAAGTCTAAATCTTTTGATATTCTGCAGAAAAACACTAATTGTAATCAAATATATATTTATAAAATTGTATAAGGATATAGAATGTAGCGTTATTATAGATTTCAAAAACAAAGAAATGTTTGAATTCAAAAAAACATTGTAATATAATTCACGTTATTTCACGTTAAATAACGCATTTAAGTTTGCGAAAATTTACATATACATAGATAATCTAAAGAGGAGCGCAATTATGAAAGTATATACATCAATTATTTTTTGGATGAGAGCAATTGCTTGTCTAAGTATTGTGATGATTCATACAATTACTACAACATTTTATAAATTTGAAATGCCTAATGATGGCTATTTATTAAGAACTTTTCAATTACTATTATTATACGCAACACCAATGTTTGTTTTTATTTCTGAGTTTTTATTAGCCAAACATTATAAGACACAGGTTAAAGAAGGTTTTGTGAAACAGAAGTTGCTGACATTAGGAATTCCATATATCATCATTAACTTAGGTTTAGCGTATGTCTACGGGCATCCTAGTAATTTAACGGAATACTTAGATTCTGTTCAATTTATGATGTTTCATGGTGGCACGCTGACGTATTTCATTATTATTATCTTCCAATTTTATGCTTTACATATGTTATTCGCGAAACACTTAGTAAAACTTAACCCATTAAAATTAATCGCATATTCGTTAATCGTTACGACTTTATTTTGGGCTATGAGAACGTTTGTCGATGCACCTGAAGTTTGGTATTTAAATTGGTTATGGCAACGAGAAGGTTGGATGATTTTCATAGGTTGGCTTAGTTATTTCTTGCTAGGTTTTTATATGGGTTATTATTACGAAGCACTGATGTCTAATATACAAAAATATACGAAATACATTGTGTTAGGAACTACAATTGTGATAGTTATAACGTTAATCAATTATTTATCGGGCTGGCTAACACTAGTGGATTCTAAGCGTATTGACACACCGATTTATGTAACTATGATGATTTTAATCTTCTTTTTAATATCATCTTATGTTAAATATGTACCGAAATTTTTCATCTTAATTAGCAATTATTCTTTTTCAATATACTTAATTCATTACTTTATTGTTCATAGGTTAGGGACATTGCACGATCATCCTATATTCAATATACTATTCACATTTACGCTGACAATTACGTTCTCAATGTGTATTGCTTATGTGTTTAACCAGTTCAAACTAGGTAAATATATAGTGGGTGGCATCGGGAATGTTAAGTATGACAAGTTTTATCAAAGTTATAAAAACAATCTAGTGGATTAAAAAAGGGGAGAATTGAATGAATAAATTAGTCTCGGTTATTATATCGGTCTATAATAAGGAACCATTCTTAAAAAAATGCATTGAATCTTTAATCAATTTAAGTATGGAACACTCAAAATTAGAGGCAATTTTTGTCGATGATTGTTCTACAGATCATTCGGTAGCAATGATTGAAAGTTATGCTAGTCAGTATGATTTTATAAAATTAATTCAGTTACCAACGAATACAGGTAGTCCTTCAGAACCAAGAAATATAGGTATTAAAGAGGCGAAGGGCAAATATATCGCCTTATTGGATGCTGATGACTGGTTAGATACAGAAGGATTTCCTAGATTTATGGAGAAAGTAAATGCAGATGATGCAGAGTTAGGCTTAGGACAAACTTTCAAACATACAAATAAAAGCATTACATATCATGCTAGATTCACAGCATATAAAGATGCATCAAATCTGATGCCACAAGATATTGAAAAAATTTTTCGAGCAGTAGGGCCACCGGGCAAAGTATTCAAACGCGATATTGTAATTAATAATCAGATTCAATTTGAACATATGAAATTTGGTGAGGACAAATTATTTTTCATTGATCTTATTTCTAAGATTCAAAATATTACAATGTCTACGATACCTGCTTATCATGTGAATAGATACGATGAGAATCAATCACTTGTGAAAGAGACTTCAGTGGTAGATAAAGCTTATTTGAATGTGAATATAACCAAGCGCATTTGTAATATGGATATATCTGAATCTCTGAAAAAGATGATGTTATCTAGAATGGTGGAAGTAGACTTTTTTAGAAGGTTGTTGCATACAAAAACGTTTTTAAAATCTGATGATAAGCAAACGTTCTATGCTATTTTTGACGAAGTAGAACATATACTAAATGAATCTGGTTATCATATGAAGGAATTTATTAACAATAAAAAATTCATAGCTATGTATACTTTATACCATCAAGAAGATAAAGAACCCTTTTTAAACCTTACAGAAGCACTTGTTTATGGTTATTGGCATTATTATATAAATAAAGATGCGATTTACATGGAAATTGATGGTAATTATGATGTTTTAGAACCCACACCTGTGCGTTGTTATCCAGTTTATGAAGGGACGCAAATGCTAAATGGTGAATTATATGAAGTGATTAAAGTATTGAAACCGGAAAATATACAAATCAATGGTGTGAAATTAGTTGAAATTAATAACTCAGCGAACGCGTATCATGTCGATTATGTGTATAAAGATAAAAACATTTATATTCATCAGCAACAATTTAAGCAAGCGAAAGAGATAGATGTTAACCTCGGTGTCGAATTTGGTGAAATGAATGATATCGCCTTGGTTTACGCTTCTTACCCAAGTAATAATGAAATTTATAAAATGAAACGACAAAGCTTTAAGTTAGAGTTCGTCAATAAATTGAGAGAAAAATACAAAGGGAAATATTTCTTAACGGCTTCAGAACCATTGATGACGCTTAAAAAAACAAATGTATATCGTGACATTGAATTTAAAGAACAGCTCGTGAGCTTAAATCCAGGTACGAAAGTGGTGCCGACAGACGTTCAGTTCACATCGAATGGTACACCTAGATTAATTCTTGAAGACGGTAGTGTGATCACTGCTAATAAAGATTTTGTAACACAGATTAACATGGATGACCATCACAAATATATTACAGAGGTTCCTAGTGAGGTTAAAATTAAAAAAGTTTGTAAGTTGTATAACTCTAGAACATTTAAAAATGAACCACTAGAAACACTTAAAGTTGGAGATACGATTAACATAGCTAATATTGTCTATACTAATAAATCAACACCACGATTAGTCACACAAGAAGGAAATTACTTAACAGCAAACAAAGATTTTATTGAAGTAATATCGTAATATTGAAGTAATGAATATATTTAAGAGGCTACTAAATAACCGAAAGTATTGGTTTATAGTAGCCTCTTTGTTATAAAAAATTATTGGAATTAGTTAAGTTAATGCGTTGCCTCACGAATAAAATATTTAGTTTGATTACTTACGATTTTGGACTTTTTAGGCACTGGAACGATATAGTTTCCATTCGGAATTTTAATAAGCAAATTAATGATTATTACAGATATAGTAACTATAATAATAAATAAAATACCGTATAATAAAAAGCTATCCCTATTATCAAAAATTGCTATTTTCATTACAATCCATTTTACTAAAGGATGTACTAAATAAATTCCCATAGAGTAATTACCGATTAAAGTTAGTATTTTCATGATTGATTTACTTTTTCTGATAAGAAGGTAAAAATAAATTAAAAATGCTAAGAAAAACGGTGTATATAGTAAAAACATTGGATGGGATGATGTTACGAAATGATCTAAATCAATAAATATTAAAAATGAAATAAAAACGACTACAATAGAAGGTAATAATAAGGTTTTATATTTTCTAATACCCATGTTTATCTCCTCGTAATATCTTGCGAATACAATCCCTAAAATAAAATAAGAAATCCAATTGAAAATAAACGCTCTACTCATAACAAAAGTACCTATGACCGGTATATCAATTGAAAATTGTTCGTAGTTCAATTGCCAGAATATAGTGAGTATTGTAGAGAAAACGTATGTTAGCAGTAATGGTAAGCCTTTTTTAATTTTTTGTAAGACTGGAAATAAAATATAAAACTGAAGAACGGTTAATATAAAATATAAATGGTAATTTCCAGTTCCAAATAAATAATATCCTATAAAGTTTTTATTACTATCTAGGTTTACCTCAACAACGCCTAAGTAGTATAAATAGACAGTTGTCCAAATTATGTATGGTACAAATATTTTAGTAAATCGTGATTTTACAAAATAGTTTAAATCAAAACCGCGTTTCAAGACAGAATGTGTTAATAAAAAGGCACTAATAACTGCAAAAACAGGAGTGCCGAGCCGACCAATCTGGCTAAGATACCCTGCAATAATTGTCATACTAAGACTGTTTTCGTTATTTATGTATGAAACAGATAGATGAACACATACAATAAATAGCGTTGCAATAGACCTAATAATAGGTATTTCTTCAATATACTTCAAAATACTCCCCCCAAAAGATTGAAATTACACACATCCATTTATTATATAGCATACTGTTTGTTTAATCTAGAAGTAAAAATAGTGAAAATTTAATATTAAATGATTAATATTAATGATATTTCTATTACGATTGAGCATTCATATTAATAAGTGATATAAATGAATCTTTAAAAAATAAACAAAATATTGTAAAATGTTTATTGATTATATAAAAGGAGGTGTCGTAATGTTTCTTATAGCGCAAAGTTGCAGATTTTTACAAATCGTTCGCAACAAATTTTCAGGATTAACTTCAAAATTGGTGAAGTCTGTCTTTTTTGAAATTAATCAACAGTCTATAAGGAACTGACACCTGAATTTTGCTTCCTTATAGACGATATGGAGGAAGTAAAATGAATATATTAAACGCATCTAACATTTCTAAAAGATTTATTGAAGAAACTTTATTCGATGATATTAAAATTACTCTTAACGCTGGAGATACTATTGGTTTAGTAGGTAGAAATGGAGAAGGTAAGACTACCTTATTGAATTTATTATCTGGTATAGAAAAACCATCATCAGGCGTAATCAGTTGGAAGAAAAATTTAAAGATTGGTTATTTAAACCAAATACCTGAATACGAATCACATCAAAACATTTATCAATGTTTGCAATCTGTGTTTCAAACTTTAAATCGTATATCAGACCAACTTGAAGTGATTGAAGAAAAAATGAGTCATGAAACGGAAAATATAGATAATTTAATGTCTCGGTATGGCGAATTACAGTCATATTATGAAGCGCATGATGGTTATGAAATAGATGCTAAAATACGTAGAGTAGCTAATGGTTTAAATATAGAACATTTGCTCGAATCAAAATGGGGAGATTTATCTGGTGGAGAACGTACAAAAGTAGGTATTGCGCAAATATTGATTAAACCCACAGATTTATTACTTTTAGATGAGCCGACGAATCACCTTGATTTTAGTTCTATCGAATGGTTAGCTAACTATATTGAGAATTACGAAGGCGCTACAGTAATTGTTTCGCATGATCGCTATTTTTTAGATGAAACAGTACAGCAAATTATAGAAATAGATCAGAAGCAACTTTATAGTTATAATGGCAATTATTCATATTTTGTTGAAGAGAGAGAAAAAAGGTTACTAGTTGAATTTGAAGCTTATAAAACACAACAAAAGAAAATTAAAAAAATGAAAGAATCCATTAAGCAATTAAAATTATGGGCGAGCCAAGCAAAACCACCCAACGCTGCAATGTACCGTCGGGCTAAAAGTATGGAAAAAGCCTTAAATCGTATCAAGCGTTTGGAAAAGCCAACGATAGATTCACAAAAAATGAACATAGTGCTTGAAGAAGGTAAACGTGTTTCAAACAAAGTCATTGAAATGGAAAATGTGGCTAAAGCATATGATTCTTTATTATTTGAAAATGTGGATATGTTGATTAGAAGAGGTGAGCATGTTGCTATTATTGGTGACAATGGAACAGGTAAATCAACCCTTTTAAAAATGATTTTAGGACAAGTTTCTGTAGATGAAGGTTCAATTAAAACTGCAAACAATTTAAAAATTGGATATCTTTCTCAGCATGAGTTTGAGGAAGTTGAAAATGATACTATATTAAATATTTTTCGAGAAAAGGTGGATGTAACAGAAGGTCAGGCTAGACATATGTTAGCTAACTTTATGTTTTATGGCAAAGACGTTTTTAAAAAAGTTAATGATTTAAGTGGTGGAGAAAGAATCAGGCTTAGATGGGCGCAACTAGTAAATAGTGATTATAATTTACTAGTTTTAGATGAACCAACGAACCATTTAGATATAGATGCAAAAGAAACAATTGAAGAAGCTTTATTGGATTATGAAGGTACCATCATTACTGTGTCACATGATAGATACTTTCTTAATAAGCTATTTAGCGTCACTTATTTGTTGAAAAATAAAAATTTTGAAAAGTTTCATGGAAATTATAACTATGTTAAAAATAAAGGTTTTCTATAATTTATATACACACAAAATAAAGCAGGATAGCGGATGTCTATCCTGCTTTTAGACTGCATATTGAAATAAAAGTGTCACTTTAAGTTAAAGTGAGTTGTTCAAAACCTTTAAGGGTTTAGATAACATTTAAAGTATGATAACTTTTGTAATGGGAAAAGCAATTTCTTAATAAATCACTACTATTTGATGTATTGTAACGCAATCGTATAGCGAGCTAAGAATGGGGGAAATACAATATGAATCAATTGAAGCAATTTTTTATGAAGTTGATTGAACCACTAACACAGGTTGAATTTTATCAATCACTTTTAGTTAATATATTAATTATTGTGGCATATATTTTGATAGGTATTATTGTGATTACCATTGCGAAGAAATTAGTGACTAAATTTTTCAAAGCAAATGCAAAGAAAAAAACACATTATAAAATTAAACGAAGTGAGACGTTATCTACACTTGTTCAAAATCTAATTAGTTATGTTGTATGGTTTATCGTACTCACATCTATACTTTCACGCTTTGGGATAAGCGTATCGGCAATTTTAGCCGGTGCTGGTGTGGTCGGTCTAGCGGTCGGCTTCGGTGCACAAACAATTGTCAAAGATATCATAACCGGTTTCTTTATTATATTTGAAGGACAATTTGACGTGAGTGATTATGTGCAAATTAATGCGTCTGGTGTGACGATTGCAGAGGGTACAGTTAAAACAATTGGTTTAAGATCAACACGCATACAATCAGATACAGGTGAAATATATACTTTACCCAATGGAACAATAAGTGAAATTGTAAACTACTCTGCAACAGATGTATCACCACTAGTGATGATACCCGTTTCACCATCAGAAGATTATGAAATGATAGAGAAAAAATTATTAGACTTTTTACCAACACTCAAAGATAAATATGATATGTTTGTTGCAGCACCTGATTTATTAGGGTTAGACAGTATCGACGGCAATCAAATGATTATTAAATTATTAGTACATGTAAAGCCAGGTATGCATTTTCCAGGTCAGAGATTATTGCGTAAAGAAGTTTTACATTACCTTAATAAAGAAGGTATTTCTATGCCAAAACCAACGCTGGCTAAATTTGAAGAACCAGTAATTGAATAATATTGAAATTATAAAAAGAGAAAGCGTATCTACATGCATAATGCATGTAGATACGCTTTTTATTTTTTAAACGATACGCGCATACTCATTTATTTGGAAATTTACAATGTTGCATACAGTTCATTAATGACTGAAACCATGTCATCGTGTATTACTAAATTTGCATCACTATCATAAGGTGTAGGGTCCCTGTTAATAATAACTAAGTTTTGACCCTCAAAGTTTGATATAAGACCGGCGGCAGGCTGAACGACCAGTGAAGAACCTAAAACAACTAGGGTGTCAGCTGATTTGATTTTATGTAGAGCATCAAATATCGTGTCTTGATTTAGCATTTCTCCATAAAGTACGATATCTGGTCTGATTGCACTGCCACAAGTTTCACAATGACGTAGGTTATGATGAATAACGTATTGTTTAGAATATTTTTGCACACAGTTAATACAATAAAATCGGTTTAGTGTACCATGTAGTTCATCTGTGTGTGAACTCCCGGCATCTGAATGTAGGCCGTCAATGTTTTGAGTGATGACACCCAGTGATTGTTGATGCTGTTCAAGTTGAGCAATCCACTGATGAACGATATTTGGCTTTTTGTCAGCAAAGAGTAAATAATCATGACAAAAATTAATAAAGCCTTCTGGATCATTTTGGAAATACGCTTCACTTAATAAATACTCAGGAGAGTAACCATTTTTTGAAATTTCCTCATATAAACCACCAATAGAACGAAAGTCAGGAATACCACTTGCAACAGATATACCTGCTCCTGTGAAAAATGTAATGCTATTAGAAGTATCAATGATATTTTTTAATAATTCAATGTTACGTTTCATGAAATCACTCCGTTAAAAAATTTAACACCTAAAGAAATTTTGAAATTTCCAATATTATATTCAAATCAATTTTAAAATGAAGTATTGATTTTAGCAAATTCAGGATAGTGAGTATATCTAACTTGCAAGAATCCTTAGAACTTTCGATATATTGAAAGAAGAAAGGTGATAATAAATGATTAAATATTCAGCTCACAGTAAGCAACATTTCAATAAGTGTTATTTTACAAACAAAATATAATTTGACACACGAAATAATATTTTGTAAATTGTAGCTAAGATGAAACAATATTTTGAAAAGAGGTGATAGCTATTCGCAATATTTTAATATTATTGGAATCATCATTAGCGACTTTGAATCCATCGGAGTATAGAGTGGCACAGTATATCATCGATTATCCGCATGAAACGATCAACAGTTCAATACAACATTTAGCACACCTAACAAATGTCAGCGAAGCGACGATTGTTAGGTTATCTAAAAAAATTAAATGTAAGGGCTTTCAAGATTTGAAGATGGAAATTGCTATGGCGTTAAATAGCAACAATGAAATTGAATATGATTATGAAGAACTCAATATTAATGATTCCAATGAAAGCGTGATAAACAGTATTTCTCAAAGTAATGCTAAATCTATAAGAAATACAGCTCAAATTTTATCACCAGTAGCGTTAGAACAAGCGGCTTTAATGATACATCAGGCTAGAAAAATTTGTGTGTTTGGTATTGGTGCTTCGTCAATTATTGCAGAAGATTTAAAGCAAAAGCTTACACGCATCGATAAGTGGTGTGAGATTGGTAAGAGCTATGATGAACAAGCAACATTGAGTGCCAATGTAACAAAGGATGATGTTGTTATTGCTATTTCTAACACTGGCCAAACAGAAGATATTTTGCAGTCATTAGCGTTAGCGCATAAAGCGGGTGCTCAAATTATTTCCATAACTAAATATAGCAATAATGATGTGGCAGACTTAGCCAATATTAACTTATTTTATAGCTCTTCAGAAAAGCCTGTGAGAAGTGCAGCTATGAGTTCACGTATAGCCATGCTTAATGTCATAGATATTTTATTTGTATCATTAGCTAGTAGGGATTATGAAAGACATACGAAATTATTAGAACGTACACGGCAAGCAGTTAAAGTTAAAAAAAGAAAATACTGAAAGGGTGTTGTTTTATGAAAGTAATAATGGTTTGTTCAGGTGGCATGTCTAGTTCTATGATTGTGGATGCTGTGAAGAAAGAAGCTGCAAAAGAAAATTTTGATTTGGAAATTGTAGCAGTTGGAACCGAAGCATTTGAAAATGAAATTGCTGATTACGACTTAGGTTTAGTAGCACCTCAAGTTAGACATCGATTAGATAAATTTAAAAAAATCGGTGAAGCAGTTAATAAACCTGTAGATGTCATAGATCCAATGGGCTATACACCCATTGGCGCACCTAAAATTTTAAAGCAAATAAAAACGTATGTATAAGTACTAAATTAAATAAGTAAACAGAGGGTGTATGTTATGCAGAAATTTTTGAAATGGATAGAAAAGGTATTGATGCCGCCCATGGCCAAAGCTTCTGAACAACGACATTTGACTTCTATTCGTGATGGTATTATTGCAACACTACCACTTATCATTGTTGGATCGTTCTTTACTTTATTTGCGTCTCCACCCATACCAGCTTTAGAAAAATTGGTAGAACCACATGCTGAGAAGATAATGGTCGCTAATAGAATGACGTTGGGCTTGATGGCAGTTTACGCTGCATTTTCAATGGGATACAGCTTAGCAAAATCATATAAAATGGATGGCCAAGCAGGAGGGTTACTTTCACTAGCCACATTCTTAATGATGACGTTACCGCTCAACTTAGATGATAAATTACCTAAAAGTGACGCTGTTGGTTATGTGTTACCTATGGCAGATTTAGGTGGTTCCGGCTTGTTTGTAGCAATCATTTCCATGATATTTGCTGTTGAGATGATGCAGCTTGTAGTGAAGTCAGGATTTACGATTAAAATGCCGGATCAGGTACCGGGCTCTGTTGCGCGTTCGTTTGAATCTTTGGTACCAGCAATCGTCATTATCGTTATTTCTTGGTTTGTAAGAGTGATATTAAACATAGATTTAAACGCCATTATTAATAAAATCTTTGAACCTTTAGGCAATTTTGCTGGTGACAGTTTATTAGGCGCTTTAATCCCTGTGTTTTTCATTGTACTTTTATGGTCAGCAGGTATACATGGTGTGGCAGTAATGGGTGCAGTATTCCAACCTATTTGGTTTTCTTTATTAGACCAAAATATTGATGCTAAGGCTGCTGGGGAACCATTACCACATATTATTGTTGAACCATTTTTCCAGTGGTTTGTATGGATAGGCGGTGCAGGGGCGACGCTGAGTTTGTGTATATTGATGATATTTTCTAAGTCTGAATATTTGAAGAAGGTAGGACGTTTTTCCATTATACCGAGCATATTTAACATCAATGAACCACTTATATTTGGTGCGCCATTAGTTATGAATCCGATTCTTGCTTTACCATTTATAGGCATTCCATTAATTCTGACTACGATTACTTATTTTGTATTTAAGTTAGGTTTGATAGCTAAAATTACGATACTGGCGCCATGGACATTACCGGGGCCTTTGGGGGCATTATTTGCAACAAATGGTGACTGGAGAGCACTAGTGTTAGTCGTATTTAATCTTTTAGTAGCAGTAATCATATACTATCCGTTCTTTAAAATGTATGAACGTAAAATGTTAGAGCAAGAACAAGGCACTACAAATGATGCTTTAAACGACGATTAATTGAGATGGGGAGATTTGATGACTGAACAAAACGAGCAAATTATTTTTGAAATTATTTCACATGGCGGTAATGCGAAAAGTTTAGCATATGAAGCTTTGGATGCAGCTACAGCATTTAATTTTGAAGAAGCGAATGAACTGATGGCACTGTCGAAGCAAGAAATGAGTAAGGCACATAATATACAAACAGAGTTAATACAGTCTGAAATAAATGGTGACAAAGTACAAACCTCGTTATTGATGATACATGCACAAGATCATTTAATGACAGCGATTAGCGAAAAAAATTTAATTGAAAAAATGATTGAGTTATATCAAAAATTAGAAGAGAAGTGTTAATATGATGCGATTGATTTATTTAATAGTATTATTTTTACTCATATTTTGCTTTTATAAAATAGCCCATTTTATAGTCAATAAGTTTCAATTTAATAGATGGTTGTTGCTTATAGCTATCCCATTAATCGTCGTTGTACCTGTATTCATGTTTGAAAATATTAACTTGTTTGGCTGGGGCATAATATTACTTTTATTAATATTTACGAGTATCCTCTTTTTTGAAAAATCTCGTGTATTGATTGAACATCGTCAAATGCGTGGCATTATATATAAATCAAATAAGGAGTAAAGATATATGCATAATTTAGGAATTTCAGTTTATCCGACACAATCTGATTTAGTAGAAATGTGTGACTATATAGAAATGAGTGCAAAATTCGGATTTAAGCGCATCTTCACAAATTTACTTTCAGTTAAAAGTGATGAAGAAGCGGTTTTTAATAAATTTAAGTCAGTGGTAAAAGTTGCTAAAGAGAATGATATGACTGTGATTGCGGATATTAACCATAAAGTTTTTGAAGCATTGAATTTAAAGCGTGATGATTTATCCTTTTTTAAAGCACTAGGTGTATCAGGAATACGTGTTGATGCAGGATTTTCAGCTCAAGAAATAGCACAACTGAGTTATAACAAACAGCATATGTATGTAGAATTAAACATCAGTGTGAGTGATACATTTATTGAAGAAGTGTTAAGTTATCAACCTAATTTAGACAAACTTGTAGGTTGTCACAATTTTTATCCTCAAACCTATACTGGCTTATCATATCAACATTTTGTAAATACGAGTGAGGCTTATAAAAGAAATAATGTTCACACTGCAGCTTTTGTTACTTCACAAGAGGCAACAGTTGGACCTTGGATGATTATGGAAGGGTTACCTACATTAGAAAGTCATAGAAATTTACCTATAGCAGTACAAGTTAAGCATTTATTAATGACGAATTTAGTAGATGATTTTATTATTGGTAACGCATTTGCTTCTGAATCTGAGCTACAATCACTTTCAGAAATTAATTTAGCAATGCCTAGTTTTGATGTTTATTTAAATAACGATATTACTGAATTAGATGAAACCATTGTGACAGAGGCATTTCATTTCAATCGGGGTGATATTTCAGATTATGTTATACGGTCAACGATGAGTCGTGTCCATTATAAAGATGAGCCATTCCCGCCAAATAATACAGTACAAATTAAAAAGGGTGATATTGTGATTTGTAATGAACAATACGGTCACTACAAAGGGGAGCTACAAATCGCATTACAAGATATGGAAAATCAAGGTTATAAAAATGTTATCGGACATGTAAAAAAAGAAGAACATTTCTTATTAAATTTATTAAAACCATGGCAGTCATTTGAATTAAAAGTGACATCATAATCTTTTTTAATAGTACGTGACTTCTTGATATTTCAAGTATTAGTAGAAAGATTATCAAAGAAGTGAGGCTAAAGTAAAGGCACTTTCGTTGAATTTATTTTAAATGGATCATACGAAAGTGTTTTTCTATGCGCAGAATTTCTTGTCTAATAAAAATGAATGATATTGTACTCAAACAAATTAATGTTAAAGCATATAAGAAAGTTTTATGGGATATTAAAATTATTCAATTTCCACCTTATTCCACCTTAGAGTCTAGCCGTTAAAGGAGTCTTATATCTCAAAAGAAAACCACTCGTTTTAAGAGTGGTTTTGATTTATATCATTATAACTTCTGATAATCATCGATTATGTTAATTGAATTAGAAAGGTACTATCAATTACTTATGGTTATTATCGTTTGTTCATGTAAATATAAATTTCAATATAAAATCAGCCGATGTGGTGTAATGGTTAAAAATTGGTTGATTTAATGTTTATATTTTTGATAATAGTTACTTGCTTTTTTTCTATTTCCGCACGTTTCCATATCGCACCATTTGCGTTTTCCAGCTTTTGATATATCAAGAAAATAACATATACAATTTTCATGGTGACACTGTCTAATTCTTCTAATGTCGTAATGTTTTAAAGTATTAATTAAATCATTAATAATAATATAAGTTATATTATCCTTTATAGTTTTACCTATATAAATTAAATCTATATTTTTATCATTATCTAAAAAATTAACAGTGATATTTGTGTCATTTATATATTTTTTTATTTTAGTTTTAATATTCTGTGAAAGTTCACCTTCGCTTTGGATACTAATTAAAACTTCTTTAGATAATCCTCTTAATTCTTTTAGCAAAGTAACTAATTCATCTGTTATAACATTTTCATTTGTATTTTGATTCACTATATTATTCTCTATTAACCAATTTAATATATCTGATTTACTAATAAATAAATCTATTTTTTTATTATCTTTAATAAATATCGTATTAACTAGGTTGATCCATGGTTTTCCACCAATAGTTAATATTTTTTTATCCATGTTATCACCTCAATCACATACTAACCTATAAAATATCGTTTTACAAGTTAGTTATTCAGGTGTATTGTATAACCTGTAAAAAGTTTTTAAGGAGTTATATGATAGGAGGAATTAAAATGACTACGTTTTATCAAAACCTTACTATACAAGGTATTAATATATTTTATAGAGAAGCAGGTAATCCAAAAGATCCGACTATTTTATTATTACATGGTTTCCCTTCTTCATCACATATGTATAAAAGTTTAATAGAAAAATTAGAAGATGATTATCATCTAATTGCACCAGACTATCCAGGATTTGGAAATAGTGACCAACCAAATATAGATGACTTTGAATACACATTTGACAACATTGCAAATATTATAAATGAATTTATAGAAACGTTATCTTTAGAAAAATTCAGCATATATGTTCATGATTACGGCGCACCAATAGGATTTAGATTAGCTACTAGGAATCCAAATAAAATACAAGCAATTATTAGTCAAAACGGTAACGCATACGAAGAAGGATTATTATCGGCTTGGGACCCAGTCAGAGAGTATTGGGAAAATCCATCAAATGAAAACAAAGAAAAATTAATAAAATTACTAACAGCTGACTTTACTAAATATCAATACATTGATGGCACAAGAAACCCTGATACTATAAGTCCTGATGGGTGGAATATGGATCAAAAAAATTTAGATAAACAAGGAAATCAAGAAATACAAATCAGCCTATATTATGATTACAGAAACAATTTAAAACTGTATCCAAAATGGCAAAATTATTTTAGAACTTACCAACCATCAACACTAGTAGCTTGGGGTAAAAATGATATGTTTTTTGGTCCTAAAGGTGCATTAGGTTTTCAAAGAGACATTGAGGACTGTGAAGTTCATTTATTTAACACAGGTCATTTCCCATTAGAAGAAGAGCTTACAACAAGCGCGTTTTTAATTAAAAACTTTTTAGACTCAAGATTAAAACAATAATTGTATAGAGGTTAACTCTTGTTTTTTAAGCCATCATAACCAAAGATAACTAAAATAATTGGCACCGCATCGTTAACAATAGTAAACGATGCTTATCCCAGTGTACAAACACTGACGTTAATGTTATAGGACATTAAATCATATATTGCATATTAATTTTTTTGAAATTAAGAGCCCAACCTCATTGCAGGTCAGGCTCTTTTCAATACGTTTAACTAAACAGTGTAGTTTTTATTTTCAAATCTTTTAACAAATAAGTTCAAAATTATACCAATTAAAATTATACCACTTGAAATAAAAGTTATTCTCACATATTCTACACCTGCATTTAATAACAATGTCCCAATGATTGCTCCTAGGAAATTAGCTACATTAAATACTGATGCTGCAAGGGTACTAGAAAGTAACGGCGCTTCTTTTGCACTTAATATAATTTTACTATTAAGCAACGGCACAGAACCGAAGTTTGCAAAACCAAACATAAAACAGATCACTATTGCTGTTACAGCAAATCCTAGCGCATACGTTAATAACATCAATGTAATTATTAAAAAGATAAATACATAAGATAAATATTTGGTTAAGTTCTCTTGAGAAGCTTTCCCTGATATGATATTCCCAATAACAGCTCCAATACCAAAAGCTAATAAACATAATGTTAAACCAGGTACATTAAACGGTGAAAATTGCTGAATCATTGGTTCCATAAATGTATAAGTGGTAAAAACACCAGAGTAACCAAAAATTACAATTGAAATAACCAACAGAAAGTATGGATTTTTAAATACTTTTAACTCTTGTTTTAAACTTATTTCAGAACTTAAACTTACATTAGGTATTACTTTAAACAGTCCAATTAAAACTATTACACCTATAGCAACAATAATGCCAAATACAATACGCCAACTTGCCACTCCGCCAATGAAGGCACCGAAAGGTACACCTAGCATTACTGCTATTGTTAGTCCAGCTTGAACTAAGGCTATAGCTCCAGTTTCTCTTCCTTTAGGAACAACAGCAGCACCCACACTCATACATACACCAAAAAATGGTGCGTGCATACTCGCAGATAAAAATCTTGATAACAATAACACATTAAATGTTGGTGCTAACATAGCTATCATATTACTGAATATAAAAATTAAAACAAGAATTGGCAATAATTTTTTAGGAGATACATTTAAAGTAAAGGATCTAACTATGGGACCTAACACAGCAACGCTTATAGCATAAACACTGATTAATAATCCAGCGCTCGATACAGAGATACTCATGTCTTTTGCTATTTGTGTTAAAAGTCCTGTAACAACATATTCTGTCATACCTATCGTAAAAGTACCCAACATAAATACGAAAAATAGCATTCTATATCCTTGTGTCTTATTCATTCCTCCTAAAAATAGAGAACTTAATTATATCAACTTAAAAAAGCAAGATTTCCATTCTACATATTTCAAGATTATGTTTCAAGAGTATTTGATAATAAATTTTTAAATCGTTCGTTGAAGATCTCTTGTAAAATGGAGTTTTTATTTGTACGATTAAAGCCTATGAGAATAGGTTTCTAAAATGATTCTTATTTAAAATTTTCATTTTTAAACGGTTAATAGGATATTTGTCGAAAAAGAAGTTATTATTATAAATTTTGTTAATATAGTAGGATATAGAATTCGAAATAATAAAGGGGAGAGATAAATGAATGATGTAGATCACACAATTCAAAAAATAGTAGAAGAAACAAAAGGATTGCCTGGCGTTATAGGAGTTGTGTTGGGAGGTTCTCGAGCAAAGGGTAATCATAGGCCGGATTCTGATATAGACATAGGCATCTATTATGATGAAACAAAAGGATTTAATACAGATAATATTTAAAAAGCAGCATTAAAAATTAACGATGAGAAAAAAGATAACTTAATTACATCCTTAGGAGATTGGGGAGAATGGATCAACGGCGGGGGATGGCTGCTTGTGAATGGTTACCATGTGGACTTAATTTTTCGTGATATTAAAAAAGTAAATGAAGTAATAAAAGATTGTTTATCAGGGGAAGTAACGATTCATTATCAAACCGGTCATCCTCATGGTTTTTTGAACGTTATGTATATAGGGTGAGTTAAGTATTTGTAAAATTTTAGCCGATCCACAAAACAAATTAAGTGAGCTTAAAAATAAGACTTTTCCGTACCCTCCTAAAGCTAAACAAGCGATAACTCAATTTTTTGCTTTTGAAGCTTCATTTTCTTTTATGTTTATCGAAGACAATATTAATAAAGACGATATTTCGTATATAATAGGGCATTTATTTAGATGCCTTTCTTGCTTGAATCAAGTTATTTTTGCGAAAAATGAAGTTTATTGTATTAATGAAAAGAAATCTGTAGCTATAATCAATAAATTTCCAATAAAGCCTAAAAATTATAAAAATCGAATCGACCATATTGTGTCCTCTCTTTCAATGGATGAATATAAAGCAAAGCAATCTATTAAAGAATTAAGAAAAATAATTGACGAAACCAATAGATTATAACCAATTGTTATTAAAAATACACTTTATTTTGAAACGATTAATAGACTGCTTATTCAATAAGGAGTCTTTTTTAATATGTTTTTGATAATCATCAATTAGATATATAGAAATTATACAATGAAGCTGTAATACTTTTTATTATATAAGAAGAAACTATTCGTTTCTAAACAGTAGATGTAACTGAAAAATTATTGCTAATAATTATATATTCACAGTATAATCGATTGTTTTTATATAGATATTGTCGAGTCATTCTTTTTGTAACCAATTATTATAAAGTAGAAAGGTGATGGATATGATTTTAAAACAATTAAATGATTCTATAGATTATATAGATGAAAATTTAACTACAAATTTAAGCTTACTTGATGTATCAAACTTTGTTGGTTTACCTGAACAGCATTATAGAAATTTATTTATATTTCTTTCAGGTATGAGTTTATCTGAATATATCAAAAAGAGAAAATTATATTTTGCTAATAAAGATTTATTAAATAAGTCTTCTGTAACTAATGTAGCTATAAAATATGGTTATTCGGTCGATGGATTTACAAGAGCCTTCAAATCTTGGAGTGGATATTTGCCATCTCAGATATATGAAAATCAAATTTTAATTTCATTTCCTAAACTTTCATTTTCTATTAATATCAAAGGAGGAATCGATATGAAAACAAGAATTGTAGAACAACCTTCATTCAATATAGTTGGTGTTCAGAAACGGGTTTCTATGCAATTTGAAGGTGTTAATGACGAAATAGTAAATCTAGCGGACAGCATCACAGATTCGCAAAAGAAAGAAATGTATAATTTACAAGATATTGAACCTAAGAAAATTGTAAATGTATCATATAATGCGGATGAAAATTTCATTAAAGAAGAAGGTTATCTAACGCATATGGTTGGAGTATTAACGACTCAAAATAATATAAGCAAGCAACTTGATGTTGTAAACATTAATGAAAGTAAATGGGTCGTTTTTGAAAACGAGGGTAAGTTTCCAAAAGTTTTACAAGACACATATGCTAAGATTTATTCTGAATGGTTACCAGATACAGAATATAAAGTGTCTGACATACCAATGTTTTCTTTTACTAAATTTAAAGATACAAATAAAGATATAGCATACAGTGAAATTTGGGTTGCGGTTAGTAACTAATCATTTTAATTTATATTAGTGTGAGTATTTTTTAAAATACAATTTTTAATGTTTTTGCACGTTTTAAGAGTGTTTCAAACTATCAATATCGTTTTTCATAGTAAACAACCATTTAAATTGTAACTTTTATTTCTAAACTTGCTTTCTAAAAAAAGTGATTTGATAGTATCAATATTAACAATGGTTAAAGATGAAAATATTATGAATAAAAAATTGAAAGTTGTTTTTAGGCTTTTTCATTATTAATAGCTTTCGTATTTAATTTACAACCTATGGCTGGTGCATCTGAAATGAAGAAAAAGATAAAGTAAAGGAGGTTATATATTATGTGGTTGCGTTTTTCTGTACAATTAATTATGTCTATTTTAATGTTTATCTTTATATATCAGCAAGTAAATCAAAGTCATTTTGATTTTTGGTTTATTATTTATTTTTTATTATTTATGGTTGTGGTTTTATTTTGGAAACCATCCTACAACAAAAAGTTGGACAGGCGTTTATGTTGAGAAAATCTATTTGCTAATAAAAGGTATTGGAATAAATCAGAAAAGCCCTAAAGAAAGATTTACTTAACAGTCTTTAGGGCTTTTCGTTGAGTTTACGTAAAGTGCTATCTATAGTATTTTGTGTTTTTAAAACATTATAACGATCCACTGCTTATTCATTTAGAATATTCCACACTTTTTGCGCTATTTCTTCGTTATATGCTATTAGTCCAATTTCTCTTGAATGATTTTCCAATTCTTTGATTAAAAGATTCATACTTTCAACTCGCATTATTAATGATTGAGGAATGATTGTTATGCCTTTTTCAGCTTTAACATTAGCCAATATGGACTCTAAATCACTTTTGTGTTCAATATTCATCTTAGTTTTAGAGAAATTTTTTTGTATAAAAGCTAAAGTATCACATGGTGGATTAAGTAGAAGTAGCTGTTCATCTATTAAATCATTAGAAAATATATTATTAGATAGTCTTAAGTTACTAGTTATTGGAAAAACCACCATATATTTTTCGCGATATAAAATATCACTATAAAGTTGACTATTTTCTGTAGCAGTTATATCTCCAATTATTACATCTATATCCCCATAATGTAGATGATCAAGTAAAATTTGAGTATTACTTTCAATTTTTATGGATAGATTTTCATTTATTATCTCCTTTTTTTGTTCAGCCCATTTATATAATGAAAAACTTGGTAATAACCCAATTCTAATTGTTGAATCTCCATTTTTTAAAGTTTGTGCTTTTAATTCATCTATATCACTTTTTATAGTCTTAACTTTATTCAAAACTAACTTACCATTTTCAGTTAGAAATATGCCTCGAGAAGTTCTATAAAACAAGTCACTTTCAAAATATTCTTCAATACTTTTTATTCTTTTACTAAGCGCTGGAGTACTGATATTAAGTATTTTAGATGCTTGATTAAGGCTTTGATATTCAGCAACTTTGATAAAATCTTCTATATATTCAATATTCATATATTACTCCCTCTGTTAACTTTTCTTTAATACCACTCTTAATATATTCATTATTCCATTAATTACAATATTATACTACGCTAAATTACATTAAATATTCGTTAGAAAGGGTTAAACCATGAAGAAAATTTGGATCTTAACGTTAGGTATGTTCGCCTTAGGGATGGATACTTATATTGTGGCAGGTCTATTACCTGATATGGGAAAAAGTTTTAATAAAAGTAGTGCTGAAATAGGACAAGGTGTTACTGTTTTTACATTGTTTTTTGCTTTATCTGCTCCCATATTTTCAACAATATTGGCTAAGTATTCTGTTAAAAACATACTTTTAATCGCATTACTGACCTTTGGGTTAGCTAATTTAGTTACTATGTTATCTTATAACTATTCGACGTATATCTTATCTAGATGTATTGCTGGACTAGGGGCAGGATTATTCTCTCCTATGGCAGTTAGTTCGGGAAGTTATTTAGTAAGCCAAAAAAATAAAGGTAAAGCATTGGCTTTTATAGTTGGCGGTATGAGTGTAGGAACTGTAATTGGTCTCCCTTTAGGATTACAATTAGCTAATTTAATTAATTGGAGGTTTGCCATAGGGTTAATTGTAATTGTAAGTATAGTTGCGTTCATTAGTATATATATTTTACTACCTAATTTTAAGATGCCTGCAGCACCTAACTTGAAAGATAGATTCTCACTTTTTATAGACTTACATGTATTAAGAGTGGTATCTGTAACTGTATGTGCTGCAATTGCCAGCTTGGGGTTATATACCTATCTCTCTCAAATTATAAGTGAAGCTGTTTCGCCACATTATATTACACTTTTTTTAACGACTTGGGGCATTGGAGGATTATTAGGAAGTTTTGGGATAGGTTTAGTCATGGATAAATTTAAAAACACTCAAATGTTGATGCTTATTGTTTTAGTTGTTTTAAGTATTAGTATAATGTTACTTCCTACTTTAATTAAAATATCAATTTTGGGACTTATTCCCTTCATACTATGGGGAGCTATGGGGTGGGCTACTCAAGCACCTCAACAGCATATATTATTAAAAAAGCATTCTAAACATGGTAGTGCATCTGTAGCTTTAAATAGTTCTTTAAATTATTTAGGTAGTGCTATTGGTGCTGCATTAGGCGGTTTATTACTTGTACAAGGAGGTTCTACTAATATATTAATTTATAGTGCATTTACTGTAGTTGTTTTAGGTATTATTATTCAATCAATAAATATTGTCATTGATAAAAATTAAAATATTAGTATTTATATGCTATTTAGCAGTTATATACTTTCTTTTTTAGATAAAACTAGCATTTTGCCTTCCTACGCACTATGATGTTATAATATAAATAACGAATAGAAAGTCCATAGATATACACCGAGCCCCAACCTATTGCCGTAGGTTGGGGCTCTTTATGTGATATGGATAGTCGCCTATTTATTGCGTTGGTTTAACCGATAGGTAAACCAAGCTACAATACATCCAGTTATCACAGGTGCAATAACCGTTACGAATAAAAAATCCACAGATGCTCACCTCCTTCCGTCGAAAATATCGCCGGAAGTTAAGGCGACTTCATTATTATATCATCTGAATTACTAATTATATCCTTCAATATAACCGTCTTCAGCACGTAAATGTAGGTGTGATTCTCCTTGTTTCGAACTTTCTTTAATTTCTTTTAGTTTTTCCTCGAAAGCACGGTTGTTAAGTGAAACTATTTTATCTTGTTTTACACAACTGTCATAATAATATAAAATACACCATTAATTAAATTTCGAAAATTATTAATGAGGGGGTAATGAATTATGAAAAGAATATCAAAAATAGGCTCTAACAACCAACATGAAGTCGATTTACAAATGAGACATGTGACTATTAAAATCAGTGCTATATATAAATTATTCTATCAATTAAATGATCTTTTATTAGGCATCATATTTTTGATTGGTAGTTTTTTCTTTTTTAACGAGAGCACAACTTTTTACGGCACAATATTATTTGTGATAGGTAGTATTCAAATGTTAATACGTCCTATTATTTCAATAATACATGATATACATATTAATAAAGTAATGGAAAATGAGAAAGAGTGAATATGATAGTTATGTAGATTCAACGATTAATAAATTTCACAATGAATCAATCTACCACTCTTTCAAAATTAAAGACTTTTTGAAATATAGGATTGTCTTCAACTGATTTTCTTGATGATTTCTCTGTAAAGATTTTCTCTACGCCAAATGTTTTTAAATTATCCAATTGTCTTTCTATATCTTAGTTAATTTCAAATTCATGATGATACGTTTTCCTAAAGTAAATCTTGAAATTGTAATAAAATGATTTATCTTATTTTATAACTCTACTCTTCCATACCTAACTCTTTCAATGCCATCTTTTCGTACGCCGATTCTCCTGATTCCATAGCAAACTCAGCAATAAACATTGGAAATACTGCATTGAGTTCTATAATATGTTCTTTCATTCGTGGCCATGTTTTTCCTCCAGCTTCACCATATGCTTTTATGAGTTGTTCTAATCCTTCGTCACCGAATATACGATGGTGTCCCATAAAATCCATTGCTGGATCGGAGTGGGTTGCTTCAGTCCAGTCTATGAGACCTGTAACGTTTGCATGTTTATCTACCATTATATGTCCTGGATGTAAATCTCCATGTATCATGGTCGCCTTTTGAGGCCATAGTTTGTCGTTTTTCAACCATTGTTTCCATCTATTCCATAATTCCTCTGATACGCCATAAGTTTCTTTAACTTTATTCATTCTTCTTTGAAAATCATTTTTTATTTCTTGTACAGTTTTGATATTTATATGATGTTTGTTAATGTTTTTTTCTGATATATTGTGTAAGTCTACAAGTGTTTCAGCTAATGTGTTAATAAAGTTTTCCGGCACTGGTTTGTGTTCAATTTCCCATACATAATTTTGTATTTCTGGATCTATTGTTGCCGCGGGTTTGCCAGTAAGCTTTGGATAAGCAATAAGGTCTTTTGCGTGTATTTTCCACATCGGTATTTCAAATAAAACATTCTTTTGCAAGAAGTCTAACATTTGTTTTTCGGATTTTGTTCGTTTATAAACATCATCTCTCCTTGGCAGTCTTAAAACCCATTCTACGCCATTTTCATCTTGTCCAAACGCAACTTGGAAATCTAATCCTGATTCATTTAAGGATATTGTTTGAGGTAGGATGTGTAATTGATATTTTTCTGCAATTTTAATAATTTCATCATGTTGAGTCAATTTATTTCTCCCTTATTTCTATTATATTTTTCTAATAAGCGTATTTTATGTTATATCATTATTGTTCTATGAAATAATCGAATAATGGATAAAAATTTAATAATCATTTTTCATTGTAGCGTATCTTACATATTGCGCGTTTTTATCGTCTCGAATAACTATATTCAGCTGGACTAAGTCTTTGCGCAATTGTTTTGCTTCATCCTCTTCGTCGTTTTTTAATGCTTGTTCACGTGCATACAAAAGTGCATTAATTTGATTAGAAAAATCTGGATGTCCTAATACCCACCTTTTGTATTGTTTTATAAAAGGATCTTCTTCTTTCCAAGGATAACGATGGTATAAAAAGGCATTTTTGGTAGTTTCTATTTTTGATTCAAGACTTTCTCGGCATAATTCGTTAGAGTATTTCCCTAAAATTATTAAAGTTTTTTTCTCAACATAAACAGCAGAAATATCACTTTTGTTAATGATTTTTTGTTCATCGCCAATTTGTAATTTTACAGCATCATCTGAAATTATTACTTTTAAAGATTCACTTAATATAAAAATAGATAAAATAATACCAGCAATGACGCCAATAATCATGGCACTAATTGAAAACCAGAAATTGTTACTGTGGGAGGCGAATATAAATAATTTTTCTAAAGGGATAAATGGTAATTTCAAAATCCATTTTGCAATTGTTGGTAAAAACCATCCAATTGTACCTCCCAATATCATAGGTATTAAAATAATCATTAACTTTTCAAACCTACTAAATCCTAGAATAGTTTTATTATGTTCCATACATTTCTCCTTTTCATTGAACTAATTTTAAAATATTTTGAACTATTTCTTCTTTATAACCATCTAATCTTTTTTGGGGAGATAACATGGATTCTGATATAATACCCTGAATCATTACTGTCATAATTTCTGGGTGAAAATCGCTAAAACAACCTGACATTTGACCTTTTATTAAAACATCTCTTAGTAAATTTTTTAATAAATCATCATCTTCGTCATCATCTAGCAAATAATAAGGTATGTTTTCGGAATTACGTGCATTGAATACAATTTCAATTAAAGCAATGTTGTTTTCCGGCTTTAAATACTGATAATCTAAACTAGCATTAATATAAGCGACTAATTGTTTAGGGATATTTTCTATAGACTTCACTTTTTCTTGTATATAATGGAATTCTTGTTGAATTAAATATAAAAAGGTATGTTGAATTAAATCGTCTTTACCCGAAAAATGATATGAAATAAGGCTCGTACTTATACCTGCTTTTTTTGCTATTTTAGATAAGCTTACTTTTTTATAACCTATTTCATTTAATGTTTTTATCGTTGCGTCCATCATTTGTTCTCTTCTTGCATCAGCAATGAAATATGCTTTTTCCATTATTTAGCCACCTTGATTGTATAATCTATTATTTGATTGATTAATCAATCAAATAATATCTTAAATGTTATTCGTAATTTTGTAAAGAACTTAAAAGTGTTTATATTTATATATCATCAAGTAAAAAAAGTCATTTAGATTTTTGGTTTATTATTTATTTTTTACTATTTACGGCTGTGGTTTTATTTTGGAAGCCTTCTTATAACAAAAAATAGGGCAGGCGTATATGCTGAGAAAATCTATATTGCAAAATTGAGAGTTATAGGGTGATAAATATTAATCTTAATCAATTCGGTAATAAGATTGGAAATTTGGTTTTAATAAATATCTATGAAAATAATAATCTAAATAGTTTGTTATCATTAGGTTTCATATTAGCTGGTTTATCTTTTATTTATGATATGTTTTTTAAACAAGCAACCACAAAGGTTGAAGAAAATGGACGGAAAGACTGATATGGATATTTATATTTGATTAGCATTTTGCATTCCTCCACTCTATGATGTTATAATACACTTAACAAGGAAACTAGCATGGATACACCAATCCCCTCACTACTCGCAATAGTGAGGGGATTTTTTGGTGTGGCTAGTCGCCTATTTATCATCGCGCTTGCGTAGCCAACGCGTAAATAACGCGATAATACAACCACTGATGACTGTGCCCGTGATCTGAACAAGGATTTCTAGCATAGATTAACACCACCTCTCTACGTCAATTTGACGCCTGAGAGATAGGCGACGTCATTATTATATCATCTGAATCACTAATCATACCCTTCAATATCACCGTTTTTAGCACGTAAATGTAGGTGTGATTCTTCTTGTTTCGAACTTTCTTTAATTTCTTTTAGTTTTTCCTCGAAAGCATGGTAGTTTTTTCTTTTTTAATGAAAGCACAACTTTTTACGGCACAATATTATTTGTAATAGGTAGTATTCAAATGTTGATACGTCCTATTATTTCTATAATACATGATATACATATTAATAAAGTAATGGAAAATGAGAAAGAGTGAATATGATAGTTATTTAGATTTAAAGAATTTATGATGATAATCAAAAAATGATGTGAGCATACTTGTATTTCGTGTTTGGCAAGATGAATATCTAAAAAGGACGCTCCTTGAGAATATTGATTAAAAGAAATTGCGGAGTTATATCATCAAGGAAGTGGCACAAAAATGAAGCAGAAAAATTAATTTTTAGAACATCAAAAAATTTAATTGAACAAAAAGATTATAGATCACGGACTTCAAACATTAGAAGAAAAAGTTAAATTGCTGGAAAACGATTAAGTGAATCGGAGAATTGTTAAATCAATTCGTCAAAACAAAAAGTCCTCACTTCTTTAATATGTCATGTACCCATTGCTTTAACGTTTGCTAGACTTAGTATTGATGATAGAGGTAAATTCTATAATTATGATAAATCATTATATGAAGGTGGCATATAACTACAGTACCTAAAATAGGTGAGTTGCTCATGTTAATTTCTGACACCTTAAAATAAAAATACACAGTTACAATATTACGTAAATAAGAAGTTAATTTTTTTTAATTTCAATGTTAAAATAACAAAGAACTTTATAAAATCGTTTGTTGTATATGATAAAAAAAGAAATTATTAACTGGCAATGAATTATAAATTATAGATAATCAAACAGATAAACTGAGGGAAACTCTTTTTGAATAATTAAAAGAACAGGTTTAGGAGTGGAAAAATGAAGAAAAAAGAAGTCAGCATGACAGAATTATTTTTTGATTTAATATTTGTTTATATTTTATCTACGATTAATCAGACTGCAGAAGGTATTTCACATAATTTAATGTCTTTAGAAGAACTAGGAAAAAGCTTCATGCTTTTTCTCGTCTTTTTTTCTATATGGGTTTACCGTACTCTTTTAGTTAATAGGTTCTTCAATCAAAAATGGTATCAATACATCTTTGTATTTATAGATATGTATTTAATCGTTATATTGTCTAAAGCTATAAATAGCGATTTTCAACAAACATTTCTTCCATTTGTTTTAATGTCAGCCTTGGTATATCTAAGTGTTTTTATACAATACTTTATTAATTATAAATTTACCAATACGCGAATAGATATGAAATTGGTTAAAGTGTATACGATTGGTTTATTATTAACAATTATTCTTTCTATAATATCTATAATGTTGCCGGCACCGATTAATTTTGTCGTGTATTTTATAGGGATTTTTATCGTAGCAGTCTTTCCATTACTCTTTTATAAAACTTCATATCGTAACCCTATATTTTTTAACCATTTGACTGAACGATTAAGCTTATTAGTGATTTTATTATTTGGTGAAGGTCTAGTTTTATTAATACAAAATATTGAATTAGCCCATTTAAATATTTTATATGTATTATGTTTCGCCTTTATTACGTGCTTATTTGTTATATATGTTCATCACTATAAATCAACAGATAAAAACACAACAAACAAAACAGGATTTACAACAATTTATGTACATTTATTATTAATATTTTCATTAGATATGATGTTTTTAATAATGAATAAACAGTTATCTAATGAACAACTGAATATATCTGAAATATATGGATTCATATTATTCTTAGTTTTATTTATAGCCAGTATATTAACAAATATTGGCTTTCATAAGCAGAAAGCATAAATTATTCTTTATACTTTTCTTGTTATAGTTCTTTAACTTTATAGAAAAAATATGAGTCATTTATTTTACAACTTATGGTTGTGATTTTATTTTGGAAACCTTCCTACAACAAAAAGTAGGGCAGGTATTTATTCTGAGAAAATCTATTTGTTAGTGATAGGTATTGGAATAAATCAATTTTGTTAAATTGAGATTATAGGGTGATAAAGATTAAAACTAAACTTTTTAAAGCACTTAAAGATGCCATTATTATTATTTTAATTATTTTTTTAATAACAACATTATTGGACTATACGAATTTAAATATTAATCTTAATCAATTCGGTAATATGATTGGAAATTTAGGTTTAGTAAATATCTATGAAAATAAGAATTTAAATGGCTTGTTATCATTAGGTTTCATATTAGCTGGTTTATCTTTTATTTATGATATGTTTTTTAAACAAGCAACCACAAAGCTTGAAGAAAATGGACGGAAAAACTAAGAAGAAAACCTTTTATAAAAAGAGTGTGAATTTCCACACTCTTTTCTTGTGCAATTGATAAAATTTTAATTCAATTACATTTTATGAAAGTTTAGACGCTATGAGAAGCATTTATTTGCATTCATAGATATTAAATCAAGATAATTTTTTTAACATTTGTTAAATCAAAGGATGTCCTTAATGCATACCTTTTTTCGCAACTTGAATCACTTATGCTTGTCGACTTTTTATTTTCAATAACTAAAAATGATTAAGCTTTCCCAATTATAAATAATGCAATTTTCTTAGCTAATGTTTCCTTCTCTGCCGTATTATTACTATCAACTAACTGTAATGCACCTTCATGAATCATTTGTGCAAAAATAGGAACAAATATGGCTTTTTCTCTATCTGCATAATTGTCGTTCAGGCTCTTTGATAAAACAAGTTTCAATTCTCTTAATATTTTTTCTCTCATTTGAGGTAATGCTAACCCAGCATAGCTGCTTCTGCATTCAATATTAGGTTCTTGATAAAAATCATGAACTGCTAAAATGAGTTGGCTTATATTTTCTTGATTAAAAGTCATATCAAATGAGATATAGTTTTTAATAGAAACTGTAGCAAAATCCTCCATAATATAGTCTATTAGATCATATTTATCTTCAAAGTGCGCATAAAACGTAGCTCTGTTTACTTGAGCACCTTTTGTGATATCTGTGATTGTTATTTTCTCAAAATCTTTTTTATTAACCAAACTAAAAAAGGCATTAATTAATGACTGTTTCGTATGTGTCATTCTCAAATTTTTTACTTTTTCTGCCATTTGAACCACTTCCTCAACGATTTAAAAGTTTTGTTGTTATAGCAACATTTAAGTATAGTTTGTTGATTGTTCAATCATTTTACTAACTGTATATTTTATTTATAGCAACATTTTGTTGCTTTAATATATCACAAACAAGGAGCTGCTTAAATGAAGACGTTTGTTATTGTAGGCGCAGGTACTGGTTTAGGGCTATCACTAGCTAAAAAGTTTGGTTCTGAAGGATTTAGAGTAGCAGCTATCTCTCGAAATACTGAAAAATTAGAAGTTATTCAAGAAAACCTGAGTAACTTAAACATTGAGGCGAAAACTTTTACAGCTGACATCACAGACTTGGAAGCATTAAAACAATCTATCCAAGCCATTAAAGTTGAATTCGGTTCTATAGATGTCATAGAGTTTAGCCCTTACGCAAAAGAAGATAGCTTTACAAATATATTAGAAACTACACCAGAGAGTATATCAGAAATGTCAAAAACTTATCTATTCCCATCAATTCAGTTAGTTAACGAAGTTTTACCAGATATGATAAATAAAGGAAGTGGATCAATCCTATTTACAACAGGTGTATCTACAATATTCCCCTTACCTTTTGCTGGAAATGCTGGCATTATAGGAGCTGGATTGCGTAACTATGCTGAAAATCTTTACAATGAGCTAGAAGATAAAGAGATAATCGTAAGACATCTTGCAATAGGAACAGTGATAGAACCTGGAACAATAGGTGATCCAGATTCTATTGCAGAGGCCTGGTATGATTTATACAAAGAAAAAGGGAAATTTGAAGAAACATTTCCAAAAGGCATAAAAAAATTTGATGTTTCCTAATTAGTGTATCGCACTTAAAGCATTTTGCATTCCTACTCACTGTGATGTTATAATGTAATTAACAAATAGAGTGTTTACATGGTAAACACCGAGCCCGATAACTACGGACATAGTTATCGGGCTCTTTTTGGTGTATTTGGTTATGTCGCCGTCGTATTATTTATCACGCTTATTTAACCAATGTGAAAACAACGTGACTATAGTGCCTACTATAATAGGCGCTATAAGTACTACAAATAGAGTGTTTAACATGGTGTCATCTCCTTCCATGTTAGTTAAAACACAGAAGTAGAACGACGACTTCATTATTATATCATTGGTAAATATGTAAGCACATCTACTTCCCACAAGTTGAATGATGTTAGTAAAATAGGGGATAAATGAATCAACAAAAAATATATAAGATTAAAAAGCATGTTAAAGAATATGAGGGCGCATATAAGGGTTATTAAAGTAAGTTAAATACCACTTGAGAGTCCTAGCCACTAAAGCAGACTTATAGCCCAAAAGAAAACCACCCGTAAAACAGGTGGTTTTAATTTTATAATAATTAAAATACATCGCGCTTATTGTGCACATTCATATGGGTTGAAGTCCAATGGCATTGGTGTAGCAAAACCTAACATGACAAAATCTTCATCACCAGTGTTGGTCATGCCGTGCGCATCTCCTGGGAATGAAACGAATATATCTCCGGCTTTAATGGGTTTTTGTTCATTATCATTTGTGAAAAAAGTACCTTCGCCTTGTAGTACAATCCAAACATCATCCGCATCTTTATGTGTGTGACAAGGTAATGATTGTCCTGGTTTAAGACACCAAACCGCACCAGCTGAATGTCGTGTTTCATAAAATATAGTTTTTTTCGCTGCGTCGTCAGAAAAATGTTGTAACTCATTTATTTTAAAAAAACGATTGGATGTTTGTGGCATATTTTTCACTCCTGTTAGTTTACAATATAGTTTGGTTGTTCACCGCTAAGTTGTTTCACTACGTTAGATGCTGCAATGTCAGCCATCATGTCTCTTGCCTCGAATGTCGCATTGCCAATATGTGGTGTGATAACTACGTTTTTCATTGATTTCAGTACTTCAGTAATTTGTGGTTCAAACTCAAACACATCAAGTGCTGCACCTTCAATAATACCTTCTTCTAGTGCTTTTACTAATTCTTCTTCATAAACAATTGGTCCTCTTGATGCGTTGATTAAATATGAAGTTGGTTTCATTTTTTTGATCGCATTATAGTCAATCATGTGTTTTAACTTTTCATTATATGCGCAGTTTAAAGTTACAAAGTCTGAACGTTTTAAAAGTTCGTCTTGTGTAACATATTCTGCATTTAATTCAGCTTCTTTATCTTCATAACGTTTAGGGCCTGAATAAAGGACATTCATATCAAAACCTTTAGCACGTCTTGCAACGGCAGTACCAATTTCACCTAATCCTATAATACCAATTGTTTTACCAGATACTTCACGTCCTCTAAAGAATAACGGTGACCAACCGTTAAATCCTTCATTACGGCAAAGTTGATCTCCTTCAGGAATACGTCGAGCCACAGCAAGTAGAATACCCATTGTTAACTCTGCAGTTGAATTGGTTGAAGCAATGGGCGTGTTTGTCACATTGATATCGTGTTCACGCGCAGCTTCAATATCAATATTATTAAAACCAGCACCATAGTTAGCTATGATTTTTAATTTTGGTGCAGTTTCAATAACTTTTCGGCTCACGTTAGTAGATAATAAAGTGATTAATGCATCAACGTCTTTAATTTTTTCTATTAATAATTCTTCGGAAATTAGCGTTTCACCAGTGTACATATCTACATCAAAATGTTGTTCAAGTTGTTTAAGTCCGGCTTCTGGGATAGCACCTGCGATAAAAATCTTCTTCATAAAAATCGTCTCCTCCTATTATGTGAAAACATTCACAATTTTTAATTTAAGTTTAGCATTATTTGGTGTTTTGGGTATGTAAAAAGTGCCAAAGTATGATATTTGTTTTGTGTGATATGAACAAATCGCATTTATACGTAGAAAAGTGTTAAAAGTTGATTGAATTTCAAGTGAAAATGTAATAATTCATTTTTATATAAGTGTTGAGTGCAAGTATTAGTATATTTATGGAAAACCCTTACATTTTAGTGTAATATTATACTAAGAGGTGATTAGTATGGTGAATATAAAAAAAGAACGTATGAAAATTTATGTGTTGGATAATGGGCGAATGAAAATGGATAAAAATTTAATGATCGCAAATTCAAACCAAGCGACATTAGATAATCCAAATAAAGAAAATGAACTACATGAATTTCCGATTTATACCGTTTTTATAGATCATCCTGATGCTAAGATATTATTTGATACTGCTTGTAATCCGAATTCAATGGGAGAGGAAGGACGATGGATTAATGCAACACAAAAAGCTTTCCCTTATTTTTCTGATGAATCATGTCACTTACCAAACAGACTAGAACAATTAGGTGTTGATCCTAAAGATGTGGATATAGTAGTAGCTTCCCATTTACATCTTGATCATGCTGGTTGTTTAGAATATTTTACAAACGCAACTGTTATTGTTCACGACGATGAATTCAGTGGTGCGATGAAGTGCTATGCGCGTAACCAACAAGAAGGTGCGTACATTTGGAGTGATATCGACGCTTGGATTAAAAGTGATTTGACTTGGCAAACTATAGCGCGAGATCAAGCACATCTAAACCTTGTAGATGGTGTGAAAGTACTCAACTTTGGTAGTGGACATGCCTGGGGAATGATTGGACTGGAAATTGAAACTGAAGAGTTAGGGACACTCATATTAGCTTCTGATGCCATTTACACACAAGAAAGTATGGAACCTAAATTACAACCACCTGGTATTCTTTATGATTCAGTTGGATGGGCAAATTCTGTGGAATATATTAAGCGCCTTGCTCAAGAAAAGAATGCAGAAATTTGGTTTGGACATGATGGTAACCAATTTGAATCTTTTAGAAAATCTACGGATGGTTATTATGAATAAAGGATGTGTGAAGCAATGAAAACAAAAGCAGCAGTATTATATGAAATGGGAGTTGAAGGGCCTTATGAAAAAACGGAGCCTTTAAAAATAGAAACTTTAAACCTCGATGCCCCAAAACAGAATGAAGTGCTCATTAAAATTCATGCCGCGGGTTTATGTCATTCTGATTTGTCAGTGATTAATGGGAGCCGTCCAAGACCAATGCCTATGGCGCTTGGCCATGAAGCAGCAGGTGAAATTATAGAATTAGGTGAAGGCGTTAGTGATTTTGAAATTGGAGACCACGTTGTTTGTACTTTTATCCCTAGCTGCGGTAAATGTATACCATGTCGTGAAGGAAGACCTGCATTATGTGAAAATGGTGCAGCTTCCAATGAGACGGGTGAAATGATAGAAGGTGGGTTCCGCTTATCTAAAGAAAAAGATGTCATACACCATCATTTAGGTGTTTCAGGATTTTCAGAATATGCTGTTGTCTCAGAAAATTCAATAGTGAAAATAGATCCAGAAATTCCTTATGAACGGGCAGCAGTGTTTGGTTGTGCTGTCATTACAGGTATAGGTGCTGTTATAAATACAGCTCAGATTAGGCCGGGTAGTAACGTAGCGGTAGTGGGGCTTGGAGGCATTGGACTAAATGCCATAATAGGTGCAAGACTGGCTGGTGCTAATGAAATTATTGCTTTAGACATTAACGAGGACAAATTTGAAATTGCTAAAACTTTAGGTGCAACAGCAGTGTTTAACTCAAGTGATGAAAATGTGATTGATGATGTTAAAGCATATGTAACAGGTGGTGCTGAATACGTGTTTGAAACAGCAGGTGTGGTACCTGCGATGCAAGTAGCATATGCGATAACAAAACGTGGTGGTTCAACAGTGACCACAGGTTTACCTGATCCAAAAGCAGAATTTTCATTTCCACAAGTAACTTTAGCTGCTGAAGAGAGAACGGTTAAAGGTTCATATGTGGGAAGTTGTGTTCCTGATCGTGATATACCAAGATTTGTGAGCTTATATCGTCAAAACAGGCTTAATATTGATCCATTAATCAGTGATGTCATCTCATTAGATCAGATTAATAAAGGTTTTGATCAATTAGCAAATGGCGATGCCGGTAGAATTATTATTAAAATGTCTTAATTAATGATTCAAATATAATAGGTAACAAGGTTATAAATAATGACATGGTTGGGACTCATTTTGACAATTAAATGAGTCAAGTAACCTTAGATTAGTTAAAACAGTATTCAATTCATGAACCTATATAAAAATTGACAGTGGCGAGATAGATAACACAAGCTTTAACACATACGGTTAGTCTTCGGTTTGTCTGCGCGTAATGTTCGCGCATGCTCTAATATATAGTTGTACCGTTGCAAAACTGATTTGGATTTATAGTATAAAAAGACGATTACTTTACTTAAAATTTGTAAAGTCATCGTCTTTGTTATTGTTAAAAATTATTGTGCTGTATAGCCGCCATCAATTACGATTGATTGTCCAGTGACACTTTGAGCTTTATCACTAGCGATGAACACAGCATAGTCAGCAACTTCTTGAATATTCACAAGTTGTTTTTGTGGAATGAGTGGGAATAATACTTCTTCTAATACTTGTTCAACACTCACATTTCTTGTTTTGGCAAGGTCGTTCATTTGGCCTCGAACAAGTGGTGTATCGATATATCCAGGACAGATTGCATTGACTGTCACACCATCTTCAGCTGCCTCTAAAGCTGTAACTTTTGTTAGACCAATGATGCCATGTTTGGCACTGTTATAGGCAGATTTGCCAGAAAAACCAACGAGCCCGTTGATCGAAGACATATTTAAAATTCGTCCATATTGTTGTTTCTTCATTATTGGAAGTACATGCTTTGTCATAATAAATGTACCAACTAGCATAATATCTATCATTTGTTTGAATTTATCAGTTGGAAAATCTTCAATATTTGCCACGTTTTGCAAACCTGCGTTGTTAATTAAAATATCAATCTGGCCATACTGTTTTACGGTTTCATCTACTAATGCTTCTACATCTTTTTCATTAGAAACATCAGCAGTAAAACCCATACAATCAAAGCCATTTGCTTTAAATGATTCAACTGCATGATTTAATGCTTCTTGATTAATATCGGTAAATACAACTTTTGCACCTTCATTTAAAAATACCTTAGCAATTTCCAATCCAATGCCACTCGCTGCACCTGAAATGATTGTAATTTTGTCTTTTAACATATATTTGCCTCCCTTTTGCATATCATAATTAGCTTACATTTGTTCAATGGATAAGTAAAATGAATGGTTTAATTGCGCTATAGCTATTGTTTATGGAAAATTTGGTTATATAAAACCAAGACAATTCAATAATAAATATATTTTAATTAAAAATAATAGTATAAATTATTTGGGGGAGAGGGTATAATTTAGAGTAGCTAAAGTAAATGGGAGGCTAAAGTTATTGAGTAGAAGAGAATATTTTCATCATGTTGATCATCGGAAAAAGCAACAAAACTCTAAATTAACACTGTGGATAACTTTCTTTATTACACTGATATTTACCATAGTAGAGTTTGTTGGTGGCGTACTTTCAAATTCTTTAGCATTGTTATCTGATTCGTTTCATATGTTAAGTGATGTTATCGCATTAAGTTTGTCAATGGTTGCGATATATTTTGCAACGAAAAAACCTACGTCACGTTTTACATTTGGCTATCTGAGGCTAGAAATATTAGCTGCTTTTTTAAATGGTTTAGCGTTAATGATTATTTCATTATGGATCCTGTATGAAGCAGTTAAACGTATGATTTATCAGCAACCAATTGAAAGTGGTGTTATGGTTATCATAGCCACGATTGGTTTATTCGTTAATATCGTATTGACAATCGTTCTTGTACGTTCTTTAAAACAGGAAGACAATATTAATGTTCAAAGCGCATTATGGCATTTTATGGGAGATTTATTAAACTCAATCGGTGTTATCGTTGCCGTTGTGTTAATTCACATAACAGGATGGCAGATGATAGACCCACTCATCAGTATCGTTATTTCCTTAATTATATTACGCGGTGGATGGAAAATTGCTAGAAATGCTTGGTTTGTATTAATGGAAGCTGTACCTGAAAAGTTCGATACAGATAAAGTGATTGCTGACATGAAAAGTATAAAAGGGATTGATGATGTTCATGAATTTCATTTGTGGAGCATAACCACAGAACATTTTTCCTTGAGTGCACATGTTGTACTGAGTAGTCAATCAGAGATTGAATCGTATGAAGTAATAAATAATGTTTCTAAATTATTGGAAAATAAACACAATATCAAGCACACAACATTACAAATTGAAAACCTTAGCATCAATAATCACTCTAAGACGTATTATGAAAATTTGAAATCATAAATATTGAGTGTTTGCAGAAACTTAATTTATTGAATGTTTGTTTATATAGACAGAAAAAGTACAACGTTTAAACAAGCTTTCGTATCGCGCTATAGAAACGTACTAAGTCTTTTTATAAAATATGATTATTTTGAAGGCCCATACATCTTCTTAGTTTTAATTTGTTAAAATATACTATATAATTTTAAGCAATAACTAAGAAAGGTGTATATGATGGGTCAATATCAAATTACGAAACCATTAAACAATAATGTTATTATTTGTATGCATCAAAAACGTGAAGTGGTCCTTATCGGCAAAGGGATTGGGTTCAATAAGAAACCAGGGATGGTTGTTGATGATGAGACAATGATAGAAAAAGTTTATGCGTTAGAACAGAAAAAGCAACAAGAACATTATAAAGCTCTTATTGAACAAGCTGATGATTCTGTCATTCAAGCGATTATTGAGGTAATTAATATGATTACTAGCACAGATTTAGAAATTGATGATAATCGTTTAATTGTAGCATTAACCGACCACATTATATTTGCATATAAACGATTAAAGCAAAATCAATACATTAACAACCCTTTTGCAATCGAAACGAGACATCTATACCCTGAAGCTTATAAAATAGCTGCTTCGGTTATCTATAAACTCAATTCGGTATTGTCACTCCAATTTCCAGAAGATGAGGTTGGTTTTATAGCACTACATATTGCATCTAATATGGAAAAACTAACAATGAGCGAAATGACTAAAATTAATGATTTAATCAGTAAATGTATTCAAATTGTGGAGCATGATTTACATCAACCTATTGATACGACATCTGTACAATATCAAAGATTTATTAGACATATTCAATTTTTAATTAGAAGACTGAGCATAGGCGAAACGATTAAGTCGCAAATCGAATTTGAAAAGATGTTGAAAGCGCATTATCCGCTGTGCTATAATGTTGCTGTCAAGATAATGAAAATGATGCAAAAACAGTTAGGTGTCACAGTATATGAAGCAGAAGTTATTTATTTAACGTTACATATCAGCCACTTAACACAACAATAAATAAGCACGTGTAACTGATTCGATCAGGCATGAGTACTTAGACAGAGCAAAAGCTCAGTTTATTTACTCATGCCTTTTTTTGTGTCTTTAACCTTGTTTTGACGCAATATATAGGAACTTATAATGTATTATGTTTTTGTACATAAACGTTATATAGTTTCTTGAAAATGGAGGATACTATATGATGTGGAAGAAATTTTTTGGTCAGCTTCAACGTATTGGTAAGGCTTTAATGTTACCTGTGGCCATCTTACCAGCGGCGGGTTTATTGTTGGCTTTTGGAACAGTTTTGCAAGGAGAAGTTTTACAATCTTACCTTCCATTTATTAAAGCAGATGGATTTCAACATGTTGCACAAATGATGGAAGGTGCAGGGGTTGTCATTTTCGATAATTTACCAATGATTTTTGCATTAGGTGTGGCTATTGGTTTAGCTGGCGGAGATGGTGTAGCTGCGATTGCTGCATTTGTAGGATTTATGATTATGAATAAAACCATGGGAGCATTTTTAGGTATTACAGCAGATAATGTCAGTGATGCTGCTAGTGGTTATGCAAATGTATTAGGTATTCCTACCTTACAGACAGGTGTGTTTGGTGGGATTATCATTGGTGCACTTGCTGCATGGTGTTATAACAAATTCTATAATATTTCATTGCCAAGTTATTTAGGTTTTTTTGCTGGTAAACGTTTTGTGCCAATTATGATGGCAACGTGTTCTTTCATTCTTGCATTTCCAATGGCATGGATTTGGCCAACCATTCAATATGGTTTAAATGCATTCAGTGAAGGTCTCTTAGAATCAAATACAGGAATAGCAGTATTTTTATTTGGTTTTATTAAACGTTTGTTAATACCATTTGGTTTACATCATATTTTTCATGCACCTTTTTGGTTTGAGTTTGGGAGTTTTAAAAATGCGGCTGGACAAATTATTCATGGAGATCAGCGAATTTTTATTGCTCAAATCACTGAAAATGTACCACTGACAGCTGGTAAATTCATGGGTGGAGAGTTCCCAGTAATGATGTTTGGACTACCTGCTGCTGCTCTAGCAATTTATCATTCAGCGAAGAAAGAAAATCGTAAAGTGGTTGGTGGTCTGATGTTATCAGGTGCCTTAACATCATTCCTTACGGGTATTACAGAACCGTTGGAATTTTCATTCTTATTTGTAGCGCCGCTCTTGTTCTTTATTCATGCAGTGCTAGATGGATTTGGCTTCTTAATTATGTACTTATTGAATGTACATTTAGGCTATACCTTCTCAGGTGGATTTATTGATTTCTTACTGTTGAACATCTTACCTAATAAGACAGCTTGGTGGCTTGTTATTCCAGTAGGCTTAGTTTATGCAGTGCTTTATTACTTTATATTTAGATTTATTATCAAAAAATTAAATTATAAAACGCCTGGTAGAGAAGATAAAGAAATGCAAAATAATTCTGTATCAGTGAGTGAGCTACCGTTTAAAGTTTTAGATGCGATGGGTGGGAAAGACAATATTAAACACCTTGATGCATGTATTACACGTTTGAGAGTAGAAGTTAATGAAAAAGCTCAAGTAGATGTTGAAGGTTTGAAACAGCTAGGTGCTTCAGGCGTACTAGAAGTAGGCAATAATATGCAGGCAATTTTTGGACCAAAATCAGATCAAATTAAACATGATATGGCACAAATTATCGCTGGTAATATTACAAAACCAGAGGAGACAACGACTGAAAGTGAAGCTATGAATGAATCAGTTACAGTCGAAAGTGAAACGATTTATGCACCACTTAAAGGACGTACAGTACCGTTAAATGAAGTGCCAGACCAAGTATTTAGTGATAAATTAATGGGTGATGGTCTTGCGATTTATCCGGATAATGGAGAGGTTGTGGCACCATTTGATGGTACAGTGGAGTTAGTCTTCCCTACCAAACATGCGATAGGTTTAAAATCTGAATCAGGTGTAGAAGTGTTAATTCACTTTGGTTTAGAGACTGTTGGATTGCAAGGGGAAGGTTTTACAGTACATGTAGATTCTGGAGAGACGATTGTAAAAGGTCAATCACTTATGACTGTAGATTTAGACTATATTAAAACGCATGCGAAAAGTGACATTACGCCTATTATCGTAACTAATTCAGGAGAACACGAGATTAAAACAACACATGACGGTGCAGTCGACATAGGAGAAGTGTTAATTAAATTATAATATATATAAAACCTCTTAATTCACAATATAGTGCAAATAAGAGGTTTTTTTGTGTATATACGAGTATTAGTTTTATTATCCAGTTAATTAATCTCCGATAATCATATTATCTATTAAACGTGCTTTGTTGAATTTTACTGCAAGGGAAATGAAAATTTTTCCATTAATGTGAGTGATTGCTTCTAATTCTGGATAACTATATATAGCTACTGTTTCTATATTACCGGATGTATGCTGTTTAATATAAGTTTTGGCTATGTCTATTAATTTGGCACAATTACGTTCTCCTTGAAGGTATTGTTCATTGGCTAACTGTAAACTTTTATATAGTGCTGGCGCTTCTTGTCGTTCTGTAGGCGCCAAATAAACATTGCGTGAACTTTTAGCGAGACCGTCTGATTCACGTACTGTATTAACACCAATGATATCTATTGGGTGATTAAAATCTACGGCCATTTTTTCAACGATAGCTAGTTGCTGCGCATCTTTTTTGCCGAAATACGCACGATGTGGTCGAATAATATTAAATAATTTGTTAACAACTGTGATGACACCATTGAAATGGCCAGGGCGTTGTGCACCTTCTAAAACAGTGGCGAGTCTACCAGCATTTAACGTTATCGTGGGTTTTTCTGGGTACATCTCTTCTACTGTAGGATAAAAGATATAGTCTACACCAACAGACGCTGCCTTAATTTTATCTTGGTCTATATTTCTAGGGTACGCATCAAAATCTTCATTTGGTCCAAATTGTAATGGATTTACAAAAATACTGATGATTGTAATGTCATTTTCCTTTACTGATTGTGACATCATTTCTAAATGACCTTCGTGTAAAGCCCCCATCGTTGGAACAAAGCCGAGGGAGTGATTGTTTTTTATTAAATTTGTACTTATTTTACTCATTTCTTTGATAGATGTAATTAATGTTGTCATTCTGATACCTCATCCATAATTTGTTTTTTATAAGTGTGTGAAACATCAGGAAATATTTCGTTTTTGACTTCTTTATGATACTGCATTAAAGCGGTTATGCCACTGGAAAAATCTCCATATTGCTTTACGAATTTGGCTTGATGAGGAACTTCATAATTGAGTACATCATGATAGACCAATACTTGTCCATCAGTATCTTTACCTGCACCTATACCAATCACTGGGATGTCTAAATTTTTGGTGATTTGTGCAGCTAAATCACTCGGAACAGCTTCTAAAACGAGCATGATAGCGCCAGCTTGTTGTACAGCGTAAGCATCGTTTATGAGTTGTTGTGCGGTTTCTTTTGTATTGGCTTGCATCTTATATCCAGTGATACCAACACTTTGTGGGGTAAGTCCTAAATGTGAAACGACTGGTATACCGATGTTCTGGCAATTGTTTATAAAATCAATTAAATGTGCGCCTTCGACTTTAATTGCATTTGCATTTGTTTGCTTGTATAAATTTATAGCATTTTCTAAATCAGAGTGTTCACTAATACCAACAGCACCAAAAGGAACATCAACAATCATAAAGGTATTAGGGGCACCGCGACGCACTGCTTTCGCATGATGGATCATATCTGACATCGTTACTTGAACCGTACTTTCATAACCTAACACCGTCATACCCAAAGAATCTCCAACTAAAAGAGTATCGATTTGTGCAGTTTCTGCTTGTTTTGCACTAGGGTAATCATAAGCTGTAACCATTGAAATTTTATTAGCATGCTGTTTCATATCTATTAAATGCTTTAATGTTAACAATTATACTCAACTCCGTTGTCTAAATATTTTTATATTTAATCATATAGTAACGAATGTATTCGAAAAATAAAATTAATTTAGTAATTTAATACATCTTTTTATACTAGATAAATAAATTAAAAAGTTTCATACGAGAAAAAAGAGGTTACAATTACAAATAATATTAGGTGTGTAATACATATTAGTTTATAATAACTAGTAAATAATAAATGAAATGTACAATATAAATGATTAGTTTTTAAATTTATTAAGGCAAACGATATAAATACTACACTATAGGTATGAAAATGAGGGGAAATCATGATATATACAATAACAAGCACATTACCACCAGTACATGGAGGTAGAACTAAGGCATTGCTAAGTCGAATAAAATTAATAGATAGTGAATTAGGGATCAAAAGTAAAATTGTAACAACGAATTATAATGCCAATTACCCATCTGTTTATGAAAAGTTTATAAACGAGGAAAAAGTGACAGAGCATACAGAATTTGAAAATATATACGATTGGTTAAGTGGCTTCAAACTATTAGAAATACCGAAGACTAAATTTAAAAAACAACCTAAATATCAAACGATGAACCGTGAACTCAAAGGATTGGAAAGTAAAAGTTTTAATGGTGGCAATGTTATGAGATATTATAAAAATGGTGATTACGTATTGTACAGAAAATATTATAACAATAGTAATATAGTTCAATTTGAAGATTTTATGTCATCTATTAGTAAAAAACGATTAGAACGTTGGGAATACAATAAATTTGGTCAATTGCATAGAAAGATTTTTTACACACATAACCCTTTTTCAAAATTATGTGAGCTCTACTTTGATACACAAGGCGTTATATATTGTAAAAAGTTTTTTAATACAGAACAAGAAAGTTTAGATTATATACAACTTTATAAAAATGATAGACCTTATTTATCCTTCAGTAGTGAAAAAGCCTTATTTAAATATTATTTTGACCATCGCTTCAGTGATGGTGATGTGATATTTAATGATGCCAGACTTTTAGATGAACCATTATTAAATCAAACACATGCAACTAAAAATATTTTGGTTTTTCATAATAGTCATTTGAATGGACAACAAATGAAAGGTTCATATAAATTTGCGTTAAATCATTCTGAAAAAGTAGAAAAATATTTAATATTAACTGAAAAGCAAAAAGAAGATATTATTAGCCAAGTTACATTAGATGAAAGACAATTATCAGTAATCCCACATTCGATTAAAACATATAAATCACATGCAAACGAAAATAAATTAGACCGATTTATTTTTATAGGTAGATTAGGTCTTCAAAAACAAGTAGACCATTTAATTAAAGCGTATAAACAATTTTTAGATTATGGGTATGATACGAAATTATCCATATTTGGTATGGATGAAGATGGACAGAAAAAGGTGTTGTTGGATTTAATTGATCAATTTGGTATTCAAGATAAAGTAGACATCAATGATTTTACGAATAATCCTTTGAAAGAATTTCAACAATCAAAAGCTTCACTTTTAACAAGTAAATTTGAAGGATTTGGCTTAACAGTAATGGAGAGTATCGAAGTCGGTTGTCCAGTCATTGCTTATGATGTTAGGTATGGTCCGTCAGAGATTATAAATCATGGTACGAATGGATATCTCGTTGAGCCGGATAATATTAAAGCATTTGCTGATTGTATGGCTAAAATAATAGATGAACCATTTAATTGCGTACAGACGAGATCAGAGCTTAGTCATGATAAAGCTGTAGAAAATTATAAAAAGTTATTTCAAGACATCGGGCATACTAAATAATATAATTTTTACCCGTGACTCTCTAACATATTTAGTAATAAGCATATTTTATAAAATACAGAATGTACGATAAAACAGTTGTCATTGCTTAACCACAGCAGGGTAACTGTTTTTATAATGTTGTTTTTCATTTTGAAGGTTGATAGTTGTGTTTTGAAATATTAATAAATTCAATAAAATACTTGTCTCTTATATACAGCGTGTTATATTAATGTTAATTGCAATTGTTTTTAAAACTATTTTATTGTCCGTCAATATTTGTTTTGATTATACTTTTTAAAAAGGAGTAACAATGAATAAATTTAAATTATTGATTATCATGTTGTGTTTAGTCTTAGTTGGATGTTCTGCCCAAGACAATGAATCTGAGCATAAAGACAGTAAAAATCATGAAAAACAGCAAAGTAACAATAGTGAAAATAAGCATCATAAAGAAGTGAAGCATGGTGTAACGTATATTGATGATATTTTAATTGTGAACAAAGATATTTCGTTACCAGAACATTTTAATCCTGGAGAAAATAAAGAAGCGCGTGATGCATTACACAAACTTTTAAATGATGGTAATAATCAAGGATTTCAATTATCAAATGCCAGTGGTTTCAGAAGTTACCAAAGCCAAGAACAGTTATTTGATCAATATGTTCAAAGAGATGGAGAAGAAGCAGCCAATAAATACAGTGCGAAGCCAGGCCATTCAGAACATCAAACTGGACTGACATACGATATCGTTTCTGAGAACACAGATACCAACTTTAAAACTTCTTTTGGTAAGACTAAGGAAGGGCAGTGGCTCAAAGATAATGCTTACAAGTACGGTTTTATCATCAGATATCCGAAGAATAAAACGCATATTACAGGTTACCAATATGAACCGTGGCATATCAGATATGTTGGGAAAGATACAGCTAAAAAATTATATAAAAGTAATGAAACATTAGAAGAGTACTTAAACCTATATCCAAAAAAATAAGATTAAACTTGAAGTGTGCTTGATTATTTAATATAAATTTTTAGAGAGGAATGGTCATCATTGTTTAAGAAATTAAGTGTGGTGATGCTAAGTTGGTTGCTTACGTTAACTGCTATTGCACCAATAGCTACAATAACTGCTGAAACAGAAAAATCAGCGAGTCCTAAGCAAAGTGTTAAATACAAACCAGAAAGTGTTAGCGTGACAGCTCAAACAGGTCAAATTTTATATCAAGATAAAGCGGAAAAAGTAACTGATCCAGCTTCGTTGACCAAAATGATGACGATGTATTTGACATTAGATGCGATAGAAAACGGTGATATAAAAGGTACAGACAAAATAAAAATCACTTCAGATTATGCAAATATGTCTGTATTACCTGATTTAGCTAGTGTACCTTTAGAGAGAGGAAAGTCTTACTCTATTAATCAATTTCTTAGACAAATCACTTTAGAATCAAGCAATGCAGCTACACTTATTTTGGGTGAGAAGGTGAGTGGTTCAACATCAAAATTCACAGATGAAATGAACCATAAAGCGAAAAAACTCGGTATGAACCATACGCATTTTGTGAATCCTACAGGTGCAGATAATCATCTTTTACAGCAATATGCTCCAAAGCAATATCAAAAAGAGCGCAAAACACAAACTACTGCAGATGATATGACCATTCTAATGCAAAATATATTAAAAGATCATCCTAAGATTTTAAAATATAGTTCTAAAACAACGGATAAACAATTTGGAACAGAATTAAAAACAAAAAATATTTCTTTAAAGGGACAACGATTTGAATTAAAAGGTGCAGATGGATTGAAAACAGGAACAAGCGATGAAGGTTATAGTTTAGCGTTAACAAGTAAACGTAATGGTTTACGTCTCAATGAAGCGATACTCAATGTGAAACCATTTCCTAGTATGAAAGCTAAAAATGCACGCCATAAAATTGCTAATGCCATTATGAATAAACAATTTAACAAATATGAATATCGAAAAGTGTTAAGTGAAGGAGAACACGAAATTAACGGAAAAACGTACCAAGTTAAGCAAGATTTATATGATGTAGTTCCTAAAAAAATGGATCAGTTAAAGTTTAATGTGAATAAAGAAGGCAAAGTATATGTAGCCTATAAGCGTCAATTTATTAAAGGTACACATGCGCCTCAAGTAGATGCCACAGTTAAAAAAGACGACAATAAATTTACTGCATTTTTCAAAAATTTGTTCAGTAAAGATGCGCATAAAATTTCCCAATATAATCTATGAATTATAAACAAATCGTTCAATTTATCTGCTGATACCACGACTTAATTGTGGCATGTGTCAGCAGATTTTTTGTCATAAAGTCTGCTAAATCTAATAAATTGGTGTTCATTTCAACCATATTCACTGGGTAATAATTGCTTAAAAACGTATTAAGACTTATGGTAGAAGGGTATAGGGGGTTTTATGAATGCGTAAAAAATTCATTAATGCATCAATTTATAAGTATGATGAAGCTTCAGAAATTTTAGTTGAAAACGGTAAGTTTAAAGCATTTGGCAAGAATCTTGATGAAGCGGATGAAGTGATTGATTTAGAAGGTGCTTTAGTTTTGCCACCATATGTTGATGCTCATCTTCATCTAGATTATTATTTTACAGGACAAAATCCTCAAATTAAAAACACATCTGGAACATTGTTTGAGGCTATTGATTTATGGAATGATTATAAAAAAGGCACTACAAAAGAAGAAATGAAATCGCGTATGCGTCAAGCAGTCAACGACGTAGCGAGCTACGGAACACAATATATTCGTGCTCAAACGGATTGTACAGATCCTGATTTAACAGGTATCAAAGCAGCGCTTGAAGTAAGGGATGAATTGAAAGATAATATTACGATTCAGGTTGTGGCATTTCCTCAAAATGGTATGTATGCTTTTGAAGAGCAAGGTAAAACAGGCCGTGATTTAATTGAAGAAGCCTTAAAATTAGGTGCAGATTGTGTCGGTGGTATTCCACACAATGAATGGAGTCCAGAAGCAGGAGCGAAATCAATTAAAGAAATCGTTAGACTCGCTATCCAATATGATAAATTAATTGATGTACACTGTGATGAAACAGATGACGTACAAGCGCGTTTCTTAGAAATATTAAATGCAGAAGTGATGAAACAAGGTTATGGAAATGCTACGACAGCTTCACATACTTGTTCATTTGGTTCAGCTGATGATGCTTATGCATTTCGAATGATGGGGCTATTTCGCCAATCAGGTTTAAACTTTGTCTCTTGCCCAACTGAAAATTTATATTTACAAGGCAGACAAGATAGTTATCCAAAAAGAAGAGGATTAACACGTGTCAAAGAGTTTGTAGATAATGCTATTAATGTGGCTTTTGGTCAAGATTCAATTGTTGATTTATGGTACCCAGCGGGATCAGGTAATTTAATGAATATTTTAGACAATGGCTTGCATGCCACACAATTAATGCGAGAAGAAGATTTTCCACGTAATTTCGATTTAATTACTTATAACGGTGCAAAATTAATGCATTTAGATGAAGTTTACGGTTTATCAGAAGGCAAGCCAGCAAACTTTATCGTGTTGGATGCACCAAATGTATTTGAAGCGCAACGTCGACGTGTTGACTGTCTTGCTTCGATACGTAATGGTGCATATCTATTTAGAAAAGAAAAGCCGAAATATACAACTGCATTAGATATTGATCGCCAAACAAAACAATACTTGTAATTGCATCATATACGATAAAATACTGAGACGATAGAAAGTCTCAGCATTTTTATCTGTATTCATATTGATTGCATTGAAATGCGTATTTTATGAAACTATAATGACGCTCCATTCGTTGAGATAATATTTTTGTACCATTCAAAAGAATCTTTTTTCATACGTTTCATACTTCCGTTACCATAGTTATCTTGATCAACATAAATGTAGCCATAACGTTTTGACATCTCGCTTGTAGACATTGAAATCAGATCGATAGGCGCCCAAGAGAGATAGCCTATTAAGTCCACACCATCTTCGACAGCTTTTTTTGCTTCAGCCATATGTTTACTTAGATAGTCTATGCGATAGTCATCGTGAATTTTTCCATCAACAACTTCATCAACTGCACCTAAGCCGTTTTCAACTATAAATAATGGCACTCTATAGCGATCCCACAATTCATTTAAAACAATTCTTAAGCCGATTGGATCAATTTGCCAACCCCAATCAGAAGCTTCTAAGTAAGGGTTTTTTAAACTGTTCATCAAGTTGCCCTGAGTTGTTTGTCCTTCTGGAGCTACAGATGACAACATCGACATATAATAGCTAAATGATAGATAGTCAACTGTATGTTGTTTAATGATATCTAAATCATTATCTTGAATATCTAATTCAATGCCGTTATCTGTTAAAAATTGTTTGTAAAAATTAGGATATTCCCCTCTAACCTGTACGTCAGTATACATTAAATTCATTTGGTCTTCTTGTTGTGCTTTTAATACATCTTGTGGATTACAAGTATATGGATAATGTTTCATCCTTGCGATCATACAACCCATTTGTGCACTTGGGTCAATCTCTTTTAATTTTTGAGTAGCTAACGCTGATGCTACAAACTGATGATGAAGTGCTTGATACGAAGCTGCAATAGGATGATCTAATTTATCTGAAATGATACCAGCTCCTGTAAAAGGTGAGATATTAATCACATTGATTTCGTTAAATGTTATCCAATATTTTACATCATTTTTATAACGATTGAAGACCGTTTCGGCATAGTGAACAAAATGATCAACGACCTTACGATTAATCCAACCATTATATTTTTCAGTTAAACCAAAAGGTGTCTCATAATGGCTTAAAGTTACAACAGGTTCAATATTATATGATTTTAATGTTTTAAACACATCATCATAAAATGCAAGCCCCGCTTCGTTTGGCTCATTTTCGTATCCCTTTGGAAAAATACGTGACCAATTGATAGACATTCTAAATGCTTTAAATCCCATTTCAGCAAACAACTTAATATCTTCTTTATAGTTATGATAAAAATCTATACCAACACGTTTAGGGAAGTGGCCTTGGTACTGACCTGATTTAACTTTATCAATGAAATCTGATGTTACTTCCATATGATTATCACCTGTGCGTTGACTTTTAGGAACATATTCTGAAAAGTCAGCACTCGACAAACCTTTACCATCAATGTTAAATGCGCCTTCTATTTGGTTAGCTGCGGTTGCGCCACCCCATAAAAAATTCTTTTTAAAACCTTTAATATTTTCCATGTTAAATACCTCACTCACTTTTTTTGAATTAGTATGATAAATTTTCGCCATTACTTTGAATAACCTTTTGATACCAATAGAATGAATCTTTACGGTATCTATTTAATGAACCATTTCCTTGATTGTCTCTATCAACATAAATAAAACCATAACGCTTTTTCATTTCTCCACTACCTGCTGAAACTAAATCTATACAACCCCATGAAGTATATCCAAGGAGTGGGACGCCATCTTTTACCGCTTCGATCATTTGATTTAAGTGGTCACTTAAATATTTAATTCTATAAGTATCATGAATACTGCCATCATCTTCAAGTCTATCAATTTCACCTAAGCCATTTTCTACGATGAATAAAGGTTTTTGATAGCGGTCATATATTTGATTCATTGTCACGCGTAATCCTACGGGATCAATTTGCCAGCCCCAATTTGATGCTTCTAAGTATGGATTTTTAAGAGAAGCAAAAGCATTACCAGCTTCTTTGTTTTGGTTGATTTCATCATCACCGCTTTCAAGTCGGCTTGAATAATAAGAAAATGAAATATAGTCCACTGTGTATTGTTTTAAAATTTCATCATCACCAGTTTGTTTATCGATGGAAACATCTAAATCTTCAAACATACGTTTACTATAGTTAGGGTATTCACCACGAGTTTGAACATCTATAAAGATATATTGTTCTCGATTTTTAGAAAGTGCAGCCATCACATCATTTGGATGAGACGTATTTGGATATACATCACCAGCAGCCAACATACAACCTATTTGATTTGTATCGTCAATTTCTTTAGCGATTTTCGTGGCTAAGCTTGATGCGATAAGTTGATGATGTGCGGCTTGGTACATAACCTGATTTTTATTTTCATTATCTGGAATAATTAAGCCACCACCAATATAAGGAATGTGTAAAATCATGTTAATTTCATTATGCGTAATCCAATACTTAACTTGGTTACTATATCGCTTAAATAGGACAGTTGCATAATTTAAAAAGAAATCTACGGTTTTACGGTTATACCATCCACCATAATTTTTAGCTAAATAATATGGTGTATCAAAATGATTGATTGTAACAATGGGCTCAATACCATATTTTTCTAAAGTTTCGAAGATTTTATCATAAAAAGCCAAGCCTTTTTGGTTTGGTTCTGTTTCATCACCATTTGGAAAAATTCTTGGCCAAGAGATTGAAAAGCGTAATGCTTTAAAACCCATTTCGGCGAATAATTTGATATCTTCTTCATAATGGTGATAAAAGTCGATTGATTGATGACTAGGATAAAAATCAAAAGTGTTATTCAGTCCTTTAGCTGGGTTGAATAGTGGTTCTTTACGCGCTTCTCCTGCTGGTAGTAGGTCTACCAAACTAAGCCCTTTACCATTTTTATCGTACGCACCTTCAACTTGGTTCGCGGCGATAGCGCCACCCCATAAAAAATCTTTGCCTAATACTGACATGATATTGCCTCCTTATATTTAATAAATGACAGAAATTAATGAATCTCTTTCTTTAACTGTTTGTTGTTCTTCTATCACAACGTCTTTGGTTGCGTTTGTGTTTGTTACTACTATCATTACAGTGTCATCATATGCATTTTCTTGTATTTTTTGTGAGTCAAACTGTATAAGTGGCTGGTTGACTGTAACTGTATCTCCTTGGCTTACGAGTGGCTTAAAACCTAAGCCGTCTAGTTTCACGGTATCGATGCCGATATGGATAAGCAATTCTGTACCATTTTTGGATTTTAAGCCGATTGCATGACCAGTAGGGAATAAACTTTCTACTGTTGCCTCAAATGGTGCAATAATCGTATCAGATGATGGTTTAATAGCAATCCCTTTGCCCATTGCAAGAGATGAGAATACAGGGTCATCTACAAGTTCAAGGTTTTTCATTTCACCAGAGACAGGAGATACAATAAAATCATCTTTTGGTTCAGTAATAGCTTCATCAACTGAAGCGCTTGATGCATTATTTTTGGCATCATCCTTTTGTTGTTCTGATTCTGGTGCAGTAGCTTGGACTTCTTGTTCATTTTTATCAGAGTGCACAAGATACCCAACGATACTACCCACTAATACGGCTAACAATGAAGCGATAATAGTTGCCCAGAATGCAAAGTTCAATCCACTTTCTCCGATAAACGTAGTATAACCAAAGATACCAAGGCCTCCCATAAAATACATTTTGGTACCTGCGAAACCTATGAAACCACTAAACAATCCACTAATGATACAGCTATAAATAAAGAGTTTTTTTCTTGGTAAAGTAACACCGTAAATTGCAGGCTCTGTTACACCAAAAATGCCAGATATAGCTGCTGGTAAAGATATCGATTTTAGTTTAGTATTTTTAGTTTTTAAGAAAAGCCCAATAACGATTCCAGTTTGAGCAAATGAAGCGGCGAATATTAAGGGGTTAATGATATCGTAACCAGACGTAGAAACATTATTGATCATAAATGCAACTAGACCCCAATGAATACCAAATATGACAAAGACTTGCCAAAATGCACCTAATAGCAAACCGGCTAATATAGGACTTAAGCCATAGATGTTTATTGCTCCTGAACCAATCCAATTAGCAACCCATGAAGATATTGGTCCGATTACGATAAATGTTATCGGAACAATGATTAGCAAGGTGAAAAATGGGACAAAGAATGTTTTGACAACATCAGGAATAATACGTTTTAATTTTCTTTCCCAAATACTCGCAAAATAGATAGCTACTATAATAGGAATAACACTAGATGTATAATTCATAGAAATTACTGGAATTCCTAAAAAAGATAAATTTGATTCGACTTCAAAAATTGTACCACCGAAAAGTGTATGCGCGCCTTTTGCTCCAAACTCCATTGCAGAAACTAAAGTTGGATACACAATTGCTGCCCCGATAGCCATGCCAATAAAATGATTGGAACCAAACTTTTTGGCAGCAGTAAAACCTAAAAATACTGGGAAGAAATAGAATAACGCGTCACCTAATGCAAATAATATTTGATATGTTCCAGATGATTCTGTTAACCAGCCAAGTGCTAAGAATAATGCAGCAAAACCTTTAATCATCCCAGCAGCTGCAAGAATACCAAGAATCGGTTGGAAGATACCTGAAATTAAATCAATAAATCGATTTAATATGTTACCTGATCCTTTCTCTTGTGATTGATCATCACTAGCTGAATCAAGATGAGTCACTTTAGTAATTGCATCGTAAACATCGGGAACATGGTTACCAATCACAACCTGGTATTGTCCGCTAGATTGCATAACTGTTACAATTTCATCATGATTTTTTTAAAATTCTGTATCGGCTTTGCTCTCATCTTTTAGTTTGAAGCGTAAGCGTGTAATACAATGTGTAAGCGAGTTGATGTTTTCTTCACCACCAACTTTTTCAACAATTTCTTGTGCTAAATTTTCATATTTCATTGGTTCATTCACCTCAATTTTTAATTAGTTTCCTAGCTACATCATGTTTTTGAATGTTATTTTGAGTGGCCACTCAATGAAATTAAAGCAGTTTGAAAACAAGTAATAAGCTAAAAAATAAAAAAACCCAGAATAATACACATACGTCCCTACACAAAAGGTTCGTAATGCATTACTCTGGGTTTTGCCTACTTAAAGTTACAACCCCAAACGTTGATAGCAACGTCAAAAGTAACAATATATAAGTTTAAACACAGTATAGTCTCTATAAAAATAAATGTCAACGCTTACATTTACTATTTTAACAGTCTTGCGATATGCAAGATTAAATAAACACGTTCATCGTTAGATATTTTGTGGTTATAATGTTTGAATAAAAAATCTGCTATTTTATCGACACAAACATCGGATTTAGCATACTTTTGTCTTAAAACATCAAGTAAGTTTTCATCTGTAACTTCACTTAAAGATTGTTGATTAATTAGCCTTTGGCTAAAAGACTTAAGGTGTGTCATAAATCTAGAATAATTGAGTTCATCTTCGTTGATAGAGAGATTGAAATGATAACGAACAATATCAACAATACTTTTAGTGATTTTAGTAATTTCATAAATATTTGCAATATTTTCATCTAAACTAGCATTCACAATATGCATAGCAATAAATCCAATTTCATCTTTTGGCAACGTTACATTGAAATATTGATTGATTTTGTGTAATCCATCACGGGCTACGTCATATTCTTTGGGGTAAAGCGTGCGTATTTCATAAAGTAATGGATTTTTGATATCAAAACCTTCATGTGTGCGTTCGATGGCATAATTTATATGGTCAGTTAATGCGATATATATCGATTCTGAAATAGGTGAATCATAAAGTTTATTAGCTTCTTTAATGATTTGTTCGCTGACTAAAAGGACATCTTGATTGATTTCATCTAATAAAGTTAACATGCGTTCTTGATCTTGACTTGTTAAGCGAAACACTTTTTCAATTTTATCACGTTCTAATTGTTGGCCGTTTTTCTTACCAAATGCTAAGCCGTTTCCCATGACGATGCGCTCATTCCCATTAATTTTAGATAGCACAACGTTATTATTTAATATTTTAGTAATTTTCATAATAAAACATTCCCTTAGTTATATGATTTCGAATGCTTACATATTAAATATAGTTGAGAAGGTGTTCAATAGTCAAAATTTATTCTTTAATCTTATTATGAAATTTTATTTTAGTAGGAAAAAAGTTTGTATTAATATAAAAATTATAAAAAGCGAGCACAGTTTAAGTGCTCGCTTTTTGCTTATCTTTTTTAAATTTTAATAATCTCAATGAATTTAAAATAACTAGGATAGCAGCTCCAGTGTCACTTAGAACAGCTAACCATAAAGTTAATAACCCAGGAAATACCAATATAAAAGCAATCAATTTGATAATTACTGAAAAGTAAATATTTTGCTTAATAATTGTTTTAGCTTTTTTACTAATTGAGATAGATTTTGGAAGTTGTTGTAAGTTATCTGACATTAAAACAATATTTGCTGTTTGCATTGCGGTATCAGAACCAACGCCTCCCATAGCAATTCCTACATCACTTTGAGCAAGTGCAGGTGCATCATTGATACCATCGCCAACCATACCAACTTGATAACCACGTTTTTGTAAATCTTCAATTGCTGATAATTTATCTTTAGGCATTAATTTTGCATAAGTTTCGCGAATGCCTGCAAGAGCTGCAATTTTGTTTGCGGTCTCTTGATTATCACCAGTTAACATAACGGTATTTTTAATGTTGTATTTTTGCAACTGATGAATAGTTGCTTTTATGTTTTCTCTTAATGGATCTTCTATAGTGATCAAACCATAAAAGGTCGTCGTAGAGGATATGATAATGATGGTGTAACCTTGTTTTTCATAATAACTAAACATTGATGCATGCGTTTTGATTTTAGGATTGATAGTCTCAATTAAGCTTTGATTTCCGGCGTAAACGGTTTGATTATCTATTTTACCTTTTATACCTTTGCCAGTTATATTTTCAAAATCACTAACATGTTTTGGTGTAATATTTAATTTAGAGGTGTAGTCAACAATAGCTTTACTGATAGGATGTGTTGAATAAGCTTCCAAGCTAAGTGCAAGCTGTAATAGTGTTTGTTCGTCACTTTCCATATGCTTAACAGCTGTTACCTTAGGTTTTCCTTCAGTGAGTGTTCCTGTTTTATCAAATGCTATTGCATTTAAAGAACCTAATGCTTCTAAATAATTACCACCTTTAATAAGTACACCATTTTTTGCCGCGTTACCGATTGCCGTCACTATAGCAACAGGCGTTGAAATGACTAACGCACATGGACAAGCGATGACAAGTAACTCTAGTCCTTTATAGAACCATTCACCCCAGGAGCCTAATGTAAGCATAGGTGGTATGAGCATTACTAATAGTGCTAATACAAAAGCAACAGGTGTGTAAATTTCTGAAAACTTGTCAATAAACGCTTGTGCAGGTGCTTTATTTTCTTGTGCTGCTTCTACCATCTCAATGATTTTTGAAAGTGTTGTATCTTCTACTAATGTAGCAACTTTAATTTTTAATGTACCATTTTCATTAATAGAACCAGCATAAACATCATCATTCGTCGTTTTATCAACAGGTATAGATTCTCCGGTAATAGGTGATTGATTTAAGCTAGACGTTCCTTCAGTAATGGTGCCGTCTAATGGTATGCGTTCTCCAGGTTTCACAAGAATAATATCGCCAACGTGAATCTCATGTAAGTCTTTAGAGATAATACCTTTTTGGGTATATAAGTTGGCAGTATTAGGTGTTAATTCCATGAGTGATTGAATGGAGTTTCTTGTTTTATCTATCGAAATTGTTTGTAATAAAGTACCAATTGTGAATAGGAAAATAACAATAGCACCTTCGAAAAATTCACCTATCAGCATAGCACCAATAACTGCGACAGTCATTAAAACGTTCATATCCAAACTTTTAGATTTTAGTGAATAAAATGCACTTTTAAATGGTTTAAGTCCGCTAACCAATATGGCAACTGTATATAAAATATTAGAAATTTCAATTGGTAGTGATGTTATTGACATTAATAGTCCAAGTAAAATGAATGCGGCAGAAATGATGGGTTTGATAAATAATCTTAACTTCTGATCATTATCTTTTTTATTATTTTGTAAAATTGCAGTATAACCAATTTTCGCTACTTCTTTTATTATATTTTTTTCATTTTGTCCATCCATACTGGCTTGTAGTTTTCCTGTAGAAAAGTTAACTTGTGCATCTTTAACATACGGGAGGTTCAACACATGCTTTTCAACGGTTTTAGCACAGTTCCCACAGTCCATTCCTTTGATAATAAAAGTGGTTTGTGTTGATTGTGATTGAGTGTTTTGAATCCCATAACCTAGTTTTTCGACTGTTTTTACAATTTGGTTAGTCGTATCTGTAGTACTCACTTCTGCTGTTAATTTGCCAGTAGAGAAGTTAACTTTTGGATTATAAACATCATCTAATGGTAAGAGTGCTTTTTCTATCGTTGTGGCACAAGAACTACAATCGATACCATTAACTTGAAAAGTAAATTTCTGTAATGTATCGGATTCGTTTGTTATATTTTCCGACACTTTTTCATTGTTCGTATTTTGACAAGTGTTAGTGCAACAAACATCAGACGATTTATTCATTAGCATCATCCATTCTTAAGTTATTATGGTATTTGCAAGTGATAATATCATCTTTTGTTTCTTCTACGATATGATCTACCAGGCTCAATAATTCTAAAATATATGGATTTTTAATTTGGTAATAAATATATTTACCATCTTGTCTAGCGGTTACTAAACCACATTCTTTTAAACAAGCTAAGTGTTGAGAAATGCTAGATTGGCTCATTTTTGAGCTTGAAACAATTTCATTAACAGTCATTTCGGATACCTTTAATAATTCTAAAATAGTTAATCTCACTTTATTAGAAAGTCCATGTAAAAAACGTGCCTGTAATGTAAAATCATTACTATTCATTTTGAACACCTCATATTAGTAAAACTTAATATATAACATATTAGCATTACCTAATATGTTATGGAAGAGACTATCGTTAAAAATAAAAAAATGATATAAATTTGTTGGATTTTAGAGGGGGCAAGTGAAAGGTATAAATAATTGTAGGTGTTAGATAAAAATGAATTAAATTACAGCTATGTTTTGAAGAGGGTTCAATATTCATGTGCTAATATACTATGACCAAAAAAGAAATATGTAAAAAAAGAGTTGAATCGAATATATTTCTTATTTTTAAGCGGCTGCGTTTTGTTTGATATTATGAAATATAGGCATTCAACTCATTTTGAAGTAGTGGTCATTAAACCGTTTGATAAATGTTATTCTTATCCACGCTGCAAGATTATATCTATTATTGTTCACTTATATTGTATTGTTCTTTTGCTATTAATCGTAACGGGCCATAAAAAACAATTTTAAATAGGCTATCTACTAAAGTTTGTGGATCAATTTTCCGATTATCTTTCACCCAATATTTAATGAAAGAAATAGATGCACCTGCTACATAACTATGAAAATAGTCTAATGGAATGCCATCAACTGTATCTTTTGTTACTAAATGTTTTTTCATATTTTCATACATTACCTGGCTTATTTTTGTTTCTAACTGACTTCTTCTTTCTAACATAAATATGGTTTTATAGAATTCAAAATTTGTATTGATATGAAGGATAATTCTTTTTAACTTTTCTTCAGTAAAAATACGTGCAAACGCTTCTGCATCCATACCTACATAAAATTTATCTTTCGTGTTTAATGTTTTAGACAATTCTTCAATGTAATCATTCTCCATTTTATTTAATAACATATATTTATCTTCGTAATGGAGATAAAAAGTGCCGCGATTAATATCAGCTTTGTGTGTAATATCACTAATCGTTATTTTATCTAAATCTTTTTCATTTAATAATTGTATAAAAGCATGTTTAATAGCATTTTGTGTTTTTCTAACACGTCTGTCTTCCGCCATATGTTGAATCTCCTTTGTATTTAATAGACATTTATATCAAAAGTGTTCATTAAAGAACGTATTGAACATCATTGCATATTGTATATCATTTAGTAATTATTATAATGGACAATGTGATAAATATTCAACACTTTGTTTATTAAATAGGAGGGAATCATAAATGAATATTTTTAAAAATAAGTTATTATGGCTTGCACCGATTGCAGCTATTCTAATATTTGTAATATTTTCAGTCGCTTTTTATCCAGCATTTAACCCTAAACCCAAAGATATTCCAATTGCAATTGTTAACAACGATAAAGGTGTTGATATGCAAGGTAACAAGATTAATATAGGTAAAAATTTAGAAGATAAATTGCTAGATAGTAATTCCAATACGATTAAATGGATTCAAGTTGATAATGAAAAAGATTTAAAACAAGGTATGAAAGAACAAAAATATTTTGGAGCAGCTGTTATAGAAAATGATTTTTCAAAAAATGCGCTAAGCAAAACACAAAAAGTCGTGATGGATGCTAAAAAAGAAGAAATGAAAGATAAAGTTCAATCTGGAGAAATACCAGCAGCACAAGCCAAAAAGATGCAAGAAAAGATGTCACAATCTGGCGAGAATCAACAAATAAAGCCTCAAAAAGCAAGTTTTAAAACATTTATCAATGATGGTGCAGGAACACAAGTTTCACAAATGTCTTCTCAAGTTTTAAAAGGCATGGGTGATAACATGAACCAACAAATTACCAAACAAAGCTTGGATATTTTAGAAAAGCAAAACATTGATTTGAAACCATCAGATATTCAAAGTTTAACGCACCCAGTTAAAGTAGATAATGAAAAAGTAAATAAAGTAAATAGTCATCAAGCAGGTGGAAATGGTCCGTTCTTAATGTTTATGCCTGTTTGGATGGGATCAATTATTGTTTCGGTATTACTATTCTTTGCATTTAGAACAAGTAATAACATAGCGATACAACACCGCATTATTGCATCACTAGGGCAAATTGCTATGACCATTGTTACGGCATTTGTAGGAGCTTTCACATATGTGTACTTTATGAAAATAGTATTAGATTTTAATTTCAATGCGCCTAATACAACAGCTACATTTATTGCATTAGCAATCATGGGATTTGTCGGATTAATTCTAGGTACGATGACTTGGTTAGGTTTGAAATCTGTACCAATCTTTTTCTTATTAATGTTTTTCAGTATGCAATTAGTAACATTGCCAAAACAAATGTTGCCTGATTTTTATCAAAAATATATTGTCGATTGGAATCCATTTGCACATTATGCAAACTCATTAAGAGAAATTTTATATTTACATGGAAGTATTCAATTAGATACAACGATGTGGATGTTTATCGGATTTATGATTTTCGGTGCTGTTTCTGCACTGATTGCAGCTATTATTAGAAAGCACAGTACAAAACGTACAGAAATTCCTTCCTAAATTTTAAAATGCCCACAAAAAGTAGTGATTAAAAGCTAACTTTTTGTGGGCAATTTTCATGAAATTTAATATTAATGACGATATACAAGATGGTGAAAAGGAAAAAACGAGAGTCTTTAATTTAAAAAGTATTCACTTTATTAAAAAAAGAAAACTAACATTTATTACTAGTGTTAGTTTCACTGCTTCGGTAGTCTGGGTATGATATAAAAGAGTATTAACCTATGTTGAAGGAGTGTTCCTTTTGAAAAATACATTGGAATTCGGAAAGTTATTAAAATCATTAGACGGACAAAAATATGGTGCATATAAACGACTTAAAGGTGAATATGCTTTTGATAAATTCCATTTAATTATAGATCATATACAAGCAGATCCTTATGCACCGCCATCTAAAGTGCGTGCCAAAATGCAACGTCATATTGCCAATATCCCCGATGAATTATTAGATTCAAAAAATAAAAAAATTGCTGTATCTGATTTTTTAACAAGGGCGTTTAGCAAAAGTATTAGCAAAGTGCTTAAATCTGATCAAGTCTCTAAAAAGAGACCGGATATTTTTATAGATCACTGTGGCCAAGAAATATTACAACGTACTTCTGTAGTCATTACTCATAGCGAAATTGAAGTTCGTTTTGAAGTAGGGTTACCAGCAGCAGGAAGAAAAATTTTAGGAAAAGTTGCCCATCATATTTTCATAGATTTACTACCTGAAATAGTAGAAAAAGCATTATTGTATAAACATATCAATCGTGCTGCATTAAATGATCAAGTGACTACGATGATAGATCAAGTATTTATACGCGATGCACTGTCACGACAGAATTTAGTTGCATTTGTAGCGAATGATTCTATATTACCCAGGAAAAGTGGCGTGTCTGACACACCTTTACCCGGTGCTGTAAAATTCCAAAGTCCACAAGAATTTGAAATTCAATTGAATTTACCTAGTGGAAAGACAGTTAGCGGTATGGGCATACCTAAAGGCATTACACTCATTGTTGGTGGTGGATTTCATGGTAAATCAACACTACTAGAAGCTTTAGAGCGTGGTGTATATCACCATATTCCAGGTGATGGACGTGAACTCATTATTACGTGTAACGATGCGATGAAAATCCGTGCTGAAGATGGAAGAAGTATCGAAAAAGTAAATATTGAGCCTTTTATAAATAATTTACCAGGTAAAAAAGATACTACTCAATTTTCTACTGAAAATGCGAGCGGTAGTACATCACAAGCAGCAAATGTTATAGAAGCCTTAGAATCTCAAACTTCGTTATTATTAATAGATGAAGATACGTCTGCAACAAATTTTATGATTAGAGATAGCAGAATGCAAAAATTAATCGCACCTGAAAAAGAGCCCATCACGCCTTTCGCTATGAAAGTAAAATCTCTATACCATGATTATCATGTTTCAACAATTCTAATTGTAGGAGGTTCTGGCGATTACTTCGATGTGGCTGATCAAGTATTAATGATGGATGAATATGTATTAAAAGACGTTACTCGTAAAGCTAAAGCAATTGCTAGCGAAGATAGTCACTCAAAAGATGAAGCGTCACTATGCCAATTCGGACAAACTTCGCAAAGAATACCACTGAAATCTAGTTTTTCAAATAAAGGTAAAGATCGACGTTTTAAAGTAAAAGGTATGCATACGATTTTATATGGTAAAGAACGAATTAATATTTCAGGATTAGAACAACTTATCGATGCTAGCCAAACGAATTGCATAGCAACCATGATAGATTATTATCAAAGTAATTTGTTGAATGAACAAGATACGATATCTCAAGCAGCTGATAAAATTTTTGATTTGATTAGTGAAAAAGGGTTAGATATCATTTCACCGCATCAAGGACATCCTGGTAATTTAGCATTGCCGAGAAAACAAGAATTCTGTGGTGCACTCAATCGCTATAGAGGATTAAATATTAAAACACATTAAAAAACAGGGGTGGAACAAGTAATAAGTATGTTCCACTCCTGTTTTCTGTTTCAATATAATCTTAGACACCCGGTTAGTCTGAACTAATACAAGCGGGAGCCTAACTGCTATGTGGATTAAGCCAAAGGTTTAACTGTGATAAATATAAGATGACTTGTGAATTTAAATAAATTTTGGTTTACTCCTCAGACTCTGTGTATTCTATAATGTCTGCAGGCTGGCAATCGAGCGCTTTACATATGGCATCTAATGTTGAAAAACGTATTGCTTTTGCTTTGCCTGTTTTCAAATTCGATAAATTTGCTACAGTAATATCAATTTCATTTGCTAATTCACTGAGTTTCTTTTTTCTATCAGCTAATATTCGATCTAATCTAACTACAATCATTTATCTTATCTCCTAAACGGTATAATCAAACTCATCTTGTAAGAATGCACCATATTTAAAAACATTTCCTATAATCCAAATAACGATACCCGCTAAAATAAGTGTGAAATTAAAATTAAAAAAGAAATCTGCAAAGGTTTCGATATCTTTATCTATCAGTGCATACAATTTAGCATTTTGCCCTAAAAAATTATAAACCATAAAATTACTTGCCAATTCAATAAATGCCTCAAATACACCTAATACAATAAAACAATAAGAAATTAAAATAATGATGTTTGCATTTTTATCTGTAAAAATTTGTCCTCTGCTAACATTTTTAAGCCATTTTCTGACATATGTAATCACCAGAATATAGATTGCAATTAATACAATTATTAATAATAGCATTAATATAACAGATGGTTTGGGAAAAGTAATACTATTTAGGTCATGTTTTGTAATTTCATGTGAATTTAGTCCTAATGAATCTACCCAAAAAGGTTTATTTGCTTTATCTAATTGTGAGTTAATAAACGAGGAAGGAATGATTAATAGCGCTATAATTGCGATAATAATTGGTAACATACTAAGAGATGTTAAGACCAAAGCGATAGTTGCTAAAATAGTTAACGTTTTGACTAAAATACTAAAATGTTTGCTTTTAATTGTAGACATATTGGCGCTCCTTTTAATTTGTTAACTTCATTATAACTAAAACATATCGAAAATCAATACTTTTTTATCGATTAACGATAAAACTAATAGGTGGAAATCGAATTGGATCGTTAGATATTACAAAAGGGAAATATAGTAATGTGATTGTGAAAATGTGTAGAAGTGGGTTTAACAAGGGGAATATATAACGCGGAAAATAATCAAAAACATTTATAACCGTATTTTTTATATAACAATAACAAAAAAGCCATCATAGGTAACTTTTACCTATGATGGCTTACATGATTTATTAATATTCAATATTTGGTGCTTTGTTTACATGTTGTTGGTAACGTTTAAGACCTGCAAATGCTAATGCGCCTACAGCCACAACAATTAATAATTTTTTCATACATTTCGCTCCTTTAAGTGAATCAATGATAACAAAGTATTTCTAAAAAATACCAATGAAACAAAGATTAAAGAACCAATAAACATTTAGTGATGATAAAATTTTTCAAAACACATCTTGAAAGATGTGTTTTGAAAATAAACTGTTATTGTAGGTTCATAAATAGGTGTTTAACACCATCTTAATCTCAGTTCATTTTAGTTTTTACACTTAAGCAATCAAAAGTTTATTCGTAATAATTTAATTCAAGATCTTTTGAAGTTTGTTGACGTGTTTTTCTCATTAAATCAACATCTTCAATTAATGATTTACCATAAGAAGGAATCATTTTTTTGATCTTAGGTTCCCAATCATTTTTATATTCAGAGAAGTTTTTCTCTAATACTTCTAATGCAACAGATACAGAAGTTGATGCTCCTGGTGATTCACCAAGTAATGCAATTACGGAATGATCTTCAGAGTTTACAACTTCTGTTCCGAATTGGATGAAGCCTTTACCATATTCTTCAGTATCTTTAATCACTTGAACACGTTTACCAGCAGTATATAATTGCCAATCTTCATCGCGTGCTTCTGGATAGAAAGTACGTAAGTGGTTCATGCAACCTTCTTTTGTCATTAAAATTTGGTCAAATGAATATTTAAGTAGCGGTAAGTTTTTCGCTGCCGCTGCTAATAATGTTGTGATGTTACTTGGTTTAACAGATTTAAATAAATCTAAGTTTGAACCATATTTTAAGAATTTAGGACCAATACTTGCGAACGGTCCAAATAATAATGTTTTTTGGCCATTAATGAAACGTGTGTCTAAATGTGGCACAGTCATTGGTGGTGTGCCTGGTGGTTCTTTACCATACACTTTGGCACCATGTTCTTCAATCACATTTGGATTTGTACATGTTAAGAATTGACCTGTGATAGGGAATCCGCCTAAGTTTTTACTTTCAGGGATACCTGTTTTTTGTAGTAATGGGATAGCAGCACCACCAGCACCGATAAATACATAATCAGCTAACTGTGTTTGTGTTTCGCCAGTATTTGCGTTACGGATTTGAACTTCCCATTTACCATCGTTACGTCTATTGAAATCAAGTACTTCATGATGGTATTGAACTTCTACTTTTGGATTTTTTTCAAGGTTTCTCGCCATTTTACGAGTTAATTCACCAAAGTTTACGTCAGTACCTTCATTAATTTTGCTGGCAGCCATAATATCGCTTGCGCTATGACCTTGCATCATTAATGGAATCCATTTTCTCATTTCTTCAATGTCTTCGGTATATTCGATATCATCAAACATAGGGAAGTTTTTCATTGCTTCATAACGGTCTTTTAAAAATTTAACGTTATTTTTACCTCTTACAAAACTAATGTGTGGTAATGGATGAATGAATTCTCTAGGGTTTTCGATATAGTTATTTTTAACTAAATAGCCCCAGAATTGTTTAGAGATTTCAAATTGTTCATTAATCTCTTTTGCTTTTTCAATATCAATTGAACCATCAGGTTGCTGAACTGTATAGTTCAATTCGCAAAGTGCAGCATGTCCTGTACCTGCGTTATGACGTTCGTTTGAACTTTCGTCACCAGGACGATCTAAACGTTCGTACAGTTTAATGTTCCAATTTGGTTCAAGCTCATTAAGCATAGAACCAAAAGTAGTACTTAATACACCGGCGCCAATAAGAATGACGTCTTTTGACTCAGTTTTAGCCATAGTTCCTCACCTTTCATTCTTAATAACATCAGTAACAATTTGTCATACATTGTCACTCATCTTATGTCTTTATTTACTATTATATTACGCGACTCTCACATGTAAAAATACATATTAATCATATAACACATTCCTATTTGGAATATGTGAGCTTACTTTTAATAATTTACCCTATATTTCAAGTATAAATCATTAAAAGTAAGTGATAATAATTGTTATATAGTAATATTACATTATAATTTCTATAAATTTCAATCAAATATGCCTTAATAAAATATAAATAGATTAGAAATAAAAATTAGAGGTCTTAATTTGTGTTTTTGCACTTACTTTTAACATTTCAATTATTTAATCAGTAAAATGTTTCATATGAAACATAGATATAAAATCATGTTTATCAATCATAGGTCTTTATCATTTTATAAGAAAAATCAGTGAAACTTTGTTATACTTATCAATAAAATGTAAGCGCTTACTAAATTGTTTGATAAAGGAGACTCTATAATGAAAGATAAAGTAATAATGGTGACAGGTGGAAGTAGTGGTATGGGGAAAGCAATGGCGAAACGTTTTGCTGAAGAAGGTGCGAACGTTATTATAACAGGTAGATCGTTAGAACGTTTAGAAGCAACTAAAAAAGAAATCGAACACCGAGAAGGACAGATTTTATGTATTGATATGGATGTTCGTGATGTTGAACGCGTGCAGTATACAGTGGATGAAGCCATTAATACTTTTGGAAAGATAGATGGTTTGGTGAATAACGCAGCTGGCAACTTTATATGTGCTGCGGAAGAACTATCGACGAATGGTTGGAATTCTGTCGTAGATATTGTGTTAAATGGAACTTGGCATTGCACACAGGCTGTTGGAAAAAAATGGATTGAACAAGGGTATCATGGACGTATTATCAATATGGTGGCAACATATGCATGGCGTTCAGGGCCGGGTGTTGTACATTCTGCTAGTGCAAAAGCGGGTGTGTTAGCTATGACAAGAACGCTCGCTGTAGAGTGGGGTTCAAAGTATGGCATTACCGTAAATGCTATTGCTCCAGGTCCTATAGATAATACAGGAGGCTCTGGAAAACTTAGTTTATCAGAAGACGCACGCCAACAAACATTGGATAGTGTACCATTAGGCCGCATGGGTCAGCCAGAAGAAATTGCAGGATTAGCTAAGTTTTTATTTTCGGAAGAAGCGAATTACATTAATGGTGCTTGTATGACAATGGACGGCGGTCAATGGCTTAATCAAAACGCGTTTTAACATAATAGAGTGTTTGTAACATTTTATATAGCTTTCATTAATATTAACAGGCTGTGACAAATTAATCGTCCCAGCCTGTTATTCATTATAATGGTTCAATCACTCGCTAATGTTAGCAATGTCGAGTTTATTATAGAGAATAATTTTTTACATTAAATTAATCCGAGCCAATGCCAATAAGTGGCACTAAATAAAATAATAAGTAAATAGCCAATAACGGTTATAGGTATCCCTGTTTTTAAAAAATCTTTAACAGTAAATGTTTCTGTACCATAGGCCAACATTGATTGTGGTGAGCTTACGGGTAATAAGAAACCAAAGCTGATAACGAATTGCTGTATGAGTACAAATCCAATAGACTGATTTCCTAAATCTAACGTAGTAGTTAGTGAAATAAATACAGGTATTAGTGCTGATGCTAAGCTTGTTGCACTTGCAAAACCTAAATGTATTAAAATATTGAATAGTGCAATTAATGCAATTGTTACTAAAAGGGGATAGTGATTTAAACCCATGATACCAAAGGTTTGATCACTCAACCATTGGGCGGCTGTAGTTTTTAATAGTACATTTCCTAAAGATATGCCGACGCCAAATACAATAATTGTTCCCCAAGGTATACGACTTTCAGCTTCTTTCCAGGACATAACACCAATTTTAGGAGTTAACATAATAGCCAATGCTAATAAAATGATTGAAGATGAATCAATAGGATGTAATATCTTTTCGGTAGACCAAAGTATTAATAAAATGATGGATATGCTAATTAAACGCCATTCTTTAGAAGTTACAGGTCCCATAGCTTTTAACTGTTGCTGAATTAATGATTTGCCTCCCGAAAGTTCTTTTTCTTCTGGGGGCATGACTTTAAGCATGATAAAATAAAGCGCAATTGACATTAACATGGACCATGGCCCAGCATATAAGAACCACTGTCCCCACGATATATCAGCATTTAACTGATCATTGATAAAGTTAATTGCGACAATGTTTTGTGCAGCTGCAGTTTTAATACCAATATTCCATATAGAAACTGCTTGTACAGCTGTGATAACTAAAAGTCCAGCTAATTTACTTTGTTTAGCAACGCCGAATGCTGTTATCATTCCTAATAATATAGGAATAACAGCACCTGCTCGTGCAGTAGCAGAGGGAACGAAAAATGCTAAAAATATTGCCACTAATATCGTTCCAATAACGATACGATTTGTCTTATTGCCTGCTACGGAAAGTACAATTAGTGCAAGTCTTTTATGAAGTTGTGTAATTTGCATAGCTGTTGCTAAAAAAAGAGCAGCTGCAACTAAAGCTAATGCACTGGTAGAAAACCCACTAAAAGCAAGTTTTAAAGCATTACCTGTTCCGAAAAGTGAATCTCCCTTCAATATTTCACCATTTGACTGAGGATAGCCTAGCGATTCAGATAAATTTTGTACCGGACTGAAACCTATTAATAGAATAATGAGTCCAACAATCATGACCGCAGAAACTGGATAAGTCACTGCTTCAGTTACCCATAATATGACTGCAAATAGCAATATTGCTAATGCGCTTTTAGCCATAAGGGGTAAACTTTCTGGTGTAGGTAATATCAAAATCGTGATTAAGATAATCATACTTGTGATTAACCAAAATGGCTTGAAATTAGATGTAGACTTGGTAGATGAATCTTTACTCATAAATTTCCACTCCCTTGTTAAATCCTTCACAATAATATTACAAATTTTATTAAGTTGTATCATTATAATTTAGGAAAGTTCATAAAAATTTACTAATTATGTATTTGTCATATCATTAATTTTATAAATTTTATGCTAATAACTAGGGAGAATACTTTTGTTATGAATATGAGTAGATGCATTCCTAAATTCTACAATAAATAGTATGAAAGTTTAAATAGTCATAAATAGGCAATAGCATTACTAATGGAAAAATTAAAGATGCTATTAAACATTTAATAAATAAAAAAGGTGATTAATATGGATGTTAGATTTCCAATTGGTGAATTAGAAGTGCCAAATAAAGTAACATTAGAAGATATCCAAAAATGGCTTAGTGAAATTGAGTCGTATGCATATAGACTGAGGCAAACTGTAGCTCATTTAAATGATGAAGCATTAAACAAGCAATATCGAGACAAAAGTTGGACTGTGCGACAACTCGTTCATCATATAGCAGATTCCCAATTAAATATGTTTCAACGCTTAAAATTAGCGCTAACAGATACGAATCCAGTTGTTGATCCTTTTATTCAAGATGAGTGGGCAAAACTTGCTGATAGTCAACTGCCTATAGAAAGTTCCCTTAAAATGTTAGAGGGTATAAATGAACGTATTATAGCTATTGGCAATCATTTAACAGAAAGTGATTTGAATCGTACATTTACATTAAGAGGAAGCGGAGAAATATCTGTTGCAACTAAAGTTGCTAAATTAGCTTGGCACGAAGAACATCATTTAGCGCATATTAAAATAGCATTATCATAATGAATATAATGGCGAGGCCGTTCAATTTTAATCATTGAACGGTTTTTTAAATATATAAAATAGCAAATTGACTAACTAGAATAATTGTCACACTAATTACAATTATGTTACAGAAAAAATAAGTTTAAAAAGCACTTTATTCACTTTAGCAATAGGTTTTTTTACAAAATATCTTTTAATTTTCATTCAATTTTATGTAATTATTATGTAAAATGCACGGGGGTTTTTTAATTTCGCTGTAACCTACAAGGTTTTTATGGATGTTATAGTATTTACTGGAAATTGGTTGAAACAGCATTGGATTTTACAAAAAATAGTTGGTTTCAATATCACAGTAAAAATAAATCTTAAAAATATAAAAAACAAACTTGTAGGAGGATTTAATCAAAAATGAAAAAAACAGTATTAGCTTCAACATTAGCAGTAGGATTAGGTGTAACAGGATTCGCAGCAGGTAACTCAGCTGACGCAGCAGAACAAGGTGTAGATAAAGCAGAATTAGCAAATTTAGCACAATCTAACCCAGAACAATTAAATGCAGCACCAGTACAAGAAGGTTCATATAGTTATAACTTTAATTATAATGGTTTAAACTATAACTTTGAATCAAATGGACAAACTTGGTCTTGGAGTTATGGTGAAGGTTCAAGCGCTAACGCTTCAACAGTTGAACAACCACAACAAACTGCACCACAAACTGAACAAACACAACAACCACAACAAGAAGCAACTACAAAAGCTTCAACTCAATCATCAAGCTCAAATGAAGCTTCAAGTGGTTCTTCAGTAAATGTTAATTCACATTTACAAGCAATCGCTCAACGTGAATCAGGCGGCGACTTAAAAGCTGTTAACCCATCATCAGGTGCAGCAGGTAAATATCAATTCTTACAAAGTACTTGGGACTCAGTAGCACCAGCTGAATATAAAGGTGTATCTCCAACAGAAGCACCAGAATCAGTACAAGATGCTGCAGCTGTAAAACTTTATAACGAAGTTGGCGCTTCACAATGGGTTACTGCATAATCTGAAGTATAATTTTAATTAAAAATATAAGTATAAAACACTAATAAAAGCTATGAAGGAATCTCTTAGTAGAGATTCTTTCATAGCTTTTTTATATTAATATATTGGATGAATTTACGGTTATTTAAGAAGTATGTTATATAAAGTCATTCCAAATACCTTTATTTGGAGTAGAAGTTACAGAAATGATTTCATCTTTAATGGGGTGTTTGACGCTGAGTTTTGATGCCCAAAGTGCAATTTGTTGTCCGGGATTATTAAATTTCTGGCCATATTTTTGATCACCATATAATGGTAAGTTTTGATTTGCGAATTGTACTCTAATTTGATGTGAACGACCTGTTTTCAATTGGATTTGAACCAAGGTTTTATTGTTAATTGTTTTGATAACTTTATAATTCAAAATTGCCTCTTTAGCATCTTTTTTCTTGGAATCAACTGCATAAACAATATTTTTATTTCTATCTTTCCATAAATAGTCGCGAAGTTCACCTTCTTTTTTTGAAGGTATACCATGGATAATTGCTAGATATGTTCTATATAATTTTTGTTTTCTAAGTTCATTAGATAACCTAGAGGCTGCTTTGGATGTTTTAGCGAAAACAATTGTGCCTCCAACGGGCCGATCAAGACGATGTACGAGTCCAAGGTATACATTACCCGGTTTATTGTATTGGACTTTTATGTAATTTTTTAAAATGGACAATAAATCTTGATCTCTTGAGTTATCTTCTTGTACAGGAACATTAATTGGTTTCTCTACCATTAATAAATGGTTATCTTCATAAAGAATATTGTCGAACATTTAATTCCTCCAACATTTTATATATTGATAGGTTTTCATAAATTTTAAAATAAAATTATTAAAATTAAACCAAATTAAGATATTATCAGCAGTTAGATATAAATTCAATCTTTCTTATATTTAAAAGTCATAAAATGTAACCAGTTATAATGATATAAGTGAATATTATTTTCACACTAATTACATAATTATTACATATTTGTAAAAGCAATATTATATTTCATGGTTGATGTGATGGTTTTTTGAATGGAATTGAATTAAGTATTTAATGTAATTAGGGCGTAAAAATTCTAGATATTTTTTAACTTCACTGTAACCCACAAGCTTTTTTAAGATGTTACAGTAGGGATTAGCAAATTTGATAAAAGTAATTTTGCAAAACAGAAAACACAAATTTAAATATTTAAAAGTATAATCTCTTAGGAGGATTTATTAATAATGAAAAAAACAGTATTAGCTTCAACATTAGCAGTAGGACTTGGCGTAACAGGAATCGCAGCAGGAAATTCAGCAGATGCGTCTGAACAAGGTATCGATCAAGCACAATTAGCTCAACAAGCACAAAACAATCCGCAACAATTGAATGCTGAGCCAATACATGAAGGCGCTTATAACTATAACTTTAATCAAGATAATTTAAATTATAACTTTGAATCTGATGGCACATATTGGTCATGGAGTTATGGTGAAGGTTCAAACGGATCTAATGATGCATCAGCACAATCAACAAGTGATGCAGGACAACAAGAACAAGCACCACAAACTCAAGAACAAGCACCACAAACTCAAGAACAAACACAACCACAACAAGCTTCATCAGAACAACCAGCACAAGAACAAGCACCACAAACTGAGCAAACACAACAACCACAACAAGAATCAGCTTCATCACAACAATCAACAGATAGCTCAAGTGAAGCATCAAGTGGTTCATCAGTAGAAGTAAACGATCACTTGAAACAAATTGCAGAACGTGAATCTGGTGGCGACCTTAACGCTGTTAACCCATCATCAGGTGCAGCAGGTAAATACCAATTCTTACAAAGCACTTGGGATTCAGTAGCACCAGATGAGTATAAAGGTCAATCACCAACAGAAGCACCAGAATCAGTTCAAGACCAAGCAGCAATGGATTTATATGAATCTGAAGGTGCTTCACAATGGGTTACTGCGTAATAAGATAATATTCAATTTTAAAATATTGAATCATCAATCCCTAGGTTCTTTTATAGAATCTAGGGATTTTAATTTTTTAAAAAATATGTGTAATGATTAAATAAGGACATAATATAAAATAACTTTTGATAAATTGAAGTAAATATTATATATCAATAAATAATCATAACCCGCCTACGTTGAAAAACTTAAGTATTTTTATTATTATGTCTTCTGTATTAAAAAAATTATAGTTTAAAATTGTAATTCTGAAACTTTTTAGCATTGCTAAGAAGTTTCTTTTTGTGTTGAAAGAAAATGAACGAAGTATAGTTAAGAAAATGGTGTTCAAAAATTTAAATCATTTATAGAGAGGGTGTGAGTTTAATGGAATATAAAATTCATCTAAAAAATATTTGTTTTTGTCTTATAGGTACTTTTTTAATTGCAATAGGTGTTAATTCATTCGTTTTAGCTTCAAATTTAGGAGAAGGCGGCACAGTCGGTGTCTCCTTAAATCTGAAATATACTTTAGGCCTTTCTCCAGCATTGACGACGCTTATTATTAATATCATATTAATTGGTGTAGGATGGAAATATTTAAGTAAAACAACTGCACTTTATACGTTGATTACTGTGGTTGCGAGTTCATTTTTCTTAGGGATTACTGAATCTTTTAATTTGAATTTAGAGTCAGATTTTATCAATACTATTTTTTCAGGAGTGTTAATTGGTATTGGTACAGGCTTTGTTATATCTGCCCGTAGTACGTTGGGTGGTACTTCAGTTATTGCAAAAATCATAAACAAATATAGTGAAATTAAAACGTCACAAGCATTATTTATTCTTGATTCATTGATTGTTTTATCTTTCTTGCTTGTCTTACCTATTCAAAATGTACTTTATACAATTGTTATGTTATTTATCGTTGAAAAAAGTATGTCTTTTGTAATAGAAGGATTTAATCCTAAAAAAGCAATTACTATTATTTCAGATTTTAACGCGAACATTAGTAAACAAATTAATGAAGAAACGGGGCGTGGTTCTACACTGTTAAATGGTGTAGGAGGATATCAACAAAAAGAAACTAATGTACTTTACGTCGTCGTCCCTCAAAATCAGTTAGCTAGGATTAAAAAGATTGTAAACCGTCATGATGAAAATGCCTTTTTAGTTATCCATGATGTGCGAGATGTCCTGGGAAATGGATTTATGAAATTACAATAAGCATAAATAAGAAAATAAATGCAAATTAACTACAAAAGTTTGGTAATAATAGTCATTCATTTATAAATAAGAGGCTGGTATTTTTTTATTCTAGTTTGTTATAGGGAAAATGTGTTTCTATTATCAAATTTTAAAATAAGATGCGGGATAAAAAGATGACAATGGCCACTGTGAAAACACTGAACAATGTAGAAAATAACACAATTTTTGCGCGTAATTCTGGTAAGTTGTGCACCTAATAAAAGAAAAATGGCAATTTCTAATTTTATTTAGAAATTGCCATTTTTTAGTTAGCTTGATACATATTAAAATTATAAAATATTTACACATAATTTCAACGCATATTTGTATTATTCAAGTTGTTTAAAATTTTCAAGGCGTTTTGCCTTTTCTTCATCACTAATGTCATGTTTTTTAACATAACGATTACTTTCATGTTCAGCACATTCATGACAACAAGCACCTAAATAACGTGCTTCATTTTCTTCAGATACTAAAATTTGACGGTTACATTCAGGGTTTGAACAGTTGATGTAACGTTCACAAGGCGTACCGTCAAACCATTCTTTACCTACAACTGTTTTTTCAACTTGATTGACGTCTACACTGATACGTTCGTCAAATACATACATTTTACCGTCCCAATACTGACCTTTTGTTTCTGGATCTTTTCCATAAGTGGCGATACCACCTTCAAGCTGGCTTACGTCTTCAAAACCTTCTCTTAATAGATAACCGGAGAATTTCTCACAGCGAATACCACCAGTACAATAAGTAACGATTTTTTTGTCCATAAATTGATCTTTATTTTCTTTAATCCAGTCTGGTAAATCTCTAAAGCGAGTAATATTAGGTCGTATAGCACCACGGAAATGTCCTAAATCATATTCATAATCATTACGCGCATCGATAACAATTGTGTCGTCGTCAAATAATGCTTCTTTAAACTCTTTAGGTGATAAATAATTACCAGTAAGTTCTTTAGGATTAACATCTTGTTCTAAATCTAATGCCACAATTTCTTTTCTAGGACGAACGTGCATTTTTTTAAATGCGTGACCATCTGCTTCATCAATTTTGAAAGTAATTCCTTTGAACCTTTCATCTGATTGTAATGCATTCATATATTTGTCTGTTGCTTCAACTGTTCCGGAAACAGTACCATTAATACCTTCAGTTGATACTAAGATACGTCCTTTAAGCTCTAAATCTTTACAAAAATCTAAGTGTTCTGTAGCAAATGTTTCGGGGTCTTCAATATTTGTATATTTATAATACAATAGTACTCTGTAATCCATAATTCAATTCTCCTCTAAATTTTTTTCTGTTTATAATAGTTTTATATAAAATTAATAGTTTGATAGTATCGTGCGTCTACAATCCATAATGATATGATGAATGTGTATTTGTTATATGCTTTTATAAAAGGACGAAATTCTCCTCACTATATTGTAACAAAAAAGGTACAATATTCAATTTAAAAATTTTGTAAAACTAAATATTGTCAAAATTTTTTTGAAGAATATTAGGTTATTAATAAAAAACATGCTCTTTTCAAGTTTGTTATTATCAATGAAAAGAGCATGTATATAAATTTATTTATTTTTATTTGTAAAGATAAGTGCAACTACTAAACTAATTGTACTGATTGCAAAGACAATATTCATGATCGAAAGTGTTTCTATAATCACTACATCTTTGCCTAATCGTTCAAAAGCATTTTGTTGCATTTCTTTCTCAGAATTAAAATCACTGTCGGTTCTTGAAGGCTTTTCTTCAATATCTTCTAATAATCTTTCTTTAACTTTAGGCATATAATACCTCCTTATTCTCTAATATAAATTTTCCCTATTAACAAAAAATAAATCATAAATATATGAGCATTTGCATCATATGGTTGTGGTGTCTATACTTTTATTAAATAATGTATTAAATCAGGAGGGGATAGAATGGAAACTGTATATTTAGCAGGAGGTTGTCTCTGGGGTGTTCAGGCATTTGTTAAGACATTACCAGGTGTCATTCAAACAGAAGGTGGTAGGGCAAATGGTATTACGCATACCCTTGATGGAGAATACGACGGCTATGTAGAAGTAATTAAAACAACTTTTGATCCTGAAAAAGTGTCTGTTACTGATTTAATGGGGTATCTTTTTGAAATTATTGACCCTTATAGTGTAAACCAACAGGGCCAAGATATTGGTTTGAAATATAGAACAGGATTATATAGTGAAGACGTAAAACATTTAAAAGAAGCACAAGCATACATAGATGCAATTGAAGACCATCACCTTATTGCCACAGAGGTATTACCATTGACTAATTATGTTAAAAGCGCAGAAACACATCAAGACAGATTATCAAGATTTCCAAATGATTACTGTCATTTACCTAAAGCACTGGTTAATAAATATAAATAATGATAAAGCAAAGTGAATTCAAAATTAAAACCTCGTTGTATATCTTCAATCATTCTGTAGATATACAATGAGGCTTTGTTTTTATAAATAGTAGATAGCATTATCTTTTCACAATTTCACCATCAATACCTACAATTTTAATATTATCAGGGTTTTTTAATATCCCAATACGATCTAATGGATTATCATCTACGATAATAAAGTCAGCTTTTTTGTCTGTTTCAATTGTGCCTATTTCATTGTCATAACCTAGACATTCTGCTGCAGTTTTAGTGGATGCTACTATAGCTTGCATTGGTGTCATACCATGTTCAACCATTAACTCTAATTCACGTAAGTTGGTACCGTGTTTAAAGACACCAGCATCTGTACCCATGGCGATTTTTACACCTGCGTTTACAGCTTTAGTAAAACTTGTTGTATGTGCCTCTAAAACTTCTTTTGACTTTTCAACAGAACCTTCAGACATACCAAGTTCATCTGCAAATTCAATAACTGAAACAGGTGCTAGTAAAGTCGGTACGAGAAAGGTACCTTGTGCCTTCATTTTTTCTATTGCTTCATCATCTAGGTAAATGCCATGCTCTATAGAATGAATGCCTGCTGCGATACAATTTTTAACGCCTTGTAGACCTTGTGCATGTGCCATTACTTTTCTATTACCTCTGAATTGTGCTTCTTCAACCATAACTTTAAGTTCTTCAATAGAAAATTGTGTGAAGTCTGGATGATCTGTTGGACTTGTTACACCTCCAGTTGCATGAACTTTGATTACATCTGCACCAGCACGTAACATCTCTCTTACTTTTTTACGTACTTCTTCAACGCCATCACAAATTCCTGTAGGTAAACCTGGATAATCTTCAATAAAACTTGGCATAGTTATACCAGATTTCGTTAATTTATCACCATGGCCACCAGTAATCGTTAATGCATTGACACTAATTTGCATGCGTGGTCCGAGTATCAAACCATTTTGTACAGCTTCTTTAATCCCTTGGTCAGCACCAAGTGCATCACGCACGGTAGTGATACCGCAATTTACTGTACGTTTAAGATGATCTATAGCGCGATAGAATGTATAAGAAAATGGCGTAGCTAATTTATCTGTCAATGGTCTCATTTCTTCCATGATATGAACATGGCTATCTATCATGCCCGGTAATAAATATTTATCGGTACCATCGATGATTTCATGATTTTCATGGTTTAAATTCTGTCCAATAGTCTTAAAGCGATGATCTTGAATAATCACATCAACGTTTTGTTGTATAGCGCTACCAGTACCATCTATAAGGTTTATATTTTTTATAAGCATTTAAAATTCCTCCTAATTAATAAAATTCATAATAATACCTGTTAAAATCACGGAAGCTACCGTAACGGAAGTAAATCCACCTATCAACATAGGACTAAGTAATTCTTTGAAAAGTGCATCATGTTCTTTTTTGTTTTTGGTTAAACTACGACTCACTTCTTCACATAGCATGTAATCTCCAGGGAAACCATACAATGCAGTTAACGCAACTGGAAGTGCCTTTGTATAACGCCAACCAATCAATTTTGCAGCAACTGCTCCTCCGATTAAAATACCTATCGTACCTATTAATAAAATAAGTAAGATAGCTGGTAGGTGATGCCATAAATCTTGTGGTGTGATATCTCCCATAGAACCGATGACAATCAGCATGATAATAACAAGAATTAAAGTGAACGACTTGTTTTTTTCTAATTCTGCTTGTTCAAATAATCCTAGTTTTAGCCCGACAATCCCAAAGAATAAACTGATAAGTGTAAAATGAATTGGGGTCACTTCTCCAATTAAAAAAGCTAAACTAGCTAATACAAACATAATAAATAGTCTTAAAGTATTATTTTGTAAAATAGGATATTTATCATGTAAAGTATGTGTTGTTGATGTTCGAGTCGTTGATGCTTCTTCACGGGTATCAGTTTGTAAATTTTTAGATTCTTGTTGCAAAAAGTGTTTACCGTAACGTTTCATGATTACTGAACTTAATGGTAACCCGATAACACCTTGTAGACCTTGCACAAGTGCTGGTAAAACAATTAAATAACTTAAATCTAATTCCTTTAACTTATCAATTGTAATTAGTAATGCAACAATACCACCTGAGATAGGACCAACACCAGAAGCGGCGATACGAAAATCATAAACTAAAGATACGATGATTAAAATCATAGTCGTTGAACCTATAATGCCGAAAAGTGAAATAATCACTGCCTTCCACTGTGTTTTTAGCGTTGATAAAGGCATCATCGTTCCCATATGCATAATGGCAGGTGCTATAGCTAGTGCACCTAGTGAAGGTAAAATAGCTGAATCAAGAATATTTTCAGGAAATATACCTGACCATTTAAGTAATAAAAAACTGACCATTGCAGTCAAAAGCATTGGTACTCGTGCTTTTGTCAATGTTGAAATAACTTCCCCCAAAGCAATTAAAGCAAATAAAGCAGTTGCTGAAATAATAGGTTCACTCCACATGATAATTTCCCTCCCTAATTTAAAGTGATAGTAAGTATCATAGCATTAATAAAGGATAAAATTAACAGTAAATACAGAATTTTCAGAATATATTTTTGTTCAAAATCACCATGAAATTTTTTGGAAAATAGGTTTGATATTTAAATTTAAGAAGCGTAATATATAAAAAGTACACGGGGTGTACTGAAGTGATTTCACCCTTATAAATAGCTGGTCATGCGTGTTAAGCTAAGGCAAATATTTTTGTTTTAGTCTTTTTTTAACTTATAGTACATGGGATGTACAATTAAAGGAAGGTAGTTGGAAAAATGTTGAATGAATTTAAATTTATATTTAAAAATAAAATGTTAGTGGTATCTTTAATTGCAATATCACTTATTTCGTTGCTATACGTAGCTTTGTTCGTTGGTTCAATGTGGGATCCATACGATAAGACAGAAAATCTAAAAATATCTGTTGTAAACCACGATGAAAAAGCAACGCTTAATAATAAAGATATTACTATTGGCGATGATTTAGTAGATAAATTAAAAGATAATGATAAGTTTGATTTTCAAGTCGTTTCTGAAAAAGAAGCGAATAAACAATTGAATAGAGGTGAAAGTGTAGGAACTATTATTGTTCCCAAAAATGCCTCATCAAATGCAACGACAATTTTAGATGAAAACCCTAAAAAAATAAATCTAGAAACTAAGGTAAATCCTGGTTCTAGTTATACAGGAAGTCAATCTGCAAATTCAGCTATTAATACAGTGACTGAATCTATAAAAGATAATATAAGATCTAACTATTTGAGTGAATTATTCGCTAGTGCTAAAAAATCACAATCAGGTTATCAAGATACATCAGAAGCATTAGGACAAATGTCTGATGCAGAAACAGAACTCATTGATGGTAATCAACAAGTAACAGATGGTATTCAACAAATGGCACCAATGGTAGGTCAACCAGCTCAAAAATTATTATCGGGAAATCAACAGGTAACAGATGGGCTGAAAGAACTTCAAGCAAATAATGACGAATTAAAATCAAAAATTGATGATGCAGTTAGTCAACAAAATAATGTTTCATTTGAATCCGAAAATGAAAAAGCACTCAATGATGTTACAAAAGTAAAAGAAAATAATCCAACGAATGCTGATGAATACGGTGCAACGATTGTTCCTTATATGGCAAGTGTTAGTTTATTTGTTGGTGCGCTATCGTTTAGTGCTATTTATCCATTGAGAAAAACTATTGATAAATCTACAACTTCAGTGAGACAAGCTTTAGGAAAATTTGCATTATATATTGTTCAAGGTGCGTTGTCTGCGTTATTTATGAGTAGTTGGGTATTATTTGTGTTTAACATGTCAGTTGGTAATGTATGGAAATTTATATTAGTAGGTTTATTATGGGCTATTGCAGCAATTACAATTACATCGTTCCTAACATTATTCTTAGACAGAATAGGACTATTTATATCAATGATTCTTTTAATCTTACAATTAAGTGCAAGTGAAGGTATGTTCCCAATAGAACTTTCTGCAACGTTCTATAGATGGATACATCCATTTTCACCAATGTCTTACGCTATTCAAGGATACAGAGAAGCGATATTTACTAATGCAGGTCACTTTGACTTTGGATTTGTTGTAGCGTTACTTATCGGTATCATAGTCGTAATGATGATTTTACAATATTTAGTTCTACTATGGTTCAATAAGCGCGATAAGTTACCACTTTCTATCGAATTTAAGTAATTTATAAAGGGGGATAAGATTATGAATGATGTAGATGCATCGATTGAAAAAGCGATAACCAAATTTCAAATAGTGATGTTGTATTTAAACAAAGAAATTATTGAAATGGTGAACGAATCGTCTCTCACAAACTTACTTTCAAGAGAACAAATTGAAGCGATGAGAATTATTCAAACAAAAGGTCAAGTTACGATTAATGAGTTGGCTGGGCTGCAAAATATATTTAAAACAGCTGCTTCAAAAAGAATAGGTAAACTTGAAGAAATGGGCTATGTGCAAAGAGCATACTCAAATAATAAAAGAATAAAATTAGTTCAATTAAGCTTAGAAGGTGAAACATTTTTAAAGCAAGCGACTTCTGCAATGACAGAATCAGTAAAAAATCGCTTAGGTGACCAATTTTCACTTGAAGAAATAGAAGATTTTGTAAATCAATTGGAACGAATAGATGAAGCTTTTAGAAAAAGTAAATAATTACCTAGGAAATTAAATGTGTTATACATGGACTTGTAGCAACAGGATGCGTATACTAAATGATATAATTCTAAACAGATATTAACTAAAAAACATAAATTTTTGATTAGGGGTGAAACATAATGAAAAGAACAGCTGAACGTATACTTGCCTGGATTGGTATTGGTATACAACTACTAGGTGTAATTGTACTTGCGATATTCTTACCATTAGTTGGAAATGGTGACAATAAAAATGCAATGATACAAGCAATGATGGAAGACGATAGTTCGATCACATATGAAAATGGAGAAGCGGTTATTAATATGTTAAGTGGATTGGTAACTGCAGGTCTTATATTGTCTATTGTGCTACTTATAGTAGCAATCATCGGTGCAGTGTTAATTGGTAAAAAAGCAAAAGCTGCTGGTATTCTATTAATCATTGTTGGTGTTATTTCATTAATTGGTAATTGGATTACCGCAATATTGTGGTTAGTAGCAGGTATTATGTTACTTGTGAGAAAGCCACAAAAAGCAATTTATAGTAGAGATGAAGAAGATGATGCAAATCCCTATATCAAAGATGGATCACAAGTAAATGAACATAATAACTCATTTGTATTATCCGAAGATCAAAAAGAGAACGAACAACAAAAAATCAAAGAAAATTATTCCGATGATGATGAGGATAATAAATATAAATATTAATTCGTAATCCAAGTTTGCCTTTGATAGGTAAACTTGGATTTTTTGTATTTTATTCAGATTTAATCGTATCCAAAATTAATTGGAGCTGGTTATATAATTGATGTGGTTCTATCTTTGTATTTGTACTTTTAGAATAATGTTGTTTTATAAAATCTTTAGGTGTCATTTGCATCACATTTTTGAAATCTCTCAAATAAGTATTGTATGAACGGAACCCATAGTCTACCCAAATTGATTCACTATTGCCATTTGTTAATAACTCTCTAGATAAACTATAGATTTTAACTTTTTTAATATATTTGATTAATGAAATATTCATTTTTTTTGAAAATTCTCTAGACAAATAGCTACTGTTTACGTAAAAATTTTTGGCAATTAAATTCAGCGTTAATGGTTGTTTGTAATGTTGGTTAATATATTCTACAACATTTTTAATTAATTTATTTGAGTAAGTCAACTGTCCATATATATTTGCTTGAGATGAATTGAGGTAATTGATTAATTTAATAACTCCGATATCTCCATTAAATGAATTGTTTTCTAAAATATTTTTTAAAGTTGTAATATAGGTTTCAGTAATCAATTTACTTAATTTATATTTTTCTAGAAGGTTTTCCTGATTTATTAAGGTGAACCGATGATAACTTAAATTATTTACTGAAATACAAGCAAGCATACCTTCTCGATGAATAATGAGGTTTTCTTCAAAATCATATACTACAAATACATCTCCTCGATGAAATATAAAATTTGATTTTACTTTTTGGAAATGAATCATACCTGAAATGACTAAATATATATTGGAAAAGTTAGGTGTATTTAAATGTTCTAATTTATCGCCTTCATCATAAATGATTTGGTTATAATTCATTAAACCCCTCCTTTCCTTAAATGTTAGCTAGTAAAATTGGCAATGATTTATAGTAAAATGAGAATCAGATTAAGTATTAAGGTTTTGAGAGCGTACACAATAAATTCGTTCAGGAAATGTAGATATACTTAAATTTAATTTCATTTATTTAAATAGTACTCTTTTTAAATTTAATAAGTCAATTAATGTTGCGTAATTATAATAAAATAAAATTCTAAAACTAAAAAAATGGATAATTTTTGCATCTGTTTATAATATATTCTATGATGGTACACTAAAATAGTAATAAATCCGAACAATTCGTGAATAATATTGAAGTGTTAAATAATTGAAAATATGTTCAGCTTTTCATTATGACAATTATTTTGGTAACTATCGTTATGATTTAGCAATATATCTAAGACTATTAGCTTTTATAAAAGATGCAATGTGAGCAACTAAAGTAACATTTCTGACAGATAAGCGAGCAAAAAGTAGAATGTCGAACACGAATTGGTGTAATATCAAGTGAAAAATGAATAGAGATAATTATTAAAATATAATAAAATAGGTTGTTCTATTGAGGAAGGTAACAAAAACATGTAAATTGATAGTAAAGGTTAATTTAGACATTAAATTGAAATGAACGAATGAGGTGAGCTAAATGATGATGATGATTGGTATACTTACACCGTTATTAGTTGTTGGTTTTATAGTTATGTCAATTTTGGAAGAAAAAAAACGAAACAAAAGAAAGCAAGAAAATAATAGCGATGAACAAAAGCAGATTAATAATACTACTAATAGCGATGAAGTCAACCGAAAAGACGAATGATATATTATCTTATTGTTATAAATCCCTTTTAAATAATAAAGCAAATCCATTAAATGATGTACAAATTAAAATAGTGTAATCTTAGTAAAGTTTAGAATTTTTATTGATACGATATAGGAGTTGAAATATGAAATTGATTTCTAATTTATCAATTTTTATTTCACTCCTAATTTTTATATTTTTAAAGTATACAAACAACATAGTTTTAAAAATCAGATATCTAAATTTAGCTTAAATACAAATGAATATGTCTAGTGTTAAAGTTTCTTACGAGGGAGTGTTCTAGGATGAGTGAAATGGTTTATATATTACAGAGTGTGTTATTACCTATTTTTATAATGATAGCATTGGGATTTATCTTACAGAAAAAGTTCACTCTAGATTTAAAGACTTTAGCTAAATTAAACATCTATGTGTTTGTTCCAGGATTTATTTTTGTAAAATTTTATAAAACAAATTTTGAACTGCGTTTATTATTGTATATTGTATTGTTTTTCATAATATACATCATTTTTTTATATATAGTGGGGAAAGTTTTAACTATAATAAACAAGAGGGATAAGGGCGAGGCTACAACGCTAACCAATAGTGTATTATTTTTTAATTCTGGAAACTATGGTGTGCCAGTCAATGACCTAGTGTTCAAGGGTGATCCACTAGCGATGTCAGTACAAGTCATCGTTTTATCATTACAAAATATTTTCACTTTTTCATATGGTATTTTCGCAATACAGTCTGCACAAATTGGAAAATTGAAAGCGATGTTAGGGTATTTTAAAATGCCAGTATTATACGCTTTGCTGTTTGCAATTATTTTAAATTATGCTGATATCCCTATACCGGAATTTATTTGGACGCCAGCTAACTATGTAGCGGATGCGATGATTGCAATTGCTTTAATTATGTTAGGCGCACAAATTGCCAATATAAACTTTACTTTTAAGTGGTCATTATCATATATTTTTATATTTGTACGCTTAGTGATTGGACCAGTCATCGCATTAATAATTATAAAAATCATGGGTATTGAAGGCGTGATTGCGCAAACATTGTTTATCGCTTCAGCAATGCCGACGTCAGTAAATAGTTCTGTGATTGCTCAGGAGTATGACAATCACCCAGAACTTGCAGCAGAGCTTGTCTTTTTATCTACTTTATTAAGTTCAATTACTGTGGTGGTTGTTATTTACGCTTCTAAATTACTATTTTAGATACTTAAAAAGTTACATGCATTATCATTACTTATACTTTTATGCACTGAGAAAAAATATCTCAGTGCTTTTTTGTTTTAGTTTTAATAAATTTGAATGAACTTAAAAATAGCTAATGTATTTTAAAACATTGAAAACAGTATCATTACATTTCTTAACATAAAATGTTATATCATTCACTGTTGTTACTTGTTTGATGTATAAAAATTGAATTGAAAATATTTTCTTTATAAAAACAATTTTTATTTTCAAATATATTGTGCTATAAATATAACGTGAATGACATTGAAAATAAATAGTTTAAAAATAACTATAAATAAAAGGATGGTATATGTGAAAGAGATTGTATTAGGCATAGATATCGGTACAAGTTCTGTTAAAGCCATTGCTATTAATAAAAAAGGTGACGTTTTAGATGTTACTAGTGAACCAATTCATGTTATTAATCAACAAACAGGTTTTAGTGAACAAAATCCAGAAGATTGGTACGAAGCCTCTAAAGATTGTATAAAGTACTTATTGAATTCGGAAAAGTTAGCAGGTATGAAGGTTAAAGGTATATCATTTTCTGGTCAAATGCATAGTTTAGTGTTACTTGACCATCAATTTCAACCACTTAGAAATGCCATTTTATGGAATGATACAAGATCCACTTTTCAGTGTGAACAAATAAAACAGCAATTTGGTGAATATGTAATGGATAATCCTGTTTTAGAAGGTTTTACATTAACGAAGTTGTTATGGGTTAAAGAAAATGAACCGTTGATTTGGTCCAAAGCAAATGTCTTTTTACTGCCTAAAGATTATGTGAGATTTAAATTCACAGATACGATAAATATGGAATATTCTGATGGATCAAGCACATTGTTAATGGATATAGCAAATAAGTGCTGGAATAAAAATATTTGTGACTATTATGGTGTATACCAACTTTGTCCAAATTTAATTGAATCCCAAGATTTTGTAGGGTACCTTAATACTTCAATTGCAGAGGAATTAGGTTTAGATAAAGATGTCGCAGTATATGCTGGGGGCGGAGACAATGCCTGTGGCGCATTAGGAGCAGGCGTTATTAGTGAGGGCGACACACTATGTAGTATTGGTACTTCGGGTGTCATATTAGCGTGTGATTCTGAGAATACAGCGACTTATGGTCACAATATACATCACTTTAATCATGTGCTCCCTCAAAATTCTTATGCAATGGGTGTCATATTAGCTGCAGGTGATAGTTTAAAATGGTTTCAAAAAAACATTACGCCAAGCTTAACTTATAGCCAAATTTTGGATGAAGCTAAACAATCTTCTCTAGGGAGTAATGGTTTAATATATGCACCATATTTATCAGGAGAACGTACACCCCACGGTGATAGTCAAATTAGAGGAAGTTTTATTGGCTTAAGTCATATGCATAATAATAAAGATATGGCTCGTGCTGTGATTGAAGGCATCACTTTTGCATTATATGAATCTATCTATTATTTACGTAAAAATGATAAAAAAATTAAAGAAATGATTTCTATCGGTGGTGGGGCTAAAAGTGATTTTTGGCTTCAGTTATAAGCAGATATCTTTAACGCTAAAGTATATAAATTAAAGCATGAAGAAGGACCAAGTATGGGTGCAGCGATGATAGCAGCAAAAGGTGTAGGGTGGTTTAATGATGTCGCTGAGATGGTTCAACAATTTATTCAATATGATAAAGTATTTGAACCCAGTGTAGAACGTCATATGCAATATATGAAATATTTTGCAATATACCAAAAAATTTACGATGAGACTAAAGAAATAACAAAGGAATTATTAAAAATCTCTCACTAAAATTATTTTATAGCAACAATCATGCATGATTGGTCATGATATTTCCTAGAAAATAATAAGCTGAAAATATATAAGGTTGAAAAAATACAGTTTTTACGTTAAATTAAACATGAATTAATTGTAAAATTCACATTAATTAAATAGAGCTAAGTTTAACCACTGGAAGTGCCTTTATGATAAAAAGGCTGAGACTAGCGTGATACGCTAGAATTCCTTGAACCTGATCCAGTTTGTACTGGCGTAGGAAAAGTGGCGTTATAAACCATATTTGTCCGTTCACATTAACGTTATTTTTCCTATTTGGAAAAATAACGTTTTTTTATTTTAGGAGTGATTATAGTGATTATTGCGATTACCAGTTATCATAAATTAACTAAGCAAGATAGCATTAATTATTGCGAAATTGAACCTTATATAGATTACCTAATCGTCAGATCACCGATGTGTACTTCTGAGACAATAGAATGGATAAACCAACTAAAGCAACGGCATTTTCCGAAAGATAAAATTATTATTCACAGTGATTATCATGTACTCCAATCTTGCGACTTGTCACGTATACATTTTAGAGAAAATGATGAGCAAATTCGTGCTTTAAAACAACATTGTTCAAACATAAAAATAAGTATGTCTACACACAATCGCCAGGCGATCCAATGTGCAGAGGATTTAAATTTGGATTTTGTACTTTATGGGCACGTATTTGAAACAAAGTCTAAAAAAGGATTAGCACCTAAATCATTAACTGAGGTTAATGATGCATTGAAAAGTGATATTCCTGTAGTCGCATTAGGTGGTATTAATTTAAAAACGGTGTCTCATTTACCTAAAGGATTTCAAGGTATCGCAGGTATATCAATATTTAATCACTCGATAAAAACAGTACAAGCCTTACACAGAGCATGGTTAAATTATGAAGTAACCTAAGGTTAATTATTTACTTATCAATAAGTGAGAAAGGAATGAATCGTGATGCATTGTGTTATTAATGGTGATAATTTCACATTTGAAAACCCTTTGAATATACAAGAAATATTGCAAACACTCGGGTTAGAAGAAAAGAGAGTGATTGTTGAACATAATAAAAAATTAATTAAACAAAACCAATTTCAAGATTATATCGTTAATGATAAAGATTGTTTAGAATTACTAGAATTTGTAGGAGGCGGATAGGATGTTTAAAATAGGTAAATTTGAATTTAATTCAAGATTGTTATTAGGTACTGGTAAATTTGAAACAGAAGCCATTCAAAAGGAAGCTATAAACGCGTCTGAAACAGAGGTTTTAACTTTTGCAGTGCGTCGAATGAACTTATATGATGAGAAATTACCTAATCCTTTAGCAAAAGTTGACTTATCAAACTTTGTTACTTTTCCTAATACTGCTGGTGCAACATCAGCTGAGGAAGCGATAAGAATTGCAGAAATTGCTAACCACGCCCATCTTTGTGACATGATTAAAGTAGAAGTGATAGGTGATCAGGAAACCTTACTACCCGATCCTTTAGAAACATATGAGGCATGCAAAGTTTTGCTAGAAAAAGGTTATACAGTGTGTCCTTACATTTCAAATGATGTTGTACTTGCCAAACGTCTAGAAGAATTAGGTGTGCATGCAATTATGCCACTAGCTTCACCTATTGGTACTGGAAGAGGAATAAATAATCCTTTAAATCTACGTTATATTATTGAACGCGCCAATGTACCTGTAATAGTCGATGCAGGTGTAGGATCACCAAAAGATGCATGCCATGCTATGGAATTAGGTGCAGATGCCATTCTATTAAACACAGCAATTTCAAGTGCGAAAGATCCAGGGAAGATGGCAGAAGCTATGAAGTTGGGCATTCAAGCAGGAAGAATGAGTTATCAGGCAGGAAGAATACCAGTTAAGTATACAGCTCAAGCTTCAAGTCCAACAGAAGGAATCGGATTTTTATGATGGAAAGGTATTCTCGTCAAATACGTTATAAAAATTTTGGAAGAAATGGTCAGCGTAAACTAGAACAAACACACGTGATGATCGTAGGAGCCGGAGCATTAGGAAGTCATTGTGCAGAAATATTATCACGTATGGGAGTTGGCGAACTTACAATAATTGATATGGATATTGTAGAAATATCAAATTTACATAGGCAAGCCACTTATACTGAAAATGATGCACAAATGATGGTACCCAAAGTAGAAGCATTAAAAAAGCATTTATTAGATATAAATTCTAATATTAAAATCAACGCATTATACCAAGAAATAACTTGCACCAACATTGAACACATTTTAAGAAACTCTAATCCTGCTATCGTCATGGATGGAATGGATCATTTTAAAATTAGGTACTTGATTAACGAAGCATGCCACAAATTTTCGATACCTTGGATTTATGGGGCTGCAATTGGAAGTCAAGGCACCATTTATGGCATTGATTATAAAGGACCATGTTTAAAATGTGTGCTCGATAAAATACCTGAATCTGCAGAAAGTTGTTCTATTAATGGTGTGTTGCCTACAGTCATATACCAAGTAGCTAGTATGGAAGTCTCAGAATTATTGCGTTGGCTAACATCAGCTGGATTCTCTCAAAAATTAATAACGATAGATACTTTTTCAATTCAGTATCATACAGTGAATATCAACCAACTTAAAAATAGCAATTGTAGTATTTGTGTACATCAGCAATATGATTTACTTAATCAACCTCAGCGTACAAACGTAGAGTCTCAATGTGGCGATACATTTTTGCTTCGTTTCGATGAAAAAATGTTTGAATATGCGCATTATCTACCTGCAAAAATTAAAAAAGCAAATAGTTTTGCTAAATTACTTTCTTATAACGACACCGATATTACTTTATTTAAAGATGGCCGTATGAATGTTTATGGATTAGAAGATGAAGCACAAGCGCATGCATTATATACGCATTTTGCTAAAAGCATAAAATAGGACGTTTACATTTCTCAAAAGCAAAAATTTTAGAATAAAAATTAATGTTTCTTAAATCGTAACAAGTTTATGACATATTTGTTAACAGCCCTTCTTAACATTGAAACACTATATATTGTGGTATAAATTATGTTTATATACAATATATAGAAAAGAAGGGGTAAAATGAATAAATTAGAACAAGATTTGACGAAACTTATTACAAAAGATCCTACAGTTATTAACGAAAATGCGAATAAAGATAGTGCCACTTTTTCTACGATGAGAGATTTAACAGCAGGTGTTGTATCTAAATCATATGCTTTAGATTACTTATTGCCTAAACATATAGCAGAGGCACATAAAAGTGGTGATATACATTTCCATGATTTAGATTATCACCCTTTCCAACCACTCACTAACTGTTGTTTGATCGATGCTAAAAATATGTTGAAACATGGCTTTCGAATTGGCAATGCATCTGTAACATCTCCAAAATCAATTCAAACAGCTTCAGCTCAGCTAGTTCAAATTATCGCTAACGTTTCTAGTAGTCAGTATGGGGGTTGTACCATTGATAGAGTAGATGAATTATTAAGTGACTACGTAAAATATAATGAAGCAAAACATCGAAAATTAGCGCAACAATTTGTTGAAGATACACATATTGATGCTTATGTTGATCATCAAATTACACAAGACATTAATGACGCAATTGAAAGTCTAGAATATGAAATAAATACACTTTATACTTCAAATGGACAAACGCCATTTGTCACTCTTGGTTTTGGCCTAGGTATAGATGAATATAGTAGAAAAATTCAACAAGCTATATTGAAAACACGAATAAAAGGACTCGGAAAAGATCGTATTACAGCCATCTTTCCTAAACTTGTTTTTTCCATTAAAAAAGGGGTGAATTTTAGTCAAGATGACCCTAATTATGATATTAAAAAATTAGCGTTAGAGTGTTCTACAAAAAGAATGTACCCAGATATATTAAATTATGATAAAACAGTAGAAATTTTAGGTGATTTTAAAGCGCCAATGGGTTGTCGTTCTTTTTTACCAGAATGGAAAAATAAGCAAGGTGAAGCAGAAAATAATGGAAGATGTAATTTAGGGGTAGTTACGCTTAATGTACCTAGGATAGCTATAGAATCAAATGGTGATATGGAAAAGTTCTGGGAAATATTTCATGAGAGAATGCAAATTATGCACGATGCATTAGTTTATCGCATTAAACGTATGGAACAAGCTACGCCTGATAACGCCCCTATTTTATATAAAAATGGTGCTTTTAAACATTATTTAAGTGATGAAGATAGTGTAATGTCACTATTTAAAAATAAACGTGCCACGCTGTCGATCGGTTATATAGGTTTGTATGAGGCAGCTACAGTGTTTTATGGCCCTGAATGGGAAAAAACAGCAAGAGGTAAAGCATTTACGCTTCAAATATTAAAAGCTATGAAAGTTTATCAATTGGAATGGACAGAACGCTACGATATTTGGTTTAGTATCTATAGTACACCAAGTGAGTCTTTAACAGATCGTTTTTGCAGATTAGATAAAGAAAAGTTCGGAGATATATTAGATATTACGAGCAAGGGATATTATCAAAATTCGTTCCACTACGATGTGCGAAAAGATATTACACCGTTTGAAAAGATAGATTTTGAAAAAGATTATCCATTTTATGCTAGCGGTGGTTACATACATTATTGTGAATATCCAAAATTAGATCATAATATTAAAGCATTAGAAGCGGTTTGGGATTATTCATATGACAAAATCAGTTATCTAGGAACAAATATCCCTATAGATCATTGTCGTTTATGTGATTTTAAAGGTGATTTTAAAACAACCCCAACAGGATATCAGTGTCCGGAATGTGGAAATAGTGATCCTAAAACCGTAGATGTAGTAAAACGCACATGTGGTTATTTAGGAAATCCAGTGCAACGTCCTACAATCGAAGGTAGACATAAAGAAATTTGTGCAAGAGTAAAACATATGAAAGATCAATCGATATGACAATATTAAATATCATAAATGGACAAGGTTATATTGCCAAAATAGAGTCACAAAGTTTCGTAGATGGCGAAGGTGTGAGATGTAGTTTATATGTTTCAGGATGTCCATTTGCATGTTTAAATTGCTATAATAAAGTAGCACAAAATTTTAAATATGGTGAAAAATTTAATGATGAAATTTTGAAAGAAATAATAGAAAATTGTGATCCGGATTATATAGAAGGTTTAAGCATTTTAGGTGGGGAGCCATTTTGCAACTTAGACATAACACTCAAATGTGCTCATGCATTTAGACAACGTTTTGGTCATGAAAAAACTTTATGGGTATGGACAGGATTTTTATTTGAATACTTAAGGAATGATCAATATCAAAGAAATGAATTATTAAAAAATATAGATGTACTCGTGGACGGTCCTTTCATTCATCACTTATACAAACCCAATTTACCTTATAAAGGTTCATTAAATCAGCGTGTCATCGATGTGCAAAAATCACTAGCTAGCGGTAGAATTCATGAATATATAATTTAATGTTGTGATTCCATAACTATTTCCTGAAATTTAAGCGAATTGCTATTATTATGATATAAAGTTAATTACAATCATAATGAAGACAAAAATAGATTTAGTAAAGTGCTATTAAAGGAGCGTATAAGCAATGTGTACAGGTTTTTCATTTATGTCTGAGAATCATCAAGCTATATTAGGTCGAACAATGGATTTTGTTTATCAATTAAAAGGCAACCCAGCAGTTCAACCACGTCACTATTACTGGGAATCACGTGTAGAGTATAAAGGTGAAACATTATATGGTTTCGTAGGTTCAGGCAGTGATATGGAAGGTTTTTTATTTGGGGACGGTGTTAATGAGCATGGCATTGGCGTTTCAGTACAATATTTCAGAGGCTACGCTTCTTACGCAAATGAAACTAAAGCAGGCTATATGAATATTGCTCAAAATGAAGTGATAAATTGGATACTAGGTTATAACAAAAACATAGCTGATTTAATAAAAAATGCCCAATCTGTCAATGTTGTGGCGCATACTCTGAATGACCTCTCTGAAGTTCCACCGTTACATTATCATATTTCTGATGATACGGGTAGAACAGTAGAGCTTACTTTTAATAAAGGTCAAATAGTGGTTAATGACAATCCAGTTGCCGTTTTGACTAACAACCCTGATTTAAATTGGCATTATGAAAATTTAAAGAATTACATAAACATTACACCCCAAAAGCCAAAAGAAAAAAAGTTTGCTAATATTAATTTGAAATCGTTGGGAAATGAAGGCGGCACGTATGGCTTACCAGGTGGATATACTTCAGCAGAGAGATTTATTCGCATTGCTTACTTGAAAAATTATTTAGAAGAAGCAACAAATAGTCCAGAACAAGACATACTTAATGCATTTAAATTATTGGAAATCATGAGTATACCTAAAGGTGCAGTTAGAGATGAAGAAAATGAGTTACATTATACGTTGTATCAAACCGTATTAAATTTAACGACACGCACATTTTATATTAAATGGTATAATTCTAATAAAATTACTGAATTACATTTATCAGAAGACTTACTAAATAAAAAAGAAATGACGATTTTTGAGCCAACTGAAGGATTAGCAATAACTCGTTTGAATTAAAATTCAAACCGAGTACATGTATCGAATGAACTTTAAATAATAAATAACTAATAAAAGACACATAAAAACTGCTGTTTTTATGTGTCTTTTTTATGTTTATTAACAATCATTTTTGATGGTAAAACGTATTAATCTCACTATTTTACTTAAAAATTCAAATTTTTTACTGACGCATTATAAGTAGTGTTGGGTATTAAATTTAAAATTATAATGATTAAAGAAGGATAAATTGCATTAAATTTAATAATATCAAAAATGATTTTACTATCGAAAAGGAGAGTTAGATAACAATGAGGATATTTAAAGAGTATATGGCTAGGAAAAACAATCGATATTCCATACGTAAATTTACGGTTGGAACTGCTTCAGTGCTTTTAGGTAGTTTTTTAGTTTTTAACCACAGCGAAGAAGCCCAAGCTGATACTTTACAAAAAGAACAACAAGAAGTAAAAGAAATACCTCCTAAAGTAGATATAGAGAATACAAAAAATGATTCAAATTTTGATAATATACTAGAAAAAGAAAAAAATAATGACACGATACAGCAACCAACTCAAGCTGAAATTGAAAATAAAGAAATAGAAAAAGAAAGTATTTCGAAAGATACAAAATTAATTCAGGATAGCACTAATATAACTCAGCAACAATCAGAATCCAATGCCAATGCTATTGTTGAAAATAAAGAACAACCAGAGCATTCAGATGTAAAAGAATCAGATAAACAAAAAGATAAACAAGAAAAAACACCTGAAACTATTAAAAATGATGAAGAAATAAAATCATTAGATACTGAAAAAACAGATACAGATATAATACCAACGGGTACCGAAAAGCTCAGAAAAACGGATACTGCAATAAAAAGTGAATCAAAATTAAACGAAAACGAAAGACAAATCAATCAAAATTTGACTTCTATGGAAAATAGAGTTACTGAAGTGAAAGTTGAAGAGTTAAACAATAATTTAGAGAAAAACGAAGCAGAAAAAAGTTTGAGTACGAATGAAAAAAATCTCAAAAATGACAGACAACCAGAAAAGCAATATATTCCAAAAACTAGAGTAGTCAGAAGTATCGATAGAAATCGATACTATAATGGAACACACAATAATTATCATTATTTTGGGCCTAGATTATCTTATAATTCTCTAAGAGCGGGAGATAATATTACAACAGCATTTAATGAAGTAGAAAAAAATAGAACAGAATTAACCGAAGAAGAAAGAAAACTATTTCTGAGAAATATTATTAGACAAACTTCATTAAAAAATAATAAATCTGCTTATGACAGAATTTTTAATAGAGATTATTCTGTAGCTGGAAATAGAAAACTTACAGCGAACCAAGCTAAAAATATAAACGAACTACTATATAAAATGAAAAACTTAACTGTTAATCGTGATAATCCGAATTATCAAGGTATTTATACGTTTACAAATCAAAATGATGTAACTAAAAATGATTTTGGTATCGTAAAAGACGAAGTGTTACATGATGGCGACGCGTTAATTGCAACAATGGAATTGTCAAAAGAAAAAGGTAGAGGGACATACAGATTTGAAAATTATGCAATAAGACCTAATGATAGTCTCAATAAAAAAATAAAAAAAGTTATAGCAGTTTATGAAGGCAGACAAAGAATTATTCTGCAACAAGATCATTTAGGTTATTATTCATATACACGTCCAGACAGTGGTAGAAATGGAGATCCAGATAGAGGTGGCGGTTCAGGAGGCACAGTTAAATTTTACATTTCATTTGATGCCAACCAATATATTGATGTAAATAAAGACAAATTATTTGGTTATATTCTAAGTGATACTTTAGATCCAAATGTGTTAAGGGGCGTAAATATTACTAACAAAGCTGTTAATATTCAAGAAGTAGCAGATACAATAAATGAAGCTTTAAAAAAAGCAAAAATAAGAAAAGTAGAAGATGCTATAGAAGCAGCAACACAATTAAAACAACAAGCTGAAACAAAACTAGTCGAGGTAACTCGAGATCAATTAGTGACATCAACTGAAAAAGCTGAGATTGATAAAATGAATGTAGATATTGAAAAAGCCAAATCATCAGCAATGCAAATGTTAAACGCTCTACCGGACGGAATCACAAATAAAGATGTATTACGGAAAAGAATAAATGATATTACACCAGTAACATCACCAGAAGTGAACGATGCAGATAGTAACGGAGTCTTAGATGCAGAACAATTATCAGAAGCATCTCAAGCAGTAGCGAATGCCGAGCAAGCCAAAGCTGCAGTTGATACAAAACTTACTGAGGTTAATTCAGACAGTTTAGTGACACCGAACGAAAAAGCAGCAGTAGATAAGTTGATTCAAACATTAGAAGCTGCGAAACAAACAGCGAAAGAAAAATTAGATAATGTAGCAGATATTATAGCAGGTAAGACTGATTTACAAACAAGGTTAAATAATATCACATCTGTAACGTCACCAGAAGTGAACGACGTGGATAGTAACGGTGTGTTAGATACAGAACAATTGTCAGAAGCATCTGCAGCAGTGTCGAACGCTGAACAAGCAAAAACAGCAGTAGATACAAAAGTGACAGAAATTACAGCGGATGGCTTAGTTACTCCAGATGAAAAAACAGCAGTAGATGCGTTAATTCAAACTTTAGAAACTGCGAAACAAACAGCAAAAGAGATGTTAGATAGTGTACCGTCTAGTACCGCAGGCAAGACAGAGTTACAAACGAGACTAGATAATATTACATCTGTAACATCACCAGAAGTGAACGACGCGGATAGTAACGGTGTGTTAGATACCGAGCAATTGTCCGAGGCAGAGCAAGCAGTAGTGAATGCTGAACAAGCAAAAACAGCGGTAGATAATAAATTAGCAGATGTAACATCAGATGGTTTAGTGACACCGGATGAAAAATCCGAAGTAGACCAATTGATTCAAGCATTAGTAACTGCTAAACAAGAAGCGAAAGAAAAATTAGATAGTGTACCAAATGGTACAGCAGGAAAAGACGAGTTACAAACAAGATCGGGTAATATCGCATCAGTTGTATCACCAGAGGTGAATGATGCAGATAGTAATGGTGTATTAGATACAGAACAATTGTCAGAGGCAGAGCAAGCAGTGACAAACGCTGAGCAAGCGAAAACGGCAGTAGACACAAAATTAACTGAAATAATAGCGGATGGATTAGTAACACCGGAAGAAAAAGTGGCAGTGGATCAATTAACACAAGCATTAGAGACAGCAAAACAAACAGCGAAAGAGAAATTAGATAGTGTACCAAACGGCACCGCGGGTAAAGGTGATTTGCAAATAAGATTGGATAACATCACATCCGTAACATCACCGGAAGTGAACGATGCAGATAGTAATGGTATGTTAGATACTGATCAATTGTCAGAGGCAGAGCAAGCAGTGACAAATGTTGAGCAAGCAAAAGTCGCAGTAGATAATAAATTAGCGGATGTAACATCAGATGGCCTAGTGACTCCTGATGAAAAATCCGAAGTAGATGTGTTAATCCAAGCATTAGACACTGCGAAACAAGCAGCGCAAGAAAAACTAGATAGTGTACCAAATAGTACCGTAGGTAAGACTGACTTACAAACGAGATTCAATAACATCGCATCAGTTGTATCGCCAGAGGTGAATGATGCAGATAGTAACGGTGTCTTAGATACAGAACAATTGTCAGAGGCAGAGCAAGCAGTGTCAAATGCGGAACAAGCAAAAAGAACAGTAGATACCAAGTTAGCAAATGTAACAACTGACGGATTAATAACAGCAGATGAAAAAGCCGAAGTAGATGCGTTAATCCAAGCGTTAGAAACTGCGAAACAAACAGCAAAAGAGAAGTTAGATAGTGTACCGTCTAGTACCGCAGGAAAAGACGCGTTACAAACAAGACTGGATAATATCGCACCAGTAACATCTCCAGAAGTAAATGATGCAGATAGTAACGGAGTGTTAGATACTGAACAATTATCTGAAGCAGAAAAATCAGTGACAAATGCTGAACAGACAAAAAGCGCAGTAGATACGAAACTGGCAGAAATCACAGCGGATGGTCTAGTAACTCCGAATGAAAAATCCGAAGTAGACGCGTTAATTCAAACATTAGAAACTGCAAAACAAACAGCGAAAGAGAAGTTAGATAATGTACCAAATGGCACAGTAGGTAAAACTGAGCTGAAAACAAGATTGGATAATATTGCATCTGTAACTTCCCCAGAGGTGAATGATGTAGATGGTAATGGGGTCTTAGATACTGACCAATTGTCCGAAGCAAGTCAAGCAGTAGTGAATGCTGAACAAGCGAAAACAGCGGTAGATAATAAATTAGCAGATGTAACATCCGATGGTCTAGTAACTCCAGATGAAAAATCGGCAGTGGACCAATTAATTCAAGCATTAGAAACTGCAAAACAAGCAGCGAAAGAAAAGCTAGATAGTGTACCAAGGGGCACTGTAGGAAAAGACGCGTTACAAACAAGATTGGACAATATTGCACCAGTAACATCTCCAGAAGTAAATGATGCAGATAGTAATGGAGTCTTGGATATAGATCAGTTATCTGAAGCATCACAAGCAGTAGCGAATGCGGAACAGGCAAAAACAGCAGTGGATACAAAAGTGACAGAAATTACAGCGGATGGTTTAGTAACTCCAGATGAAAAAGCAGCGGTAGACGCTTTAATTCAAACATTAGTAGCTGCGAAACAAACAGCAAAAGAGAAGTTAGATAGCGTACCGTCTAGTACCACAGGTAAAGATGAGCTACAAAGAAGATTGGATAACATCACATCCGTAACATCACCGGAAGTGAACGATGCTGATAGTAACGGAGTCTTAGATACAGAACAATTGTCAGAAGTATCTGCAGCAGTGTCGAACGCGGAACAAACAAAAACAACAGTTGATAATAAATTAGCGGATGTAACATCAGATGGCCTAGTGACTCCTGATGAAAAATCCGAAGTAGATGTGTTAATCCAAGCATTAGAAACTGCTAAACAAGAAGCGAAAGAAAAATTAGATAGTGTACCAAATGGTACAGCAGGAAAAGACGAGCTTAAAACAAGATTAGATAATATAACATCTGTAATGTCACCGGAAGTGAATGACGCAGATAATAACGGTGTGTTAGATATTGACCAATTGTCAGAAGCAACTCAAGCAGTGTCAAATGCGGAACAAGCGAAAACATCAGTGGATACGAAACTGGCAGAAATCACAGCGGATGGACTAATAACACCAGATGAAAAAGCCGTAGTAGATCAATTAATTCAAGCATTAGAAAGTGCGAAACAAGCAGCGAAAGAAAAGCTAGATGGTGTACCAAATAGTACCGCAGGTAAGATTGACTTACAAACGAGATTGAATAATATCGCATCAGCAACATCTCCAGAAGTAAACGATGCAGACAGAAATGGCGTGTTAGACACAGACCAATTGTCAGAGGCAGAGCAAGCAGTGTCAAATGCGGAACAAGCAAAAAGAACAGTAGATACGAAACTGGCAGAAGTCACATCAGATGGTTTAGTAACACCAGATGAAAAAGCTGCAGTAGACCAATTAATTCAAACATTAGAAACTGCTAAACAAGAAGCGAAAGAAAAATTAGATAGTGTACCAAATGGTACAGCAGGAAAAGATGAGTTACAAACAAGATTGGATAATATCGCTTCAGTTGTATCACCAGAAGTAAATGATGCGGATGGTAATGGTGTCTTAGATACTGACCAATTGTCAGAGGCAGAGCAAGCGGTAGCAAACGCTGAGCAAGCAAAAATGGTAGTGGATACGAAACTGGCAGAAGTTACAGCGGATGGTTTAGTAACACCAGATGAAAAATCCGCAGTAGATCAGTTAATTCAAGCATTAGAAAGTGCGAAACAATTAGCAAAAGAGAAAGTAGATAATGTACCAAACAGTACCTCAGGAAAAGACGCGTTACAAACAAGACTGGATAATATTGCATCAGTAACATCTCCAGAAGTAAATGATGCAGATAGTAATGGTGTGTTAGATACAGACCAATTGTCAGAAGCAGAACAAGCAGTGGCGAATGCAGAACAAGCAAAAACAGCAGTGGATACAAAAGTGACAGAAATTACAGCTGATGGCCTAGTGACTCCTGATGAAAAATCCGAAGTAGATCAATTAATTCAAGTATTAGAAAGTGCGAAACAATTAGCGAAAGAGAAAGTAGATAGTGTGCCAAATAGTACCGCAGGAAAGACTGACTTACAAACGAGATTCAATAACATCGCCTCAGTTGTATCACCAGAAGTGAACGACGCAGATAGTAACGGCGTGTTAGATACTGATCAATTGTCCGAGGCAGACCAAGCAGTGTCAAATGCGGAACAAGCAAAAGTAGCAGTAGAATCAAAAGTGACAGAAGTTACAGCGGATGGCTTAGTTACTCCAGATGAAAAAGCAGCGGTAGACGCTTTAATTCAAACATTAGAAGCTGCGAAACAAACAGCGCAAGAAAAGCTAGCTGGTGTACCAAATAGTACCGCTGGAAAAGACGGACTACAAGCAAGATTGGATAACATCGCATCAGCAACAACTCCAGAAGTAAACGATGCAGATGGTAATGGAGTCTTAGACATCGACCAATTGTCTGAAGCAACTCAAGCAGTGACAAATGTAGAACAAGCAAAAACAGCAGTAGATACTAAGTTAGCAGATGTAACATCTGACGGATTAGTAACACCGAATGAAAAGGTTGAGGTAGATGTGTTAATTCAAACATTAGAAACTGCGAAGCAAACGGCTAAAGAAAAATTAGATAGTGTACCAAATGGTACAGCAGGAAAAGATGATTTACAAACAAGATTGGATAATATCGCCTCAGTTGTATCACCAGAAGTGAACGATGCAGATAGCAATGGCGTGTTAGACACAGACCAATTGTCAGAGGCAGAGCAAGCAGTAGCGAGTGTGGAACAAGCAAAAACAGCAGTAGATAATAAATTAGCGGATGTAACATCAGATGGTTTAGTAACACCAGATGAAAAAGCCGCAGTAGACCAATTGATTCAAACTTTAGAAACTGCAAAACAAGCAGCGAAAGAAAAGCTAGATGGTGTACCAAATAGTACTGCAGGTAAGACTGACTTACAAACGAGATTGAATAATATCGCATCAGCAACATCTCCAGAAGTAAACGATACAGACAGCAATGGCGTGTTAGACACAGACCAATTGTCAGAGGCAGAGCAAGCAGTGGCGAATGCAGAACAAGCAAAAACGGCAGTGGATACAAAAGTGGCAGAAGTAACAGCAGATGGTTTAGTAACGCCGGATGAAAAAGCGTCAGTAGATCAACTAATCCAAGCATTAGACACTGCGAAACAAGAAGCGAAAGAAAAGCTAGATAGTGTACCAAACGGAACAGCAGGTAAGACTGACTTAAAAATGAGATTCAATAATATCGCCTCAGTTGTATCACCAGAAGTGAACGATGCAGATAGCAATGGCGTGTTAGATACAGACCAATTGTCCGAAGCAAGTCAAGCAGTGGCGAATGCAGAACAAGCAAAAAGAACAGTAGATACCAAATTATCAGAAGTTATAGCGGATGGTTTAGTAACACCAGATGAAAAATCGGCAGTGGACCAATTAATCCAAGCATTAGACACTGCGAAACAAACAGCAAAAGAAAAATTAGATAGTGTACCAAATGGCACAGTAGGTAAAACTGAGCTGGAAACAAGATTGAATAATATCGTATCCGTAGTATCACCGGAAGTAAATGATGCGGATAGTAATGGTGTTTTAGATACAGAGCAATTGTCCGAGGCAGACCAAGCAGTGTCAAATGCTGAACAAGCAAAAACGGCAGTGGATACGAAACTGACAGAAATTACATCAGATGGTCTAGTGACGCCAGACGATAAGGCTAAAGTGGATGCATTAATTCAAACATTGGAAACTGCAAAACAAGAAGCGAAAGAAAAATTAGATAGTGTACCAAATGGTACAACAGGAAAAGACGAGTTGAAAACAAGATTAGATAATATAACATCTGTAATGTCACCGGAAGTGAATGACGCAGATAATAACGGTGTGTTAGATACAGACCAATTGTCAGAAGCAACTCAAGCAGTTTCAAATGCTGAACAAGCAAAAAGAACAGTAGATACGAAACTGGCAGAAGTTACATCAGATGCTTTGGTAACACCAGATGAAAAAGACGTAGTAGATCAATTAATTCAAGCATTAGAAAGTGCGAAACAAACGGCTAAAGAAAAATTAGATAGTGTACCGAATGGCACAGTAGGTAAAACTGAGCTGGAAACAAGATTGAATAATATCGCATCCGTAACGTCACCGGAAGTAACAGATGTAGATAGTAATGGCGTGTTAGATACAGACCAATTGTCAGAAGCATCTGCAGCAGTGTCGAACGCTGAACAAGCAAAAGCAGCAATAAAATCAAAAGTGACAGAAGTTACAGCGGATGGACTAATAACTCCTGAAGAAAAAGCAGAAGTAGAAGCGTTAATTCAAACATTAGTAGCTGCGAAACAAACGGCAAAAGAGAAATTAGATAAAACACCAGACGGAACAGCAGGAAAAGATGAGTTACAAACAAGATTGAATAACATCACATCTGTAACGTCACCGGAAATAAATGATGTGGATAGTAACGGAGTCTTAGATACTGATCAATTATCCGAAGCATCGCAAGCAGTAGCGAATGCTGAACAAGCAAAAACAGCAGTGGACAATAAGGTAACAGATGTAACGTCGGATGGTCTAATAACACCAGATGAAAAATCCGAAGTAGAATTGTTAATTCAAACATTAGAGACAGCGAAACAAACAGCAAAAGAGAAACTAGATAATGTACCAAATGGTACCGTAGGCAAGACTGATTTACAAACAAGATTGGACAACATCGCATCTACAACATTACCAGAAGTAAACGATGCGGATGGTAACGGAGTCTTAGATACAGAACAATTGTCAGAGGCAGAGCAAGCAGTAGCGAGTGCGGAACAAGCAAAAACGGCAGTGGATACAAAATTGACTGATATAAATGCAGATGGTTTAGTGACACTAGATGAAAAATCCGAAGTAGATGCGTTAATCCAAGCATTAGAAAGTGCGAAACAATTAGCAAAAGAGAAAGTAGATAGTGTACCAAACGGTACCACAGGCAAAACAGAGTTACAAATAAGATTAAATAACATCACATCCGTAACGTCACCAGAAGTAAATGATGCAGATAGCAATGGTGTACTAGATACAGAACAGTTATCAGAAGCAACTGAAGCAGTGACAAACGCGGAACTAGCAAAAACAGCAGTAGATACGAAATTAACAGATGTAACATCAGACGGATTAGTAACTCCAGATGAAAAAGCAGAAGTAGATGAGTTAATCCAAGCATTAGAAGCCGCAAAACAAACAGCGAAAGAAAAGTTAGATAATGTACCAAATAGTACCGCAGGTAAGAATGATTTAAAAACAAGATTGGACAACATCACATCTGTAACATCGCCAGAAGTAAATGATGCGGATAGTAACGGAGTCTTAGATACAGATCAATTGTCTGAAGCAACTCAAGCTGTGATGAATGCGGAACAAGCGAAAACTTCAGTAGATACGAAATTAACAGATGTAACATCAGACGGATTAGTAACTCCAGATGAAAAATCCGAAGTAGATGCGTTAATCCAAGCATTAGAAGCTGCAAAACAAACAGCACAAGAAAAGGTCAATAGTGTACCGAGTGGTACTACAGGAAAAGATGCGCTACAAAGAAGATTGGATAATATTATATCTGCAACATCACCAGAAATAAATGATGCAGATAGTAATGGTGTGTTAGATACAGATCAATTATCCGAAGCATCACAAGCAGCAGCGAGTGCTGAACAAGCAAAAACGGTAGTAGATAGTAAATTAGCAGAAGTTACAGTAGATGGTCTAGTAACACCAGATGAAAGAGCCGAAGTAGATGCATTGATTCAAGCATTAGAAAGTGCGAAACAAACGGCACAAGAGAAGGTAAATAGCGTACCGTCTAGTACCCCAGGTAAGACTGATTTACAAACAAGACTGGATAATATCGCATCAGTAACATCACCAGAGGTGAACGACGCGGATAGTAACGGAGTCTTGGATACGGAACAGTTATCAGAAGCAGACCAAGCAGTGACAAATGCTGAACAAGCAAAAACAGCAGTGGATACGAAATTAACTGAGATTACAGCAGATGGATTAGTGACATCGGATGAAAAATCCGAAGTAGATGCTTTAATCCAAGCATTAGAAAGTGCGAAACAAACGGCACAAGAGAAACTCAATAATGTCCCGAATGGTACCGCAGGAAAAGACGATCTACAAACAAGATTAGATAATATCACATCTGTAACATCACCAGAGGTGAATGATGCGGATAGTAATGGTGTATTAGATACTGATCAATTGTCTGGAGCAACTCAAGCTGTGATGAATGCAGAACAAGCGAAAGCTTCAGTAGATAGTAAATTAGCAGATGTAACATCGGACGGATTAGTAACTCCAGAAGAAAAAGCTGAAGTAGACGCGTTAATCCAAACATTAGAAAGCGCAAAACAAACAGCGCAAGAAAAGTTAGATAGTGTACCAAACGGTACTGCAGGAAAAGACGATCTACAAACGAAACTAGATAACATCACATCTGTAACGTCACCAGAAGTAAATGATGCGGATGGTAATGGAGTGTTAGATACAGACCAATTGTCAGAAGCAGAGCAAGCAGTAGTGAATGCGGAACAAGCGAAAACAGCAGTGGATACAAAAGGGGCAGAAGTTATAGCAGATGGTCTAGTAACTCCAAATGAAAAAGCAGACGTAGATGCGTTAATTCAAACATTAGAAACTGCGAAACAAACAGCGCAAGAGAAACTAGATAGTGTACCGAACAACACAGAAGGTAAAGCAGAGTTACAAAATAGATTGAATCAAATCCCATCCGTAGTATCACCAGAAGTGAATGATGTAGATAGTGACGGTAACATAGATAGCCAACAAATTTCAGAAACAGGCAAGGCAATAGAGGATGCTGAACAAGCAAAAGCAGCAGTAGATACTAAATTGACTGAGATCACAGCAGATGGTTTGGTAACACCGGATGAAAAAGCCGAAATAGATGCGTTAATTCAAACATTAGAGACAGTGAAACAAGAAGCGAAAAAGAAACTAGATAATATACCGAACAACACAGAAGGCAAAGCAGAGTTACAACGAAAATTAGACAACATCACATCTGTAACATCACCAGAAGTAAATGATGCAGATCGTAACGGAGTCTTGGACACAGATCAATTGTCTGAAGCAACTCAAGCAATAGAGGATGCTGAACAAGCAAAAGCAGGGGTAGATACTAAGTTGGCCGAGATCACATCTAATGGCTTAGTAACTCCAGACGAAAAAGCCGCAGTAGATGCGTTAATTCAAACATTAGAAACTGCGAAAGAAATAGCAAAAGACAAGCTAGATAGTGTGCCGAATAGTACAACTGGAAAAGATGCATTACAAACAAGGTTGAATCAAATCACATCAGCAGTTTCACCAACAGTAACAGACGCAGATAGTAACGGTGTCTTAGATATTGATCAACTGTCCGAAGCAATGCGAGCAGTAGTGAATGCCGAACAGGCAAAAACGGCAGTGGATACAAAAGTGACAGATGTAACATCCGATGGTTTAGTAACACTAGAAGAAAAATCCGCAGTAGATCAATTAATCCAAGCATTAGAAACAGCGAAACAAGAAGCGAAAGAGAAATTAGACAGTGTACCGAATAGCACAGCAGGTAAAATAGAGTTACAAAATAGATTAGATCAAATTGCATCCGTAGTATCACCAGAAGTGAATGATGTAGATAGTGACGGTAATGTAGATAGCCAACAAATTTCAGAAACAGGCAAGGCAATAGAGGATGCGGAACAAGCAAAAGCAGCGATAGATACTAAGTTGGCCGAGGTCACATCTAATGGCTTAGTGACTCCAGATGAAAAAGCCGCAGTAGATGCGTTAATTCAAACATTAGATACTGCAAAACAAGTAGCAAAAGAAAAATTAGATAAGGTACAAGACGGAACAGCAGATAAAGATGTGTTGCAAAGAAGATTAGACCAAATACCATCCGTAGTATCACCAGAAGTAAATGATGCAGATAGTAACGGAGTCTTAGATACAGTACAATTGTCAGAAGCAACTCAAGCAGTGATAAATGCCGAGCAAGCGAAAACAGCAGTAGATAATAAACTGACTGAAGTTACAGCTGATGGTTTGGTAACACCGGATGAAAAATCCGCAGTAGATGCGTTAATTCAAACTTTAGAGACTGCAAAACAAACAGCGAAAGAAAAATTAGATAGTGTACCGGATGGCACTGAAGGAAAAGCTACTTTACAAACAAGACTAGATAGCATCTCATCCGTAATATCACCGGAAGTAAATGATGTGGATAGTAATGGAGTATTAGATACTGAGCAATTATTAATAGCATCTCATATAATAGAGAATGTGGAACAAGTAAAAGGAACATTGGATACAAAGCTTTCTGAAATCACATCCGATGGTTTAGTGACTCCGGGTGAAAAAGCGGAAATCGATAGACTAATCTTGGGACTGAAAGTAATAAAACAAGCAGCAAAAGATAAACTGAATACTGTACCGGACAGCACAACAGGTAAAGATGCGTTACAACGAAGATTAGACAATATCACTTCCGTAACGTCACCAGAGATAAATGATGCGGATAGTAATGGTGTGTTAGATACAGAACAATTATCCGAAGCGACTGAAGCAGTGATAAATGCCGAGCAAGCAAAAACTGCAGTAGATACTAAACTGACTGAAATTACATCTGATGGATTAGTGACACCGCATGAAAAAGCTGAAGTAGACGCGTTAGTTCAATCATTAGAAACTGCAAAACAAACAGCGAAAGAGAAACTAGATAGTGTACCGAATATCATAGCAGGTAAAGCAGAGTTACAAGCAAGATTGAATCAAATTACATCTGTAACATCGCCAGAAGTGAACGATGTAGATAGTAACGGTGTGTTAGATACACAACAATTATCAGAGGCAGAAAAAGTAATCAAAGCAGCCGAATCAACAAAAGCAGCAGTGGATACTAAGTTGGCCGATATTACATCAGATGGCTTAGTAAATCCAAAAGAAAAGGCAGAAATCGATAAGTTGATTCAAAAATTAGATAAAGAAAAACAAGCAGCGAAAGATAAGCTAGCCCAAGTACCGAACGGCACAGCAGGAAAAGCAGAGTTACAAAGAAAACTAGACCAAATTACATCTGTAACATCACCAAAAGTGAACGACGCAGATAGTAATGGTGTACAAGATACAAAACAAGTCTCAGAGGTAAATAAAGCAATCAAAGCAGCAGAATCAGCAAAAACAGCAGTGGATACTAAGTTGGCCGATATTACATCAGATGGCTTAGTAAATCCAAAAGAAAAGGCAGAAATCGATAAGTTGATTCAAAAATTAGATAATGAAAAACAAGCAGCGAAAGATAAGCTAGCCCAAGTACCGAATGGCACAGCAGATAAAGCAGAATTACAAAGAAGATTAGACGAAATCGTATCTGTAACATCGCCAGAAGTGAACGACGCAGATAGTAATGGTGTACAAGATACAAAACAAGTCTCAAAAATAAGCAAAGCAATCAAAGCAGTAGAATCAACAAAAGCAGCAGTAGATAATAAACTGGCCGATATTACATCAGATGGCTTAGTAAATCCAAAAGAGAAAGCAGAAATCGATAAGTTGATTCAAAAATTAGATAAAGAAAAACAAGCAGCGAAAAGTAATCTAGCCCAAGTACCGAATGGCACAGCAGGAAAAGCAGAGTTACAAAGAAAACTAGAACAAATTACATCTGTAACATCACCAAAAGTGAACGACGCAGATAGTAATGGTGTCTTAGATACAAAACAAGTTTCAGAGGCCAAAAAAGCAATTGCAGACGCTAAAGCAGCACAAACAAAAATCATTAATAAGATAAAAGAGATTAGAAAAGATGGTCTGATTACTCCTAGTGAGCAAGCTGATTTAGACAAACTCATAGAAAAATTGGATTCAATAAGACGAATTGCAAAAGAAAAAATAAGTAACTTACCAAGCGGTACAGCAAATATTGATGGATTACAGACTAAATTAGATAACATCACATCAGTAACAAAAGTAAATGATAAAGATAATAATAGTATATTAGGTAAGAAACAGGCATTGGACACGGAGCAAGTAAAAGATAAGCATAATACAAGTCATTTTGATAATGACGAACAAGCGACTATAAATAGCAAATCGCTAGGCATAGATTTAAGTCAATTTAATGTTCAAAATAATCGTCACAACCTTGAAGTATTAAATAAAAAATCATTTGAAAATCCAAATAAAGAAAATAACTTCAATATGAATTTACCGTATACTGGATTAGACAAAAAGAACCCTTATGCATTCGAAATTCTATTTGGAATTTTAGGATTAATGATCGTTTATAGAAGATATTTAACAAGTGATAAAAACATAGAACATTAAGTTTGAAACTTTAAAAGTTTCATTGAATTTATAAGCACTTTGGAATGATTAGATTAAAAGTCTAATATCCAAAGTGCTTTTTTTAATGAAATTTAATATATTGATAGTAACGATTTAGAAGTCATATTGATTTTCTTCTTCCTTCAAAACTTGTGTATATGCTTTTGAAGTGCGTAATGTAGATAAAACTAAGTCATCTAATCTAAATAAAATGTCATCATTTACAATCTCACCATTTGAAAAGTCACGTTCTTCTATAAATACATAAGCTTGCATAATATGTGCCTTCATATAACCTAATATCGGTTTTAGTTGTGTTTCAGGGATGAGATAATGTTTTGGTGATCCAGCAGTTGCAACTATACTTACGATTTTATCTTTAAATGCATTAACTGGTAGTAAGTCAAATACATTTTTCAATGTACCTGGAATGGAAGCTTGGAAGATAGGAAATCCGATGAAAATGACATCAGCATTCATCAAAGTTTGAGTAAGATATAACGTATCGCCACTGTAATCTAAATAATTTCTTCCATCACTAAACACCAATTCTAACTCTTTTAAATCTATAAAATTAACATGATGCGTATCATCTTGATTATTAAGTGCTTGATTCAAATAAGTCATGGCAGTACGTGTTTTTGAACCAACGCTAGAGCCAGATAGTAATACAATATTCATAGTATCATTGACCTACTTTCTTAAATGTTTTTTTACAGCTGGAATAATTTCATTACCTATAAGTTCTATATTCTTCATAATTTTATTAAACGGAACACCGCCAAAATCAATTTGAGCCATAAATCGTTGGTGATTGTATAATTCATGTTGATACAGAATTTTTTCGATGATTTGTTGTGGACTACCAACCATTAAAGCATCTCTATAATCAGGAGCTTTTGCAAATTGTTGTTTTGGATAACCTGTACCTCTAATAAATGACATTCCAACATTTAGATGTGGGTAGAACTCTTTCAAAGCATCTTGAGTTGTGTCAGCAGTATAAAATAAACTTGCTGTTGATACTGGTAAAGATTCCGGTGAATGATCAAAACCATTTTCTTGTGCAGTGAGTCTGTACTGTTCAATGGACTCTTTAAAGGTCATTGCTGGACCGCCGAGTGTTGTAATCATCATTGGTATACCTTGTCTACCTGCTTTGATAGCACTTGCGGGAGGGCCTCCAACTGCGCGCCAAATAGGTAATGTGTCATCAATTGGACGTGGGAAAATCTTCATGTTATTTAAATCAGGTCTAAATTTACCTGACCAAGTAATTTTATCGGTTTTATTTAATTCCATTAATAAATTAAGTTTTTCTTCATAAAGTTCGTCATAATTATTCAAGTCTAATCCAAATAAATCAAATATACCTGTACGTGAAGCGCGACCTGCTACAATTTCAGCTCGGCCATGTGAAATTAAGTCTAAAGTAGCAAAATCTTCAAATACTCTTACAGGATCTGCAGCACTTATAATACTAGAAGAACTGGAAATTTTTATTGTTTTAGTGGCTTGCGCTATGGCACCTAAAACTACTGTGTGTGCTTGTGTTGTAAAATGTTCTTGGTGGCTTTCACCGACACCAAATACATCAATACCAGCCTGTTCAGCTAATTGACTAGCTTCTATAAGTTCATTAATTCTTTGCTCATAACTCACTTTTTCTCCATTATGCGGATTTAATAAATGATCACCTAATGAGTAGAGCCCAAATTCCAATGGAGTATTTTCATTCATTTTTAAATGTGCCATATAATCACCTTTCTATAATTCATGTAGATTATTTTCAATTTCTGTTCGTTGTGCTTCCATAAAGTCTGGTAAATTTAAATGTTTACCCAAATCTTCTATTTTTGTGTCTACCGTAAATCCAGGTTCATTCGTAGCAAATTCGTATAAAATACGATTTTGTCTATAATATAAAGATTTGAAAAAGTATCTGTCTATAATTCCTGAATTATTTTCAGGTTGTTGCTCTATTATTTTATGAATTGAATTTAAATCACTATCTTTTGGTGTATTAACAGCAATATGATGCACATAACCTTGACCAGGTCTAGCACGTTCACCTTGTTGTTCTACAATAACAAAATCAGTATATAATCCATTTTGATCTAAAGTCATAACAGTATCGTTTACATCTTCTTTAAGTGTATATGACAAGCTATTTTTTAAGAAATCGAGCGTGGCTTGAGCATTTTTAACTCTTAGTTCTACAGGGCCCATACCTAAAATTTGGTATTGCTCGGGAATCTCACTATACGGATTTTTTCTCCAAGCATTCGGTGTATGATAATTGCCATTAACTAATAAAATAATCTCCAAACCATCTATATCATTAAAAGTAATAGCAGGCTGATTTAAATAATCTAATGATGTCCATGTAATTTTGAATTGATTTAGTCTTTCTTTAAAAAAATTCAGAGCATTTTCATCAGGGACAAGTAATGATAAGCGATAGATAGAATCAGTTCCAGGACGATTTTTCCCTAAAAGTGGTATTTCAAAAAAACTTAATAACGTGCCAGCAGAACCAATTTCATCTCCAAAGAATAAATGATACATTTTAGGATTATCTTGGTTAACTGATTTTTCAACCAACCTTAGTCCTAATACTTGAGTATAAAAGTCTTTATTTTTTTGAGCGTTTTTTGTATACATTGAAATGTGATGGTGACCAACGATATTCATATATATATACCTCCTCGTAATAAACTTTTCAGTTGCTCGTGTTATCAGTATAATAGCAATAAAACTTCTCAATACTCATAACCATTATCGTATAGATTAAACACCTTTGGTATAAAAAATATACTAGTTTTGTATAATATATTTCCTTTTTACAAAAAAAGCAAGTTTGAAAGTTTATGAATGATAGAACTATGAAGAATGGTCTGATTTTTAAATATCTGAATTAAAGTTTGGTATAATTATTTTAATAGTGTCTGAAAATTTATTATCAGTAAGCATTAATTAAAAATATTAATAAATAACATAATATTGTGAAAGAAATATGACACGTATTGATGACGAACTAAATCAGGAGTTAAAGTATGGATTTATTTTTAGTTTACATTTTAATTGCTATATTTTTAGGTGGTTTAGTCAGAACATATTTTGGTTTTGGGGAAGCACTCGTGAGCATGCCACTTTTAACATTGATAGGGCTAAACTTACATACATCTATTTCACTGGTAGGCTTAGCTGGACTAATGGTAGCAAGTTTAAATATATTTTTAGATTAGAGGAATATAAAAATTAAAGTATTATTATTGATGTTGTTAGGGAGCTTATTAGGTGTTCCAATTGGCATATTGATTTTACAGCATATTACAACCTCTTATATACAATTGATGCTAGGACTATTTTTAATACTTTATGGTGTATATGCGTTTGGAAAAATTACCTTTTTTAAAAATAGATATAATATCATATTGAAATCTAATATTTGGGCGAGCCTAACAGGTATGATTTCAGGTATATTAGGAAGTTTGTATAATTCACACGGTGTACCAGTTGTAATTTATGGCACAATGTCACCTTGGCATATTAAAGATTTTAGAAGTACGGTACAAGCACATTTTTTAATTACAGCGATATTTGTAGTGATTGGACAAGCATCTGGAGGGATATGGACTGGCCAAACGGTATCCTTATTTTTGTTGAGCATACCTTGTTTGATTATTTCAGTCATTATTGGAAAGTATCTAATAAATCACACGACTTATCATAATTTTGAAAAATGGATATACTTATTTATTACAATTTTAGGATTTTTACTATTGTTAATATAAAATCAAAAGGTCGAATTGCGTTCTATTTTTAGAAACGTGATTCGACCTTTAACTATATTTACTATTATTTGGAATTGACATTAATACTTTTATTCAATAATACGAAGAATAAAATGAAAGCAATGGAAATAGCAATATGACCTAATCCCGAAATGCCAGCAATAGCAGGGCTCACTTCAAAACCTTTCATAGTTGCTATACCATTAACAAATTGCATAGCAACCGTTAATAATACCCCGATATGATAAACATAAAAGAAATAATTAAATAAAGTATGATGCTGAGTAAGTTTTAATTGGTGTTCTATCACCATAAATATTAAAAACATGATTGTACCTAATACGAGTAGATGTGTATGCGTTACATTTAATTGCGAATAACCACTAAAATTTTCTGTTTTTGACATCTCTCTATAAAATAGACCACTGAGCATGCCTAATAAAGTATAAAATGCTGAACTGAACATTAATTTTTTCATTTTAACGACCTCCTGTAATGAATGTTTAATTTTAATATAAAGTAAGATTATGAACTCTATATGAACGATTAAAAAATTTTCTTATTTTTGTATGGTATTAAGTACTTATGTAGTATTTGTTCTTCAAAACTTTCCATTACTTAATCAACTTTACAATTCAAAGTAATTTATTTTATCGTGCTTAATGGAATAATTTATTGCAATACAGAACCTCTAAATTTAGAAATTTAACAATATTGAAAAATTATTAATTGCGGTATGCTAAAAACTATATATTTAAAATTGCGAACAACTGTGATTTGTGACATTGTTTTTAATTAATAACTTACCTTTAAAAAATAACTTGATTTTTCAAATTAATTGAGTAGAATTAAATTGTGATAAAGATTATTTTGAGGTGGGAAAAGATGAAAAACAAACAAGGATTTTTACCTAATAGGTTAAACAAGTACTCTATTAGAAAGTTTACAGTTGGAACAGCATCATTATTAATTGGGGCAACACTTGTATTTGGTGTTAGTAGCGAAGTAAAAGCTGATGAATTAGACTCAATTACTAATGATAATAAGGCTAATGATTCAGATAAAGGTGAAGCACTTGATGTGCAAGATATAAAAAGTGTAGAAGATAATAACACAACGTCAAGTCGTAGTGAAAATTCGGTTACTGAAGAAAAGACAGAAAATTCTAATAATGAATTGCAAACAGAAGAAACTGATAATGACCTTAATCCGGATCAAAAAGAGTTAGATAATAATGGTGCAGCATTAGGTAATACAGAAGAATATAATAACACTAATGAATCTACAAATGAGGTTTTGAATAAGCAACCAACAGAAGCATCAGATATATCTGAAACAAAACAAGATGTAAACAATGATACTTCTAGTTCAGCTGAAGATAGTACGAATAAAGATAATACGGATCAAAAAACAACGACTAAAAGTAATGAACAAACAAATGATAAAAATAAAGCTGAAGATACAACAGATGAAACATCAACTGAGACGTCAACAGAAACAACAAAGGATACAGATATATCTAGTAACGAAACGCCAACTGAAAAAGCATTAGAAAAAAATCCTGACACTTCTAATAAGACAAAAGAAGACACTAGAACAGAAAATTTAGATGGACAAAATGATAATCAACCATTAAGTGAACCATCCTCTGAAGAAGAAAGAACTACGAAAGTGACGAGAAATCCTGAAACAAATAATCATATACAGTCAAAATTAACAAAACAATTGTCAGAAACAGAGAATAAACAAAAGGCTGTTGAAGACTATTTAAATAGTCTTCAACAGAAGACACTAAAGCAATTTTAGAAAACGCTGATATTGATTATAAAAATACAACTGATGAAGCAATAAATATTGAAATTTTAAAGGCTTCAATTATTCAACTTTCGAATGAACAGGATAAAACGAAAACGTTAGCCACTCCAAAACGTACCTTGTTGCGTTCTATGGCTACGCCAACTGCATTACGAGCAGCAGTAGAACAAAATGAAAAAGTTGAAAAATCACTTGGCTATATGGACAACTATACATTTGCATCATTGATTTTTGATCCAGGCAAGTTAGATTCACAAAAGACTTTAGACAGCAATATCATACCTTTTGATATTCATAGTTACATGTCAGGTTCAAATTCAGGTGATCGCTATAAAATTGATTTGAAATTGGATCCGAAAATAGCGAGTCATGTCACAAAAATATCTGCCAATCCTAGTGGTAGAAATACCCCTGTTGAATTTATAAGATTAAAAGATGAAGACGGTAATTTCACTAATACTTGGGAAATAAATTTCATTAGAGCAAATGATGGCTTGTTTGGAGGCGCTGAAATATTATCACAGTATACAGCGGCCAACGGTAAGATAGAGTTAGATGATACGATAGGTAACATTTTGAATGCATCTGGAGATTTAAGTAATAATAAGTTGAATTATCAAATGTTTATTAGAGATTCACTTTCTAATAAAATAGTTAAAACTTCTGAAAGTAGTGGTTATTTCTTAACTACATCTGACAAAGATTTAAGTCAATTAGAAAATAACCTTTCTCCAGAAAATAGTAATGCATTTAAAGCAAGTAGTGGCTCTGCAACATATGATGGTTCTGTAGGAACACATGGAGGGTTACTGATTGATCAACAAATAATGAAAAATGGTATCTTCTCATATTCTAAAATTAAATCAAAACAATGGTCATATAATTATCAAATAGATAAAGATTTATTGCCGTATATTGAAGGAGTAGAATTACATACGTATGACTACAAAGGCCTTTCAGGCTTTGACAAGACGTATCACGCTGAAGATAAAGTAGCTGATTTACAGCTTGATAGTATCGGTAATGGCACAATTACTAGTAATGACTTAAATAAATTAATCGAGTTTAACAATACTTTACCTGAAACAGTAGGCGTTCGTATTGTAATTAAGTTAAATCAAAGTGTAAATAATATATTAACTAAAGATGCGGAATATGATTCTGAAGGTAATCTTATTCGAGAAACAACAAAACAAAAAGAAGATTTTACCTTTGCAGGTTATTTAACTGATAGTAATAATCTTTTAATAAATAATACGTTAGGGACTTCAACTTTAGCACTACAAGATTATGATAAAGATGGTTTACTAGACCGATATGAACGACAAGTATCACTTTCAGATCCTGAAAACGAAGATACAGATGGAGATGGTAAAAACGATGGTGATGAAGTCATCAACTATAAAACTTCACCATTAGTAGGTAAACCTGATGCGGCCGATATTACAAATGAGGATAGAGTTGTAACTGGGTCAGTTCCATTAAAAGAAGGTGCAGCAACTCAAACTGCAAAAGTGTTAGATGCAACTGGAAAAGTCATTGGTACATCAATAGTTAATCCTGATGGTACATTTTCGGTATCTATTCCGCAATCACCTGAGGGTACCTATACTATCGCAATCGATTCACCTAATTATGAAAATGATGAAGTAAATACATTTGAAGTTATTGATATTTCCAAGGTACCAACACCATCAATTAATCCAGTTGATGACAATGATACAGTAATTAAAGTTAATGGTTCAGCAGGTGCAACTGTTACGGTTAAAGATAATAACAATGTTGAGATTGGAAAAGTTCAAATTCCTAATGATGGTTCAGCAGCCTCTTTAACATTGAATCAACCATTGAAAGCTGGGACTATTTTAACTGCAACAGCTAGCAAAGGTGGAAAAACAAGTGAAGTTTCAGATCAAATTACAGTAACAGATGCGACAGCACCAGATGCACCAGTGATAAATCCAATAACAAGTAAAGCCACACAAGTAACTGGTACAGCAGAACCTAATTCAACAGTAACTGTTGCTTTCTCAGGTGGTGGTAAAGTTTCAGTAACTACTGACAGTCAAGGTAGATATACAGTAGATATACCAAGTGGTGTTACTCTGCAAGGTGGAGAAGTATTTAAAGCAATAGCAACAGATAAAGCAGGTAATGAATCATCTGTTGCGACACGTATAGTAACAGACGTAACAGCACCAGATGCTCCTACATTAAATGATGTCAATAGTAATAGTAAGCAATTGAATGGGCAAGCAGAAGCAAATTCAACAGTTAGTGTGACTTTCCCAAGTGGCGAAGTTGTAGATACAGTAGCAGATCAAGATGGAAATTTCACAGTAGACATTCCAGAAAACGAAGGATTACAAGGTGGAGAAACGATAGTAGCTACGTCGAAGGACAAAGCAGGTAACATTTCTCAAAAAGGTAGCACTCAAGTCATAGATGCAACAGCGCCAGATGCACCACAAATAAGCCATGTGACAAGTGTAAGTACAGAGGTTAAAGGCACAGCAGAAGCAAATTCGACAGTTAGTGTGACCTTCCCAAGTGGTGAAGTTGTGGAAACCAAGGCTGATCAAGATGGAAATTTCACTGTATCTATCCCAGAAAACGAAGAGTTACAAGGTAAAGAAACGATCAGTGCTACATCAAAAGACAGTGCAGGTAATGTTTCTCATGCTGGATCAACAACAGTAACAGATGCAACAGCACCAGCACCACCAACGGTTAACAGTGTAACTAGTCAAGATACAAATATTAGTGGAACAGCAGAGCCAGGATCAACGGTCACAGTAACGTTCCCAGATGGGACAACGGCAACGGGCACAACTGATGACCAAGGTAACTATACAATCGAAATTCCATCAGATGTGGACTTAGACGGTGGAGAAGACATTGTCGTAACAGCAACAGATAAAGATGGCAATACATCGTCAGAAGCAACGACAACAGTAGTAGACACGACAGCTCCATCAGCACCAACAGTGAAAGATGTAACAAGTGAAGATACAACAATTGGTGGCACAGCAGAACCAGGATCAACAGTCACAGTGACATTCCCAGACAATACTACAGCGATAGGCACAGCTGATGACCAAGGTAATTACACAATAGATATTACGTCCGGTACTAAGTTAGAAGGTAGTGAAGAACTACAAGTAACAGCAACAGATAAAACAGGAAATATTTCAAAACCAACTTCAACGACTGTTATAGATAAGACAGCACCGGATGCGCCTAAAGTAAATAGAGTATCAAGTGAAGACGTACAAATTGCGGGAAGTTCAGAACCTAATTCAACAGTTACAATCACATTCCCTGGTAATATCACGGTTGATGTAGAAGCGGATGAACACGGTAACTTTATCGTAGATATTCCAAATACGGTTGATTTAATTGGTGGCGAAGAGATTCAAGCAATAGCACAAGATAAATCTAATAATAAATCAATAGAAGCTTCAACAATAGTAGTTGATGCAACAGCGCCAAACGCACCAACAGTGAAAGATGTAACAAGTGAAGATACAACAATTGGTGGCACAGCAGAACCAGGATCAACAGTCACAGTGACATTCCCAGATGGTACTACAGCAGAAAGTAAAGCAAATGACCAAGGTG
>NZ_VUNO01000006.1:0-96141 GCF_009695665.1 Staphylococcus sp. McC-251-APC-3A2
AAGCTCCTTATCTGTTCGCTCGACTTGCATGTATTAGGCACGCCGCCAGCGTTCATCCTGAGCCAGGATCAAACTCTCCATAAAAATATGATGTTTGATTAGCTCATAAAATACTAATTTGTGTTATTAATAACACGTTGTTTTGATTCAACATTTAATGTTGAAATCGGAATTAACGTTGACATATTGCAATTCAGTTTTCAATGTTCATTTTAAAATTTCTCAATGGAGCGGGTGATGGGAATCGAACCCACAACATCAGCTTGGAAGGCTGAGGTTTTGCCATTAAACTACACCCGCATATTTTTATAAATGATATGTAAAGTATTTTGATGCGGCCGAGAGGACTTGAACCTCCACGGGATAAATCCCACTAGGCCCTCAACCTAGCGCGTCTGCCATTCCGCCACGGCCGCTCGGTTGACGCTAAAAACTTTCGTTTATCAAGTTAACGTATTTCATTGTAATATGTTTGAAATGTTTTGTCAATAAGTTTTTAAAATTTCTTTAACAAACTTAATAACTCCTTCATTTAATTTCATATTATTTTCGCAACGTTTAATATCATATAACATAAATTATACAACGTCAACACATACAAATAATAAATTAGAGTAAATATTCATTTTAAGGTGTTTTGTCCACTTAAATACACAATGTTCATATAAATTTGGTTACTTTCATTTAAAAATATCAAATGATAAGTGATTCATAATAAAAGAGAGTTGAAAAGTATCAACTCTCTTTTTAATTAAATTCACGATTTTAAACACGTTTTTTTTCTATCAGTTTACCTTTACAACGTCCACAAAACATCTTATTTATATTTACTTTTCTTATTCTAGTATATTTCGCACCACAGTTTGAACATTTATAGATGTATCTAACCCTATCTTCATAACTTTCAATTGCTGAACAAAATCTCGGAGAACCTGTCTGTGCACTTAACACCTTGAAATCTTTATCTCTATGCTTATATCCCTTTCCTTGAATATGAAGATGGTAATGACATAATTCATGTTTAATAATATCAATAACGGCATTTTCTCCAAAAGCATCATATTGTTTTTCATTTATTTCTATATTGTGTGTGTTTAGTATATAACGGCCACCTGTTGTTCTAAGTCGTTTATTAAAATAAGCGCTGTGTTTAAAAGGCCTTTCAAAAACTGTGATAGAAATATACTCTGTCAATTTTTGTAGCTTTTCATTATCCATAAGGATCAATCATAGTTAATGAAACTTTCCCTTTCTTGTCATCGATGTCTAATATCCAAACATCGACAATATCTCCAACGCTGACAACATCCATAGGATTTTTAACAAATTTCTTAGATAATTTTGAAATGTGTACAAGTCCATCTTGTTTAACACCTATATCCACAAATGCTCCAAAGTCAACGACATTTCTTACAGTACCACTTAATTTCATATCTTTTGATAAATCTTCTATTGATAAGACATCTGATTTTAAAATTGGTGTCTCAAATTCATCACGAGGATCTCTATTAGGTGCAATTAATGATTTGATAATATCTTCAAGCGTTGGTTTTCCAATGTTTAGTTTTGCAGCCATGTTAGTCAAATCCACATGATTTAATGCCGCTTTCAAATCATCATTTCCTAAATCTTCTGCACCAAAACCGATTTCATTTAACAATTGATAGGTTGCATGATAGCTTTCTGGATGAATTGATGTATTATCTAAAGGTTCATTGCCATTTATAATTCTTAGAAAACCAATACTTTGTTCAAATGTTTTAGCACCTAATCTTTTAACTTTGGCAATATCCTTATTATGTTTAATAGGTCCATTTTCTTCACGATATAAAATTATGTTTTGAGCTATAGTAGAAGACAAACCAGAGACATATTGCAGTAATGAACGTGAAGCCGTATTTACATCTACCCCCACTTGGTTAACAGCTGTTTCAACAACAAACGTTAACGCGCCTTCCAATGCTTTTTGATTAACATCATGTTGATATTGACCAACTCCAATTGATTTTGGGTCGATTTTCACAAGTTCACTTAATGGATCTTGCACTCTTCTTCCAATCGAAACAGCACTACGTTCTTCTACTTGAAAATCTGGGAACTCTGAACGAGCGACTTCTGAAGCTGAATAAACGGAAGCTCCAGCTTCGTTAACAATAATAAATTGTGTTTTTAATTTATGTTTCTGAATCATTGAAGCTACAAATTGTTCTGTTTCTCTACTAGCAGTACCATTGCCTATAGCAATTAAATCAACGTCATAATTATTTACAAATTGAACAAATGTTTTTTCCGCGTCTTCTTTTTTATTTACTGGTGGATGTGGATATATAACTCCCTTAGCAATAAAAGTTCCAAAAGGATTTATTACAGCCAATTTACACCCTGTTCTAAAAGCAGGATCCACTCCTAGAATTTGTTTACCTTTCATTGGTGGTTGTAATAAAAGATTTCTTAAATTCTCACTAAATACATCAATAGCATGATTTTCAGCTTTTTCCGTTAAATCCCCTCTAATTTCCCTTTCGATCGAAGGCATAATTAATCGTTTTAAACTATCAGAAATCGCATTTTCAATGATATTCGAACCATCGTGATGATATATTACTTCATACTTACGAATAAAATTTTCAATTCCCTGAATATCCATTTCTACTTTGACGGTTAATATTTTTTCTTTTTCTCCACGATTAATTGCTAATGTTCTATGGTTAGCAATTTTCTTTATTGGTTCTGAATAATCGTAATACATTGAAAAAATTTCTTGTTCATCTTCAGCATTCTTTTTCTTTTGTGTAACGATTTTCCCGTGTTGAAAAGTATCTTTAAGAATTTTAGTTCTATATTTTGGTTCATCTGAAATTTTTTCAGCGATAATGTCTTGTGCACCTTGTATTGCTTGTTCTACATTTTCTATTTCTTCATTTAAAAATTGTGTTGCTTTTTCTTCTATTGTCATGTCTAAACTAGAGCTTTTAAGCCATTTTGCAAGAGGTTCTAAACCTTTTCTCTTAGCTTCCGTAGCTCTTGTTTTCTTTTTCTGTTTATAAGGTCTATATAAATCTTCAACTCTTTGTAGCTTAGTTTGCTTTAAAATGTCAGTTTTTAATTCTGTAGTCAATAGACCTTGTTCTTCTATATTATGTATAACTTCTTCTTTTCTTTTTTGAAGATTGACCATATATTGGTACTCATCATTAATTTGCTTTATTTCTACTTCATCCAAACCGCCAGTCTGTTCTTTACGATAACGCGCAATAAATGGTACCGTATTTTTTTCTTCAAGCAAAGTTAATACTGCATTTATTTGTTTACTTGAAAATTTATATTTTTCTTTTATAGATTGTATTAAATTACTATCCATAGTATCCTCCACTCATAAATAAAAAAATTAATTACTATTACTAATATATTCTAACATATTACGTAATATTGATTCTTTTTATAAAAGTAAACGAAGTATAAAAAAGCAGAATTCATTGAATGAATTCTGCTTTTAGCATGTATTTTATTGATTTGCTGCTTCTTGCAGTTTTTTTATAGCCGTTCGTTGTAAACGAGATACATGCATTTGACTTAAACCTATTCTTTCACCTGTTTCTTTTTGACTCAAACCTTCAATAAATGTGCACTGTATAATTTCTCTTTCACGCTCAGACAAAATTGGAAGTATTTTTTCTAATATCATACGCTTTTCTGTTAAATCATAATTATCATCTTGTTGCCCCATAATATCTAATAGTGTAACAGTCGAGCCATCTTTATCCGCTTCTATGGAATGGTCTACACTTAAAGCATTGTAACTTTGCCCCATTTCCATAGCTTCGAGCACATCTTCTTCATTGACTTCTAACCTATCAGCAATTTCAGCAATAGAAGGTGAACGCTCTAACTCATTTGTTAACTCATCAGTAACTTTCTTAATACGGGGTCCGATTTCTTTAATTCGTCTTGGAACGTGCACACTCCACGTTTTATCACGTAGATAACGCTTAATCTCACCAATTACAGTTGGTACTAAAAAAGCTTCGAACTTTCTATCAAAAGATAGGTCGAATCGGTTAATTGCGCCAATTAAACCAACCATACCAACCTGAACGAGATCTTCGTGATGAGATTGACCTTTTGAATATTTATATGCCAATGATTCAATCAACTTTTTATAATGTTTAACAAGTTTATCTTGTGCATCTGTATTCTCATTATTTTGATGCTCCATTATCCACTGGTTGATTTGTTCAGGTGATACGTCATTAACTGATTTCGACTCTCTCGCCATTATTTCGCACCTGCTCTTTTTTTATATACTTAATCATACTAATGGTTACACCAGAGTTTTTATCTACTGTAACTTCATCCATTAAAGATTCAATTAAAAATAAACCAAGACCTCCTTCTCTAAGGAAATCTATATTTTCATTATCTTTGTATGGTCCTAATTTTGCTTTAGTTTCTTCATAATCAAAACTTTCACCTTGATCGGAAATAACTATTTTAATTTTATCATCGAAAATTTCAAAACAAAGGTTAATCATACCTATATCTGTAGCATCGTTTTTATATGCATGTTTTACTGCATTTGTTACTGCTTCACTCACTGCTATTTTGGCATCTTCTATATCGTCATATGAAGCTCCAGCACGAGAAAATACACCTGATAATGTCAAACGTATTAAGCTTACATACTCTGCTGATGCTGGTAAACGCATTTCTATATAATCTTGTTTAAGTTGCATGTTATTCGACCTCCGTTCCTTCATTAACATGCATCAAATCTTTTAAACCTGTGATATCAAATAGTCGACTTATTCGATCTGAAGCACCTAATATATATAATTCTTTATCATTTTGATTTAAAGCTTTTAATGTTCCTACAAATAGCCCTAAACCAGTTGAATCCATATAACTTACATTTTCCAAATTTACATATATGTCATGCGTTCCCTCTTGTCTCATCGGCACGAGTACCTCTTCAAGCTCTGGAACAGTATAAACATCTAATTCTCCGCCAACTTTGACTTCATAATGTGTATCATGTGATATTGTTTCAATATTTAGATTCATAAATTACACTCCTAAGCATAGTCTCATTAATAACCGTTATACCCTTTTATTTTAATCATTAATCTTCTCTAATTCACTCTTTTTATAATCAATATTGTTAAATCATCTCTTTTTTCTGGATTCTGTATTTTTAAAATTGCCTCATATAAAAGTTGAACGATATCTTGTGGATGCATATGTTTATACTTTTTTATCATGTCGAGTAGATAGCTTTTATCTAAAAAGTCGCCTGCTTCATTTCTAACTTCAGTGACACCATCTGTAAAAATGATGACTAAGTCATCTAAATGAACTGGTATTTCTTGCTGATTGTATTTTGTTTGTTGGCTGACACCTAAAACACGACCTCTCACTTTAATTTCTTCGAATGTTTCAGTTTCAGCTCTATAAATATACCCCGGTTCATGGCCAGCAGAACTACAATATAACAAGTGATTTAACTCTTCATATAATCCATAAAACATCGTTACGAACATATTTTGATTCACATTTTTTTCTACTACGCGATTCAATCTTTTAAGCCCATCGCTTGGCAATTGTGAATGTCCATATGAATCCATACCAAATTTGATCATACTCATAGCTAAAGCAGCAGGTATACCTTTACCTATAACATCTGCTACCGCAAAGCTCATTGTACCATCTTTATGATCTATTAAATTAAAGTAATCACCGCTCACCTTTTGCGCCGCTACAGAAATTACACCGATTTGTATACTATCAAATTGAGGAATATCAGTCTTAAGCATAGTTTGTTGTAAACGAGATGCTAAGTCGATTTCTTTATCATGATATTGTAATCGATTTACAAGATCTTGATAATCTCTATAATTATAGCCAAATCCTTTTACTACCTCTTTAAGCACATTGAATGTTTGAGTAATTTGTTCATTATCTAACTCTAAGACTTGAACATAATTTTTATGAATTTCAACGATGTCTTCAGGTAGTAAGTCTTTTCTTTTCACTTCTTCAGTAAAGCCTTCACACTTTTTTAATAAATCTGTCTCATTTACTGTGTGTAGACTTTCGTCAATTAGCGCTTTATATTGATTTTTGAACTCTTTCACTCAGTATTTCCTCCTCAAAATGCAAATATAAATCGCATACATCGGTTTTAACATGAATATATTCTGTTATATGTATGTGTATTAAATGATTAAACAAGCAATACAGTTTTTATTTCTAGCAAAACAAAATATTTTTAAATATATGATTTACGTTGATATCGAAAAAAGCTTTAGGATAACCTAAAGCTTTTCAACTTAAACATCCTATTCAAAAATATTTGATTACAAACACATGATATGTTTTCTCTGTTCTATTTCAAATTATCTTGCGATTAAGTGTTTGTTGCATGTATAAGGAATTGATGTCTATCATTCGTTATTTTATTACGCTCGCTTTTAAAAATTATGTTCTATGATTTCTAATATTATGTAAACCTAGACTAATATCTATAGCATTATTAACTTCTTGCATTTTTTCTTCAGATAAATATGTCAGCTTTTCTTTTAATCTATTTTTATCTAAAGTCCGTATTTGCTCTAACAATATAACAGAATCTTTGTCGAGTTTATACTTGCTTTTTTCTATTTCTACATGTGTGGGTATTTTAGCCTTATTAATCCTACCTGTAATTGCAGCTACAATTACGGTAGGACTATACTTGTTACCAGTATCATTTTGTATAATGACTACGGGTCTTATTCCCCCTTGTTCAGAACCCTGTACTGGTGACAAATCAGCTAAATAAACGTCTCCTCTTCTCATCATTCATTGTTATTCTTAGATATAATGTAGACTTCATTGCAATCGCAAGCTTCACATTCAAATGGAAATGCTTCCGCCGCAAGGGAGAGATTCAAGTCAGCCATTTGAGAATAGCCTTCTTTTAAAAGTTGTTCAATACTATGATTTCTGTTTTGATTAAAACTTGCCATGAATAAAGACCTCCATGTGACTAAAATAGAATATATTGAGATTTCTTGTTAGATATATAATAACAAATTTTAAATACAGTGACTATACTATTTTAGTAATTCATTGAGGATTTCTAGGTCTTGGGTACCATAATATATACGTGGTAACCTTCTGTTTAAACGACATAAAACTTCATAATTGATTGTATGTTGTTGATATGCCAGCGCTTCCACAGATTGTTGACTGTCTGAATGATGATCCAACAATATCACTTTATCTCCTGTTTGAATTTCTTCTGGAATTTTAATAATTATTTGATCCATGCAAACTTTTCCAATAATTTCACATTGTCTGCCATTAACATTGACAGAAAATCCGGTCATCATTCTTGGAAAACCATCTGCATATCCAACGGGAATGATACCTATTTTTGTAGGTTCTGTTGCTGTATAAATACTGCCATAACTTACAGATTCTCCATGTTGTAAGACTTTTGTTTGTACAATTTCACTAATCCATTGTGCGCTTGGTTTTAAATGTATTTTCACACTGTCTTTGACATATCCTGAGGGATAGTAACCATATAATGATATACCCACCCGTACTGTATTACAGAATTGGCTATCTTTCATCAATGCACCTGCAGAATTTTGTGAATGTATATATTGTGGTTTTTCATCTTCTTTTACAATTGATTCAAATAAACTTTGTTGCTGATTCATCGATTCTCCAGGTTCATCTGCACATGCAAAATGTGTAAACACGCCTTCAAATACTAAATGCTCATGATTATTAATCAGCTCAATAACTTCTTTGTACTCATTTGTATCTTTAATACCTAATCTTCCCATACCAGTATCTATTTTTACGTGCAACCATAAATCTTTGTCGTTATCTACTGGAATTTCTTCTAATGCTTCAACTAACCATGCTTTTGATGGAACAGTAATGGCTACACGGTGTTGTATAGCTTTATTTATATTATATGTAGGTATAACTCCCAGTATTAAAATTTTGGCATCTATACCGTGCATTCTTAATTCTATCGCTTCATCTAAAGTTGCTACGCCAAAAAAATCAGCCCCATGATCCATTAGATGACGCGCTATTTTCACACTACCAAGCCCATAAGCATTTGCTTTTACGATTGGTATCACCGTTTTATTTGGATGTAATTTTTGAAAAACCTGAAAATTTGCCACAATTGCATTTAAATCTACGTTTAAATAGGTGGATCTATAATACTTATCAGTCATGAAACGAGACCTCCATTTCAAAAAATAAAATTACGCTTTGACATACATTAAGTTAAGTTTATAACAATTAAATAGAGATAGCCAAATCTTTATATTAAAATAGTTTTATTTTTCTATAATGACTTGACTCATCGCGTAATGTTCTGTGTGTGTAATACTTACATGAACTGTAAAACCATCATAATTTATACATGGTTTACCAAGTTCATCATTAAAACAGTCAATTTCATTTAATGCAATCTTTTTTCCGAGTCCGGTACCAAGCGCTTTGCTAAAAGCTTCTTTACAGGTAAACCTTCCCGCTAAAAATTCTATTTTACGAGCTTCGCTTTTAAACTGGTGAAAGCAATTTTGCTCATTTTTTGACAAAACACGTTCTACTAATTTGTCTTGTCTGTGGTAAAGTTTTTTTATTCTATCAATTTCAATTAAATCAATGCCAATACCATATATCATTAGCTGCTCCTAACTTTCTATGACAAGTATTTATATTATAAACTTTGTTGCATAGAATGATTACCATTTTTTATTTCTTGCTTTAAAGCATTTGCTTTATTTTTGTCAATTAACTTTATTTCAGTATTCCCACCAGCTGTAGACAAGGTTAAACTCGCTAAATTATATTTTCGCATTAAGATACCTTCACGTGTATCTACATTTTGAATACGAAACAAAGGGATGTTCACTACATTAACAAACCACAAACCATTTCTAACCGTTATTTCTTGGTTTTCTAGCTTATATCTAAATATTTTATATCTATAAATTGGTGCTATAATCCCACCAACAATTATAACAATTAATGCAAGTGTGATATTTATCGTCCATAACCAAAACAATACTTTAGAGCTTATGAAATGTAGCCATATTTTATCAATTATTGTAACAATTGATAAAATTAATATTAATAGGATTACTGTAATTATAGAACTAATACGCATTACTGTTTTACCAGATTTATCCATATAACTATATTCATTCATCAAAATCACCTCTCAAATACCACGACTTTAGTTTCTCCACATTAGTAACCTCACTATATTTCAATCCTATTTCTGCGCTACCAGCAGCTTTAGCAATTATAAACTTAAAGTTCGATAGACTACTACGAATTAGAAAAGGATTTTCTGACATTTGCATCCCTAATAATTTATTGTGTTTAAAGTATGTGCTTTTAAAGCCAAACATGGTTACATTCCGTACAACTAATTCATCACGATTTAAGTTTAAGCCTGAATACTTAATAACGATAAAGCTGTGAAGAATCATTAATAAAATTAAGCACCCTGCAATGACAAACGACCAGACAGACCAATAATAAGTAGCAATCGCTGCACCGATAAGTAATACAAGTGACTCTCTCCAAAAATATCTATGAAACCCTCTCCAAGGCATGCCTAGTTTCGGTTTAGTGAACTTCATGTCTGGAATAAGTTGCTTTATAAGTTCAAATGCTTTTTTTCTCTTAATAAATGGCAAGATCATAACATTACCACCTAGTGTAACATCATCTTTATCTAGACTGTCCATGTCACTGGTAATAACGAAATGAATTGAAGTATAGCCGAATAACTTCCTTAAAAATGATTGACGTTCTACGATTGCTTGCACTCGGTCAGTGGGTACAGTAATGCTTTTAACATTAAACAAACCATATTGAATATTTAATTGTGTACCTTGCTGCGTAACCGTATAATTGAAATTTCTTATTATCTCAATGACAGTTCCAAAAATATAACTTGCTACAATGACCAATACAACAATCATTAAAATAATCATAAACGTAGCTTGAAAGATTTCAGAAAATGTATCTGTAATTTTGTCCCAAGGTATAATGTCATTAAGTGCAAACATAATTGGTGAAAGTGTTGCAAAAGCTACACCAATTACACCACTCGTTAAAGCCATAAATAAAAGTTCTTTAAAATTTAATTTATAGATATTAATAGCGGGTGACTGCATATTTTGCTCTTTTTCAGTATCCTGCTCTGCAAACGAACTATCAGTGTCACTGATTTCGCTATTTTGAGTTAAGCTTTGTTGTTTTTCTTTTAAGGTTTGCTGGATAAAATCACTTTGCTTTTTTGATACAGTATCTAACTCTATACCATCACTTGGTGTTTTAATTTGAAGTATTACCCCACCAACAATTTGATTAATAATACCTTGTGAGGTATCTAGCGTTTGAATTCTCCGTATATTTAACTCTTTTTTTTCTTTGCTAAAAATACCTGTAGCCAAGATAAAATGATCATTTTCAATCCAGTACCTAGTGTTATAAACCTTTAATATTTGTAATACAAACGAGATTAAAAAAATAATAGTAACAATTCCTGGATAAATATATGATTTATAATCAGTAAAATCAAAGTTACGTAAATTAAAAACTAAAAAAATGATAATTAAAATAATATTTTGTTTAATCGCTTCTATTATTCCAGTAATATAAGAAATTGGATGTAATTTTTGAGGACTATACATCGTAATCAGCTCCTCGTAAGTATTCTAAAATGTTATGTTCAAATACTTCAATTTCCTTTGTTAACATCAATGGGAAATCGAGTGAATGTCCAGCTGTCATCAAAGTTAGCTTTGATATATGTAATTGTCTTAATAATGGATTGCTTTTTCTTTTTAAAAATTGTGTACGCTCAAATTTAACAATTTCATACTTTTTAAAAAATAATCCCTTTTTTATTTCAATATAGTGGTCTTTTACACAATAAAATGTGTATTTATACTTCAACCAAGGTCTTAATAGCATATAGATAACATCAAATAGTATTATTGCAATAAATATGTAAATTAAAAAATGCCACCAATTATAATGACTCCATAAAAACACTAATGCCACCATAAATATTAAACTAACAATTAATTCAATAACTTCAAGTATGTAATAATATCTCATTGCTTGCTTAGGGCTTCGCCTAAATTGTTGGTCGTTAGTCATAATTACACTCCTTAATAAAATTTTTCAATTCATTATAACATAGCGATATGCTTGCTTCATTATAGTCTTAGAACTAGATGATCATTCAAATAGTTTCTAATTGTTTTTATAGTTATATACATTTTCTAATCGTTTTTAACGCGTCTGGGTTAATTTAATATATAAAAAAGTCACCCCAATAAATTGGAGTGACTAAACCTAAAATTCATATATGATAAAGTATTTTATTTTTTATGGTCGGCGAATGTGCGACCCTTCATTGATTTTTTGTTGTTTCTATCTGATGATCTATCATTTTTCTTTTTATTGTTGAAGCCGCCTTTATTTGGACGACGATTTCTGCTATCGAATTTGCCGCCACCACGTTTATGGTTTCCACCGCCACGTTTTGGTCCACCTTTACCTTGACGACCTTTGCCTCGAGATAATGGTTTTTCAAATGTTAATTGAACATCAACTTCATCGTTTGATTCAACTAACTCTTGTAGTAATGCTGCTACTAAATTCACATCATTATATTCTTCAAGTAATTCTGTTGCAATACGCTCTAGTCTTGGTTCGCTATCTCTTGACATCCAGTTTTGAACTTTACCTTTAATGTCGTCTTCACGTGCTTTAAGCACTTCTTTACGATGAGGTGGTCTCAATGCTGTCATTTGTCGTTTGTTTGCTTGTTCAATTTGACGGATATAATCCATTTCAATTGGGTTAACAAAAGTGATTGCTACACCTTTTTTACCAGCACGACCTGTACGGCCAATTCTGTGTGTATAACTTTCTGTATCTTGAGGTATATCAAAGTTGTAAACATGACTCACGCCAGATATATCAAGGCCTCTTGCTGCAACATCTGTAGCAACTAAGATATCCAATTGATCGTTTTTAAATTTTTTCAATACTTCTAAACGTTTAGCCTGTGTGATATCACCATGTAAACCTTCAGCTTTATAACCTTTTGAAATTAACGCACTTGTTAGTTCGTCAACACGACGCTTAGTACGACCAAAAACAATTGCTAACTCTGGTTGATGTACATCTAAGAAATTTGTAAATGTATCAAATTTTTCTAATTCTTTTACAATTGTGTAATATTCATCTATTTGAGGATCTGACATCTCATTATTCATAGTTTTAACAATTTCTGGTGATTTCATAAATTGTTGCACTAATGTTTGAATAGCTTTTGGCATTGTAGCTGAAAACAGCATTGTTTGACGTTGTGATGCTGGTATTTTATCCATAATAAATTTCATATCATCAATAAAGCCCATATTCATCATTTCATCAGCTTCATCTAATATTAATGTATGAATATCGTTTGTTTTCAATGTACGACGATTTAAATGATCGATAACACGTCCAGGTGTACCTACAACAATTTGTGGTCCCTTTTTAAGTGATTTAATTTGACGATCTATTGGCATGCCACCAAATACAGTTACTATTTGTACATTTTGACCTGTCGCAAACGTTCTAAGTGATTCAGCAACTTGCATCGCCAATTCTCTTGTTGGTGCTAATATTAATGATTGAACTCCATCTTGTCCTGCCACTTTCTCAATAAGTGGAATACCAAAAGCGCCTGTTTTTCCTGTACCTGTTTGCGCTTGACCAAGAACATCCTTACCTTCTAAGGCAAGAGGGATACTCTCTTTTTGTATAGGAGTGGCCTCATCGAACCCCATTGATACTAGGGTTTCTACCGTTTTATCTGAGATCCCTAATTCTTTAAAATTTTGCAATATAATTCTCCTTTATTTATCTGTATTTCTCTACATATATGTTCATCTAAGTTTCTTCAACTTCTTTATAGTACCACCTCAAGTCTATAATCGCAATAAACCAAATTTATTATAATGGTCTAAATTTCCACATTTATAATCACATTATACTGATAAAATACTGTGATATATAGGTTGTAAGCGTTTAATTTTATTTTTCGGTATTTATTTTTTTCTTTCGAAAAAAATTTGTAGATTAATTTATCTTGATAATTATTAGCAATTTTCAAATATTTAGTAACTTAAATATACTGATTCAAGTTATTAAATATTGCTACATACTATTTTTTAAACAAACAAAAAATAAAACACCACTATTTTCATTATTAAAAGTGATGAAAAATATGGTGTCTATAATTTTAAATTAGTGCTTCTACAACTTCTTCTAATTGCATCCCTCTTGAACCTTTTATTAATATTTTATCTTGTGGTTCAATATTTGCTTTTAATGACTTAATCAATGCTGTTTTATCTGTATAGTGTTCCGCGGACTTTACAAATGTTTTACCTGTATGATGAATGTGGGCCGCTTCTTTTCCATAAGTATATAACGCATCGATTTGTTTATTAACTAAATAATCTCCAACCGCTTCATGCATTATTTGGCTGTCAGGACCCAATTCTAAGACATCACCCAATACAAGTATTTTTCGGCCTTCCATACTACTGAGTGTATCAATTGCCGCTTTCATGCTAGTTGGACTAGCATTATATGCATCATTAATAACAAGTATACCTGAATCAGTATGATGTTGCTCCATTCTCATACCTGTGAGTTGAACATCTTGAATATTTTGATATATCGTTTCGTAACTCAGATTCAATCTTTTACCAACAGCAATAGCTATAGTCGCATTTTTCATATTATGTTCACCTAAGATAGGTAATTCATAATTTTCAGCTCCATTAATATTAAAAACAATACCTGTATCATCTATATTGTCAATTTGACAGACCAAATCATTATTTTCTTTTTTACCTATACTGATTAAATCTAAATCCACTAATTTATCAACATGCGGCTTTAATAATGGTTCATCACCATCATAAATAAATAAGCCATGAGGTTTAAGGCCAATTGTAATTTCGGATTTAGCTTTCGCTATACCTTCACGCGATCCTAAATCTTGCATATGTGATTCACCAATATTAGTAATGATTGCAATATCTGGATTAACTAATTGTGATAATGCTTCAATTTCATGAAAACCTGACATACCCATTTCTAAAATAGAAATTTCTGTGTCTTGATCTAATTGCAAAATGGTTAATGGCATACCGATTTCATTGTTATAATTTCCTTGCGTTTTTTTCACTTTGAATTGAGGCTTCAATACACTTTCAATCATATCTTTAGTCGTTGTTTTACCGTTAGACCCAGTAACAGCAATCACATGCGGATTAACAAACGCCAAATATGCTTTGGCTAATTGCTGCAATGCTTCCAATGTATCATCTACCCAAATAATCGGACCGGAAATTTGAGGATCTAATACGCTGTCTTTCTGATAAAATGCTGCACCAGCACCATCTTTCAATGCTTGATTCACAAATTTATGTCCATCTACGTGTTCTCCTTTAAATGAAATAAATAAATTTTGTTCGTCAATTTTTCTTGAGTCTATAGAAACACCTTTAATTGTGTAATCTAAATAATCATTATTAATCTCACAAGGAATCCATTCTTGGATTTGTTCTAAAGTTACTTCAATCATGATTTAACCGCCTCAGTCAATTTTGTATTTATTTTTCTTTTTATCTTCGTGTTTTTCTTTTGCTAATTCAATTAATTTACTTATGAGTTCTGCATAGCTGACACCCATATTTTCCCACAAACTTGGATACATACTATAAGCAGTGAAACCAGGCATTGCATTTGTTTCATTAATAAAAATTTGATTATCTTCAGTTACAAAGAAATCTGCACGTAATAATCCTGAACAATCTGTTGCTTTAAAAGCTTCTACAGCCATATTTCTTAAAGTCATTTTCACTTCATCATTTAAGTCAGCTGGAATATCTAATTTGATTTTCCCATCTTTATATTTAGCTTTATAATCATAAAAGGCAACATCTTTAACTACCTCGCCAGGCCATGTCGTTTCAGGATAATCATTACCTAAGACAGCAACTTCAATTTCTCTAGCATCGATGCCTTGCTCAATCACTAATTTACGATCGAATTGAAATGCTTCTTCTATACCTCTTTTTAATTCTTCCTCATCGTTACACTTACTAATACCTACGCTTGAGCCTAAATTCGCAGGTTTCACAAATACAGGGTATTCTAACTTATCATGTACTAATTTAAGAATATTGTTTTCATATTTTTGATATTCGCTTCTTAAGAAACTTACATAGGGTAACTGAGGTAATCCTCTATGTGCAAATAGTTGTTTCATCACAAGCTTATCCATTGAACTTGAGGCTGCTAACACACCATTACCAACATATGGTATATCTAATACTTCAAATAAACCTTGAATTGTCCCATCTTCACCATTCGGTCCATGTAATAATGGGAAAACTGCACTATATGCTGTGCCTAGGCTTCCTTCATTCAATAATTTGGAAATTTCTCCAGCAGGAACTTCTGCTAATCGTAACGTATCTATGTCATCTATAGGATCTACGATATTTTCTTTCTTTTTCCAATCACCATCGTTTGTTATGTAAATAATGTCCACTTGATATTTTTCTTTATCAATCGCATTTAAGACATTTTGTGCTGTTAATATTGAAACATCATGTTCAGCACTTTTACCTCCATATACGATACAAACATTTTCTTTAGCCATATTTTAGCCTCCATATAGAATTCTTAAACTACATCATATCACGATTTATTAGCATTTTGCATTTGTTATGTAGTAGTAAAATCATTGTTTTTTATTAGTATATTGAAGTTTTTTAAGTATTTAAAGTGAAAACTTTAAATACTCGCATAATAATTATTTAAGTTTTACATACCCTACTTCTAGCAAAATCGTATAAAGTTCGGTAAAATCTATATATACTACATATTATTGAAATAATAGTTTTCCAAAGGAGTAAGAAATGAATACTTCACGTCAATCAAAAAATAATCATTGGATCCGAAAAATAGACTGGATTTTAGTTGGCTTCATCGCATTATTCGCTATCATTAGTATTACATTAATTAGTTCTGCTATGGGTGGAGGCCAATATAGCGCTAACTTTAGTATACGTCAGATATTATATTATGTTTTTGGAGCAATCATCGCACTGTTAATAATGTTAATTTCACCTAAAAAACTTATGAAATATACATATTTACTTTATATTATACTTTGTTTCTCATTGTTATTATTACTGATTATTCCAGAAACTCCCATCACACCGATTATTAATGGAGCAAAAAGTTGGTATACATTTGGTCCAATCAGTGTCCAACCATCTGAATTTATGAAAATAGTTATGATTTTAGCATTAGCTAAAATTGTAACAAAACATAATCAATTTACTTTTAACAAATCTTTAGAAACTGATTTTAAATTATTCTTTAAAATTATCGGTATAGCCTTTATACCAATGGTACTTATATTATTGCAAAATGATTTAGGTACGACACTAGTTATTTTTGCGATTATTATCGGGGTTATGATAATCAGTGGAATAACGTGGAAAATACTAGCCCCTTTATTAATAGGTGCAGTCGTTATCGCGTCGACAGTAATATTATCAATAATTTATAAACCTTCTATTTTAGAAAATAGTTTCGGCATTCAACCTTATCAATTAAGCCGTATCAATTCTTGGCTCGATCCTTATACTTATAGTAGTGGGGATGGATTTCATTTAACTGAGTCACTTAAAGCGATTGGATCTGGTCAATTATTTGGAAAGGGATTCAATCAAGGTGAAGTTTATATTCCAGAAAATCACACTGATTTTATTTTCTCGGTTATCGGGGAAGAATTTGGTTTTATAGGATCTGTCATTTTGATATTGATTTTTCTAGCGTTTATTTTTCATCTAGTACGACTTGCTACTAAAATAGAATTACCATTTAGTAAAATTTTCATCATTGGATTTACGACTATGATACTATTCCATATCTTAGAAAATATTGGTATGACTATTCAACTATTACCAATTACTGGTATACCATTACCATTTATTAGTTATGGTGGTAGCTCATTATGGAGTTTAATGTGTGGTATAGGTGTTATATTATCAATTTATTACCACCAATCTAGACAATATACAACACAAAACAAATAAATACTTATCTCAAACTGTCGACAAAGTCTCCGACTTTGTCGGCAGTTTTTTGTACACGCTTTCCGCGGGCACTGCCTTAGCCTGTAGTCTTCGGCTAGTGCGATTCCGCAGGAGTCGGCTCAAATCACTGCCAATATTATACGAAAAATATTATAATATATATAAATTAAACAGTGGTGGTGTTTATTTTGTTGAATAAATCAATTGATAAAAGATAGATCAAGATGTTTCCAACGCTTTTATTTATGAATTTGAACTTACCATTCAATCACACGCACTAAATGAGCTATGAAGCAATCTAATTTATTTAAAATGATTGCTTCTGTCCAACCATTTAAGACTGGCTGTCAATATAACAATAAGAGGCTGAGACAATAAATTTGTCTCAGCCTCTTAAATTTTGCATATATGCTTTATTCTTAGTACGGGTAACTCACTATTTCAATTCGTTAGCGGCTTTCACAGTCGTTGGTAAAGTATGCATGACTTCTAATCTTGATTTAGTTTTCTTTATGTTTACCCCTAATGATGATAATAGTTTAACTACATTTTGAATCTTTTCGTTATCTTTACTCATATCATCACTCCTAACTTCTAGCTTCTATTCTATTTTACCCTATTTATTTACAAATTACTACATGTTATTGAAATTTTCTTTATTTTTATAAAATAATTTTTGTTTTATTACGTAGTTTTAAAATTTTCACTTAATAATTATTTTAACTATTAAAATTCAAAAATAGAATATAAGTTAGTGCGAGTTTATTGATAATTTCATACCAATCTTATATGACATGATATGCGTAAGATAACATTTCAATAGCATTGGCAAACTTAATATAAAATTTCAAATCCTAAATCATATATGTCTTTTTCTAAATTGTTTAAACTCGCTGGTGTTTCAAATTCTATAAACACTTGAGCTTTTTCAATATCAACTAAGACATGGTTCACACCGATGATTTGTGATAATTTATTTTCTATTTGAAGCTTATCTTGTTTATGGTTTATTTTACTTAAATAAATAATTTGTGATTCCATTAACGTCACCTGATCTAGTCTTTCATTAACTTTTGAAAAGTCACTAATAACTCATCCATCGCTTCTTGTTGTTCACCTTGATTTACTTTATCCATGATACAACTTTTCATATGATGATCCAACAGTTTCGTAGCAACACTGTTAAGTGCTGATCTTGTTGCTCTTATTTGTGTAAGTACATCATCACAATATACATCTTCATCTACCATACGATTGATTGCTCTCACTTGTCCTTCAATGCGGTTCAAACGAGATTTTAAATTTGATTTAATTTGTTCAGAATGATGCGCTTTTTGCAATTCGGCCATGGTTCAACGCCTCCTCTTAATATAGTTTTTATAATATACCCCTGTCAGGTATTAGTCAAGTGATAAAAACGTGGTACCATGTTACAATGATTAAGAATTTATCAATTGTAAATTAATTGAATAGCAATTTGGAGGTTTAATATGATAGATATTTTTGCTATAACGTACAACCATACGAACGTCATCATTAATGTCATTCTGATTGGCGCATTTATATTAAACCTAATCTTTGCATTTACAATTATCTTTATGGAGCGACGATCTGCAGGTTCTGTTTGGGCATGGATATTGGTTTTGGGTCTTATACCTATTTTAGGTTTTATCGTATATTTACTTTTTGGTCGCCAAATCCAACGAGAACATATCTTTAGTTTAGATGAAGAAGATAAAGTCGGCATTGAAATGATTGTAAATGAACAACTAGAAGCCTTGAAAAATGACGACTTTTCTAAAGGCAATCATCAGATCGTGAAATTTAAAGATATGGTGCAAATGTTATTGTATAATAATGCGGCTTTCTTAACTACTGATAATGATATAACCATTTTTGTAGATGGAAAAGAAAAATTTGATTCACTCATTGAAGATATATATAATGCCAAAGATTATATACATATTCAATACTATATTTTCCGTAATGATCAATTAGGAAAACGAATATTGACAGCATTAGAACATAAGCTTAATGAAGGTGTCGAAGTGAAAATGCTTTATGATGATATGGGCTCTAGAGGTTTATCAATTAAAGACTTTAAAGCTTTTAGAAAAAAAGGTGGACTCGTAGAAGCATTCTTCCCTTCTAAATTACCATTAATCAATTTGAGAATGAACAACCGTAATCATAGAAAAATTGTTGTTATCGATGGACATATCGGTTACGTAGGTGGTTTTAACGTCGGTGACGAATATTTGGGACTTAAGAAAAAGTTTGGCTATTGGAGAGATACACATCTCCGTATTGTTGGTGATGCTGTTAACGCTTTACAACTACGCTTTATGCTAGACTGGAACTCACACTCAACACGTGATAACTTAAAATATGAAGAACGCTATTTCCCAGATGTAGATTCAGGTGGCACAACCGGTGTACAAATTGCTTCAAGTGGTCCTGATGAAACGTGGGAACAGATAAAATACGGTTATTTAAAAATGATTGCTTCTGCAAAGCATTCTATTTATATACAATCGCCATATTTTATACCCGACCAAGCATTTCTAGACGCTGTTAAAATTGCGTCATTAGGTGGCGTGAATGTTAATATCATGATACCCAATAAACCGGACCATCCTTTTGTTTATTGGGCAACATACAATAACGTTGCTTCTTTATTAGATGCTGGTGTGAATATTTTCCACTACAATAACGGGTTCTTACATTCTAAAACTCTTGTGATTGACGATGAAGTTGCCAGTGTTGGTACAACAAATATGGATCACCGTAGCTTCACATTAAACTTTGAGATAAATGCATTTATCTATGACACACATATAGCTAAAGCTTTAAGAGTGGCTTTTGAAAATGATTTAAACGTTTCTTATAGACTAACGAAAGCATTATATGAACAGAGAAGTTTATGGGTCAAATTTAAAGAAGGCATCTCAAGATTATTATCCCCTATTTTATAGAATAATTAGTAGTCCGAGGCTTATCATATGTCTCGGACATTTTTAATCTTAGTAATTGTACGTGTCTAAAATATGTTTCTTTATATATGAATTTTTAAAGTATATACATACTTTTGAGTCATTCTTATTTAGCTATACGGCGTTTTATCTTAGAAAATCTTAAAAATATTGATTTTTTCTCACTACTTGAACATATTAAAATATTTTTCAAAAATATTTTAACCTCAAATTTTATTTACTAATTTAATTTTCTCAAAATGGAGGCAATTTTATATGACAGATAATGACATAATCTCTAAAGCACAAGACTATATGACATCTTTTCACTGTGATGATACAACTGGACATGATGTTGCACATGTAAAACGTGTTACAAGATTAGCAAAATATATTGCTATGAATGAACAACAAGGTCATTTACTCACCATTCAATTAGCAAGTATTTTACATGACACCATAGACGAAAAACTTACCAATACCAAAGAAGCAAAAATAAAATTAGTACAATTTCTTAATCATTTGGAACTTGATTATACGTTACAACAAAATATATTACATATCATTGAACATATAAGTTATAAAAATGGTAAGAATGATCATATTCAATTGTCAATTGAAGGACAAATAGTTCGTGATGCAGATCGTTTAGATGCTATTGGTGCAATTGGTATAGCACGCACGTTTCAATTTGCAGGTTATTTCGGTGAACCTATGTGGATTGAGCATCAATCCTATAACATAGATGAATCTAATCAACCATATTTTGATTGGGAGCCTTCTGCAATTAAACACTTTTATGAAAAATTATTTAAACTTAAATCTCTTATGCATACTAAAACTGCAAAAAATTTGGCACAACAACGCCATGAATATATGAAAAATTATGTAGATACTTTTTTTAAAGAATGGTATTTTTAAAATTTTAATAATGGTAGTTACAGATTGACTTTTAAAATTTGATGGTTTATTAACTATCGAAATTAAATTACATTTATTTAAAATAAACAGAAAATATTGGGACATAAATTCCAGAAAAATAGCACTCAGATGATTTTTTTAATTCATCTAAGTGCTTCTTTTTATTCCATACTCCGTATTGTTGGCTTGCTATCTGAGGGAACAGATTCAGCCAGTAGTCTTCAGCTTGTCCTATTCCCTCAAGCGTTCCGCCAAAATACGTCGTATTTATATGTATTTATCACGACATGTTAATGAAATCTTTGAAACAATCCCTAAAAATGTACTTGATGAATGCAAACATCATTGTAGTGTTACATCATATCAAAATGATATTAAAAATCATTCTATATATTTACTCACAATCCGTATGCTCTGGTAGTAAAATAGAAAAACTACTTTATAATCGTATCCGAATGATGTGGTTGTCACAAAATCAAATATAAAATGAAAAAGGCAATTTCTATATTATTTCAATAGAAATTGCCTTTTTTACTTATCCAAGAACTTTATGTCTCAGACGCTTCTTATGCTTTATACCTGCTATTTATTATGTACCAGGTTTGTCATTTTAATTAATGATATGACGCACTATTTCTTTTTAGATTTCTTAGGAGCTACTTGTGTATTCTTGCCTTTGCTAGGTTTATCAGAATCATTATTCTTCATTGCTTCAATCATTGGAGCAACTTCCTTTTTAGCAAGGTTAGAATAATACATGTTGGCAACTTGAGTTTGTACAATCAAGAATGCCGCACTGACTGACCAATAAAGACCTAATGCAGACGCAGAACTTAAAGAAATCCAAACAATCATAATTGGAGAAATAATCATCATCATATATCCCATTTGACGTTGTTCATTCGGCATACTCTTACTTGATACATATGCTTGTAAGAAGTATAAAATACCAGCGATAATTGTAATCCAAATATCAGGTTGTGACAAATTGAACCATAAGAAATTTGGGTGTTCAGTAAATCCACCACTTGAAGGGTATTTTAATACGAAGAATAAGCCCATAATGATTGGCATTTGAATTAAGATTGGTAAACAACCTAACATGCTCTTCATTGGATTCATATCGTATTTTTTATATACTTCCATCATTTCTTGGTTTGCAGCCATTTTTTCTTCTTGCGTTCTTGAACGCTTAACTTTTTCTTGAACTGCATCGATATCTGGTTTTGCAACCTTCATCTTTTCTCGCATCATATGACTATTTTTATAGTTTGATAACATGAAAGGCAATAATACAACACGTATTGCCAATACAAGTACTACTATTGCTAAACCATAATCATTGTTAAAACTTGTTCCCAACCAATGAATTAATTTGTCCATCGGTTCTACAAACGTATTAAAGAAAAATCCATCTCTATTTTCAGGTTTAGAATAGTCACAGCCTGCTAATAAGACCATTACACCTAATAATAAAGGTAGTAGCGCTTTCTTTTTCATTTTTCCACCTCTAATGATATATTCACATAAAATTTATTTTATCATACTCAAAGGAAAGTAGAAAACAAAAAAGAAATTTTCCGCATTATTCAACAGTTTGTAAAAATTGTTGTACAGTTTCTGGGATATTTGAACTTTTCACGATGGCTGAAATGATTGATAATCCATCTGCACCATGATTCATAATTATTTCAGCATTTTTTGTATGAATACCTCCAATTGCAACGATTGGAAAACCTTGAACTTTAGTTCTTAATGTTTGAATCATTTCCGGCCCTACTGGAGCTTTAGCATCTGATTTCGATCCAGTATGATACATCGGTCCAACACCGATATAATCAACGTTGGATAAGTCAGATGCTTGATATTCTTCTAAATCACTTACACTAAGTCCTATTATTTTATCGGTAAATGCACTAGCGAATACATCAACATTTGCATCATTTTGTCCTACATGTATTCCATCTGCATCTATAACATTTGCTAAGTCTACATCATCATTAACAATAAAAGGAACACTGTAACTTTTACATAAAGAGAATAACTTTTGTGCAAGCTCTATTTTGGCATTTCCAGTTAATGAGCCCTCTCCTTTTTCTCGAAATTGAAACATTGTAATCCCAGATTCTAAAGCTTCAGTCACAACATCTATGATTGATTTGTTCTTTGGTATATCTTGCGTTCCACAAATAAAATATAGCTTTAAATACTCTTTATTAAACATAGTTACACCTCTTGCTTATTATGATATTGTAGATATGTTTCAAAAGTAATGTTGTATAATGCATTTAATAACTCCACTTTAAAAGTACCAGGTCCTGCTGAAATTTGTTCAGCTTGTTCAGCAGCGATATTATATATAGATACCGCTTCTATTAATGCATTTATAGATGGATCTTCTAATTCAACAAAACTTGCAACTATAGCTCCTAATAAACAACCAGCACCAGTTATTTTTGCCAACAATGAAGATCCGTTAGATAGTTTAAATATGCGTTCATTTTGAGCAATGACATCCTCTTTGCCAGTGATAACAATCGACGTATTAAAATGTTCATATGCTTCATTTGCAATCGATACTGAATCTAAACTATTATCACTATCAGTTCCTTTCATTTTTGTATCACTGTTAATTAACGTTAAAATTTCAGAAGCATTACCTTTAATAACAGTAACTTTTATTTCATTCAGAAATCTTTTACAAAAATCTTTGCGATATTGTGAAGCACCTACAGCAACAGGATCAAATATAATCGGTTTGCCAAGTTGATTCGCTGTTTTTGCGATTTTAAAAATATCTTGTTCTCTTTCTTTTGTTAACGTACCGATATTTATTAACAATGCTTTTGCAGCTGTCAGCATATCATATGCTTCTTCAGGTGCCTCACTCATTGCTGGACTAGCACCAAGACTTAACAAACCATTCGCAGTAAAATTTTTCACTACATCGTTCGTATAACATATTACAAGCGGTTGATCCGCTCTTAATTTTTCCAAATTATTCATCATCTAAACCAACTTCCTTCATATATGCAAAATGGTTTACTGGTCCTCTACCAAAACCAATTTCAGGTGTATGTTTAATACTAAGAGAAATAAATTTTTTTGCTTTTTGAACTGCATCAAACGTAGATTTCCCTTTAGCTAACTCTGCGGTAATAACGGCTGAAAAAGTACATCCAGTACCATGTGTATGTTTGGTATCATATCTTGGTTCTTCAAAAGTATACACATCATCTTGCGTAAATAAATAATCTATAGATTTATTTTCATCATTTGAATGCCCACCTTTTATAACTACACCTTTGCTACCAATTTCATTGATAAATATATTGCCAGCTTGATAAATAGATTGTTGATCATTAATAGTAATGCCAGTAATTTCCTCAGCTTCTGGTAAATTAGGTGTCGCTATTGTAGCATAAGGCAATAAAATATTTTGTAAGTTAGCTTTGGCATCATCATCCATTAGTGAATCACCACTTTTCGCTAACATAACCGGATCAATTACATAAGGAATATCATCATATTTTTTTAAATATGTTTGAATAATCTCCATCATTTCTTTTGATGCAATCATACCAGTTTTCAAAGCATGTGGCAGTTCATCGGAAAATACACTTTCCATTTCCTCTTCTAACCATGTTGAATCTAGATTATGAATGTGCTGTACGCCTTTTGTATTTTGTGCCATAATACTAGTTATTGCTGCCATACCATATACACCACATGCATGAAATGATTTCAAATCTGCCATGACACCTGCGCCACCTGTAGGGTCTGTTCCTGCAATCGTTAATGCTATTTTAGGTTTATTCATTTGTTTGACCTCCATATAACCAATTTTCTTGTATATAAGCCATATTAAAGAAATTTCGTTCATGTATCGTACTTTGTAAGAAACAAGATTTTATTGCCTCTTTTTCTTCAACAGAAATATTTTGAGTTAACCGGTCCATTAAACCATCGAAGATATTTACTAATTCATCCATTTCTGTGCTATAAAATTCAAACCATTTTGATAAAATTGAGTCTTTATTTAATTCATTATCTTTCAATGCTTCTTTAGCAATCACCTGATACACATACGGACATGGTGCCATTGCTGCAATTGTATATGCTGCATTTTCTTTTGAATAAGCATTGAAATACATATGTTTGATATAATGGTCTCCACTTGGTGGCCAAACTTTTTCTTGGACGATTTCATCATAGTTTTCTTGTACGTATGCCGCTAATATTTCATGTGCTTCTACTTCACCATCAACTATAAATTGAATTTGTTCTACTAAAAATTGGACTTCTTCCAATCTATTCATTTTTGGTATTAGCAATGCATATATATTTGCAAATTCTTTTAAATACGAAGCATCTGCTCTTAAGTAAAATTTCAAAGCTTCGTTAGAAATCGTACCGTGTAACATTTCTTGAATAAACGAATCATTATAAATATCCTCAATAATTGGTTTTGAAGCTTCTTTTAATTCCTGTGAAAACAACAAATTTAGCCCTCCTAATTAAAAAAACTACATCCCCGTAGGAATGTAGTTTATTAATAAATATATTAGAGCAATTTTCCAAATATTAATGAACGCTACTTTCCTACGTTGGTCTTAACCAAATCAGGTTATAAGGGTCTGAATTTCTCATCTCAGCCATAAGGCTCCCCTAGTAGTTTTATAATGTATTTATATAAAACATATCAAAGTATACCACCTATTGCAATAAAATGAGTTATATCAACTATGACCATTTAAAAAATATTTAACAAAAGAGTATTCATGGTATGAATTTTCTCCAAACATTTATACAGAAATATGATTATATTACCACTTATATACTTCCGATATTTAAGATAGAAAAAATGAGTTAGTCTCTAAGTTTACCTGCACTATTTCCTATATAATAAAAAAAGCTAAGACAATTAAATTGTCTTAGCTTTGTATAATAATATATTACATTATTGTTATATTATGCAGTAACCCATTGTGAAGCGCCAACTTCGTCATATAATTTTTGAGCTGCAGCATCTTGAACTGATTCTGGTGCGTTAGCTGCTGGTTGACCTTGATATTCAGCTGGAGCTACTGAATCCCATGTACTTTGTAAGAATTGGAACTTACCTGAAGCACCTGATGATGGATTTGTAGCATGAATATCGCCACCTGATTCACGTTGCGCGATTTGTTGTAAGTGTGCATTCACACCTGATGAACTATTTGAAGCTTCATTTGAACTTGATGATTGAGTTGAAGCTTTTGTAGTTGCTTCTTGTTGTGGTTGTTGTGTTTGTTCAGTTTGTGGAGCAGCTTGTTGAGCTGGTTGCTCAGTTTGTGCTTCTTGTGCTGGTTGTTCAGTTTGTGTTTGTTGAGGTTGTTCAACAGAAGTTGTTTGTTCTGATGAAACATCTTCACTAGAACCTCCACCAAAACTCCATGACCATGTTTGGCCATCTGATTCAAAATTATAGTTTGTACCATTGAAATTAAAATTATAGTTATATGCACCCTCTTGTACAGGTGATGCATTTAATTGTTCTGGATTAGATTGTGCTAAGTTTGCTAATTCTGCTTTGTCAACACCTTGTTCAGCTGCGTCTGCTGAGTTTCCTGCTGCGAATCCTGTTACGCCTAAGCCTACTGCTAATGTTGAAGCTAATACTGTTTTTTTCATTTTTAAAAATTCCTCCTATAAGGTAAATAATTTTTTCGTTATGATTAATTTGCAAGTACAACTATAACATCTAAAAAACAGTAGCAGGTTACAGCCAAATAAAAAAGTACACCTTTTCTTTACACGGGTATTACATTTTCAAAATAGTATAAAAGCATAACTTTTCACTTTAAAAACTGCTATGAAAGTTTATACTAGTAATAATAAAAAGTATGTTGTGTAATGATATTGTAATTTATCTGATTATTCTGTATTATATTAGTATGAATTTTGGCTTTTTTATAATGGATATGTTTGCTATATAAGTATGTATATTAGCTATTCCTATTGAATCATTTTTGAGTTAATAGGAATAGCCTGATAGAAGTATAATTCAATAGTAGGATTAAATGTATATTAGATTTGATGGGTTAAATTAATGGGGAGTTGGAAATGCCTGAAACTTTATACAATTTCATAAATATCGTTTTCCTCTAAATGAAATTTATTAATAAGTTCTTGATTTGGGACTATTGGAAGTGGGTCAAAAAGTGCTTCATCTTCATTTTTAGAGCGTGGGGACATAAATTTAATAGTTTCAATAAAAACTTCTGATACAAAATGCATCTGTCCTTCTTTTTCAAATTTTCTCGATTGCATTTGTCCAGTTATACCAACTAATGAGCCTTGATTGATATATTTTTCGACATTATTAGCAATTTTTCCGAATGCTTTACAGAATAAATAATCACAAATATCTTTTTGATTTTTATCTTTATAATTTCTTGAAACAGCTACGCAAAATGTAGCTAGTTTATTTCCCTCCTTATCATAAATTTTAGGGTCTTTTGTTAGTCTCCCTACAATGACAATACTGTTAATCATATGTCACCTCCTTTATAAGCTAATCATAAAAAATTCACATGATTCCGTCAAAACACATTTTTTAAAATTTAAAATAGTAATCGAATACTTATTTCTACTTTTTTCACCTTTCTCATAGAAAATTACGTTATAATAATAATATAAATGCATTTTTTGTAGAGTTTAAATTAATTAAATGGATGTGAGACGATGAAAACATTTAAAGCCGTTCGATTTCAAATCGTATCAGAGAATGGTGGCGTGACTGAGTACGAATTAGAAGATGGTGTCATTATCAATAAGGAAAACAGTGGCACTGGCTGGTTGCTTGAAATCGTCATATCAGATTATCACTATGAAACTATGAAAGCATATATGGAAAACGAGACATTACTAGACATACGTGTCGTTATCACTAGACCTGCTAACGATCCAGCTTTGTTTGATGCGACCATTAAACATATCATTCAATTAGAAGATACAATTTCTGTTGTTTGTGAATGTCATATTTACACATTGAGACAAGTTTACGCTGAAAGTTTATTAGAACAATTAATAGATGAAGGTTTAACTGGCGACGACTTGAAGAAATCATTTAATAGATTGATGCAATCTAAACCAAGACTTAAAGATGAAAAAATTGATAAATAAAAAATAGTGTTACATTCTGTTGAAAACAGTCTGTAACACTATTTTTATATACTATTTATCTTGCAAAGCAAATGTTAACTCACAACTACATGCTAATTGTCCATCAACTGTTGCTTTAGCACTACCCTTACCTATAGGACCTCTGAGCTTCGTTATTTCAACTTCTAAGCGCAAAGTATCTCCTGGGGTTACTTGTTTTTTAAAACGACATTTATCGATACCAGCAAATAGTGCAAGTTTACCTTTATTTGCTTCACTATTTAACATAGCAACTGCACCTGTTTGGGCTAAAGCTTCAGTAATTAATACACCAGGCATTACAGCATATTCTGGAAAATGACCTTGAAAGAATGGTTCATTACCTGAAACTTGCTTAATGGCCACACATCGTTGACCTTCATCGTATTCTACGACACGATCAATTAATAAAAATGGTTGCCTATGTGGAATAATCTCTTTTATTTGGTTGTAGTCAAAAATTGTTTCCATAATTTGCTTCCTCCAACTATACTTCTATCTATTTCCAATTTATTAATATATTATAACATTAATCTTGTGTTCTTTTGATATCAGCACCTAATGCTTTCAATTTACCATGTAAATCAACATATCCTCTGTCTAAGTGTTTTAATTCAGTAACATATGTTGTACCTTCAGCCACTAGGCCTGCTAAAATTAGTGCTGCTGCAGCACGTAAATCTGTTGCTTTAACTTGAGCACCTTGAAGTTCACTTTTACCTTCAATTTTTGCACTTCTACCTTCTACAGTAATTTTAGCATTCATTCTTTTAAATTCACCGACATGCATAAATCTATTTTCAAACACAGTTTCAGTTACTACTTTGTGCCCTTTTGCAGTTAATAATAACGCCATCATTTGTGATTGCATATCTGTAGGGAAACCAGGATGCGGAAGAGTTTTGATATCTATTGGTTTCAATTCGTTTTCGGCACTTACACGAATTGCATCATCAAAATATTCTAGATTAACTCCCATTTCTTCTAGTTTATAAACTAAGCTCGTCATATGTTCTTTGATTGCACCGTTTACTAAAACATTTCCTCTTGTAATTGCACCGGCAATTAATAATGTACCTGCTTCTATTCTATCAGGTATAATTGAATGCTCAACGCCATATAAAGCTTCAACGCCTTCAATCGTGATCGTGTCCGTACCGGCTCCTAATACATTTCCACCCATTTCATTGATATAATTAGCCAAATCAACGATTTCTGGTTCTCGTGCGACGTTTTCTAAAACAGTTTTACCATCAGCTAAAGAAGCTGCCATTATAATATTTTGTGTCGCACCTACGCTAGGAAAATCTAAGTGAATCGTTGTACCTTTCAATCCATTAGTTGTGTTTGCGTATATAAAACCACCATCCATATGGATTTCTGCACCAAGCTCTTCAAAACCTTTAATATGCTGTTCAATCGGTCTAGAACCAATAGCGCAACCACCAGGTAAAGCCACTTTGGCATGACCTAATCGTGCCAATAATGGGCCCATAACAAGAATACTTGCTCTCATCTTACTTACATATTCATATGGTGCTTCTTCATTTAATTGTTTTGTTGCATCTACTGTAACTTCTTCTTGCTCTTTATTATAAGAAACATCAGCATTTAATGTTGATATTACATTATTAATTGTTTCTACGTCACTAAGTGCTGGTACATTTTTTAACTTGCTCACGCCTTTTGATGCTAATAGTGATGCTGTCAATACTGGTAATACTGCATTTTTTGCACCTGAAACTTTCACTTCACCAGTTAATTTTTTACCACCATTAATTTCTATCTTATCCATCTTAAATCCTCCACTTAACTACTTATAAATTGCCTTTAATTTTCAATCAAACTTACTACTAAATTATATCGATAATCATGCGTAATATACAATTATTTGAATTATTGTGCCAAATATTTTATTTGTGTAGAAAATTGTAACAAATCTACAATAAAATTGCTGACTGAAGTCCCGATTAATATTGCTAAAAATATCATACAAATTTGAACTTGTACTGGAAAACCTTTTTTAAAAAATTGTTCCAATCTCACTGCATTCAATGCCCAATAGGCAATGCAAATACAAAGGACATGTAAGATGAGATGTACAATTGAAAACTGTCCCAAATATTCCATAATTATTCTCCTTGCTAAACACTATTTATATATTTTACACGAAACACTATGCAAAAGATACTTAATAATGAGATAACTGACATTTAAATAATAAAGCGTCAATTTAGTATTATTTTCCCATTATATATGACATATATGCATAACAATTAAAATTAAATACTTTTAATTATTTTAGTCATTTATCAATTATTTTCTTCCTTTATAAATGATTATGAAAAATCATATGTAAATGTAAGTCTTCATAAAAATATTTTAATATAGTAAATACAAGCTATTACTTAAATCAATATGTCATTGATAATCATACGCTAAAATTTTGATTTTAACATGTCTTAATCAAAAAATAGAAAAAAGTCGACAAAGTTTTATACTTTGTCGACTTTTTTGATAAACATAATAGAATATCTTATATTCATTATTGTAATTGAGCGACACGAAGACGGTTATTAGCACGATCTAATGCGCGTTTGGCTCTATTTATGTCACTGCTATCTTCTTCATTGTTTAAATGAGATTCTGCTCTTGATTTTGCTAATTCTGCTCTAGCGACATCAATTTCATTCGCAGGCTCTGCAGTTTGAACAATGATTGATAATTTATCTTGTCTTACTTCAACAAAACCTTCACTCACTGCAATATATTCTGAACCACCGTCAAAATTAATTTTGGCATAGCCAATTTCAAGTGCTGCAACTGTTGGAATATGTCCATACATGACACCGATTTCTCCAGCAGTAGTTTGTAATACTGCAAGAGTGACATCTTCTCGGTCGTAAACAGAACCATTAGGAGTGACAATATTTAGGCTTAATGTATTCATTATCCATACCTCCTAATTTTAAACTTCAACACCCATATCTTTAGCTTTTTCAATTACTTCATCCATACTTCCAACTAGACGGAATGCGTCTTCTGGAATATGATCGTAATCACCATTTAATATTGCTTTGAAGCCTTCTACTGTTTTTTGAACAGACACATAAGATCCTTTTTGGCCAGTAAATTGTTCAGCAACGTGGAAGTTTTGTGATAAGAAGAACTGAATACGACGTGCGCGTTCTACAGTTTGTTTATCTTCTTCAGAAAGTTCATCCATACCTAAAATAGCTATAATATCTTGTAACTCTCTATATTTTTGTAAAGTAGATTGTACTTCACGTGCTACTTCATAATGTTCTTGGCCAACAATTGATGGGTCAAGCGCTCTAGAAGTAGATGCTAAAGGATCAACTGCAGGATAAATACCCATTTCAGTTAATTTACGTTCTAAGTTTGTAGTTGAATCTAAGTGGGCAAATACTGCAGCTGGTGCTGGGTCAGTATAATCATCGGCTGGTACGAATACCGCTTGAATTGATGTTACAGAACCTTTAGTTGTAGAAGTAATACGTTCTTGTAATTGTCCCATTTCAGTTGCTAACGTTGGCTGGTAACCAACAGCTGAAGGCATACGACCTAATAACGCAGAAACTTCTGAACCAGCTTGTGTAAATCTAAAGATGTTATCTATGAATAATAGAACATCTTGTCCTTGTTCATCACGGAAATATTCAGCCATAGTTAAACCAGAAAGTGCTACTCGCATACGCGCACCAGGTGGTTCGTTCATTTGTCCAAATACCATTGCTGTCTTTTTAATAACACCACTATCACTCATTTCAAAATATAGGTCATTACCTTCACGAGTACGTTCACCTACACCAGCAAATACTGATATACCGCCGTGCTCTTGAGCGATATTATTGATTAATTCTTGAATTAATACGGTTTTACCAACACCGGCACCACCGAATAATCCAACTTTACCACCTTTAATATATGGTGCTAATAAATCAATGACTTTGATACCTGTTTCTAAAATTTCAACTTTAGTAGATAACTGATCAAATGCAGGTGCTTCTCTATGAATTGGATCACGACGCACTGAGTCATCTATGTTTTCATCTAAATCTATCGTATCACCTAATACATTAAATACTCTACCTAATGTTTCATTACCAACTGGTACGCTAATACTATTTCCGCTATCTCTAACTTCTGTACCACGTTTAACACCATCAGTTGAATCCATTGCGATTGTTCGTACTACGTCATCGCCAAGTTGTAATGCAACTTCTAACGTTAATTCAACATTACCTTCTTCTCTTTCTATATCGAGAACTAAGGCATTATTAATTTCTGGAACTTCATTGTGCTCAAAGCGAACATCAATTACTGGACCCATAACTTGTGTTACACGGCCTAATCCCATGCTATTTTCCTCCTTTAATCATTATTCAAGTGCAACTGCGCCACCAACGATTTCAGTAATTTGTTGAGTGATTGCTGCTTGTCTCGCTCTGTTATACTCGATAGATAAATCATCAATGATATCTGTCGCATTATCAGATGCATTTTTCATAGCCGTCATACGTGTAGCATGTTCACTTGCTTTTGCATCTAAAATCGTTCCATATATTAAACTTTCAACATATTGAGGTAAAATAACACTTAATATTGCTTCTTTGTCTGGTTCAAATTCATATGAAGACATTTGACCATGTCCTAAGCTTGAATCTTCAGGAGACAATGGAAGCACAGTTTTCATCGAAGGTGTGTTTTCTAAAACACTTACGAAGTGACTGTAATAAATTTTTACCTCATCCACAATCTCGTCGTTATACAAATCTATCGCTTTTTTAGCAATTGCTTGTATCTCTTTAAATGAAGGTTGATCAGGAACTTCTGTTAAAGAATCATGAATCTCATATCCTTTATTTTTAAGAAAATCAACACCTGTTTGACCTAAAACTAAGATGGAATATTCATCACTACTACTATGTTTTCGTTCAATATCTTTCATCAGATGTTTCAATACATTTGCATTGTATGCACCTGCAAGGCCTTGGTCACTAGTAATTACGATATAACCACTTTTCTTCACTTCTCGCTGTTGTAACATTGGATGATGTGAATTTTTGTCCGCACCAGCAACGGCTGTAATTGCATCTTGAATTTTAGCCATATATGGTCTGAATTGATTCGTGTTTTTTTCAGCACGACGCAATTTCGAACTAGAAACCATGTTCATTGCTTTCGTAATCTGTTTCATCTTTTTTGTTGATTTTATTCGTGTATCGATTTCTTTAAGAGATGCCATTATCTCACCACCTTTTATCTACATTAACTATTATGCTTCCTCTGATTTGCTAAAACTCTTCTTGAATTCATTGATTGCTGATTCAAATGATTCATCATTAGGTAAAGCACCCGTCGTTTTGATTTCATTTAATAAATCAGATGCATTCGATTTAGCCCATTGATTCAACTCGTCTTCAAAACGCGTAATATCAACTACTGGGATATCATCTAAATGTCCTTTTGTTAAAGCATAAATAATTAAAACTTGATTTTCTACAGGTAGTGGTTTGTTTTTATCTTGTTTTAATATTTCAACTGTACGTTTACCACGTTCTAATTTTTTAGCAGTAAATTCATCTAAATCAGACCCAAATTGCGCGAATGATTCTAATTCACGATATGATGCTAAATCTAGACGTAAAGTTCCGGCAACTTTTTTCATCGCTTTAATTTGTGCAGAACCACCAACACGTGATACTGATTGTCCTGCATTAATCGCTGGTCTAACACCAGAGAAGAATAAGTCAGATTGCAAGAATATTTGTCCATCTGTAATAGAAATTACGTTTGTAGGAACATAAGCAGCAATATCGCCTGCTTGTGTCTCAATAATAGGTAACGCTGTGATTGAACCGCCACCTAAATCATCATTTAATTTAGCTGCTCTCTCTAATAATCTACTATGTAAGTAGAATACGTCACCAGGATAAGCTTCACGACCTGGAGGTCTACGTAATAATAGTGATAATTCACGGTAAGCTGCAGCTTGTTTTGTTAAATCATCATAAACGATTAAAACATCTTTGCCAGCAAACATGAATTCTTCAGCCATTGCTACACCAGAATATGGCGAGATATAAAGCATAGGTGCTGGATCTGCTGCTGAAGCAGAAACAACAATTGTATAATCTAATGCACCTTCTTGACGTAATTTTTCAACATTTGCTCGAACCGTTGAGTCTTTTTGTCCGATAGCAACGTATATACAAATTGTATCTTGATCTCTTTGGTTCAAAATTGTATCAATGGCAACCGTTGTTTTACCTGTTTGACGGTCACCGATAATTAATTCACGCTGCCCACGACCAATTGGTACAAGTGCATCAATTGCTTTGATACCTGTTTGTAATGGTTCATCTACAGATTTACGATCCATTACACCAGTTGCTTTCTTCTCTACAGGACGTGTTTTTGTAGTATTGATTGGTCCTTGACCATCAATTGCTTGTCCTAATGGGTTAACGACACGACCAAGTAACTCCTCACCAACTGGAACTTCCATGATACGTCCAGTTCGTTTTACTTCGTCTCCCTCTTTTATATCCGCGTAAGGGCCTAAAATTACTACACCGACATTGGATTCTTCTAAGTTTTGTGCTAAACCTAGAACGCCGTTATTAAATTCAATAAGCTCACCAGCCATAACGTCATTTAATCCGTGGATTAAAGCGATACCATCACCAATTTGCAGAACTGTACCTACATCAGTAACAGCCATTTCTGACTCATAATTTTCTATTTGTGAGCGAAGTAATGCACTGATTTCTTCAGCTTTAATGGCCATCTATGTCACTCCTTCAATTTTTATTTCACTCTAATAAATTGCTTTTCAAGTTTGGCAAGATCATTTTTAATACTTGCATCCATCACTTTCGTACCGACTTTAACTCGGATACCACCGATAAGATCTGGATTTATTTCATTTGTTATCATTAGTTTTGAAAGTTTTGTACGTGATTTTATAATTGAATCAATACTTTCTATTTCATCCTCAGATAGTTTATAAACTGATTCAATAACTGCAAAGTCTTGATTATGATATTCATTATATAAGGTTTCAAAAGCTAAAAATATTTCATGAGTATATGTAAGGTGGCGATTACTTGCAAGCACCATAAACATATTCTGTAAATATTGATTTGCATGTCCAAAAATAATAGCAACAAAACGTTGACGTTGTGTTACATCTTTTTGCGGATCTGTGTCTAATTCTTTTAATTTTCCAACTTCAGGTTGTACTGCTTCGTCAATTGTTGAAAATTCTTCATACATTTGATCGAGTAACGCTTTTTCTTTAGCAGTATCAAATAACGCTTTTGCATATTTTTTTGCTACATTAGCCATTATTTATCGCCTGCCTCTTTAATGTACTTTTCAACTAATTCTTTTTGATCTTTTTCTGAAATTTCTTTTTGAAGTACTTTTGAAGCAATAAGTACTGAAAGTTCAGAAACCTGATTGTTAATATCCGCAAGTGCACGTTCTTTTTCACTGTTTATTTCATTTTGTGCTGTTTCAATCATACCATTGGCTCTAATGTTGGCTTCGTGAATGATTTCTTCGTGCTGTTTACGGGCTTGTATTTTAGACTCTTCTAAAATTTTATGAACCTCTTCTTGTGTTTCTTTTAGTGTTTGTTTGTTTTGTGCTTCTAGTTTTTGAGCATTTAATTTAGCTTGTTCAGCATCGTCGATATCTTTATTAATATCGTGTTCACGTTTGTCCATCACTTCTTTAAGTGGGCCCCAAGCAAACTTTTTCAATAGTAAAAGTAAAATGGCAAATGTAGCAATCGTAACAATGATTGTTCCCCATTGTACACCGCCGCCACTAGCCGCACCTAGAACGAACATATTAGTCGTAGCAGTCACTTTCATAGACACTCCTTTCATCCAGTATAATCATAAGGTATTTTGATAAAAACGAACGGCGAGAGCCCAGAAGACTTCGCCATAAAGACTAGTTTACTTATAGTGACATGAAAGCGATAACTACACCTATAATTGGTAACGCCTCAACTAAACCGATACCGATGAACATAATACCCATTAATTGACCACGTGCTTCTGGTTGACGGGCGACACCTTCTACTGTTCTTGAAACGATAAGACCATTACCAATACCTGCACCAAGTGCTGATAAGCCGATTGCGATTGCTGCTGCGATTAAATTCATTTAAAAATCCTCCTAATTTGTTCTTTTTATTTTTTAATTTAATGACTCTTTTGTACTTTGTGTGACATATATACCATCGAAAGCATTACAAATATATATGCCTGAATCGTACCGATAAAAATTGAGAATCCTTGCCATACAATTAGGCCAGGTAATCCGATTAGCCAACCCCATGCTGGGAAGTCGAATACTAAACCTGCCAATAATCCTAGCAATAATTCACCTGCAAAAATATTTCCGTAAAGTCGTAATCCTAGCGTCAATGTTGAAGTGAATTCTTCAAATACATTGATGGGCAATAGGAATATTGGCTTTGTATAATTTTGGAAATATCCTTTAGTTCCAACCATTTTAACTCCATAATAATGTGTTAATAGTATTATCAGAGTTGATAATGTTAGTGTCACAGTTGGATCGGCTGTGGGAGATTTCCACCACAGGGTGTGTCCCGAAATTAATTGGAACGGTAATCCAAGCATATTACTAACAAATATGAAAAAGATTAATGTAACGGCTAAGAAATGGAACTGACTACCTTTTGACCAAGCCATGTTACTTTCAATAATCCCTCTTACGAAATCAAAAACCCACTCGATAAAGTTTTGTTTGCCTGTTGGACGTTTCTTGAGGTTACGTGTACAAATAATAGCTATTACAAAAACAATAAACGCCGTAATCAACATCATCATAATCGATGATAGATTAAACACGATGTCTAGACCGAACACATTCCAACTGACTAGAGGGTCTTTATGATCCATGCTTTCTCACCTCTTTCATTATAAATTTTATTTCTTGTGTAAAAATGGTTTGAAAACAATTAAAACATAAGAAATCATTAAACCAACAACTACTCCAAAAATGTTTATATAGTCCTTATAAAAATACCATGTCGTACAAGCTAATATCACTATCAAATATCTCCAAATGTTGCCCGTTGAAATATGTATGTTATCCTTTTCTTTTGCTTTCGCCAAATAATATTCAAAAGTAAAAGTATTGATTAGCGATCCGATCATACCAATTATAAGACCTAATATAAATGCAGAGTATGTGAAAATAAACACAATTACAAGTACAATAATACAATATAAATAGTATTGTATGTACTGATTAAAAATGATGTTGAAACGTTTCATTTCAGTGCCTCGCTTCACCTTATCTTTCATATATGAAAACCATTCCAATCATACAATTTTAATAATAATATAGGATACTTTACGTGTCAATTCTATTCAAATTGTAATTCAATTTTTTACAAGAATGTCACAAAAATGACACATAAATACATAATTATTTGAAAGAAGAAGGTTTTTTATCAATTAAACCGAAAAAATATTTAATATTTTGACAAATTCTATATGATGCATTGCCATCTCCATATGGATTTTGAGCTGTGCTCATCGTCTCATATAAATTTTTGTTGTCTAATAGCTCTTTGGTTGCTGCAAAAATGTCCTTTGTATTTGTACCTACAATTCTTAATGTACCCGCTGCCACACCTTCTGGCCTTTCTGTTACATCCCTTAGTACGAGCACTGGTTTGCCTAATGAAGGCGCTTCTTCTTGTACTCCACCAGAATCAGTTAAAATTAAATAAGACTGGTGTGCAAAATTATGAAAATCAACAACTTCTAATGGTTCTACAAGCTCGATTCTCGTGTGGTTTGACAAATAATAATCTGCAATTTCGCGTACTTTAGGGTTTTTATGTATTGGATATACGACAACAACATCCTCGTATGCTTCGACAATATCACGTACTGCTTTGAAAATATGTGCCATAGGTTCTCCAATATTTTCTCGTCTATGCGCAGTTAAGAGAATAATACGTTTGTTTTTATGCTTAGCTATGATTTCTGATTGATAACCATTATGAATTGTCGTTTTCATAGCATCAATCGCAGTATTGCCTGTCACTACGATCGTGTCTTCTGGTTTGTTTTCAGCGATCAAATTGTTTGCAGCATTATTGGTAGGAGCAAAGTTTAAATCAGACATTACTCCTACCATTTGTCTATTCATTTCTTCAGGAAATGGAGCGTATTTATTCCAAGTTCGTAAACCAGCTTCGACATGTCCGATTGGGACTTGATTATATAATGCTGCTAAGCTTCCGGCGAATGTACTCATAGTATCTCCGTGAACAAGTATCATATCTGGTTGCGCTTCCTTTATCACATCCTCTAATCGAATGAGTATGCGAGAAGTTATATCAGACAATGATTGACCCTGTTTCATAATATTCAAATCATAATCAGGTGTTATGTCAAAGCTCTTCAAGACAGAATCTAACATTTCTCTGTGTTGCGCAGTCACTACAACGATTGGTTGTAATTCAGAATCTTTCTCCAACTCTAAAACGAGCGGTGCCATCTTTATCGCTTCAGGACGTGTCCCAAAAACAGTCATAACTTTTTTCATACTACTCCACTCCTGGGTTAAACTATTTTGTACCGAATAAACGGTCACCAGCGTCACCTAAACCAGGTGTAATATAAGCATGGTCATCTAATTTCTCATCTAATGCTGCGATATAAATATCAACATCTTCATGTGCTTCTTGTAATTTTTCTACACCTTCTGGAGCTGCAATCAGACACATAAATCTGATGTGTTTAGCGCCACGTTTTTTAAGTGAATTAATCGCTTCAATTGCGGAAGCACCAGTCGCTAGCATTGGATCAACTACTACAATTTCTCTTTCTTCAATATCTTGTGGTAGTTTTACAAAATACTCAACTGCTTCTAGTGTTTCGGGATCTCTGTATAACCCAACATGACCTATTCTTGCTGCCGGCACTAAATTTAAGATACCTTGTGTCATACCAAGTCCCGCTCTTAAAATGGGAATAAATGCTAATTTTTTACCTGTTAGTCTCTTAGCTATCATTTTAGTGACTGGTGTTTCAATTTCTACATCTTGTAACTCTAGATTTCTAGTTACTTCGTATGCCATCAACATACCAACTTCATCTACGAGTTCTCTAAATTCTTTTGTACCTGTATGTACATCTCTAATGTAACTTAATTTGTGTTGAATAAGTGGGTGATCAAAAACATGTACGTTGCCCATAATTACTTCCTCCAATTTAATTATATAAAGGATGTTTCGTAGTTAATGCTTTAACTCTTTCTTGTCCTTCTTTTAATGTTGTTTCATTTTCAGGATCTTTTAGCACTAGGCTAATAATTTTGGCTACTTCTTCAAATGCCGCTTCATCAAAACCACGTGTTGTAGCTGCTGGCGTACCAAGTCTTAAGCCACTTGTTACAAAAGGTTTTTCTTGATCAAACGGAATTGTATTTTTATTACAAGTAATACCTATTGAGTCCAAGGCTTCTTCTGCTACTTTACCAGTAATATTGACTGATCCTTTTACATCTACGCATACTAAATGATTATCAGTACCACCAGATACTACTCTAAAACCTTCTTTATTTAATGTATCAGCTAATGCTTTTGCATTTTTTATCACTTGTTGTTGATATGTTTTGAAATCATCTTGAAGTGCTTCACCAAACGCTACAGCTTTAGCAGCAATAACATGTTCTAAAGGGCCCCCTTGAATACCTGGGAAGATTGTTTTATCAATTTGCTTTTTGTATGCTTCTTTACATAAAATCATACCACCACGAGGGCCGCGTAATGTTTTATGTGTTGTCGTAGTTACAAAATCAGCGTATTCTACTGGGCTTGGGTGTAGACCCGCAGCTACTAACCCGGCGATATGCGCCATATCCACCATCAATTTAGCGCCAACTTCATCAGCAATTTCTCTAAAACGTTTGAAGTCTATTGTTTTTGAGTATGCAGATGCGCCAGCAACAATTAATTTAGGTTGATGCGCTTTTGCTACTTTTAAAACTTCGTCATAGTCTATTTGTTCACTCTCTTTGTCGACACCATATTCGACAAAGTTATAAAATTGACCACTAAAGTTTACTGGTGCACCATGAGTTAAGTGTCCACCATGACTTAAATTCATACCTAATACAGTATCTCCGTGTTCTAATGCAACGAGATAAACAGCCATATTTGCTTGTGAACCAGAATGTGGTTGAACGTTAACATGTTCTGCACCAAACAATTGCTTAGCTCTTTCAATAGCTAATGTTTCAGATACATCTACGTATTCACAACCACCGTAATATCTTCTGTTTGGATAACCTTCAGCATACTTGTTAGTTAATACGGAACCTTGAGCTTCCATAACTGCTTCCGACACAAAGTTTTCTGATGCGATTAACTCTATATTGTTATTTTGACGGTTGAACTCGTTTTGAATCACTTCATAAATTTCTTTATCTTGATCTTTAATAAATGACATTAGTAAACCCTCGTTTCTGTATTAGTTATATTTTGCTCTTTCGCCACCAATTTTCTTAGGTCTTGAAGAAGCGATTGTAACAATTGCTTCGCCAATTTGCTTCACGCTTGTACGCTCAGGTATCGCTACATGTTTAATATGCATACCGATTAATGTTTGGCCAATATCAATACCTTTTGGAACGTTAATTGTTTCAACGACTATAGGGTCAGCCATATGTTGATATGCATATGTAGCTAAACTACCTCCAGCATGGACATCAGGTACAACGGTTACTTCTTCCATCGTTAGGGGATCGAAATTTGCTTTTTCAATAGTAATTGCTCTATTGATATGTTCACAGCCTTGAAATACAAAAGAAACGCCTGTTTCTGTTTCAATCTCTTTTAATGCTTCAAATATATCTTTTGCTACCTCCATTGATCCAACACTACCTATGCGTTCGCCAATCACTTCTGAAGTAGAACAACCTATAATGCAAAGCTCATCGTCTTTAAAGAAAGATTTAGATTTTAATTCATCTAATAACGCTTTTAAACCCTCCATGTTTAACACCCCTTATTTATTTTGATATAAAGTAAGCCAAAATACATAAGTCCAATCAGACAAATTTAATTGCTAGCAAATTTGCTACACGTTATTATTATAACGTATTTAATGAGTTACTCATACTAATTTCACATATTTATTTACTCTAATATTTTATTTTTTAATTTTTCAATCAATGAATTTAATTCATTATAAATTTCAATATAATCTGATTTAGTTCCTCCGAACGGGTCAGCGACATCATCACCATGCAATACATACTCACCTAAAGTGAATATATGTGTACCTTTACCATACATTTGTTTAATTGCTTCTTTATGGCTTGTTGACATGGTCAAAATAAGATCCGCATTCATATCAATTTCAGTGAACTTTTGAGCATTTTCTGGTATTGGTAATTGTTTTTCTTTTACGATAGCGTGTGTATATTCTGATGTAGGTGCACCATCTATTGCAAACAAGCCACGTGATGCAACTTCAATATCTGGCATTTTAGCTTTTGCAATACTTTCTGCCATCGGACTTCTGCAAGTATTTCCAGTACAGACAAAAACGATTTTCATAAAGTTTCTCCTTTAACAATGGTATAATTTGCTGCCTTTTGCATACGATTCATGATAGCAACTGCATCATCACGATTTTCAAATCCAAATATATAAGCCTCTTTAATATTTTCATTTTGATCTATATCATGCAATATTTGATACAAATTATGATTTGCACCTTTAATATCTCTTTCATTTTCACACAGTGGAATGAAAGTTGCATTTTCAGGAATATATTTCAGTTTATCTTTTGGAAATATAAAAGCGACATTACGCCAATCTTTACTTGAGGATAGTTGTTGATGAACCGCGTATACAATTGTTATTGGGGTATCTGGTGCATAATGTTTATATTTCATTCCTGGAGCTATGGGCTTTTCTTGATTCAAATCCTCTTTTGTTGAAATAGATCCAGGCAACACATTTTCAATCATAGATTTGGTAATAGACCCTGGACGAGCTATCCTAAACGGATATTGTGTACAATCTAACACTGTACTTTCTAGACCTTCTTCACTTTGGTCACCATTGACAATACCATCAATTCTTTGGTTTAAATCACGATATACGTGTTCAAAATTAGTTGGAGAAGGTCTACCACTTAAATTAGCACTGGGCGCAGCAATCGGTATATCTACAAACTCTAATATTTTCCTTCCAATCGGGTGACTCGGCATCCTAACTGCTATGGATGAAAGTCCACCACTTACACTTTCACATAAAAAACCTTTTTTCAGTGGTAAAATAAATGAAATTGGACCAGGCCAAAATTGATTCATTAGCATCCTAACTTCTTGTGTAATATGCTTTGTAAATGCATCTAATTGTTTAACATTATGTATATGAACGATTAGAGGGTTATCTGAAGGTCTACCTTTTGCTGCATAAATATTTTTTATAGTCTGTTCATTTCTTGCATCGCCACCTAAACCATATACTGTTTCAGTTGGTATAGCGATGAGTCCACCAGCTTCAAAAACATTTTTTATTTCATTATAAGTATCTATATTAACATCGTCTGTCAGATGATTCCTCAAATCCCATATTTTTGTTTCCATCTATACACACCCTTTCATCTTAATTTCAATTTTAAAACAAAATAAGAAGTTATGCACCTTCATGACTTATCATGTTCAGCACACAACTTCTTAAGTTACCATTCGAAAGAAATAATTCTATCATTATTGTTAATATCTTTTATTATTTGAACACAAACAGCAGGATATTTTTCTTCAATTTTTTTCTTTAAAGTAAGGCCTTGTTTATAACCAATTTCAAACACAACTATTGCATTGGGTAATAATACATCTGGCAATTGTTCTAAAATCTTATCATAAACTTGAAAACCATTATTTTCAGCAAATAAAGCACTGGTAGGTTCATATCTCAATACTGTATCTTCCATTAAAGTTTTTTCGCTATCAGCTATATATGGTGGATTTGAAATTAATCCATTCACTTTAATATTTTTCTCTATTAAAGGATTTAAGGCATCACCTTGTAAAAATGTAATGTCTACATCATGATACTGAGCATTGTCTTTTGCCACCGATAAAGCTGCATCATATAAATCTGTAGCTAAAACGTCCAAGTATTGATTCATTTTTTTAAGTAAAATAGGTATGTTGCCACTACCTGTGCCTATATCTACAACTTTATCTCCAGACTTCACCAAATTATAAAAATGCAGTAATACTTCTTCTGTTTCAGGTCTCGGAATTAAACAGTGTTCATTCACTTTAAATATTTCACCATAAAAAGATTGTGTGCCTACAATATATTGAATAGGTTCACCTTGTAACATCCTTGCTTCCGCATTATCAAACAACACGTTGTGTGCTTCTGTCATAATTTCGTCAGCATGCAACAAATAATCTGTTTTTTGCCATTGAAATAAATCAAGCATCAACCATTCAGCTCTTGTTACTTCAATACCTATTGCTTCACATTTGCTTTGTGCAATCTTCAATCTTTCTCTATAATTCACCGTCATTCAGTTCTTTCAATTTATCTGTTTGTTCAGCTAAAGTTAGTGCATCAATAATCTCATCTAACTTACCTTCCATAACTTGCTCTAATTTCTGCAATGTCAATCCAATACGATGATCCGTTACACGACTTTGTGGGTAATTGTATGTTCTAATTCTCTCTGAGCGATCACCTGAACCGACAGCTGATTTACGCTGTGCTGCATACTTTTGTTGTTCTTCTTGTAATTTCATATCAAACAAACGTGCCTTTAACACTTTCATTGCTTTTTCACGGTTTTGAATTTGAGATTTTTCTGATGAAGTAGCAATAACACCCGTTGGCAAGTGTGTGATTCGAACGGCTGAATCTGTAGTATTTACGTGTTGCCCACCTGCCCCACTAGAACGATAGGTATCTATTTTAATATCTTCATTACGAATTTCTATCTCAACATCTTCAACTTCTGGTAATACGGCAACTGTAGCTGTAGACGTGTGAATACGTCCACCTGACTCTGTTGCTGGTACACGTTGTACACGATGTGCGCCATTTTCGTATTTCAATTTACTATAAGCGCCTGTGCCTGAAACAGAGAAACTAATCTCTTTGTATCCGCCATGGTCACTTTCAGTAGCTTCTACTATATCTGTCTTATAACTATGCGCTTCAGCGTATCTAGAATACATTCTAAATAAATCTCCAGCAAATATTGCAGCCTCATCTCCACCAGCAGCTGCACGAATTTCAACAATTACATCTTTTTCATCATTTGGATCTTTTGGAATTAACAAGAATTTTAATTCTTCTTCTAATTCTGGAATTTTTTGGCTCAATTCTTGCTTTTCATCTTTGAGCATTTCAACTTCTTCTTCATCTTTTGTTTCCTGTAACATTTCATCTATTTCAGTTACATCTTCTTTAACTTGTTTATATTCGCGATACACTTCAACTGTTTTTTGCAAATCAGCCTGTTCTTTTGAATATTTTCGTAAATTATCTGGGTTATTTACGACTTCAGGATCACTTAACATTTCGTTTAATTGTTCGTATCTTTCTTCTACAATGTCTAATTGATCAAACACTACATTTCCTCCTTCTCATGATTACTTGGTGCAACGATATGATGTGCCCTACATCTAGGTTCATAGCTTTCGTTTGCGCCGACGAGAATCACAGGGTCATCTATTTTTGCTGGATTGCCATCAATTAACCGTTGTGTACGGCTTGATGACGAGCCACATACTGCACAAACAGCTTGTAGTTTAGTCACTTCTTCACTTACTGCTAATAAATGAGGTATCGGTTCAAATGGTTCACCTCTGAAATCCATATCTAAACCTGCAGTAATCACTCTATGTCCCTTTTCAGCTAATTCTTCTACAATATGAACAATGTTGTTTTCAAAAAATTGAACTTCATCGATTGCTATAATATCAAAATTTGATAAATCGTGTTTATAAATCTCAGCTGCTGTTGAGATATTAATTGCCTCAATTGCATTGCCATTATGCGAAACAATTTTATCTTTATGATAGCGGTCATCTATTGCTGGTTTAAATACAACCACCTTTTGTTTAGCATATAGTCCACGTCTTAAGCGACGAATTAATTCTTCAGATTTACCACTAAACATGCTTCCAGTTATACATTCTATCCAGCCGGAATGATAAGTTTCATTCATTATGCGTTCCACCCTTTTTCAAAACATAATCGGTTTATTATATCATATTTTCCATCTTAAAATATCAATTTCTCTTAAGTTATTTGTAATTTAATATGTAATTAATGTACTAAAACATCGGCACTCTTTTGGTTTTACCTTTCCATCATCCATGTTAAATAAAAAAGCATTCTCATAAAATGAGAATGCCTTATTACAACAATTATTCGTTGCTTGATTTGAATCCGAATTTCTTGTTGAAACGTTCCACACGACCATCCGCAGCAGCGAATTTTTGACGTCCTGTGTAAAACGGATGTGAATCAGAAGAAATATCTAAACGAATAACTGGGTATTCATTTCCATCTTCCCATTCCATCGTTTCTGATGAAGATTTTGTTGAACCACTTAAGAATTTAAAATCTGTAGTTGTATCTAAAAAGATAACTTTGTGGTATTCAGGATGAATATTTTGTTTCATTTTTTTCAGCTCCTTTGCCCTGAACCATCTGGAACAGAGTTGTTTGTGAGTTTTTTTACCCAATACTTGATAATTATAATTGTTATAAAACTAAAACGCAACCCTAAATCACATTTTTAAATGATAAGCCGCTTTAAATAATTGGCTTTCCAGTTTTAGTACTCTCCTTGGCAGCTTCCTGTAATTGTTCAAAGAATTCTTGATTCGTTTTTGTTCGTTTTAATTTTCTTACAAATCTTTCTGTAAAATCAAGTGAATCTGTAAACATGTTACGCAGTTGCCAAAGTGATTCTAAATCTTTTGGTGATATTAGCAATTCCTCTTTACGTGTAGAACTTCGACCAATATCAATAGCTGGAAATACACGACGTTCAGCTAGTTTACGATCAAGATGTAATTCCATGTTTCCTGTTCCTTTAAATTCTTCATATATCATATCATCCATACGAGAACCAGTATCCACTAACGCAGTAGCTAATATCGTCATACTACCACCAGCTTCAATATTTCTTGCTGCACCAAAGAACGCCTTAGGTTTGTGTAATGATGCTGGATCTAAACCACCTGAAAGTGTACGTCCACTTGGCGGGATAACCAAGTTATATGCACGTGCAAGTCTTGTAATGGAATCCATTAAAATAATGACATCTTTACCTATTTCTACTAAACGCTTTGCACGTTCTAATAGTAATTCTGCTACTTTGACATGATGCTGTGGAGGTTCATCAAATGTTGAGTGAACAACTTCTGCCGATTCAACAGAACGCTCTATATCAGTAACCTCTTCTGGTCTTTCACCCACAAGTAGCACAAATAATTCTGCATCAGGTTTATTGATTGCGATGGCATTTGCAATTTCTTTCAATAATGATGTTTTCCCAGCTTTAGGCGGGGCAACAATCAAACCACGTTGTCCTAAACCGATTGGAGTAATTAAATCCATAATACGCGTAGAATAGTTTTCTTTTGTTGTTTCTAACTTGATGCGTTCTTCTGGGTATAATGGTGTTAATGCTTGGAAATGTGGTCTTTTCTTAACTTCTTCTGCATTCTCATCATTGACAAAATCTACTTGTAGCAAACCATAATACTTTTCATTATCCTTTGGTTTTCTTACTTTACCAGTTACTTTATCGCCTCGTTTAATTTCAAAACGACGTATTTGACTAGCAGATATATAAATATCTTTTTCACCTTTTGAATAATTGACAGTTCTTAAGAAGCCGTAACCATCTTGTTGGATATCATCTAAGATACCTTCCATATAATAGTTTCCATCTTTTTCCATTTGCGCTTCCATAATTGCAAGAACTAACTCTTTTTTATTTAATTTACTATAATTTGTTAATTTCAGTGATTTTGCTTTTTGAGTGAGATCTTTAGTAGTGTAATTTTTATATAACTCGTGGAACGATTCGTACTGAGGTGATGTTCGTACTTTTTCAGGCATTATCTTGCACCCATTTCATAAATAAGTTTTAAATAACATAATGAACTACGCTATTTACTTTTATAACTATAGCAAATATTTTATTTAATTACAAAATGTATTTCAATAATTGAAATTTATAAATACTGCTTTAAAGCTAATTAGTTAATAAAACAGTATATTAAATTGTAAAACTTTACTTTATATTTCAAATTTTCTAAATATAATAAGCCCCAAGATATAAATATCTTTAGCTCAAGCGTAATTATCAATTGCTATTGAAACAATACAGAAGTTGTTATTTACATATTGCGATGTACTTATATTAGGAATTAAAATTTCAGTTTCAACGAATAATATAAGTTAAGTCTTAGTTTATAGCGATTTAAAAACGTGCTGACGCCCGGGGAAATGATATGAATGAGAGACTACAAACTCGAATCATATCCCCAGGCAAGCATGCACGATCGAAATCGCAAGATTAAAAAAGTGACTAATCCATCATTTATACTCATGTTCAGTTGAATTATTTGGTGAATTTAAAAATTCAACTTTCCATTAATTGTATATGATAAATCATGTTTTCTATTGTTATAAAATAGTTACTTCTTTAAATAATACGGAGATGTTTTTGTATGATGACACATCACTTATAGCGATTTGGAAACGTGCTGACGCCCAGGGAAATGATATGAATGAGAGACTACAGGATCGAATCATATCCCCAGGCAAGCATGCACGATCGAAATCGCAAGATTAAAAAAGTGACTAATCCATAGACCTATGGATTAGTCACTTTTAAGCGTGAGATTTTTGTCTCAGTTTGTTTTGTTACAACATCTCGCTTAGTTTTTATAATAGATTATGAATTATAATATCCTGCAATAGATTTAACTTCTAAGAATTCTTCTATACCATAATCTCCCCATTCGCGTCCTAAACCTGATTGTTTGTAACCACCGAATGGTAAATCTGGTTTACGTCCAGCTTCATTAATTTCAACTGTTCCAGCCTCAATTGAACGTGCTACTTTGTGAAGTTTTTCTTTATCTTGTCCATATACATAACCAGCTAAGCCATATTTCGTATCATTTGCAATTTCAATAGCTTCGTCTAAATCATTATACGTAATTACAGACATTACAGGACCGAAAATTTCTTCTTGTGCAATTGTCATATCATTTTCAACATTATTAAAAATAGTTGGTCTTGCAAAATAACCTTTTTCTAAGTTTTCAGGTTTTCCAGGACCACCATATAATAATTCGGCACCTTCTTCTACACCTTTATCAATATATGATTGAACCTGATCAAATTGTTTTTTGCTAATAATTGGTCCTACTTGTGTACCTTCTTCACGAGGATTACCAACTTTAACTTGGCTAAATTTTTCTTTAACAGCTGTTAAGAATTCTTCTTTTATACTTGCTGGTACTAATGTTCTTGTTCCTGCAGTACAAACTTGGCCTGTGTTATTAACGACTTTGCCAGTAGCTGCACTTGCAGCGCCATCGATATCAGCATCATCTAAAATTATATATGGAGATTTACCCCCTAATTCTAATGATACTTTTTTGAAATCTTCAGCTGCTTTTTTCATAATACTCGCACCAGTTGGACCAGATCCAGTAAAGGACATCATTCTCACTTTTGGATGTTCGCTAAGCGGATTTCCCACACCTTGGCCGTCGCCATTTACTAAGTTAAACACGCCTTTAGGTACGCCAACTTTATCAAATATTTCTGCTAAAATAATTGCTGCAAATGGTGTTTCTTCTGATGGTTTTAACACGACCGGACTTCCCGCTGCAAAGGCTGCAGCTAATTTTAATGAAGTTTGGTTAGTTGGAAAATTCCATGGTGTAATTAATCCTGCAACACCAATCGCTTCTTTGACGACTAAATCGTCACCGCGTCTTTCTTCAAATTCAAAATTATCTAATGCGTCTCGTGCTGCTTCAAAATGATCTAATCCCATTTGGTAATGGACATTTTCAGATACTTTTAAAGGAGCTCCTAATTCATCGGTTATTGCGTCAACGATATCATCTTTTCTATTTTTATATTCTTGAACGATTTTATCTAAGAGTTCTTTTCTTTCTTCTACAGAACTGTGTCTAAATTCTAAATATACATTATCTGCCGCTTCTACCGCTTTATCAACATCTTCTTTATTACCTTTAGCAATTTTACCTGCTACTTCTTCTGTTGCTGGGTTGATAACATCAAGTGTTTCTCCGCTTGAACTTTCTACCCATTGTCCGTTGATATATTGTTTAGTGAAGTTTCTCATCTATTATTCACTCCTTAATTTGTGTTCATATTTTTATTCTAACCTAGATTTTTAATTTTAAAACATATCTGCTCATATCAAATCTTTTCAAACGTTGTTATTACAGGCTTTCACGCATGATAATTGCACATTGTTGTAAGAGCATTAACTATCTATACGACGACATGAAATAACAGTGATAGCCTAAAAATTATAATTATTAAGCATAATACGATATGTCAATCACCTAAGTCATTTTAAATTATTGCAAAAAGATGGCTCAACAATAAATAAAAAAGCTATAAAGAAATCTTTAAACAAAGATTTCTTTATAGCTAACCTAAGTATGTTAAAAATAACCTCGAAATAACATTTATCTGTAAATAAATATTACGTAGAATATCAAATTAAAAAGCTAAAATCTTTAGCTTTCTAACTCAATATATTCTTGGGCCCATTTTTCCATAGGAACCAATGCCGTTGCCAAGGCATCACCTTTATCTGTAAGTTGGTATAAAATGTTCATAGGACTAGTAGAAATAATCTTTTTCTCTACAAGCCCCCATTCATTTAGATCTGTTAATTTTATGCTAAGCGCACGAGGCGTAATTGTTTTCAAATCACGCTTCATATCAGAAAAATGAGCAGATTTTTCTGTGCATCTAGACAAGTAATTAATGATAAGACCGTTCCAACTTCTGCCTACTATTTTAAAGGTCTCTTCTAGATAAGGGCAAACCTCCATGGTCATCACCTCATATCAATTATATTTCCCACTGCATAAACTATAATTATGTTTTATTCATTCAGTATAATTATTATACCACATGTTTTATATTTTTTCAGTCCAAATGTCTGCACCAAGTGATTTTAGTGTTTTAACAATGTTAGTATAACCACGATAAATATGCTTTACATTGTAAATTGTAGTAACACCTTCAGCCAATAAACCAGCTACAATAAGACAAGCACCTGCACGTAAGTCACTCGCGTATACTTCTGCACCAGTTAATTTTGATGGTTTGATAGTAGCAGTACCATTATCTGATGTAATATGAGCACCCATTTTTTTAAGTTCTTCTACGTGCTTGAATCTAGCAGGATAAATTGTTTCAGTCACAAAAGATACGCCATCAGCCATAAATAATAACGGCGTGATAGGTTGTTGTAAATCTGTGGCGAAACCAGGATATACTAATGTTTTGATATCTACACTAGCATATGGTGCACTCCTCTTAATTGTTGCACTATCATCGCTGACATTAATGTCTACACCAAGCTCTTTCAACTTAACAGTTAATGGCTCAACATGAGTAGGAATAATATTATTAATTACAATATCTTCACCACAAGCTGCTGCAATACACATATAAGTTCCTGCTTCGATTCTATCTGGAATCACCTGATGATGTGATCCATGAAGATGCTCAACACCTTTTATTTTAATAGTACTCGTACCAGCACCTTTAATATTAGCACCTAAACTTGTTAAAAAGTTTGCTACATCAACAACTTCAGGTTCTTTCGCTGCGTTTTCAATTACAGTTTGCCCTTCAGCTCGAACTGCTGCCAACATAATGTTAATTGTAGCACCCACACTAACAATATCTAAAAATATGTTAGCTCCTATTAAACGATCAGCTTCAATTTTCATAGATGTTTCACTGGATTCATCAATATGCGCACCTAATGCTTTAAAACCTTTGATATGTTGATCAATTGGTCGTGGACCTAATGGACAACCGCCTGGTAAACCAATCACGCATTTTTTAAATCTACCTAACATTGCTCCCATCATATAGTATGATGCACGTAATGATTCTACTTTGTTATTAGGTAACGGCGCATTTTCAATTTCATTTGGATCAACTTCAAGGGTCATACCTTCTAAGTTTGCCTTAATGTTCAAATCACCTAATAAACTCACAAGCGTTTCAACATCTGAGATTTGTGGCAACCCTTCTATTGTAACTTTATCTTCCGCTAATATTGTCGCTGGAATAATTGCTACAGCACTATTTTTTGCACCATGATTATTAACTTCACCTTTTAGTGTTTGACCGCCTCTAATTTTTATTACTTCTTGAGCCATTCGCTTGATCTCCTTTGCCTTTCAATCAGTATTTCAATTTAATTACATTATTTGCATTATAAAGTAAAAAAATACAGTTTGCAAAACACACCAATGAAACAAAACCTTTTTAATTTAAATTTATGTATTGCTTCACTTTTATGTATACTATAATGATATATTCATTCCCGATTTAATAGGATTCAAATCCTACTTGTCTTATTTCTGTTTAAAAATTATATTAATTTTTTCAATTTACTTAATTTTAATGCTCATAGATTATAACATAAAAAAATAAGACTGCGACATTAAAAATTGTCGCAGCCTTCTCAGTTTAATCATCAAGATTGTTATATAATACTAACCTTTTTATTATAAGCCGATTATTTAGCTCTATTTGATGTACCAAACTCTTTAATTTTACTAATTACTGTTGTTTTAATTGCTTCACGTGCTGGTCCTAAATATTTACGAGGATCATACATTTCTTGATCATTGTCTAAAGCTTCACGTACTGCTTTAGCAGAAGCAATTTGGTTTTCTGTATTAACATTGATTTTTGCAGTTCCAAACGGAATCGCTTTTTGAATGTCTTTAGTTGGGATACCAGTTCCACCATGTAATACTAATGGTAAACCTGTTGAAGCACCAATCTCTTCCATTTCTTTAAATCCTAATTTTGGTTCACCTTTATACGGTCCATGAACTGAACCTAATGCTGGTGCTAATGTATCTATACCTGTTTTTTCAACAAGCTCTTGACACTCTTTAGGATCTGCATAAATAACACCTTCAGCAACAACATCGTCTTCTTGTCCACCAACTGTACCTAATTCTGCTTCTACTGATACACCATGTTCGTGAGCGTATTCAACTACTTTTGATGTAATTGCTATGTTATCTTCAAATGATTCATGAGAAGCATCAATCATAACTGAAGTGAATCCAGCATCAATAGCTTCTTTACATTTATCAAAACTTGAACCATGATCTAAGTGGATTGCAACTGGAATCGTAATTTCTTTATCGTGCATTAATCCTTCTACCATTTTAACTACTGTATAGAATCCACCCATATAACGTGCTGCACCTTCAGAAACTCCTAAAATAACTGGAGCATTTTCTTCTTGTGAAGCTTCTAATATCGCTTGTGTAAATTCTAAGTTATTTAAGTTGTATTGACCAACCGCATAACCATTTTCTTTTGCATCGATTAACATTTCTTTCATTGAAACTAAAGGCATGAAAGTTCCTCCTTAGTGCATTAAGCACATATTTTTACAATTTAATTATATCAAAATCCCAAACAATTTGCATTCTTCTATTCAATTGTAAGCGTTTTTAATTTATTTTTTCAATTTATTACTTTTAAATCAGTCTTTAATTTTCATGTTTTTATATAAAATTGCAATATTTACTACCATTATTTACAATAAGTTGAGTGAATAGAACGGAGGTACATATATGTCTAAAATTTTGAACACACAATTAAATGGTGTTTTTAATCGAATAGAAGCACAAGCTTTAGATATTCAAATGGCAGCTCAATGCTTAATTCAAGCAATTGGCGGTGAAGGTAATGTATTTGTTAAAGGTTATGGAGATTTGAATTTTTTTGAAAGTTATATATTAAACAGTAATGAAAAATTAGAGTCTAGTATAGCGCTACGCTCACTCAATACATTTGAAGATATTGATACAACAGATAGAGTGTTTCTCTTTTCTCCTTATTATACTGAGGATGTAGAAAAAGACGTTAACGCATTAATTGCAAACGATGTAGATTTTGTCTTAATTTGTAATAAGCCAAAGACAGAAAACTTTCAGGATCATTTATTTCATTTTATTAATTTAAGTACGCCTAGACCTATTGTCTATACGGAAGATTACGATAAAATTGTTATACCACATCCTATTGCATTTAATTATATTTATTATGATATATATACACAAATGGTTGAAATGGTTAGAGATTTAAATCTTTAGCATTTCATCAAATTTAATAGACAATCTGATTTAAAAAAAGGCTGAAACGTATGTTATCGTTTCAGCCTTTTTACAACTATATTTACTTAATCTGTTGGTGTTTCAATGATGCTTCTATAAACGCTTTGAATATAGGTTGCGGTCTATTAGGTCTAGATAGGAATTCTGGATGGAATTGACATGCGACAAAGAAATCATTTTCCGGAATTTCTACCATTTCGATTAATCTACCATCTGGACTAGTTCCAGAGAATATCATGCCTTTTTCTTCTAATTGATCTCTATATTCATTATTGAACTCATAACGGTGACGATGTCTTTCTTCTATATCAACTTCGCCATAAATTTTATGCGCTAAAGTTCCTTCTTTTATATGGCATGGATATAGACCTAATCTTAACGTACCACCTAAATCTTCAATATCTTTTTGTTCAGGCAATAGGTCAATAATCGGATGTGGTGTTGAAGGATCTAGTTCTGCAGAGTGTGCATTTTCAAAGCCAAGTACATTTCTAGCAAACTCTACTGTAGCAAGTTGCATACCTAAGCAAATACCGAAATATGGTACATTATTTTCTCTCGCGTATTTGATAGCAGAAATTTTTCCTTCACTTGCTCTGAATCCAAATCCACCAGGAACTAAAATGCCATCAACATCATTAAGTATATCATGTACATTTTCATCAGTTACTTCACTAGAATCTATCCATTTAACTTCAATATCTTTTTTAAATGGATAACCTGCATGTTTTAATGATTCAACAACCGATAAATATGCATCTTGAAGACTGACATATTTACCAACTAAACCAATAGTTATTTTGCCATCTAAACTATTGACTGTATCCAATAAATATTGCCATTCATCTAATTGAGTATCGTATTTAGCGTTAAGTTCTAAGCGTCTAATTACGATATCATCCATGTCCTGTTTACTTAATTGTAAAGGGATTTCATAGAGTGAATCTGCATCACGACATTCAATTACACTTTCTTTGTTAATATCACAGAATAAAGCAATTTTATCTTTTAAATCTTGTGTTAGTTCATATTCTGTACGTACTACGATTAAGTCAGGTTGAATACCTAAACCACGTAGTTCTTTAACACTGTGTTGCGTTGGTTTTGTTTTCATTTCACCGGCAGCTTTTATAAATGGTAAAAGTGTACAATGTACGTACATGACATTTTCACGACCTAAATCACTACGAATTTGTCTAATCGCTTCAATAAATGGTAATGATTCAATATCACCAGTAGTACCACCAATTTCAGTAATAACTACATCAGCATTTGTACTTTCTCCCGCTAATAGTAAACGTTCTTTAATTTCATTTGTAATATGAGGGATTACTTGGACCGTACCACCAAGATAATCACCACGACGTTCTTTTTTCAAAACATGTGAATAGACTTTACCAGCTGTAACATTTGAATATTTATTTAAATTAATATCAATAAATCTTTCATAATGTCCTAAGTCTAAATCTGTTTCCGCACCATCATCAGTAACAAATACTTCACCATGTTGGTATGGACTCATTGTACCTGGATCAACATTTAAATATGGATCAAATTTTTGTATTGTAACTTTTAACCCTCTATCTTTTAATAAACGTCCTAAAGATGCTGCTGTGATACCTTTACCTAATGAAGATACAACTCCACCAGTTACAAAAATAAACTTTGTCATTTTCTGCCTCCTATTATTAAAACAGTCATTCTCACAATACCAACAAAAATTTATGGCATGTTTCATTAATCATTGAAATGGTTATAATTTATCTAAACGTCAAAGCTTTATAATTTTTAAATATCATTATATTCACTATAAATAACGTCATAAATTAAAATTTTATAAAATTTGTATAGTAATTCAAATAAAAAAATCGCTCCCTCTCACAGCATTTGCAAGGGGGAGCGTATAATATTTATACACGTCGTCCTAATTAAAGGAGCCCGAATAAAATTTTATCATTTTCGCAGAAAAAGTCAAATGAATATTGATAGATTATTGATTAATTTTCTTTATCTTCGTCCTCTTCATCATATTCTTCTTCATCTTCTTCTAAATCTTCATCTTCGTCATCATCTTCATCAATAACGATTTCATTTTCAGGAATTTCTTCGTCCACTTCTTCTTCATCAGGTTCTTCGATTGTCTCTTGGTCATCAGTAACTGCTGGGATGTCATCATCGTCGTCAGCTTCATCTTCACCAAGTAATTTTAATGTCTTATCTTCTTCATCGTCGTCGTCTAAAATGTCGAATTTTTGGATAGTTGGTGCTATTTTTTCTTCAATATCAGCTACTGAATACCAATCACGTAAGCCCCATATATTTTCTCCAACATTTAGGAAACGACCATCTGTATTTAAGTCTGTATAGAATTGAACAATTCTATTCTCAATTTCGTGGTCTTCGTAATGACCTAATGCTTTAAATTCATCAATAATATCATATAAGTTCATTGTATCGCCTTTTTCAAGTAATAATGTATAGGCCATATCAATAAATGATTTCTCGTCAACCATTTCTTTAGTGTAATCTTGAATTCTCATTATTTATTCTTCCTTTCAGAGGCATTTATGCATTTATCCAAATCAGTACTATTCATCTTAAGTAATAATAACAAAAGTAAATTATAAATGACAATCCCTGATTTCGCAAACACTATTAATAATTTATATATTTTTCAAATACAGAAAAATCTTCAGCTGTTTCAATTTCAACAAAATTACTATTTATACATAATGGTTTTAATTCATTATTTTCCCCATAAAGTGTAATCGTTATAAGTTTGATACCTTCAAAATGCTTTCGAATATATGTAGGTAATTGTCTTAACGCACTTTCTGCTATACCATTATGTCTCTCTGATTTATCAACTTCAATTGAATTGATATTCATACGTTGCCCGTGTTGCTCAATTGCTATAAAACCTACTTTATCATCATCTTTCATCATATCAATGATATAAACATCATAAGATGACGTATCTCCATTTGCTGTTAATTTTAAAGAAGACACATGTTTAGAATCTAAATCTAAATAATAGAGACGTTCTTTACCGATAGGCCCTTCTTCTTTCGTAGCAGCATGCATAAAACCTGCACGTTCATATACATTCCATGCACCTTTATTTTCTGCGTCTACGACTAAGTATAAATGATTAAAATTTGGAAATAGCTTTTGGACATATTGTGGCAAATACATCATCATTTTTGTACCATATCCAAACCCTTGAAAGTCTTCATTTACAGATAAAGAACGAACATATATAACCTGTTTAGGTGTATCGTAACCTTCATGTTGATAATATTGATGTAATACAAAGAAACCGACTACTTCGCCTTCATCATTTAAGGCGATGTTAGCCACTCTGTCTTCGTCCTTTAACGCATCATCAAGCACGTCTTTGGGCAAAGAAGAATATATCTGTTGACGCTCGCTCAATTTAAAATGATATAAAGCTGATTTATATTTTTCTTCAAAAACTTGAATTGTAATATTTTCAAATGATTCTTTAATAAACATATTTTATCCCCTATTGTGATTAGCTTTTATTAGTTATTAATACCACTTTTACATTAATATAATCGAAATTTGAACATTTTATCTTATTAGTCTAAGAAACAATTCATGAGCCAATTGACTTCAAACTGATCTTTCACTTGTCCATGCATCGCATTAAAAAATGTTTTAGACAGAGGCATATGAGGGTCTCCTGCTTCACTTAATTTATCATACACTTGTTTTTGAGTAGCCAAATCATCGAAAGTTAAAATAATGTTCGTATTGTCATTGCTCCATTCACGACCATATGTACTGGAAATATGTAATACAACTGTTTCATTAACATGAAGCTCCGCATGTAAGGTTTTCCCGTTTGTTTCATTTAATATTTTTTCGTTACCACCAAACGCATTTTTATAAAATGTAAGAGCCTGTTCTACATCATCTACTTTAATAAACGGGCTTAAATTCATTAAAACCATCCCTTTCAAATTTTCTATAGTTGATTTTCCCTCATTTTATTATAATATAAGTTATAATGTAAATTTTTTTAGGAGGTACACAGATGAAAATAGGCATTGATGCCGGCGGAACACTTATAAAAATTGTTCAGGAGGATAATGGCAATCGACAATATACAACAAAATTAACTACTGAAATTAATGAAGTCATTGATTGGTTAGGACAACAATCATGTGAAAGTATTAGCTTAACAGGTGGTCAAGCTGGAACAATTCAAAATAAGTTAAAATGTGAATCACGTATCTTTGTAGAGTTTGATGCTGCTGCAAAAGGTTTAGAACTCTTGTTAGAAGAACAAGGTCATCATTTAGATAATTACATTTTTACTAATGTTGGTACCGGAACATCACTGCATTATTCAAATGGCGAAAAGCAACAACGTGTTGGCGGTGTTGGAGCAGGTGGTGGTATGATACAAGGCCTTGGTTATTTATTAACTGGATTAAAAGACTACAAACAATTAACAGATACTGCCCAAAAAGGTGAGCGAGAATTTATTGATTTGAAAGTAAAACATATCTATAAAGATAGTGAACCTCCGATTTCAGGTGATTTAACTGCTGCTAATTTTGGGCATGTACTGCATAATTTAGACAAAGATTTTTCAGATTCTGACAAATTAGCTTCATTGATTGGTGTCGTGGGGGAAGTCATTACTACGATGGCTATCACAGTAGCGAGAGAATATGGTACTGAAAACGTAGCTTATATTGGTTCTTCTTTCCATAATAATCATTTACTGAAAGAAGTTGTTAAAGATTATACGATATTGCGTGGTTTCAAACCATTTTATATTGAACACGGTGCCTTTTCCGGCGCATTAGGTGCAATACATCTACAATAAAAATTACCATGACATAAGTATAAAGAATTGAAGTTTCTATACTTATGTCATGGTAAAAAATGGAAACAGTTATTTCATTTGATGGTGACTATTTCTTCAAAATAACTACTTCCATTAGTTCATATATTCATTTACATTAAAACGGTAATTGATCTAATACTTTTTGAGCTGAGACTACAGTGCCTACAACACCTGATTTCAAATCGATTGCTACTGCTTTATCATCATCTCTTAAAATATCTAACCATTCTGCGAAGACTTCACCTTCTATTTCAATGATATCGCATTCTTCAAAGTCTTCATTTCTTACTTTTTCTGCTCTATTTCTAATACTCCACACCGGCATAATATGTGGTTTTTGATGTTCTTCATCACTAATCATGATAAATTGTTTTTCATTTTTATTTGTTAAACCGAACACAACGTCTTCTTTCGCCACATCTATTATAAATTCTTTGAGACGAATTTCATCTAAATCTGACATTAATTCATTTGTAAAATCAATAATATTAACTAAATCACCATCTGTCTGAGATGACGCATTCATCAACACTTCTTCACCTTGTTCAAACATATCATCCATTTCATAAGTTACAAAACGATCAATATCGATTTTTTTAAGCTTATCATAATCGGTGTCATGTTTATTTAAGAAAGTTTCAGCTGTTTCTTTTTGTGTCCAAACACAAATGACGTCCTTTCCTAAAATTTCATGTCTAATTAATTGTTTTGACTTTGTTGCTATATAAAAATATTCATTTACTAGAATATCTTGAAAAAATGAACTTGCTTTATAAGACATAATTACACCTTCAATTCATTAAAATATTTAACTATATTTAAAATATAAATGAGTATATTACTATAGTCAATTAACGTCATACAATAAATATTAAAATTTTAATATATCTATACAATAAACTTAAGTTATCAAATCTTAATTAAATGAAATTTTCACTATATTTCTGATTATATTTTTAATTCTTCTAAAAATTGCTGTTCTAACTTTTCTATATGTTCTTGTGATTGTCCATGCCAAATACATGCAAATCTCGAAGGCACGTTTTCATTTTTATACCAATCGCCATCATAATATGATAGTGGAAATAAGCAACCCATGTTTACATATTTTATAATTGTCTGAAAGAAATGCTCATTATCGTTAGGTGCAATATAACTATAAAACTTTTGATATCCAGATTGCATTAATGGATCTAATAAAAGCATACTTGTCGATCCATTTTGTCTAAAATTCAAATCAATCGCAAATATATCACCATGTTTATCTAATAGTAAATCAAAACCTGCGATTCCAAAATAACCTTTGGCCACGCCTATTTCCATAATTTCTTTGCCAGCTTGGATGACTGATTCAGGTACATCTTGTACATTTTGATTGCCACTATAATGGCCATATTTGTCTGTAATTTGCTCTGATGTTCCAATATAGTGAATTTCCCCGTCCTTTTTACATGCAAATTGCACACAATAATTAGCAATTTCTTGAATTTTTTGTTCAATAATAATTGTGTCAGTTTCTGCTCTTGCTTGTTCAATACGGGATTTTGCTTTAATTAAATCAGCTTCGTCATAACAAATCATCACACCGTAACCACCTGCAGTTGGTAAATCATCACCTGGCTTCAAGACAAAAGGGAATTCCCAATCTGCAATCGCATCTTCGAAATCTTCTATTTTTACCACTTCACGTGCAGGTAAATATTTTTGATTAGTCCATTCTGGAATACGTGCTTTATTATTTAAAGCAACAAAGATATCTTTATCCATAGCGTAATATTCTTTTTCTAAAATAGACTCACTATGAATATATTGAAAATAAATACGTTTATTATCTTGTTTAGCGAGTTTCCTTATTATTTGTTCGTAAGAAGCTTGGTTGTCAAAAGTATAAATATTTGTGGGCATTGGCTTGCCAATCATTTCCAATAATATTTCTAATTTCTTTGTAGCGCTTGCTTTATGAACAATAACAGGCATTTGATCAGCAATAATCAATTCTCTACCAGTCAAGAAATTAGATTGATGTTCTTCCGGTTCTAACCATGGATTTGATATATAAGATGGTCTAGAACTATATACGACATCATCATTGTATAAATCACTAAGTGTTAATTTAGGGCGTTGAGTACTTAGTTTTTTCATTTTTTGTTCCCCTTTATATAGTGGTGCTGTTCAATTATTTCATTTAATTCTGCTTGATTTTCTATTAATTCCAATCCCATTAATGCAAGGACTTTAGCACCTCTTATTAAAGCTTGATCTCCATGAGCACTTCCTGCTGCTTCACGAAAACGATGCGTGTGCCCCACTAAATTCCTAGAACCTATTTTAATATGGGGATGAATCGTTGGCACAACGTGACTTACATTACCCGTATCTGTCGAACCAAAACCAAAATCATCATCTATGACCGCTTCTCCCATTTTCGTCGCATATTTTGCAAATAAATCATCTAATTTAGGCGTCTTAATAAATTCATTGACACCATTTTGTATAGGGCCAAATTCAAAGTCGCAACCTGTTTGAATTGCAGCACCTTTTGCAATTTGCCCTACTCTATCAGTTAATATATCTAATTCTTTACGTGATGTTGCACGTGTATAAAAACGCGCATGAGTATAGTCTGGAATAATATTAGCAGCTTTTCCGCCATCTAATATAACACCATGAACCTTTTGACTTTTTTTGATATGTTGTCTTAACTGAGCTACACCATTAAAATACGCAATCATTGCATCTAAAGCATTTCTTGCTTCTTCAGCATTTTCAGAAGCATGCGTACTTTTACCATAAAATTTAATATCTAAAACATCTACCGCTAATGTATTAATAGTTTTATAAGTTTCATTACCTGGATGAACCATTAAAGCAACATCCATTTCATCTACAATACCTTCTTTAACGTAAGCAGCTTTTGCGCTACCATTGACACCGCCCTCTTCGGCTGGACAACCAAGTATTACTACTTTTCCGCCTGTTTGTTCAATCACTTGCTTCAAAGCTATACCAGCAAATGTACTTGCCGTACCTATAATATTATGACCACAGGCATGTCCTAGACCTGGTAAGGCATCATATTCTGCTAAAAATCCAATGGTTGGACCATCGATGTCTGAATCATAACGCGCAATGAAACCCGTAGCATAACCAGCAATGTTGGTTTCAACTTCAAAATCATGCTTTTCCAAATCTTCAATTAACGTTTTTGAAGCAAATATTTCTTCATTGCCTAATTCAGGTCTTTGATGGATGAGGTGGCTCATCTCTATGTATGATAATTTTTCATTTTCTATATAATCTAATATGTTTTGTTCATGTGTCATTTTCAATACAACTCCCTTGTACTACAACATTTTACACGTATTATTATTAAACTTATAAAAATGCATGTTCAATACTAAACGTGCAAAATACATTTTGATTATTACTTATTCTATCCGTTTTGATTAATTCTGTCATTATTTTTCTGAAATTTTAAAAAATGATAATTCCTTCTGTTTTCTAAAATTTATAGAAATTGTAAATACCACTACGTATTGTTACAATTATGATAATTATTATTTTAGGAGGACATCGTATGCCAAAAATGAACGTTGAAAGTTTTAATTTAGATCATACCAAAGTAGTAGCACCATTTGTTCGACTTGCAGGTAAAATGGAAGGTGCTAATGGGGATGTTATCCATAAATATGACATTCGTTTCAAACAGCCCAATAAAGAACATATGGAAATGCCTGGTTTACATTCATTAGAACACTTAATGGCTGAAAATATTAGAAATCATTCAGATAAAGTGGTTGATATCAGTCCAATGGGTTGTCAAACTGGATTTTATGTATCTTTTATAAATCACAGTGATTATGACGATGTGTTAAATATCATTGAAAAAACACTTCAAGATGTATTATCTGCTACAGAAGTTCCTGCGTGTAATGAGGTACAATGTGGTTGGGCTGCTAGCCATTCATTAGAAGGTGCAAAAGAAATTGCACAGACATTTTTAGATAAAAGAGATCAATGGCATGATATTTATGGTGAGGATAAATAATATCTAATTACCATTATAAAGTAAGATATCAAAAATCGAATTTATTAAAAAAGGTTAAGATAAAAGGCTGAGACAATTAATTCGTCTCAGCCTTTTTAATGTTTCCAACTTTAAACATACATGCTCGTCAGAAATCTATTGTGGTAAGGAATGAAGATGCGATCTCCCACTTATATTATTCCACCGATGATTCATATGTTTCAACATCGCTATAATTATTGTAATTTGTAAAAAATGATATTTTCGTATAATTCTAGCACTTTCAAGTTTTTATCGTAACCATGATATATAAAACAGCGTAAACGCCAATTTCTAATTTAGCTCAATAGAAATTGACGTTTACGCTTTTACTGTAACATTTCAAACACTTATCGTTTTATAATTTATAAACCAGTCACACAACGATTGATTGTTTATTTTATAATTTGTTCACAACTTTTATCAGGACAAATTGTAGTGGGATTCTACTGTATAACAAACTTTCTGGTAGTTGTTTGTCACCTAGTGGCAATTTTTTTCTAGCCATATAAATATTTGCTGGTAATACAGCTAATAAAAATATATTAATCATTTTCTTTAGGCATAGGCTTGGTCTATTCACTATTAAAAGTATTCCAAAAATCATTTCAACAAATCCAGAAATGATAACAGCCGATTTTCTAAACGGTAAATAATCAGGCACAATTTTTCTAAAGCGCGACTCATGTTTAAAATGTAAGACACCGATGGTCATGAAGCCGCAACCTAATATTAGGCTTAATAGTCGTTTCACTTATCGACACCCATTTCTTTCAAATAGCTTCGACCAAATTCTGGTAATTTAACGCCAAAATTATCCGCTATAGTAGCACCTATAGAACTAAAGGTATCATCCATAGATAACTCATGATAATCATTTATTTTAGGACTAAACATAAGGACTGGGATATATTCTCTTGTATGATCAGTTCCTGGTGCTGTAGGATCATTGCCGTGATCTGCAGTAATAATGACTAAGTCATCATCCTTTAGATGTTTGATAAGTTCTGGTAAACGCTCGTCAAAATCTTTTAACGCCTCAGCGTAACCGTCTTTATCACGTCGATGTCCATACAGTGCATCAAAATCCACTAAATTCAAGAAACTTAAACCTTTAAAGTCACGTTGTACAGTTTCTATTAGTTTATCCATACCATCCATATTATTTTTAGTTCGAATTGCTTCAGTGACACCTTCACCATCGTAAATGTCATTGATTTTCCCTAAAGCAATCACATCAAATTGATTATCTTTCAACTCATTCATCACTGTTCGTCCAAATGGTTTTAACGCATAATCATGTCGATTAGAAGTTCTTGTAAAAGCACCTGGTTCACCGACATATGGTCGCGCAATAATTCGACCAATTAAATATTTTGGATCTTTTGTTAATTCTCTTACTTTTTCACAAATATCATACAATTCTTCAAGTGGAATAATATCTTCATGTGCCGCAATTTGAAGCACTGGATCTGCTGATGTATAGACGATCAGGTCCCCAGTTTTCATCTGATGTTCGCCCCACTCATCAATAATTTGTGTGCCGGAAGCAGGTCTATTTGCAACTACTTTACGACCTGTCATTGTTTCAATTTCACTAATCAGTTCTTGTGGAAAGCCATCAGGATAAACTTTAAAAGGTTGCATAATATTTAATCCCATAATTTCCCAATGACCGGTCATTGTATCCTTGCCTACAGAAGCTTCACTCATCTTAGTATAAAACGCGGCAGGTTTAGACACTTTTTCAATATTAGGTAAAGCGGCAATATTACCTAGACCTAAGCTTTGTAAATTAGGTAATGATTTATCAAAATCTTCTAGCGTATGCTTCAAAGTGTGACTGCCTTCATCATTAAAGGCTTTTGCGTCAGGTCCTTCGCCTATACCCACTGAATCCATGACAATTAAATGCACCCTCTTAAATGGTATCGTCATCATTCCATCTCCTATTCAGTAATTATTTTATGAATCAACGTAGGAACTTCACCTTGTGAACTAATCGCAATACTTTGATTTAATTTTTCCTTAACATCATCAATTTGCTCACGGTTACTATGAATCGTTAATAAAGCTTCGCCTTCATCAACTGAATCTCCTACTTTTTTGTGCAAGACAATACCTACACTTAAATCAATATCGTCTTCTTTAGTTTGTCTTCCTGCACCTAACATCATAGATGCAACACCGATTTCATTGGCTATAATTTCAGTTACAGTACCTGTTTTTTGCGAAAGCAAATCAATTTGATAGCGTGCTTGTGGTAGTTTATTGACATCATCAACGACAGAACCATCACCATCTTGATTTTCTAAAAATGTACGGAAACTTTCTAGCGCTGAACCATCTTGAATTGCTTTTTCTAATAATGTTTGAGCCTCATCTAAATCTTTAGCTTTACCGCCAACAACTACCATTTGCGAACCTAAAGTCATAACTAGCTCAGTTAAATCTTTTGGACCTTGACCTTTCAATGTTTCGATCGCCTCTTTAACTTCTAAGGCATTACCTATTGCATTACCTAATGGTTGACTCATGTCTGAAATAATCGCCATCGTGTTTCGGCCAACATTATTACCAATACTAACCATCGCATGTGCGAGTGCTTCAGCATCTTCGATTGTTTTCATAAAGGCACCGTTACCAGTTTTTACATCCAATACAATAGCATCAGCGCCAGCAGCAATTTTTTTACTCATAATAGAAGATGCAATCAGTGGTATTGAATTAACTGTTCCAGTCACATCACGTAAGCCATAAAGCTTTTTGTCTGCCGGTGTTAAATTCCCAGTTTGTCCTATTACAGCTACTTTTGCTTCATTTACAAGTTCAACAAATTTATCTTCACTAATTTCAACGTGAAACCCTTCAACTGATTCTAATTTATCAATTGTGCCGCCAGTATGACCTAATCCTCTACCACTCATCTTAGCCACAGGAACACCAACAGAAGCTACTAATGGAGCTAATACTAGTGTAGTTGTATCACCAACACCACCTGTAGAATGTTTATCAACTTTAATCCCATTAATCGCTGATAAATCAATCACGTCACCTGAATTAACCATTGCCATTGTAAGTGCTGCTCTTTCTTGGTCATTCATATCCTGGAAAAAAATTGCCATCGCTAAACTCGACGCTTGATAATCTGGTATTTCACCGCTGGTATAAGCATTAATAAAGAATTCTATTTCTTCATTTGTTAAAGCTTGACCATCACGTTTCTTTTCAATAATATCTACCATTCTCATTTGAGTTGGCCTCCCCCTATTAGACATTTATGTCTTTATATGTCTCATTTTAAACTTAAAGATAGTGATTAATAATCTGAATTACTTTCTAATCCTTGGATGATTTGTACACCTGCACTAGCGCCAATTCGAGTCGCACCAGCTTCTAGCATTTTGTTGAAATCTTCTAAGTTTCTGACACCACCTGAAGCCTTAACTTCTAAAGCATCTCCGACTGTATCTTTCATTAACTTAACATCCTCAGGTGTAGCTCCACCACCGCCAAATCCAGTTGATGTTTTCACAAAGTCTGCGCCTGCTGCTTTGCTTAACTCACAAGCTTTTACTTTTTCATCATCAGTTAAAAGGCAAGTTTCAATAATTACTTTCACTGTCTTACCGTTTGCTGCTGCTACAACACCTTCAATATCTTTTTGAACTTCGTCATAACGTTCATCTTTTAAGGCACCAATATTGATAACCATATCTACTTCTGATGCGCCATTTTTAATAGCATCTTCAACTTCAAACACTTTCACTTCAGTATTTGTAGCACCTAATGGGAAACCAATTACTGTACATACTAACACGTCAGTGTCTTGTAATTTATCTGCTGCGTATTTTACATGCGTTGGGTTAATACATACTGATTTAAAATGGTACTCAATTGCCTCATCAAGAATTTTATCGACTTGGTCTCTTGTAGACTCCGGTTTTAGTAAAGTGTGATCTATATATTTTGCATAATTCATTCTAATTCCTCCTAAAATATTATCTGTATGAAATTATTCTCATTCTTGAAAGTCATTACTATTCTAAAAAATTAATAACATCACAACAAGTGCTTTACCTCTATATTACAAAAATTCGCAAAAATAATAAACAAATGTTATCTTTATTTTGATAAAAGAATTTAAAGGAGAAGAAGTCTATGACAAAATCTACACCACATATTCAACCTAATGGAGTTAAAATTGCTAAAACTGTTTTAATGCCTGGCGATCCCTTAAGAGCAAAATATATTGCTGATAATTATTTGGAAGATGTAAAACAATTTAATGAAGTTAGAAACATGTTTGGTTATACAGGTACTTACAAAGGAAAAGAAGTTTCTGTAATGGGTTCTGGTATGGGTATTCCAAGTATTGGTATTTATTCATATGAACTATATAATTTTTTCAATGTCGACACAATCATACGAATTGGTTCATGTGGCGCTTTGCAAGAAAATGTTAACTTATATGACATCATAATTGCTCAAGGTGCTTCTACGAACTCTAGTTATGTAGAGCAATATAATATTCCTGGACATTATGCACCTTTAGCTGATTTTGACTTAATGTTAAAAGCGAAACAAAAAGCAGACGAAATTGGTGCTACTACACATGTTGGTAATATTCTTTCTTCAGATACATTTTATAATGCTGATCCAACATTTAACGAAAAATGGCAACGTATGGGCATCTTAGGTATTGAAATGGAATCAGCTGCTTTATACTTAAATGCAACTTATGCTAATAAAAAAGCATTAGGTGTCTTCACAGTAAGTGATCATATTTTACGTGACGAAGCAACAACTGCAGAAGAACGTCAAAACTCATTTACTCAAATGATGGAAATTGCGTTAGAAATTGCTGAATAATATTTGAACATGTTTAGCTTACTCACAAAATAAAACAGCTTGGGATTAAAAATTATAATCCCAAGCTGTTTTTGCACAATTTTACTAAAATTACTGAACACAAAATTTTATAATGCTCATGTATGAAGTATCTAGCTTTTATGTTCTTATAGCTTTATCTATATTTTTATTTTCCTAAATAAGATTTTAACATCCAATTATGTTTGTCAATATTTGTTTGCATACCGATAAACATATCTTCTGTTACATCATCTTCAGCTTTAGAAGCTACTTCAATCGCTTCTCCTAATTGTTTAGAAATATTATCAAAATCTACTGATAATGCTTCAACCATTTGTTCAGCTGTATAGCCTTTGCCAGCTTCATCTATAATTGATAACTCTAAACTTTCTTTCAATGTTCCTACTGGATTACCGCCTACTGCTAAAATACGTTCTGCTAAATCATCTATATATTGACTTGCTTCATCATATAATTCTTCAAATTTTGTGTGTAGTGAGAAGAAATTTGGCCCTTTTACATACCAATGAAAATTGTGTAATTTGGTGAATGCAACTGTCCAGTTTGCTACTTGCTGATTTAATACTTTTACAACTTCTTCATTATTTTTTGACATATCAAAAATCTCTCCTTTTAATTGTTGTCCTAATTAAGCGACAATCGATTTTCTATTACAATAATTATTATATTATAATAATTATAATCTGTAAAGTGATTCCCTCTTCTAAATTATAATTATTATAATTTAGAATGTAGCTTAATTATCTACTTACATTATACCCTGAATCATACGCTTTAATCTAGTTCTTTTCTGTATGGCATTGCACCTTGAGCGCCTAATCCTGTAACTGAAAAACTAGCAGCTAAATTGGCAAAATTAACCGCTTCTTCTAATGACCTATTTTCAATTAGTGCAACTGCTAATGCCCCATTAAATGTATCTCCGGCGCCTGTAGTATCAACTACTTGTTTTTTATACCCTTTTACAAGTTGTTGAGAATCACTGTAAAACAATGCCCCCGAAGCGCCTTTAGTTACAATTAATTTTTCAGGATACATCATTAAAGCTTTATCAACCTTATTTTCAAATAATAATTCACTTTCTGATTCATTTGGTGTCAACCAATTAACTTTTTCAATTATTTCTTTGTCTAATGCACGAAATGGTGCAGGATTTAACATTACTCTCATTTCATGTTTTTGTGCAAAGTCCACTACTTCTTTTATGGTCTCTGCCGGTATTTCATGTTGCATTACAATAATATCGCCAGCTTCAAAAAATTCAAGTTTTGGAATTACTTTATCTGTCGTTACATAATTATTTGCTGCCGGCACTACAATAATACGATTATCATCATCAAATAACGTTATATGGGCAGTTCCAGACGCTTCATTTTCAATAACATCCATATACGCTGTATTTACATTGTTGTTGTTAAGATTTGAAAGTATTTGCTGGCCATTATCATCATCGCCTACAGCTCCAATCATATAAACATGATTGCTTAAACGCGCAGCCGCAACAGCTTGGTTAGCACCTTTACCTCCAGGATTTGTAAAAAATGATTCTCCCATTACAGTTTCTCCTACTTTAGGTAAAATATCTGTTTTCACCACTAAATCGATTGATGCGCTACCAATCACAATTATGTTCCCCATATTCTTTTCCTCCATCTATTCAATCAATCAATAAAAAATGATCGTTCATAATCATTAGGTTTGTGCCAATGTGTTTTCCACATTCTATTTCTATTATCTGCAAAAAGTTGATAACCAAAATCTCTCAGAAATTTAGGCGTTAAATATAATAATAAACCAATCCATTTATAATTTGTTAAGGATGAAATCAGTGATGCTATTGCATCCGACTTATATTTAAATTGATCTCCTTCTTGCAAAATAACACTATCGTGTTGCTGTGTTTCAGGATAATTGGCAAACATATTTTGAGCTGTAGCACCTTGAAGTTTTGCAAATTGGTAACGACTAGACAACCCATTTTGTATAAGCCAAATTGCGTAATTATAACAGTATACACAATTACCATCGTAATAAATTATTGGCATACGTTCATCTCCTTTTTATGATTAGTTATCATAAAATATAAATTATTTATTCACAGTTATATTATATCCTAAAATGATAAAAATAAATCATGATATGAATTATCTTATTATGTATCACTAAATATTACATTTATATACAAAAAAGGATGAGACAGAAATCTAATTTTATTAAAAAGATTTCGTCGTCCCACTCCGGCAAGGATGACCAGCATTGAAAATGTATAAAATGATAACCTGAGCTGAAGTTCAGTCATCTTCTGACAATATATAAGCGTCTGGGGCACATCAATGATGCCCCAGACGCTTTTTCGTAATTTTAATCTTGATTAACCTTAACAATTCTTGTGTACTTTAAAAATTGTTCAGTATATTTTTGCTTTATATCATTTATGCTATCGTACGTGATACCAACGATATGCCAATTCGGATTAAAATGATAAAATGAGTCTTTTTTTCTGGACCACTTCACCATGCTACCGTCCCTATTATATCTTGGCAGTGTCATTTCATAACCTTCTAAAACGTTAATATATGTTTGAAAAATGTCTGGGTCTATACGATTAAAATTATCTATGACTAGATAACTTTTATCATTTCTTGGCATAAGATTAGTAATGAAGCCCTCTCTATAATACAAAGCACCAGCCTCATTTGGTAAATACTTACCATAAAGCATGTCTTCTGTAAAATCTGGATGACCTGCTGTAATTACTGGATTAGCATTCGTCTTTTGTAACAAGTTTTCTGCAGCTTTTAAACCTTCACCTTTATCAACTACTAACAGAATAAATGGTTTTATATCCTCATCATCTGTTTTATCGATAACACCTTGACTTTTAACCGCTTCAAATTGAGATTTCATGCCATCATTTTCGCTCATTTCAAGAATTGCATCAAACTGTGTGCGTGACATGCTCGCAATAGCTTGTTTTGCATTTTCTTGTAAATAATATAAATTTTTCAATTTGGGGTGTTTATTTAAAGTACTCAATGTTACAGGTTCGATTTCTTTTTCAAAATAAACTTCTATCGCAGTACTGTTTGTGCGACCAGGGATTGGAGATTTTTCATGTAAATGTTGACTTACTTCACCTACACCAATCACTGATTGTTCTCTATATTTATTATAAAAAACGAGTTGATCACCAATTTCAAGCTGTTTATAAAAATGGTATCCATTTCGTTTAATGCCATTATATGTGTGTGTAAACAAGGTATTATAAGAATTGGGTTCGAATTCTTGTTCCTCTGATATAAAGAAATATCTAGGTATTTTCGTTTCGCCTTTACCTAAACTCACGATTAAGTCAAATTCATCTTTTGTAATTTGATTAAACAATGTTTCTTTCATATTAGTAATTCGAAATTCTAATTGTTCACTTCTTTTTAAGTAATCAGCAGTTAATGGTTTCAATTGTTCTAATAACTGAAAATGCACGCGAATTTTATTTTGTGCACCTGTTTGTACACTAGTGATTTCACCAAATCCTAGTAAACCAGTATCCATCTGTACTTGATAAAATACAACTTTATCTCCTACTTTAGCTTGTTTAAAAGATCGGAAACCTTGTGACGGATTAAATTGTGCACCTGATTCAAATAATGTTGTTTGACCCACTAATGGTTCGTTATGATTCCAGCGATTATATCCGCAATTCAACCAAAAATAACTTGTTTCCTCTGCCATTTAGATACTCCTTATCTCATATAAAAAATTCTATTTTCTCATTATATTTAAAAATCAGTTCTCAAACAATGATTATAATAAATTAATCAATTTCATTGATATTAAACTTGTTATTATTACTACTATCCAAGTCACTAAACCTAATAAAATCGGCTTTGCACCAGCCTGTTTAAACTGTTTGAAATCTACATTTAATCCTATACCTGCCATTGCCATCGTTATTAAGAATAATGATATTTGTTGGAATATATGAATAACTGTAGGTGAAAAATTAAAAATTGTACTAATCAGTGAAGCTACAACAAACCAAACAATAAACCATGGAAATATTTGTTTAACCGATGTGCCTGTTTGTTTTGATTTTTCTTTAAGTATCGTTCTATATGTAAAAAATAATACTACTGGAATAATCATTAATGTACGTGTCAGTTTTACGATAGCACCAGTTTCTAAAGCCTTACTTCCGTAATTAGATGTGGCAGCAATAACACTAGATGTATCGTTAATTGCCGTACCCCCAAAATAGCCAAAAGCAGTTTGGCCCATGTTCATTAAATGACCAAGTGGTGGGAATATAAAAACTGCTATTAAATTGAATAAAAATATAGTTGAAATTGCGAAAGCTACTTCATTTTCTTTAGCTTTGATGACTGGGCTTGTAGCAGCAATTGCAGAGCCACCACAGATAGAAGTACCGACACCAATCAAAATACTAAGATTTTCATTAATTTTAAATATTTTCATCAATATAAACACGATTATAAATGCTGCTAATAAAGTTATGATTATAATTGGTAAAGATTTCCAACCAATTGAACCAATAGATTGAAAACTCAATGTAAAACCAAGAACAATAATACTATAATGCAATATTTTTTTACTACTAAATTGGATACCGGCACGATATTTTTTTGGGATTTCAATAAAATTATTTAAAAGAATACCTATAACAATTGCAAATATTGCACTTCCTATTATTGGAAATTTACTTCCCATAATCGTTGCAATAAGTGCAATAATAAATGTCATCAGTATACCTCGAGATTTCGACATTTAGCCCACCTCCAATTTAAATTCTATTTTACCATAAATAATTTATCGCTAAAGAATATTTTATAATCTTTTAATTATAATCACTAATATCCATTCCGTTAAAAATAAATTTGATTTAGTTAATGACGCAAATGATTTTTTACATATAAAAAAAGTACCTTTTACTTCAAAAGTAAAGATACTAAATTTATTGACTATTGAACCATCGTCAATGCACCCAAAATTGGCATTAAATTAATGAGTACACCACCAAGTTTTAATAATCCATTTATTTCTTTGTTAGGTATCGTAATTAATGCAGCAATGATACCAATTGCACCAATGATAACTGGTAAGAAAAATGAAGGAAAAATAGGTATTTTTAAAAATATTCCCGCACCAGCTAATAAACCGCAAATTAATGATACATATAAATACTTATACATTTTGAAACACTCCGTTTTTTTATCTATAAATAACTTATAATTAATTCATAATTCCCTTCAAAAATTGTATCTAAATCGTCTGAAGTTAGTATGAAATTTTGACCTTGTGTTACATCATAAATGTCACCATCAACAATGACTTGTCCAGAACCTTTTAATACGGAAACTAAAACAAATTCTCTAGGTTTCATATAATTTAATGTACCAGATATTTCCCACTTAACCATTGTAAAAAAATCATTTGAAACAAGTTGGATACGTTTATGATTTTCAACAATTTCGTTGTCTGTTGCTATATTAATATTTTCTTGAGTAACTTCGATGACTTCTTTCGCTTTTGCTTGATTCAATCCTCTGCGATCATGTGCTGCCTCTTCTCTATCAAAATCATAAACTCTATATGTGACATCAGAAGATTGCATTGTTTCATACACAAGTACACCAGCCCCTATAGAATGAATCGTGCCTGCTGGTATAAAATAAAATTCACCTGGTTTGACTTTAACTTTATTAAATAAATTTTCATAGTCTGTTTCATCGATTTGATCAACTGCAGTATCTTTACAATCTACGTTCACACCATATATGATTTCTGCGCCCTCTTCAGCATCTATAATATACCAACATTCTGACTTACCATATTGTCCGTTTTCGTTTTCATAAGCGTAGGCGTCATCAGGATGCACATGAATCGATAATGATTCCTTAGCATTTACAATTTTTGTCATTAACGGAAACTCTTGACTCGGAAAATCACCAAACAATTCCCGATGATTTTTCCATACCATATCTAATGTTTGTCCTTTGTATGGTCCATTCAACACTTCACATCTTCCATTTGGGTGTGCTGAAATCCCCCATGCTTCTCCAATATTTTCAGCGGGCAAATCATAACCGAGTGATTTCAACTTTGTGCCACCCCAAATTTTCTCATGTAATACTGGTTTTAAAAATAATGGCATTCACCACACCTCCAAACTTAGTTTTTATATTGTTTAATCTGATATATACAATTTAGAAAAAGATAAAATTATACTATTTATATTACATTTTAAAATTAATTTTACAGAACTATTGAAATTGTATCACATATCTTAATGCTTTATAAACTGTCACTTCAACGTTTGGTCATATTCAAATCATTAATTATTATATCAATACGTTTAATAGACGTATAGTTAAATTAATGCTACCCCATTCCATTCAACTAAATTTGACAATAAAATTATTCAATTGTCATAAATTTTTTAAAATAAAGACTTGCCTTCGCAACATTTTTAACATTATAATGACACTAGAGTCTTCAAAGGACTCATATTCTTTTACATATAAGGTAATAAATTATGATTATTTTGACCAGATGATCACTGTTCAAAATATAAAATTTGCAAAAAAGCCCAAACTATTGTAGTTTGGGCTTTTTATTCCTTGAAATTTAATTATATGTGCATATACTTTAAGAACTTGGAAAGCATTAAACTAAATTTGAAGATTATAAGTATCTTACGTTCTAAAATCTATTTTTCTTTGAAGTTAGCTAAAATTGTTTCTTTAACTTCTAATAAATGTGTCTCCATGGCTTTAACAGCTTCTACATCATCTTTGTTAGCAATTGCATTATAAATGACTACATGTTCCTCTAATAATTTATTCATTGTTTTTTGTTTACTATAAATAAATATTTTTCTTGTTTCTTTCATAGAATCTTGCATAAGTTCAGATATATTATTAAGTAATTCAACTAACAAAGAATTGTTACCAGCTTTTGCGATTAATAGATGAAATTCTAAATCAGCTCTTTCTCCTGATGTACCATCTGTTATTGCTTCCCCCATTCGATTCAAAGCCTTTTCCAAATCAACTAAGTTCTCTTCTGTACGGTGACATGCAGCCATTTTGACGGTTGCACTTTCAACAATCTCTCGTAACTCTAATAATTCTTTTATCTGAACTAACGAATTAAATTTATCTCCTAATTCAAAAAAAGTCGGTTCAATTTGCTTTACAAATGTTCCATAACCTTGTTTTATTTCCAATACACCTATCGTTCTTAATGCATTTAAAGCTTCTCTTACCGAAGCCACACTCACACCATATTCTTTACTGAGTTTTTGTATAGATGGTATTTTATCTCCAACTTGATAATTTCCAGATTTGATGCTTTCCAATAAAGTATCTGCAACTTGTTCATAAATTTTAGTGTTTGAAATCTTCATAGTTACCTCCAAACGATATCTATTATTGTATCAAATTTTCATCATAAAATTTATTAAAATAATAGATATTTCAATTAAAAATGGACCAAATTACATTAATTTGTAAATTGGCCCACATTTGTAACTATCGATTATTTATTTTTAAAGCTATCTAAAGCTTGTGATATTTCTACATCTCCACTAATAATTTGGAATTCAGTATTTAAATAGTCGTCACTTGTGACAACTTCATTGAGGACTGAAGCAACATCTTCTCGTGGAATTGAACCTCTGCCTTCAAAAAAGGCACCTACTTCAATTTTGTTTGTACCATCATCATTTAATAAAGCACCTGGATGTACAATCGTATAAGGTACTGATGCTTGTTTTAAGTATTCATCAGCATAATGTTTGGCAATTGTATATGGTTTCAAATCTCCACTTGCGTCAAATGCTTCTCTTCTAGAATCATATGTTGACACCATCACAAATTGTTTCGCATTATTTACCTCACTTGCTTTAATAGCTTTAACAGCACCATCTAAGTCTACAATAATTGTTTTATCGGCACCTGTACTACCTCCTGAACCAACGGAAAATACTACACGGTCAAAGCCTTTAAATTTTTCAGTTAAAGTTTGAACATCATCTGACTCAACATCAATTAAAGTTGCTTTGATATTCTGTTCTTTCAGTTGTTCAACTTGTGATTCTTTTCTAACTCCAGCGGTAAAATCTACCTCTTTTTCTTTTAACTGTTCTATTAAGTGATGACCAACGCCACCATTTGCGCCAATAACTAAAATACTCATATTGGTACCTCCTTATCGAGTTCATATTAAAAGTCTACCACTTTTATAAGAATTTAAAACAAATATGCATTTTCAATTGACATATTGGCACAATAACATTAATATATGAATATATATTAATATCTTCATATGATAGGAGGGTTAAATTTATGAATACGCCAATAAATACCGAAACTTTAGAGCATGTAACTGATATTTTCAAAGCGTTAAGTGAGAGGAATCGTATACGCATCATGCATTTATTATCACAAAATTCTAGCAGTGTAGGTCATATTGCGCATACTTTAAATATGGGGCAATCTAATGTGTCGCATCAGTTACGCATATTAAAACAAGCCCACCTAATCAAATCTAACCGCGAAGGCCAATCAATGATATATTCAATTGATGATACACATGTGACTGATTTATTGAAACAAGCAATTCATCATGCAAATCATAAACTATAATGAAAGGTGTGAACTTATATGTCACAACATCACGAACACAATCACACACACAACCATACACATGGTCATGTACACACCAATAATAAAAAAATCTTACTTATTAGCTTTTTAATTATTGGTATATTTATGATAGTTGAAATCATCGGAGGTTTTTTAGCACATAGCTTAGCATTATTATCAGATGGTTTACACATGTTTAGCGATTCTGTTTCATTAGGTGTAGCATTATTAGCTTTTATTTATTCTGAAAAACATGCTACTCAATCTAAGACTTTTGGCTACAAACGCTTCGAAATATTAGCAGCATTATTTAATGGTGTGACATTATTTGTTATCGGCATTTTTATCATCATAGAAGCAATCGATCGTTTCTTTAATCCAATAGCGGTAAAATCTACAGAAATGTTTATCATCAGTGTAATTGGCCTCATTGTTAATATCGTTGTTGCTTCTTTTATGTTTAAAGGTGGAGATACAGATCATAATATAAACATGCGTGGCGCTTTTCTCCATGTAATTGGAGACTTATTAGGTTCTGTCGGAGCAATTGTAGCAGCTATTCTTATTTGGTCATTTAATTGGACTATTGCAGACCCAATTGCAAGCATTATCGTCTCCCTACTTATTATTAAAAGTAGTTGGGGCATAACGAAATCATCTATTAATATTTTGATGGAAGGTACACCAAGTGATGTCGATATGGATGAAATCATTAACGCTATTACAAGTGAAGTGCAAATAAAAAATGTACACGATTGTCATATATGGACTATTTCTAATGAAATAAATGCTTTAAGTTGCCATGCAGTAGTACCTAATGACATGACAATCGAAGAAGGCGAACAACTTTTAAACCAACTTGAACATCGCTTAACACATTTAAATATTCAACATATGACGATACAATTTGAAACAGAATATCATAATCATGACAGCAATACCTTATGTTCAGCAATTTATACAGAAAAATAACGTGAGTTAAAAAAGTAAAAAGTGACTAGATTTTAAAGCTTGAAACAAGCAGTATCATTCAATCTAGTCACTTTTATGATTTTAATCACTATTAAAATATATAACAAATCCGAAACATTTTACACATTATAAAAACTTATCAAATATCAGTTCTTTAGCTGGCACTTGTTTTTCTTTAAAACCTCTTATAAATTCTTCATTATCATAAGGAACTTTAACTCGTTCAAATGAAAATTCATTTTCTTCGATAGTAACAATACCATATACCGCGTATGCGCCGTTATTTAATCCAACAGAACCAGGATTAAAATAAACCTTAGATTTATCATCAAACAAATGAACTGTATGATTATGACCGAAAATAATTAAATCAGCCTCTTTATCTTCAAAAAGTGATTTTATATTTTCTTCAGTAGGTTCAACAATAGGACTAAATGGCTGGCCATCAATCGGCGTATTCAATTTATCGTTTGGAATTTCGTAATGGATGAACATGACTTTTTTATGATTCATTGTTTTTTCAATAACACGAGGTAAAGCATTTAATTTATCGTAATAATCTTCGTCTAAGTGACTTTCAATCCATTGGTGGTGTTCATAAAATTTATCTTTTAAGTCTTCAGGATAAGGCGTATCGTTAACAATTGACATCACCGCTTCATCATGATTACCTGCAATAATTTCCATATCATCTCTTTCGAATATTTCATCAAGAACTTTATTTGTTTCATGGCCTACACCAATATTATCGCCTAAGTTATATATTTTATTTATATCTTTTCTTCTATCAATATCATCCAATACTGTATCTAACGCATCAAAATTGCCATGTACATCAGTAAGAATTGCAAATTTCATGATGATATCTCCTTTCAACATTTTCTCATTTGGTCATTTTAACATTTTATAGCCATTTTGTTACCTATTAATTTTAAAATCTCTAATTTTTTGATAGCATATGCTTATCACTAAAAAGGAGTGCTTAAAATTTGTTTAAATTTCATAAACTAGCATTACAAAATGCAAAACCGCAAAATGCTAAAATTTTACTATTCACAATTGTAAGTTTTATCATATTGTTTGCTTTGACTGTACTAACTTTTATACCAGTTCAACCAGCAATATATAAATTTTTAATGTCAATGGCAATGCAACAACCTATTGGAAGTGCATTAATTACATTGATACTAGCAATATTAATTCCATTAGTGGTTTTTATATTTGCAGGATATCAACTTATTGCTGGAACTATATACACTATAGACAATGCAATTAATAAAGACAAGGTTAAATTCAAAGATTTATTTTCAATATTTAAAAAGGGTAAATATGCTAAATCATTAAAATTATCTTTAATCACATTATTAAGTATTATTATTATATTATTACTTAATCTTTTAATAAGTAAGCTATTGCAATTAGGAATTGTACAATTATTCACTGCATTACAAGGACCGTTAAGCAGTTCTGATCATGCACTTGGATTGTCATTAACATTCCAAATTATTGCAGCTACTTTACAAGTATTTATATTGTCATTTGTCTATTGGTTCTTTACAATCCTAATCATCAACTTTACACTAGCCTTTGTTAAAGAACCTAATAGAGGTGCTTGGTCTTCTGTAAAACGTGGCTTTAAAGCTATTAAAAACGGAAATAAAACTTGGTTTAAATTTTATCTAGGTATATTACTATTAAATTTACCTGTTATAATCTTAGCAAATCCGGTGAGTCAGTTAGTTTCAATTAGTACCGGTGGTATTTCACAAACATTAGCTATGACTATTATCTATATTGTGTCAGTAATTGTTATAATAATTAGATTGATTGTTTATTACACAAACTTATTAGCAATTATTCAATACTACAATAAAAATGGCGAGAACATTGATAAATCAGAAGTCAAAAAATCAAAAGCTTCTAAGCAATCTGATCAAACATCTAAAGTAACTAATAGTGTTAATCACACAACTGAGAAAGCTACTGATGAAGTTAATCACACAACTGAGAAAGCTACTGATGAAGTTAACCACACAACTGAGAAATCTACTGATAAAGTTAATCAAAATACCGATCAGTTTACAGATAACACAAAAGAAAAAACTACAGACATCAAAGATCAAATGAATAATAAAGATAAATAATATATTGGAATATAAATTGCAAAAGGACTAATCCGCAATAAGTGGATTAGTCCTTTTTAAATTGTAATTATGATACTACTTAATTTTTTATGCTTATACTCAAACGATTTTCTTATCGTTACAGAATGTAATTAGTAAATTTTCAGTATCAAAAAAGACACTTCATCTCATTTAATAACCATTATTAACCGAGAGAAGTGTCTTTTTAATCAATTCATCTATGCATACAGATTATAATAAATGCTTTTTCAAGTATAATGCAGCACCATTTTCTTCATTTGTGAATGAAGTGACATCATCTGCTAAAGCTTGAATTTCTGGTCGAGCATTCTTCATCGCCACAGTATAATTGCCAAACGCAAACATCGCTCTGTCGTTATCACTGTCACCAATGACTAACGTTTCTTCTTGTTTAATGCCAAAGTAGTCTATCATTTCTTTAATTCCAGTTCCCTTATCAATGCCAAAAGCCATTGTTTCTGCGTTAAAGCGCGATGAATTAGATACACTGATTTGAAGTGTCGTTTGGTCATCGATTAACTGGTTTCGAAATTGAGTAATCTTATCATAATCTGGCGAAAATAAATAAATTTTTGAAAATGACGTGTCAGGGATACTTGTTTTCCAACTTACTTTTTCAACGATAGATTCTCTTCTGGATGTCCATTCACTGTATCCTACGTTTTCAGGTGGTGTTGATTGTTTAAACATTGCTTCTGCCCACGCTTGACCTTCATTAAGAATAATTCGATTACCGTCAAAAGGAAAAACTTCATAATAAATTGCTTGTGCTTTTGCTCTTTTCACAATTTCATTTACCGTATCAAATGTTAAACTATGTTTAAAAATAGTTTCATTGTGAACGACACCATTAGTACCGTTAGAACTAATAATACCATCCACTTTAAAATTTTCTGGTACAAGGTAATGAATCTCATCATGTGCTCTACCAGTAGCTAAAAATACTTTATAACCATGATTTCTTAATGTTTGAATAATCTCTGTCGTTTCTTTATCTACACGATTATCTTTATGTAAAATTGTACCATCCATATCTAAAAATATTGCTTTAACATTTTTCATGTAATTAAAATCCTCCATCATATGTTATCATATTAAATTATGGCACTTTATCTATGTTTCTGCAATGTCTCCATCTTTTAAAAACAATGTGTATCGCCCATTGTTACATGCTATGTTGACATTTCTTTTAAAGAAATCGCTCAATGTTGTACTATTAAGAATTTCAGATATTTGACCTTGTTTAAAAGGTTGCCCATTTTTCAATAAAAACCCATAATCAATATCTTGTGTAATTTCTTCTACAAAATGCGTTACATAAATCACTGCTAATTTAGGATTTTGCTTATACAATTGTGTCAGCGCACTTAATAAATCTTCTCTTGCAATAAAATCTAAACCTGAAGCTGGTTCATCTAAAATTAAAAGTTTAGGGTTCCCCATCAACGCTCTTGCTATCAACACTTTTTGACGTTCTCCAGTAGAAAGATAACCATAATATTGATTTTCAAATTGAGCGATTCCCATTTGTTTTAAATATTGTTTAGCCAAATCTATGTATTGTTGTTGTACATCTTGAAACAGACCGATTGACTTAAATATCCCACTAATTACAACATCTATAACAATTTCACCATCCTGAAATCGATCCATTAAACTACTAGATACAAATCCAATTTGTTGGCGTACATTTTCAGCAGAATACCCTTTTTTACCAGGCTCCATACCAAATAAAGTCATTTCACCAGATGTGTTTGGCTCATATGCATTTAAAATATTTAATAGTGTAGTCTTACCTGCGCCATTTAAACCATAAAGCATCCATTTTTCTCCCTCATTGATTTGCCAACTCACTCCTTGAACAATTTCTTTTCCATCTTTTCTTCTTGCTATATTGTTCAAATCAATTAGCATATATATATCCCCCTTTTTAAAATTGTCATTTATTTTTGATTTTGTCTAAATATCTTTTCCAATGTCTTCCCTTTAGCCAATTCATCAACCATTTTGTCTAAATATCTAATTTCTTTCATTACTGAGTCTTCCATATTTTCAACACGAATACCACATATAACACCAGTCACTTTAGTTCTATGTGGATTTAACCTTGGTGCTTGTTGAATAAATGCTTCATAGTCTGTGCCATCTTCAATCATTTTATCTATTTGCGACTGACTATAGTCAGTCATCCATTTAATGACAGTATCTACCTCATTTTTTGTTCTACCTTTTTTTTCGACTTTTTTCACTAAATGAGGATAAACATCTCCAAAAGCCATGGTATAAATTTTAGGTTTTGCCATTATTTTATAAGACCTTTCTTTATTTATAAATTGTAAGCTTGTACATAGCATATTAAATTTTTTATATTTTTGAAAATATTTCACTTTTACTATACGTTAAAAAATATCATAAACGTTATCATTTTTTAACTTCGAGCAATCGTTTCATCGCGTCGTATTCTTTGACTGATAAATCAACTAATATGTCAGAAGCTTGCTTTAAATATGCTCTATCTTGAGTTTCTCCCGCACATTTAATTAACTTTATCACCTCTTCCCACATAATAACTATTTCAGAGAATAAGTGATATGATTGTTCTAAAGCACTATCTTTGATTAATAATTGAGCTTCTTCAAGAAAGAAAAGATACATTTTTCTAAACAATGCCCCTCCAGTCCCACCATTTTCCATTAAATTAGCAGTCAGTAATAAATCATATTGAATGTTCGAACTTCTTTCAAACCATGTTTGTATTTTGTCGCTTGTTTTCTTTATCCCTTTATATCCTATATTTTTAATAGGAGGATTTAAATAATCTTGAGCATTATTATGTATAGCATTTAATATGATTGTTTTCATATCAGGTAAGGGATGATTTTGTTTTATTGTATAAGAGAGGTTTTTAGATGACATAGGCCCTTTAGCATTTCTTGCTTGCGCTAAGTGTTCTAATTTTGTTTTAACAATGTTGCCTTGCTGTTTTGTATCAATCAAATAGGCATAAGCATCATCATAATCATACATAGCTACATAGTGCCCTGCAAAATGCACTTTATCCGAAAAATAATCTAAATAATAACTGTCTAATTTCAAACCAACTGGGTGACCAGCATCAAGTGTCTTTTTGATGTTTTGCCAAGCCTTTTTTATGGATGTAGTTTCTTCTAAGAAAATTTCTAAATTCAAATTTTTTACGATATTATTTGTTAAATAATCTGGTTTAATACGACCGCCAAGAAATGGGAAATCCATATTTTTCATATCCCAATAAATATATCCAAGTCCTTCTCCGATACCAAATAACATCGGTTCGGATAACTCTATACCAATATGTTTTAATAATGTGCCAGTCGCTGTAGTTTCACAATGGGCGCCATTTAAATAATTAGGTTCACTATCCATATATTGTATTCTCCTTCTAAGTATCATTTCATTCTCATTGGATGCATCATCTCAATTGTTCAACATAACTTCATTAAACTATAAAATTTCCACAAATAAAAGCTGAGACATCAAAATGTCTCAGCTCAATCTTATATATTAATTTATTCTACTGTTACAGATTTAGCTAAGTTACGTGGTTTATCCACATCTAAATCTCTGTGTAGTGCAGCATAATATGAAATTAACTGCATTGCTACAACAGCAACTAACGGTGTTAATAACTCATGGACATGAGGGATAACATATGTGTCACCATCTTTATTTAATCCATCCATAGAAATTATACAAGGGTTTGCACCACGTGCTGCCACTTCTTTCACATTACCACGAATTGAAAGGTTTACATTTTCTTGTGTTGCTAAAGCAATCACTGGCGTACCCTCTTCAATAAGTGCGATTGTACCGTGTTTAAGTTCGCCACCTGCAAAACCTTCTGCTTGAATGTAAGAAATTTCTTTAAGCTTCAATGCGCCCTCTAAACTAACATTATAGTCAATTGTACGACCAATAAAGAATGCGTTTCTTGTTGTTTCTAAGAAATCTGTAGCAATTTGTTTCATTACATCTGCATCATCCACAATTGTTTCAATAGCAGTAGTCACTTTTGCAAGTTCGCGTAGTAACTCAACATCGGCTTCTTTACCGTGTTCTTTCGCTACAATTTGTGACAAAATTGAAAGTACTGCAATTTGTGCTGTATATGCTTTTGTAGATGCAACCGCTATTTCAGGACCAGCATGTAATAATAAAGTATGATCCGCTTCACGTGATAATGTAGAACCAGGCACGTTTGTAATTGTTAATGATTTATGCCCTAGTTTTTTAGTTTCTACTAATACAGCACGACTATCCGCTGTTTCACCTGATTGTGAAATATAAATAAATAATGGTTTTTCTGAAAGCAATGGCATATTATATACAAATTCTGAAGCAACATGCACTTCTGTAGGAACGCCTGCCCATTTTTCCAAATATTCTTTACCAACTAAACCTGCATGATAACTTGTACCTGCCGCAATGATATAAATTCTGTCTGCATCGGCTACATCTTTTATAATATCTGCATCCATTTTTAAATTGCCATCAGCATCTTGATATTCTTGAATAATACGACGCATTACTGCAGGTTGTTCATGAATTTCTTTCAACATGTAATGATCATAAACACCTTTTTCAGCATCAGCAGCATCAATTTGTGCAGTATAAGCTTCTCTATCTTGTACTTTACCTTCTTGGTCTTTAATAATTACTTCGTCACGTTTAACAATGACAATTTCATGATCATGAATTTCTTTGTATTGGTTTGTAACTTGTAACATTGCAAGCGCATCTGAAGCGATAACATTAAAATCATCACCTACACCAATCAATAACGGTGATTTGTTTTTTGCAACATACATAGTGTCACGATCATGACTATCAATAAGGCCTAATGCGTAAGAACCTTCTAATAACGATACCACTTTTGTAAATGCTGCTTCTGTAGAAAGTCCAGTATTTGAGAAATATTCAACTAATTGAACAATAACTTCTGTATCCGTTTCAGATAAAAATTTTACATCTGATAAATATTCATTTTTTAACTCTTCATAATTTTCGATTACACCATTATGAACTAAAGTAAAACGTTCAGTTGCGGATTGGTGTGGATGTGAATTTTCATAATTTGGCACACCATGTGTTGCCCAACGCGTGTGACCAATACCTACGTTTCCATCTATATCTTTACTATCTGCAACTTTTCTTAGCTCCGCAATACGTCCTTTTGATTTAAATACATTTGTGCCATCATCGTTAACAACAGCAACACCAGCAGAATCGTATCCTCTATATTCTAATTTTTCTAATCCTTTTAATAATAATTCTTTGGCATTATCATGCCCGATATATCCAACTATTCCACACATATACATACTCCTCCAATATAATGGTGAAGGGTATTGAACGTTCGGCGTACAGGAACCTGTTCAATATATGAGGCCAATTTAAATAAATTTCTTAACATTCATTTTATCGTAAGAAATTTTAAAAAAAGGCACAGAAATCCCATTCACCTTTAATCTTAATTTTTATTTAATTTGGCTATCTTATTAACTTTGTGCACCAGGTTGCCCTAATGTTTTCCTTAATAAGTTTACGAATGAGCCACATCCGGGATAGCATCCGCCGATGGTTCGATAACTATCCTCCTCGTCTACAAGCTTCGATTTCATATCTATTAAGATTTCTGTTTTAAATCTTAAATGCTAAATATTTAACCTTTTCACTTGCACAGGCGCTTTAATTGATATATTTATGTCAAACTGTCCTCCTTTCCTTCAATACCACTAATTGTACAATGCTTTTGCAACCAAATGCAAATTTTTTATTAACTTCATCCTTAAAATAATTGTAAAATTGTTTTATTATTTAATATTCAAAACTTTCCATATATTAATAGTCATAAACTTGTCAAAAACACTGTGACAAATTTGAGATTACTATTTGTTGTTTATTTATGTAAACACACCTACAATAATAGTTAAATACAGAGAAAAAGAGGTGCAAATTATGTCACAAACAGATGCTCAAGATAATAAAGGGATTGGTCGTAAAGTTCAAGCTTTTGGTTCGTTTTTAAGTAGCATGATTATGCCTAATATTGGTGCATTCATTGCTTGGGGCTTTATCGCGGCAATATTTATAGACGGCGGTTGGTGGCCAAATAAAGATTTAGGTGAATTGGCTGGACCAATGATTACTTATTTAATACCATTATTGATTGCTTATAGTGGTGGTCGTTTAATTCACGAGATGCGTGGCGGTATTATTGCTGCTGTAGCAACAATGGGTGTGATTGTAGCATTACCAGAAACACCGATGTTACTAGGCGCAATGATTATGGGACCACTTGTTGGTTGGTTAATGAAAAAAACTGATGAATTCATTCAACCAAGAACCCCACAAGGTTTCGAAATGTTATTCAATAATTTCTCCGCTGGTATTTTAGGTTTTATAATGACAATCATAGGTTTTAAAATATTAGCACCAATTATGGAATTTATCATGCATATTTTATCCGTTGCTGTTGAAGCATTGGTACATGCGCATCTACTTCCATTGGTAAGTATTATTGTAGAACCTGCTAAAATCGTATTTTTAAACAACGCTATTAACCACGGTGTATTTACACCACTGGGTGCAGATCAAGCTGCATCTGCGGGACAATCTATTTTATACACAATTGAATCAAACCCTGGTCCAGGTTTAGGTGTATTAGTTGCTTATATGATTTTTGGTAAAGGCACAGCTAAAGCTACTTCATATGGTGCTGGGATTATCCACTTCTTAGGTGGTATACATGAAATTTACTTCCCTTATGTATTAATGAGACCGTTATTGTTCGTCGCAGTAATACTAGGTGGTATGACTGGTGTTGCTACTTATTCATTATTAGACTTTGGATTCAAGAGTCCAGCTTCACCTGGTTCATTTATCGTATATATGTTAAACGCACCTAAAGGTGAGTTCTTACACATGATTATAGGCGTATTATTAGCAGCAATCGTATCATTTATTGTTTCATCAATTATTTTAAAATTCACAAAAGAAACAGAAGAAGATTTAGAAGCTGCAACAGAGAAAATGGAAGCATCAAAAGGTAAAAAATCAAGTGTATCTTCTAAGTTAACAGGGAATAGTGATGATAACACTTCAACAACTGCTACTGATGCAACTGACAAAAATAGCGATAGTCAAACAGAAGATGATTTACTAGATAACTATGATACTGAGAATGTAGATGCACATGACTACAGTAAAGTAAGTCACGTTATCTTCGCTTGTGATGCAGGCATGGGATCAAGTGCTATGGGCGCAAGTATGTTACGTAACAAATTCAAAAAAGCTAGCATACAAGACGTTGAAGTAACAAATACAGCGATTAACCAATTACCTAGCGATGCTCAACTTGTCATTACTCAGAAAAAATTAACAGACAGAGCAATCAAACAAGTTCCAAATGCAATTCATATTTCAGTAGAGAATTTCTTAAATTCCCCTAGATATGATGAATTACTAGAAAACCTTAAAAAAGAAGAAAACTAATCACTCACTAAAAAGATATAAATTGGAGGGTATGGCTATGTTTTTGAGTACACGTGAAAAAGAAATTATCGAAATGTTAATTAAGTATCACGGTCAATATGTCACTATTTACGACATTGCTCAACATTTAGCTGTATCCTCTCGTACTATTCATAGAGAATTGAAATCTATTGAACCCTTTTTAGCAAGTTTTAACATTGAATTGGAACGCGTTACGAAAAAAGGATTACAGTTATCTGGTAATTCATCTGCGGTCCATTCATTAAAAAATGAATTAATTCAACAAGTCACGATTGATTTGTCTCAAGAAGAACAAAAAGTAATTATTTTATATGCACTTATCCAAGCTAAAGAACCAATCAAACAATACAGTTTAGCACATGAAATTGGTGTTTCTACTCAAACACTAGCTAAATTACTAGATGAATTAGATGATGAACTAGACCAGTATCAATTAACACTTCAAAAAAAACGTGGTGAAGGTATCCACCTTTATGGTGCTGAATCAAAAAAAAGAGAATTATTAAGCCAATTAATGGTAAATAATTTAAATAGTACGAGCGTTTACTCTGTAATAGAAAATCACTTTGTGTATCAATCCATTAATCAATCCCAGTTACCAATGGTTGATTTAGATAAAATTTTCCAAGTTGAGAGAATTCTTATGGATCATTTGGGACAACTGCCCTATTCTCTTACAGAATCAAGCTATTTAACCTTAACAGTACACATTGTACTCAGCATTGATCGAATGCTTAAAGGCGAATATGTAGCTTTAAATGACGATATTTATAACAGTGTCAAAGACACCTTTGAACACCAAGTGGCTTCAGCTTTAGCATTACATTTAGAGCACATCTACGGTGTTCAGTTCAACCAAGCGGAAGTAACCTTCATCACGATTCATTTACGCGGAACCAAACGCAAAGAAACTACTGAAGTATTTAAGAATAACAAAGATGATCAACGCATCGAAAAACTTATTCATATGGTTTCAGAGGTTTCCCAGCAAACATTTAAAGACTGGAGAACACTCAGTGAGGGGTTAAAGCTGCATATTATACCAGCAATCAATCGATTAAATGCTAATATTGAAACCTATAATCCTTTAACTGAAATGATTAAACATAAATATCCACGGCTATTTGAAAGTGTGCATCAGGGGTTAATAAAAACGTGGCCGAATTTTAAATTTCCAGAAAGTGAAATTGCGTTTATCGTATTACATTTCGGCGGTGCAATTCAAAAACAAGCGACACCTTTTTATAATGTACTTGTCGTTTGTAGTAGCGGCATAGGTACAAGCCGTTTACTCGCTACTCGGTTACAACAAACATTTAGTGAAATTCAACAAACAGCACAAGCGTCTGTGGGTGATCTTAATTCCATTGATATTCAACAATATGATGCAATTATTTCAACGGTTAATTTAGATATAAGCTTACCTTACCTCACAGTTAATCCATTGTTACCAGATGCAGATATCAATCATGTAGCTGCTTTTCTAAACATGCAACAAGACAAACCACAAACACAAATATTTGATGGCACTGGTACAACTTTTGCAAATCCTGAATATCAATTAGAATATATCCGTAAAGGACTAGAAGTCATTGATTCAATTTATCTTGATTATGCACATACTCAAGATTGGATTACGTATTTAACTGAACAATTATTTAAACATCAAATTATTGAAGATAAGCAGTCATTCGCTGAACTTATTAAGCAACGCATGGATGAACAAGGTTTTGTTTTAGACCCTTATCCCATTGCTATGCCACACTTAAAAAGTGATTTAATTAAGAAGCCATTTATCTTAGTCACTATTTTAGAAAAGCCACTTATGCTTAATAGTAATCAAAATGACAAAGTTTCTGTAACATATTTATTAAATATGTTCATACCTCCAGATGATATCATGGCACAATTTATTAGTGAATTATCTGGAAAAATTGGTGAGTATCTCGATGATATCGACCAATTTATGAAACAACCGGAACAATTAACAGATTTACTTAAACAAAGTTATCTGAAAGCATTACAAAATCAATTAAACATGGAGTGAATGATATGAGTGAATTATTTAGCAATGACAATATTTTTATTAATCAAACAGTGAAAGATCAAAACGAAGCAATTGAAAAAGCAGGACAAGCACTTGTATCAAGTGGTGCAGTTACAGAAGACTATATTCAAGCTATGAAAGATCGCGAGCAAGTTGTAACAACATTTATGGGAAATGGATTAGCTATTCCCCACGGTACAGATGAAGCTAAAACAAGTGTTTTAAAATCAGGCTTAACTTTAATTCAAATTCCTGAAGGTGTTGATTGGGATGGAGAAGAAGTTAAAGTTGTTGTTGGTATCGCAGGTAAAGATGGTGAGCATCTAGATTTATTATCAAAAATTGCCATCACATTTAGTGAAGAAGAAAATGTTGAACGCATTATCAATGCTTCATCAGCTGAAGAAATTAAGCAAGTATTTGAGGAGGCTGACGCATAATGAAAGCATTACATTTTGGTGCAGGTAACATTGGTCGTGGTTTTATTGGTTATATTTTAGCTGATAATGATATTAAAGTTACATTTGCAGATGTCAATGCTGAAATTATTGATGCTTTAGATTCTAAACAAGAATATGACGTCATATTAGCAGACGAAGCAAACACAACAACTCGCGTACACAATGTAGACGCAATCAATTCAGGGCAACCTTCTGCTAAATTAAAAGAAGCCGTATTAGAAGCAGATTTAATTACTACTGCAATCGGTGTCAATATTTTACCGATTATTGCTAAAACGTTTGCGCCTTATTTAAAAGAAAAAGAAACACCAGTAAATATTGTTGCTTGTGAAAATGCCATTATGGCCACGAATACATTGAAAGAGGCAATTCTAGATATCACTGGACCATTAGATGAACATATTCATTTTGTTAACTCAGCAGTTGATAGAATTGTCCCTCTGCAAACAAACGAAAATATTCTAGATGTTATCGTGGAACCTTTCTATGAATGGGTTGTAGAAAAAGATGCATGGTATGGTCCAGAATTAAACCATATTAAATACGTATCAAATTTGACACCATATATTGAAAGAAAATTATTGACGGTAAACACTGGCCATGCATACTTAGCTTATGCTGGTAGATATAATAATCAACCGACGATCTTAGATGCAATTAATGATAAAATGATCAAACATGATCTAGAAGAAGTCTTGAAAGAAACAAGTCAGTACATTACCAACCAATTTGATTTTTCAACAACTGAACAAGCACAATATGTTGATAAAATTATTGAACGCTTTAAAAATCCGCACCTTTCAGATGAAGTGACTCGTGTAGGTCGAGGTACGATCCGTAAAATCGGACCGCAAGACAGAATTATTAAACCATTAAATTATCTTTATCAAAATAATTTGAAACATCAGGCGTTAATTAAGGCAGCTGCATTACTGTTAAAATATGATGACATGAATGATCAAGAAACAGTAGAAAAAAACAATTATATTAATGAATATGGTGTTGAAACATTCTTAAAAGATTACGCTAAAATTGATGATCAATTAGCATCTGAAATTAGCAAAGAATACAACGTCTTATAGTATTAAATGATTAAAAGATAATATATTTAGTTACAGTATTGAACAATACAATATTTCTAAGTCAAAGGCTGATCCGTTTAAATACGGATTAGCCTTTTTTATGGTTAATTTTTTATAGCTTAGACTGTGCTTGTTAGAGATAAGTTATGATTGTAACTCAATCTTGTAGTTTTTTTATATAGTATTCTACTAAGCATACAACTTATTTTATATAAATTTAAAATATAATTTTATGAACTATCCTATGTTTTTGATACTTTACTAATAAAAAAACTGTCAATACATGTACTAACGCTACCATTAGTACTTGTATTGACAGTTTATAATAAATAAAAAGCTTATTCATTTAGACCCATTTTGTCTTTAACTACATCAGCAATTGTTTGAGCATATCGTTGCGCTGCTTCATCAGTTGCTGCTTCAACCATAACTCTTACTAAAGGTTCTGTTCCTGAAGGTCTAACTAAAATACGTCCTTCTCCGTTCATATCAACTTCTACTCTAGTCATGACTTCCTGAACATCTACATTTTCTTCCACGCGATATTTATCAGTCACACGTACATTGACTAAAGATTGAGGATATTTTTTCATTTGTTTTGCAAGTTGACTTAAGCTTTTACCAGTCATTTTAATAATGCTTGCTAAATGCACGCCTGTTAATAAACCATCACCAGTAGTGTTATAATCCATTAACACGATATGACCAGATTGTTCTCCGCCTAAATTATAATTACCTCTACGCATTTCTTCAACTACGTAACGATCTCCAACTTTTGTTTTATTAGATTGAATGCCTTCATCTTCTAAGGCTTTGTAGAACCCTAGATTACTCATGACTGTTGAGACTATCATATTATTATTTAATTCTTGATTCTTGCTCATTGCTTGACCAATGATGAACATAATTTGATCTCCGTCTACGATGTCCCCATTTTCATCAACGGCAATTAATCTATCGCCATCGCCATCAAAAGCTAAACCAAAGTCGCATTCTTCCTCAACTACTTTTTCAGACAGCGTTTCTGGATGTGTTGATCCTACATTATCATTAATATTATAACCATTAGGATTACAACCAACTGTAACTGTATCGGCCTCTAAATCTCCAAATAAAAACGGTGCTAGTGATGAAGTAGAACCATGGGCGCCATCTAAAGCGATTTTCATGCCATCTAAGTTAACATCAATAGTAGATTTTAAATAACTTATGTACTTCTGTGCACCTTCAAAATAATCAGAATAATGCACGATGTCATCCCCTACTGGACGTGGTAATTCTGGGTTTTCTTGATCTAATAATTGTTCAATTTCTCTTTCTTGATCGTCAGAAAGTTTGAAACCATCAGAGCCAAAAAATTTAATACCATTATCTGGAACAGGATTGTGAGATGCAGAAATCATAACACCTAGTTCAGCTTCCATCTCTTTAGTTAAATACGCTACGCCAGGTGTTGATATAACACCTAAACGCATCACTTCTGCACCGATTGAAATCAATCCAGCAATTAATGCAGATTCAAGCATTTCACCAGAAACACGAGTATCTCTACCAACGAGTACTTTAGGGTGCTTTTCACCTTCATTATGGGCTAACACGTAACCCCCAAAACGCCCTAATTTAAACGCAAGTTCTGGCGTTAATTCTTTATTTGCAACGCCCCTTACGCCGTCTGTACCAAAATATTTTGCCATGATTTATATCTCCTTTATAAAAAACTATTTAATATTAATTTTTGCTGTTGTTTCTTTTGGATTAATTTTTGAAACGTCATCTGGTAATTTAAATTCTACATTTTTTTCAGTTGATTCTGTAACACCATCTAAATCGATTTCTGCAGTAATTTCGTCAATATCTTGAATGTCGTTTCTATTACCGAAAATTTCCACTTCTTTTTCATCTAATTTTATATCATCTATTTCTTTACCTTTAGGTAAAGCACCTATTGCTTTAGTTTTAACTTTTACTTTCTTGCTATAATCTTCTACTTTTACACTCAAATTAACTTCATTCGGTTCAATTAATACTTTAATTTTATTAAGGTTTCTGTCAAAAGCAGTGATACGTGCAATATCCGTAGTATCTTTGCTAATTTTATCTTTATCCTTAAACGTAGCTTTTAAATATGCAATTTTATCAATTTGTTTGCTACCACCAGTCACTTTAACTGTTTCAGGTGATACACTTTGATCACTAACTTTATAATTAGCATTTAAATCGTTATCACTCACGTCAGGTTCTACCTTAAGTTTTTTAGTAACTTTTTCTTCAAGATTAACTGTTGTTTCTTTTGGCTTAACTGTATAATCAATGTTTTTATTTAAACCATTGACTTTGAATTGTGTGGTATGCTTTCCAGCTTTCTCACCACTCAGATCAAGTACTGCCTTAATATTTTCACCGTTTTCAGCTTTTAATACTTGAGATTGTGGGCCAGATATTTCAATATCTACCTTACTCGGCACATCGCTAGCATATAACGATTTACTATCATAATTAACTTGCACTGGTACATCTTGAAGTGTTTCCGTAGATTTTTGTCCTAATTGGTCAGCATTAAAGATATTACCAAACATGTTATTGACAGATAAGAAAAATACTAGTGCTAAAACTAATGCTATTAATCTTAAGCCCCATTTACTTTCTAACATATTAATTCACACCTTTCTCTTGAAAGTGTGTGCCAAACCAATGTTCAGCCAATAATTCTTCAAATGCTTCATTTGATATATCTTTTCTCAATTTTCCATCAAATGTGACTGAAATAGATCCAGTTTCTTCAGATACTACTACTGTAAATGCATCTGAAACTTCTGAAATACCTACAGCTGCTCTATGTCTTGTTCCTAAACTTTTAGCTATTTTAGCACTGTCTGATAGTGGCAAATAACTGGCAGCACTTGCAATTTTGTTCGCTTGAATGATCATAGCACCATCATGTAAAGGTGTATTAGGTATAAACACATTAGTCAATAATTCTTGAGAAATTTCAGAATTCATTGCTATACCTGTTTCAATATAATCTTGTAATCCTGTTTCTTTTTCAAATACGATTAATGCACCAATACGACGTTTAGCCATATACTGTACTGCCTTAGAAACAGACGAAATAAGTTTGTCCTCATCACTATTCAAACTTGTGGAATAGCGTTTAAATAGACTTCCTCTACCCAGTTGTTCTAAAGCGCGTCTAATCTCCGGTTGAAATATAACAATTAAAGCTAAAACACCCCATTGTATTACTAAATCAAACAAACGAGATGTCGCTGTTAAATTTAACATTTTACTCACTTGTTGGCCGATTACAATTACAACAATACCTTTCAGTAATTGAATCGCTTTTGTACCTTTAAATACTGTAATGAGAAGATAAAGTACATACCATACAATGAGCAAATCGAGTACACTAGCAATTATTTTGACTGTACTCCAATCATCAAAAAAGTTGGATAAATCCATAACATCTCCTCCGGTTATCTGTTCCCATGATATATATTATACCAATCATAACACTAACTGTCATATTAAGTATTAAATTTTTATCATAAAATTAAAAGGAATATAAAAAGGAATAATATGGAAATAATGCCATATTATTCCTTGTTTTTTATAATAATGTTTCACCAAAGAAACTACCTACTAAAGAAACTGCCTGTTCTGCTGTGTGATTATTCATATCTATCAATGGATTGACTTCTACTAAATCCATTGAAGTGATTAAATTTGACTTATGTAATAATTCAAGTGCAAAATGACTTTCCCTATATGTTAAGCCTCCCAGCACTCGTGTACCAGTTCCTGGTGTTTCAGCTGGATCTAAAGCATCTACATCTAATGATAAATGAATGCCATCTGTTTTAGATTTCAAATAATCTAAAGTTTGTTCCATCACTTGTTTAATGCCTAGTTTATCAATATCTGCCATTGTATATGTTTTAATATTATTTTCTTTAATGTATTGACGTTCTCCCTTATCTAAATCTCTCATGCCTATAAGCACGATATTTTCTGGTTTAACTTTAGGTGCAAAATTAGAGATATTCACTAAACGTGAATCACCTTCTCCGGCTAATACCCGTAGTGGCATTCCATGTATATTACCAGAAGGTGATTCCTCAGGTATATTTAAATCACCGTGAGCATCATACCAAATGACACCTAAATTCTCATAGTGTTTACTGATACCCGAAATAGAGCCTATTGCTATGGAATGGTCTCCACCTAAAATAAGTGGAAAATTGCCATTATCAACACTTTGCCCTACTGTTTCACTGAGTTGATTAGATACTTCTACTATTTCATCTAAATTACGTAAGCCTTTTTGAACTGAGTTAAACTTCTCTAAACGCATTGCAGGAACATTAATGTTACCTGAATCTTTAACATCAATTCCAATATTTTGTATTCGTTCTACAATACCTGCATATCGAATTGCATCTGGACCAAAATCTACCCCTAATTTTTTTTGGCCATAAGTCGAAGGTGCACCAATAATCTCTACTAATTTATCCATAAAAAAACCCCTTTGTTTGCGTTTGATATTAGGATAATCTAAAGTGATATGACTTTCAAGTTAATACAAGCGCCCTCAATTGTAAGATTTTAAGCAAATTACATAAAGAAACAAAAAAACGATTTTTAATTCAAAATAACTAAATATAGCAATGTAATTTTATAGTTTTAAACAAAAAAATGTATATACTAAATATCAAAAAATTTTTCATTTATAAAAAAACAAAAAAGCATTCCCAAAGGAATGCTTAAAAAGTGAGCCATAGAGGATTCGAACCTCTGACCCTCTGATTAAAAGTCAGATGCTCTACCAACTGAGCTAATGGCTCTAATGGCTGGGCTAGCTGGATTCGAACCAGCGCGTGACGGAGTCAAAGTCCGTTGCCTTACCGCTTGGCTATAGCCCATTAATGGTGGAGGGGGGCAGATTCGAACTGCCGAACCCGAAGGAGCGGATTTACAGTCCGCCGCGTTTAGCCACTTCGCTACCCCTCCGCATTATTAAATTAGCAATGGTGGAGGATGACGGGTTCGAACCGCCGACCCCCTGCTTGTAAGGCAGATGCTCTCCCAGCTGAGCTAATCCTCCAATATGTATAAAATGACCCCGACGGGACTCGAACCCGTGTTACCGCCGTGAAAGGGCGGTGTCTTAACCGCTTGACCACGGGGCCATATGGCTCCACAGGTAGGACTCGAACCTACGACCGATCGGTTAACAGCCGATAGCTCTACCACTGAGCTACTGTGGAATAATGAAATATTGCCTGGCAACGTCCTACTCTTGCGGAACGTAAGTCCGACTACCATCGGCGCTAAGGAGCTTAACTTCTGTGTTCGGCATGGGAACAGGTGTGACCTCCTTGCTATAGTCACCAGACAATATCATGTATAATTATTATACATTCAAAACTAGATAGTAAGTAAAATTTAGTTCAACCAACAAAACTTTTAAATTTGATTAAGTCTTCGATCGATTAGTATTCGTCAGCTCCACATATCGCTATGCTTCCACCTCGAACC
>NZ_VUNO01000007.1:0-80802 GCF_009695665.1 Staphylococcus sp. McC-251-APC-3A2
AAGCTCCTTATCTGTTCGCTCGACTTGCATGTATTAGGCACGCCGCCAGCGTTCATCCTGAGCCAGGATCAAACTCTCCATAAAAATATGATGTTTGATTAGCTCATAAAATACTAATTTGTGTTATCAATAACACGTTGTTTTGATTCAACATTTAATGTTGAAATCGGAATTAACGTTGACATATTGCAATTCAGTTTTCAATGTTCATTGATGTGTTACAAGAATTAATTGTAACATTAAGTTTTTGTTAAGTCAATAATGAATTTTTATTTGTTATTATTAAGTTTGTTTCGTTTGTTAACTCAACATTTAATATTGTATAACCATTCAATAATTTTAACAAGTGTCAAATTTACACTTTGTATTATTTTTGGTTGGTTTGTTTTTTTAAGTCATCTTGTTTTGACGACTTTTATATAATATCAAGATTAATCTCACACGTCAATTCAATTCTAATAACTTTTTAGTTAAATTTTACCTTTGTAATAACTAATTATTTATTATATGTATTTATATGTTAAAACGTATAATAATATTTGTATTTTGTGTCTATTCCTTCTATACATTGCAAACAAATATCATCTTATGTGTTTTTACTTTTATTAATCTATATTTATCTCTTAGTAATACAAAGTGCCGCATTTATAAAATGATTATAAATGCGGCACTTTGAATCTTAATAACTTTTATATTTGTTCAATTGTAATTACTGCTGTAATTTTTCTTTATCTTTACATTCTTTACATAGACCATAAATTTCCATACGATGATGCGTTACATCAAAATTCGTTACGTGTTGAGCTAATTGTTCAACTTCATCTAGTTGTGGATAATGAAAATCTACAATCTTTCCACAATTTTCACATATAACATGGTAATGATTATGTGTATTAAAATCGAAGCGACTTGAAGCATCTCCATAAGGCAATTCTTTAACGATGCCAATTCCTTTAAATACACGTAAATTATTATATATCGTTGCAACACTTATATTTGGAAAATCGGGTGAAAGTGCTTGATAAATCTCATCAGCAGTGGGATGTGTTTCAGAGACAATTAAAAACTTCAATATCGCCTGTCTTTGTGGGGTTATTCTTATCCCATTATCTCTTAAAGACGCAATCGAATCTTCTAATTGATGTTCAACTGTTTCCATCTCTGCACTCATGTCCCTCACCATCTTTCTATTTAATAATTATTATTACTTAATATTAATATAACTGTTGCATCATTGAATTGTCAATAAACAAAGACCATTTCAATCAATATCCTGTTTTTGGATCAACTTCATTCTCAATTAAAGCATTCTTATTGAGAAAATGGTTGAGATTGCGTTTAAATATCTCAGTTACTTCTTGTTTATTTTCTATACCATTACCTGTGATATGTGCTGTAATTGTAATGTTATTTATATCATATAATTGATTACTTGGTTTAAGTGGCTCATTTTCAAACACATCTAAATAAGCTTGTCGTATGATGTTTTCTCTCATAACATTTGCTATTACATTTTCCTCAACTATTGTTCCTCTTCCTACATTAATAAATAAAGCAGAGTCTTTCATCTTTTCAAAATGTTCTTTTTGAAGTAAATGTATCGTTTGTTGCGTTTCAGGTAACGTATTTACAACAATATCCGCTTCTTCCAATGCTTGTGATAAATGATTAATAGTATAGGTTTTTGAGAAGCCATCTACTGGGTGACCAGTTGTATTCACACCTTGTACAATCATGTCCATCGCGTTCGCAATAGTTGCTGTTTTTTGAGCTATGCTTCCTGTTCCTAAAAATAAAAGCTTTTCACCGCTCACTCTGTTACCAGTTAACTTTGAGTCATAATTTTTATTTGTTTGATTAATAAATGAAACTTTCATTTTCTTATAGTCATCTAATATAAAAGCCATAATAAATTCAGACATTTGTTTTGCATGAACACCACGGCCATTCGTCAACAATATATTATGATTATTGATATAATCTAAAGGAAGGTTATTCACACCGGTAGCATACCAAGCCAACCATTTTAAATTTGGACATTCCTTCAAGAAGTCTTCATCTAATTTACCATCATATCCAAACAGTATATCTAAATCTTTTTTATCATGGTCATTAATTTCAGAAACACCATGTGTAAATATAAAATTGACGTTTGGAAAAGCTTCAACTAAATCATTTTCCAACTCTCCCATTTTTTTTAAACTGACTGCCTTCATCTTTACTCACCCCAGTATTGCTTTTAATTCGTCCATTTGTGATTTTACTTTCACTTTTTCTATGACATCGATTATAATGCCCTCTTCATCTATAACGAACGTAGTTCTTACGATTCCCATAGTTTCTTTTCCAAAATTTTTCTTTAATTGGTATACACCCACTTCTGTGGATAATTGATAATCTTCATCGACCAATAAGTCAAAATTTAAATTATGCTTATTGCTAAAGTTTTGATGTTTTTTCTTTGTATCTCCGCTAATTCCGTAAACTTTTGTTTTAAGTTCATTAAAATATGATAAATTGTCTCTAAAATCACAGGCTTCTGTTGTGCATGTTGGCGTTTTATCTCTTGGATAAAAATAGAGCACTGCTTTATATCCTTTTAATGTGTCATTAGAAATAATATCACCATTTTGGTTTTCAAGTTTAAATTCTGGAAATTGATCTCCTTTTTTCAACAAATAACTCACCCTATTTCTTTTTACTAATAATTATATGATACGATAATAAACGAAAATATTAAATAAAAGAGGTTGATATTAATGAAATTTACAGAAAGTGAAAGACTTCAAAATTACTCAAATGAATATATATTGGGAGGCGTTAACTCACCCTCTCGTTCGTATAAAGCTGTAGGTGGTGGCGCTCCAGTAATGATGAAATCAGGACAAGGTGCTTATTTATTTGATGTAGATGGTAATAAATATATCGATTATTTACAAGCTTATGGCCCAATAATTACTGGTCATGCTCATCCTCATATAACTAAAGCTATTCAAGAACAAGCTGCACTTGGCGTATTATATGGAACGCCAACAGAGCTTGAAATAAATTTCGCTAAGAAATTACGTAGCGCTATCCCTTCATTAGAAAAGATTCGCTTCGTTAACTCTGGAACAGAAGCCGTAATGACAACAATACGAGTGGCACGTGCGTATACTAAAAGAAATAAGATAATTAAATTTTCTGGCCAATATCACGGTCACTCAGATTTAGTATTAGTTGCAGCTGGGAGTGGTCCTTCTCAATTAGGGTCACCTGACTCAGCCGGCGTTCCTCAAAGTGTAGCTCAAGAAGTCATCACGGTACCTTACAATGATATAGAGTCTTATAAAGAAGCAATTGATTATTGGGGAGATGATATTGCAGCAGTATTAGTCGAACCTATCGTTGGTAATTTTGGTATGGTCAAACCTAAATCTGGATTTTTAGAACAAGTAAATGAAATTACCCATAATAATGGAAGTTTAGTAATTTATGATGAGGTTATTACCGCATTTCGTTTCCATTTTGGCGGTGCCCAAGATTTATATCAAGTTTATCCAGATTTAACAGCTTTCGGTAAAATAGTAGGTGGCGGGCTACCTATTGGTGGTTATGGAGGCAAACAAGACATTATGGAACAAGTTGCTCCTCTAGGCCCTGCATATCAAGCTGGAACGATGGCTGGTAATCCATTATCTATGAAAGCAGGCATCGCATTATTAGAAGTATTGGAACAAGATGGTATCTACGAACATTTAGATAGCCTAGGTCAACAATTAGAAGATGGTTTGAATAAATTAATTCAAAAACATAATATAACTGCTACAGTCAATAGAGTTTATGGTGCATTAACACTTTATTTTACAAATGAAATTGTCACACATTATGATCAAGTTGAAAATTCAGATGGTGATGCTTTTGCACAATTCTTTAAACTCATGTTACATCAAGGCATTAATCTTGCTCCTTCAAAATTTGAAGCTTGGTTTTTAACAACTGAACATACTAAAGATGATATTGATAAAACATTAGAAGCTGTAGATTACGCTTTTAGTCAAATGAAATAAACTTGAATTTTATAGGGAATCGTTGTATAACAAGTATAAACATAATTTTATTAAATATATGAAGGAGCGGTACATTTGAAATTAGGAGCACGCATTCTGAAGACAGGTATAGCTATTATACTTGCTTTGTTTATCGCTTCTCTGTTCCCTGATGAAGCAGGATTAAAGGCAATCGCTGCTGTCAGTGCGGTAATCGCGATGCAACCAAGTGTTTTTCGTTCCATTAAAACAATTTCTGAAAGAGCAATTGGTAACCTGATCGGTGCTATACTCGCAGTAGTTATGGTTACTGTTTTTGGTAATAATCCAGTGATCATGGGGGTTACTGTTATATTATTAATTGCTATTTTATTCCGTTTTAACTTGGAGCATGTAGCTACACTTGCAAGTATAACTGCATTAATTATTATGGGAACACATACTGGTAACTTTTATATTTCTGCATTTTACAGATTTGTCCTTGTTATGGTAGGTGTAATTAGTTCTTCTGCAGTTAATCTTTTATTCTTACCCCCTAAATTCGAGTCTAAAATTTATTATAATTCATTAAACATTTGTTCAGATATCTTTGTATGGTTCAAACTTGTGTTAAATGATACATCTGAATATCATCATATAAAAGAAGATAGAGGACTAATCAGCAAACGAATTACGAAATTAGAGCAAATATTTGAATACTATGAGGAAGAACGACCTTGGACGAAAAAACAAATTTATGCACAAAATAGAAAAAAAATTCTATTTAAACAAGTCGTGCGTAGTACACGGCAAGCATACGATGTTTTAAAACGAATGAATCGTTATCAAAACGATCTTCATAATTTAAATAATGAGTTGTTACTTCAAATAAAATTAGAAATAGATTTGCTCATTGCTTATCACGAACAAATTTTCATCAGTATTTCAAAAAAAGCGCGATATGATATAAGTCATTTTGATAGTCAGATTGAAAACCCACAAAAAAAGGATTTAATGGATGCTTTCCAACGAGAAATCATTAAAGATCCATACCAAACAACATATTCGTTTACAAATATAATGCAGATTATTTCAGCTATTGAAGAATATCGTTATACTATAGAACATTTGGATCGCTTAGTTATCAGTTTCTTCTCATATCACTCTAATGATAGTGAAATTGAAATTGAAGAAGAAGATTTTGATTTATAAAACCATCAATATTTGAACTAAAAAGACCAGAGACAATATAAAATGTCTCTGGTCTTTTTAGATCTTTTATTCAATTTAAAATTATTCTTACACATTAACTGCACTTAAACAATCAAAATTCAGCAAATCGCTTTTATAGATTTTGAATGCTATAAAGATGTTCATAAGCACCTTTTTTCGCTAGTAATTCTTGATGTGTCCCGCTTTCTACTACCTCACCATTTTCTATAACAACAATCTTATCTGCATGAGTAATTGTAGATAATCTATGTGCCACAATTAACGTTGTACGATCTTTACTTAAAATATTTAATGCATCCTGAATTATAGATTCACTTTCTAAATCTAATGCACTTGTTGCTTCATCTAGTATAATTATCGGTGGATTATTTAAGAAAATCCGCGCGATAGATATGCGTTGTTTCTGACCTCCAGAAAGTTTGACGCCTCTTTCACCCACTTCTGTATCATATCCATCTGTTAATTCCATAATGAAATCATGTGCGTTTGCCATTTTTGCAGCTGCAATGACTTCTTCATCTGTTGCATCGGGTCTACCTAATAAAATATTTTCTTTAATTGTATCTGAGAATAGTACGTTATCTTGTTGGACTAATCCGATTTGATGTCTGAGACTACCCGTTAAATAGGATTTTATATTGGTACCATCAATTTTGATTTCGCCATCTGTAACATCATAAAATCTTGGTATAAGATTGATAAGTGTCGATTTACCTCCACCACTCATACCGACAAATGCTACTGTTTCTCCTTGTTCAATATCCAAATTAATATGGTTTAATATCGTAGATTCATCTGCATTATATTGAAAACTCACATTATTTATTTCAATACGTCCTTCTTTAATTTCTAACGGTAAGGCACCTTTTTTATTTTTAATATCATAACCTTCATCCATTAGCTGGAACACACGGTCCATTGAAGCAAAACTTTGAGTTAACGTAGTAAATGAAGAAACCAATCTACGTAATGGACCAAATAATTGCTCAAGATAACCCACGAATGCAGCGAGTGTACCTACTGTAATGGAACCGTTGATAGCTAATACTGCACCAGAACCTATTACAATTAAAGGGCCTAAATCCGTCACTGTATTAATTGCAGAAAACGAATAAGCATTCCATCTTGTATGTGTAAATGCGCGTTGTAAGAAATTACTATTATGCTTATCAAAGTTAACCGCTTCGTTATCTTCTATCGCAAAACTTTTAATGACTGACATGCCCTGTACTCGTTCATGTAAAAAACCTTGAACTTCAGCCAAAGCTTGTGATCTTTTTCGTGTTAAATTTCTTAAACGTCCAAAGAAGAAATAGACAGTCAGAATATAAACTGGGAATACAATAATTGCAGCCAGTGTTAATTTCACATCTAATACAAACATAATTGATAAGGCTATGATGATTGTTATGCAATCAAGCCAAATATTCATAAGTCCTGTTAAAATGAAATCTTTTGTCTGTTCAACATCATTAATTACTCTTGAAATAACTTGCCCAGCTTGGTTATTAGCATAAAATCTTGCACTTAGTGCTTGTAAATGATTATATAGACGTTTACGAATATCATATAATATTTTATTACTTGTCCACTGAGCTAAATATTGTCTTAAAAATTCTATAGGTGGTCTTACGATTACAAAAATAAATAAGGCTATTCCTAACGCAATTCCCAATCTAGTAAATTTTTCTTCTACCGAAATTGCACCATTATTGATAATGTCATCAATAACGTATTTAATTAATAACGGAATGAGCATTGGAATACCAAATTTTAATATACCTACAAGAATTGTGGCAATGATCCGCCATTTATATGGTTTTACGAATTGTATATATCTGCGAATCATACAAACTATACCTCCTTGCTTATTTCAGCAAATGAAACAGCCTTCGCTGAAATTCAACGAGGCTGTTAATACAATTATCTACAATCAGATGATTTAGTTAAGCATTTGCTATGAATTTTTATTCTATACAATTAACTTGTATCATATATACCTACATAACTATATCGAATATAACTATCAAATACATTAAATATGCTTAATAATCTCTAATTTTTTTGAATCTTTCACGCCAAACTTTAATAAAGTCTGGTGCAAATGGACCTTTTTTCTGTTCAATCCATTGTTGAAGAATATCTACATTTCTTCGTAAAATCACATCAATATCAGATGAATAATTCATTTGGCGCATATGTTGCTCATATTCGTCCTCATCTAATAAATGATATTTACCATTGGGATAAACTTTAATATCTAAATCGTAATCTATATATTTTAGAGCTTCCTCATCACATACAAATGGTGAAGATAAATTACAATAATAATAAACACCATCTTCTCTAAACATACAAATAACATTAAACCAATATTCGGAATGGAAGTATACAATTGCAGGTTCTCTTGTAATCCATGTGCGATTATCACTTTCTGTTACCAATGTATGGTCATTACCACCAATGACAACATGATCCGTACCTTTTAAAATAGTTGTTTCAGACCAAACACGGTGTATATTTCCATCGTGTTTATAACTTTGAATTTTTATCGTCTGACCCTCTTTAGGTATGGACTCTTTAACCATGCTCCACACCACCTTTTCTGATTTCACATATTGAATTATAACATAATTAACGATGACAGAACGATCCTAAATATTTGTTAGCAAAAAATTATATATTTTTGACATACTTACTGGGAAGTTATATTCATCTTTATCATTAACACGCATCCACACCATGTTGTCGGTTAATGTAATATCTTGTTGTCTAACGTAACTTTGAGATAAATACACATCAATATCCCAAGTTAAATGTGTGAATTGATGTTTTAATGAATAAACAGGTTTAGTTTGAAATTGAATTTCTGTAGATAACTGTGTATTAATATTTTCATTACTTTCCGCTTCATACATAGGAAATTCCCACATATTATTCAAAAGTTTTTGAGTTCTTTTTTCAATTAATAAATCGCCATTTTCGTTACTCACGATATATACATTTTGTTTGATATGTTTTTTCTTCACTTTCGTAGTTTTTACAGGTAACTGTTCAACTGTTCCTTGTTCAAAAGCTTCACAATGTTCTTGGACAGGACAAAACATACATAACGCGTTTTTAGGTGTACAAATTAATGCACCTAGTTCCATCATAGCTTGGTTAAAAGTACCTGAATCTTCTTGTACATAAATTTCCAATTCTTTTTCAAATGCTTTTCTTGTGGTTTGTAATTTGGTATCACGATGATCATTGTTTAATCTTGACCAAACTCTAAACACGTTACCATCTACTGTTGCTAACGGAAGATTGAAAGCAATACTCATGACTGCTGCTTGCGTATATGGACCCACACCTTTAAGTTCTCCAAAGCGCTCAGGGTCATTGGGGACTTCACCATTATAATTCATTGCTACATCTTTTATCGCAGTATGAAAGTTACGTGCACGACTATAATAACCAAGCCCTTCCCAATATTTAAGCACTTCATCTTCATGTGCATTACTTAAATCCGTTATTGTTGGAAACCTATTTACAAATTTATGATAATAATCGATAACTGTCTTCACTTGGGTTTGTTGTAACATTACTTCACTCAACCAAATATAGTATGGATTTTTAGTTTCTCTCCAAGGCATTTGTCTCTGATTTTTCTCAAACCATTTTACGAGATTATTTTTAAATTGCGATTCATTATACATGTTATACATCTCTTTCTCTATGTGATTCTAAAACTTTTTTTCTTCATTTTAGTATGTTAATTTTATTATTTAGTATATTAGATTATAATAGAAATAATATTGAAATGAAATGAGAGGATACTTATGGATACAGGTACGCATATTGTCATGGGTATTGGATTAACCGCTTTGGCAACACAAGATCCTGCAATGACTGGCTCATTTGCAGCAACAGCAACTACTCTAATCATTGGTTCACTGATACCAGATGGTGATACAGTTTTAAAACTTAAAGATAATGCTACTTATATATCAAATCATAGAGGTATAACACATTCAATACCTTTTACGATTTTGTGGCCATTACTTATAACTTTATTTATTTTTACATTTTTCAAAAATATTGATGCTAGCCATATCTGGTTATGGGCTCAGCTTGCAGTTTTTCTTCATGTCTTTGTAGATATATTTAATTCTTATGGAACTCAGGCGCTCAGACCCATCACAAATAAATGGATTCAACTCAGTGTAATCAATACGTTTGATCCAATCATATTCATCCTTTGGTGTGTCGGCATTATACTTTGGGTATTGGGCTTACATCCTTACATTTCATTCTTTCCTATTTTTGCTATTCTTGTTGTTTATTATATTATTCGTTTTAGAATGCAAGCCATCATTAAACAACAAGCGCTTAAACAGATAAAGCAAGAACATAATCCTGTTAAAGTTTTTGTTGCGCCTACCATACGATTTATGGAATGGCGCGTAGCTATTCAAACAGAAAATCACGATTATGTTGGACGAAGTTATGGTAGAAACATCGTTTTCAGTGATAAATCAGAACGTCATTCTTTTCCTAGTAATGATTTAATGCAGTTTGTTGAAGATGATAAAAATATTAAAACTTTCCTTAACTTCTCATCTATTTATCGTTGGCAAGCTAGAAAATTAGATGATGATACGACAGAAATTAGATTGATTGATTTACGCTATCTCAAGAATGGACACTATTCATTTGTAGCAATCGCACATTTAGATGAGTTTATGAATATTGATCATTCTTATATTGGTTGGGTGTTTAGTGAAGATAAACTACAAAGAAAATTATTTGCTAAATGATATTTTATTGATAATAACAAAGGCTGGGACACATGATTGTGTCTCAGCCTTTAATATTATATTGAAGATACATAATTAAAATATAATATCACTATTTATGATTTGTGTTTGTATCTTGAGCAGTTACGTTTTCGTTATGATTTGTCTCGTTTTTTAATTTAGTATCAGACGTTTTTTCTACTTGGCCATTTCTAAATCTGAATTTTTGATACGCAGTCATTCGATACATAGCAAATATAACTGCACAAACTGTAGCCATTAAAAATATAAAATATAAATGGTACGGTATATTATTTAAACTTAATGCGCCTAAAACAACTGACTGTGAAATTCCCTCTATAAGATAAAACAGCGGATTTAACATTAAAATATGTGAAATTACAGTTGAATTACTGGACGGGATAAACACAATCGGTACGATAAAGAACATGATTACTGATAATATATAAAATATGATATTTACATTATTTTTGGTAATAGTCAGTAAACCAAATACCGTAGAGATAGTTACAACAAAAATAATTGACATAACGACAAAATATATTGTCGATGGGATAGAACTTTCTATGTTAACTGGTGTCATTATGATAATCATCATTAATGCAATAAACATCAATAAATTAGAAATAATAGCTATCATAATAGTTTGGAAAATGGGATTTAAATTAAAAACTTTCGCAGTAAAATACTCTTTTTTAAACAATTGATAACTTTGATAAATAGCTATCCAAATAAATGAAAAACTTATTAATGCTGCTAACCTAAAATAGCCACGTGCTTGTTTTATTTCTTCTGTACCATTCACATTAAATATAAACATTAACAAACATAATAATAGGATGCTACTAATAAATGGTATAACAAACCATTTCCATTGCCCCTTTAACCGATGATACAAATGTTTACTTAAAAATGGTGCATTCTTATAAAAATTAATTAGATTATCTATCATTTACTACACCTACAATTCAATATATATCCATTTATCATTTTTAAAATCTGCCATGAAATAACCATCACCTGATTTAGTAATCCAGAAGTTATTATCAATATTAAATTTATCTTTTAACTTCGCTTTATCTTTCATCGGAATTGTAAATCCAGAGAGTTTATTTTGATCATTAAATATCATAGCAATCGGTTGTTGAACGATAGGAACAATAAAACGATCATTTTTCCCTTCTTCTGGAACTAGCGAATCAGTCACAGTACCATGTTTTTTATGTAAGTGACTATTAAAAAATTCGTAATAATTACTGTAATTTTTACTCATAAATGGCGCGAGTGTATCACCACTATGTTCTTCAAATAAACCAGCTGGATCAAAATAACGTATATCTTTTTTACCAACTTTATAAGACTGATTATCGACACTAACGCGATAATTTTTAGTATTTTCACCTGTTATTGTAAGCAAAGCATATTTGCTTGGACTTAAATCTTTACCATTCTTAAAATTATCTAATTTAACTGAATCATCTAATACAATTCCGTATGATAGTTTATCTTCATAAGGATTTTTTGTTTGATTCTGAATAGAAGCCTGATCCTCGTTTTGTCCAATTTCAATTTTTCCAATATCATTAAACATTAGTACCGCTGTTAAAACCATCCCTAAGATACAAATAGTAATAAATGTCCAGAACCTGACTAATACAATCGGGGGTTTGACGTGATTATACCTTTCAATACGTTTGAAATTATATGTTAATTCTGGCGTACGTGCTCTGCTCTTTTTCCAATCCAAATCAAAGTTTTGTTTTTCTTCTTTACTTTCTAAAGATACTCTATCTTTCTCATGATCATTAAAGACAGGAATGACTTGGTTAATAGAACCTTCCATTCTAAGTTGGCCATGCGAAACCCATGCTATATAATTACTTGCTTTACTAACTCTTTCAATATTGTCATCTATCATAACAACAGTTAAATTATTATTTATGTATTCGTCTGATAGTTCAATTGCTTTTTCAAAATATTCCTCTGTTAAATTTTGCAGTATTTTATTAAAAATGATAATACTTGCTTTAGATGTTCTGGCAAGTGAAAAAAGTATACGTGCATATGTTTCATCTGATAATTCACATATAGGAGTATCACTTTGTTCTTCGACATGTGCATATTTTAAGATTTGTTCGACTTTATGCGTATTTACTTTGTATGGGAATAGCGTAACTGCATTTGATATGTAATCATTAACTGATATATTTTGTGAATATTTATCGTCTATATCTGCATAAAACAAATCTGTTTTACGCACAATTCTACCCTTATCAGGTTTGATTTCACCACTTAAAATCCGACCTACAAGAGATTTTGAAGACTCAGGTTCACCGATAATTCCAAGTGATTCACCTTGATAGATATGTAGGTTAATATTATTTAACTCTATGTTATCTGCACCATAACCAAAAGGTTGATACCACTTTTTTGATTTTTTATTTCTATAGTAATGTGTTACATTAAGTAACTTTAAAATAATTGAACTACCCATGCTATCTTCATCCTTCTACAGTTTTAATAATGCTAAGGGTAAACCTTCTTCTGGCTCTGAACTATTGATTCTGAATCCCCACGCAAATATTCCTTTAAGTCGCTCTACTTTAAAATAACTTCCAGTACCATCATTTAATTTATAAATTTTTCCAAGTTCTACTTCATTTCTATCTACTAAATAACTTTCCGCTATGATTGCTTTACTTGCATATACGTCATACTCATTATAAATGCCATTCATTTCTGCTTTGCGCATTTGTTCTTTATATCCTTGAATTTCATGACGTAATTCTATTTCGCTCATTTCACTCAATTTCTTCTGTTCCATCTTCAATACCACTCTCTTCTAGTTTAGCTTTTATTTTATCATATTGATAACCTTTTCTCATAAGTGTTTCAATTGTTTTATTGACCAATTTTCTACCTGTATATTTTTTTGAAGTTTTAATATACGCTTTTTCTAAATCATCTTGTAATAACATATCTAATGTTTCTTCTGATTGTGAAAAATCTAACTCTTCCATAACGATATTAATCGTTTCAAATGTGTAACCTTTTTGCATTAAAGATTGTTTCAGCTTTTCTTTACGCTTTATTTGTGGTCCCTTTTTTTGTTTCAATATTTTATTTGCTAATTTTATGACCTTATCTAAAGGTTGCTCATCATCATATAAAAGCGCATATTCGTCAATGATATTTTGTTCTATACCAGCTTCACGTAGTTTTTGTTTGAAAATTTCAGGCCCTTTATCTGTAGTTAAAATCATCGTATTTTTTAAACTATTAGCATAATCTTTATGATCTATTAAATTTTGTTTATGGCAATAATCTAATACATTTGCAATAACACTTTCTGAAATATCTTTTTTTGCCAGATGTTGTGATACTTCGTGATCAGTTCTTTTTCTGTATGATAAATATTGAATCGCTATATTAATTGCTTGTCTATATTGCTCATAATTTTGAATTTTTTCCATATCTGATGCTTCAACGATTTGTCCTTTTTTAAGGTTGAAATATACAAAAGTATCAATATCAATACCCATCTCAAATTCATCATCTAAATATAGATTAAAACGGTCTTTATTATTTTTTTGAACTTCTATTTTTGTGATTTTCGACATTATCTTCACTCCACTTATAAGAATAACTTATATTGATTATGAATGGAATTATAGTGATTTTTATTTGCAAACTACAACTTCACTATGATTATGTACAAATTATAACATGGTTTGTAGTATAATCCTTTCACGAAATAGCATACCTAATCTGCATATATCGATATATTTTATAGTGCTTTACATATTTAAAAATTCTCCTAACCTCAATTGCAGTTAACATATATTGTATCTTTTAAAATTTTTAATGATATTAAAAACTCCCTCCAAGTAATCATTTTTCACATGACTTCTTGGAAAGGAGTTTGTCATTGGCGACTCATTTTATACAACTATTAATACTTAGTGATATAACTTTAATCATACACCTAATTCTAATAATGCATTTTTGTATTGCTCATCTGTAATAAATTCTTGTTGTTTCATTTTTTCTAAATCAATTTTTACTCGATTTATAAAATTATCGGACATATCATCGATATTATAAACACTAGGTGCATTAATTTTACTTGCTAAAATCGCACTTTGCAAAACTGAAATTTGTGGTAACTCCTGATTATTTTTATCTGTCGTCACCCCGAAGTAATAATTTGCAGCTGATTCTACTGAGTAATTATCACTACCGTAATAAATGTTATTCATATAAAAACTGAGTATTTCATCTTTACTATATGATTTTTCAACACGATGAGCTACAAATAATTCCTTAACTTTACGCGTGATTGATTGTTCGTTATCATAAAAATAATTTTTCACTACCTGCTGTGTGATTGTACTTCCACCTTGTACACTTTTATCACTTAATGTTGAAAATAGTGCTCGTGATGTTCCCTTTATATCAAATCCATGATGCTTATAATAACGCTCATCTTCCATAGCTATAAATGCACCTTTAGTATAATCTGGCATGTTTGACACAGATACAAACGAATCTTTATTTTCTATTTTTTTTAATTCATCAACATCTGCACGAGTACTCAAAGCATACATTATAGCAATAAATATACCTAAAACAATTATAATTGGAATAAGTATTTTAAAGAAAAGCCCTTTTCCTTTTTTACGTTTTTGTGATTTTGTTACTGGTTGAAAATAAGTATTATATTGAGGTTCGTTTACAGTATCGGTTTGAGATTTTTTAGTTGTTTGCTTATAACGATCGCTTCTTTTCATGCGGTAGCTCCTTTATATTGCTCTCATATCATTATAAGTGAGTTTATCAATAGTTGGAATTTTTATCTATAGTAAATCATAAAAATCAGTCCAAGGGTGTATATGTATCTCCTATCAAGGCATTATAATAAGCGATTTAACCAAATCTATTTCCAAATCTCGCTTTAAATTTTAAAATTTCTATAACAAGCAAAAAGAAGTTGCCTCTATTTTATAATGAACCACTTTTGTATCATAAAAGTAAATTCATCAAATTAGAGACAACCTCTTTTTTTAAAATATCAATGATTCAATTAGCGTTTAATTCCTTAAGCGTTTAATTGATCTACAATTGCTTTATTAAAGTCATCTAAATCATCAGGTGTACGACTAGTTACAATATTATTATCAACGACTACTGATTCATCAACTACTTGTGCACCTGCATTCGCTAAATCTTTACGAACATTTAATACTGCAGTTAATGTTCTACCTGATAAGTCATCAGTATCTATTAAAATTTGTGGTCCATGGCAAATTGCAAACGTTGGAACATCATTTTTGGTAAAGTATTTAGCAAATGTACCGTATCTGCCTTCAGAATCACCACGTAGATGATCAGGTGAGAAACCACCTGGAATTAATAATCCATCATAATCTTCTGGTTTTGCATCAGCAATACTTACGTCCACAGAAACTTTTTCACCATGTTTCCCAACAACTTCACTATTGGCTTCATCACCAATAACAACAGTTTCGTGTCCAGCTTCTTCAATTGCTTCTTTAGGACTTGTTAATTCTACATCTTCAAATTCATTAGTTACAATAATTGCTACTTTTTTAGCCATGAATTATCACCTTTCCATATTTATGTTATATACTCTGTATAGACGAAACTAGCGTTTTTTAAACATAAAAACTTTTAATACCCCGAAATTTAATCTGATGATTTCGAAACTGATTTAACTTTTTCTTCTAATTGATCTAATAAACCAATCCATTCATCTATGTCTTCTACTTTAACTTCGTTAGGGTTTACATGATCGATATCATTCATAAATTTTTCTAGTCTCTTTTTTATTTGATCTATTGTTTGATTGTCATCCATTTTATTAGTAACTCCTTTTTTTCAGATATTATTATACTAACATGGATTTGACAAATTTTGCCAAAGTCTTAATAATTATAAACTGAAATAATTTAACTAAATTAGAATAATTTCTATATGTTTAACCATTTCATATATTTAAACCTAAACCAAGCTTTAATAAAAGGATGTTTAAAATGACATATCAAAAATCTTTATTGTCTAGTATTAAAAAACCTATTTCTATATTTAATGATCCATGGGAAACCTATAATGATATTCAAGAACATAATGCATTAACTTTGAGTAACATTGAATTCACCACGACAAATCTATGCAATATGCGCTGTAGTCATTGCACGGTAGGATACACTCTTCAAACTGCAGACCCTTCCCCTTTGCCAATGGACTTAATTTATCGCCGTTTGGATGAAATCCCAAATTTAAAAACGATGTCAATCACTGGTGGTGAACCTATGTTTTCAAAGAAATCCATTAAAAATGTTGTGAAACCACTATTGAAATACGCATATGATCGCGGAATTTATGTTCAAATGAATTCAAACTTAACGTTACCTATCGACAGATATTTAGATATAGCTGAATATATTGATGTAATGCATATTTCACATAATTGGGGAACAATTGATGAATTTACAGAAGTTGGATTTGGAGCAATGGAAAAACAACCACCACTGAAAGCGAAATTACGACTTTATGATCAAATGTTATCAAACGCTCGAACACTTTCTGAACAAGGTATGTTCATTTCTGCTGAAACAATGTTAAACAAAAGTACAAGGCCCTATTTGAATAAAATACATAATGAAATTGTTAATGATATGAAATGTCAAAGACATGAAATTCATCCGATGTATCCTTCTGACTTTGCTAGTCAATTAGAAGTGCTATCATTAACTGAAATAAAAGAAGCAATTCATCATTTATTAGATATTCGACACCCAGATATATGGATGCTTTTTGGAACATTGCCTATTTACCCATGTATAACCAATGAAGATGATCAAGCATTGTTACATAGATTAAGAAATTCCAAAAATATTACGATGCGAAATGACCCAGATGGTAGAAATAGGTTAAACGTGAATGTGTTTTCTGGAAACATTATAGTGACTGATTTTGGTGATGAAAATGGCGCTTTATCAAATATTAAAAATGATAAACTCACGGATGTTTTTAATGCATGGTTAAAGACACCTTTAGCACAATCACTTAACTGCCATTGTCCTAAATTTAATTGCTTAGGACCAAATGTTCTAGTAAAAAATATGTATTACCCTGATACAAATTTCAAACAAAATGAAATAGATATGCATCGCTTGTATCCTATGCATTAATCGTATCTACTGAGCTTAAAGTTTCAATTAACAAGGGAATGTCTATTTTTCGAATATGATGAATATCCATAATCAAAACCAGGATTTCAATCACCATATTCGGAATAGACATTCCCTAACTTTATTCTATATGTTGCACACTGGCTAAAAACTCAATTGTTTCTTTACTTTCTTGTCTTCTTTCTTTACGGCGTTTAACCCTCGCTAATGCTGTTTCGTGAAACCAGTTTTCAGTTTTTGTTTCTGGATACACTTGTGGCACATGTGTTGGCTTGCCATCATTATCCAGGGCAACAAATGTCAAAAAACTTAGTGCTGCTAGGTGCCTTTCATCTTTCAAAACATCCTCAATTGTAATTTGTACGCATACTTCCATTGATGATGTACCTGCATATGACACCATTGCTTCATATGACACTATATCCCCGGTTTTGATTGGCTTTAAAAAATCAACAGAATCTGTAGATGCTGTAACAACTTGTGTGTTACTATGCTTCATTGCTGTAATAGCTGCTATTTCATCAATGTTAGCCATCAACATTCCGCCGAACATCGTATGATGATGATTAGTATCTTGTGGAAATACTTGTCTTGCTTTAACACTTCTAGATTCAGACATCGATTTCATTTTTGTAGTTCCCATAATATATTCCTTCCCTTTTTTAAACTTAAACAAATATAAATTAGGAGTGGGACAGAAATCTAATTTTATTAAAAAGATTTCGACGTCCCACCCCGATAATGATGACTATAGTTGAAATAAGTATATCATGATCAAATTTTTCTACATTTTCAAATGATTAGTTAGCCCAATTACCATTTTCAAAAATCAGTTCTTGCTCACCACTTGTAGTGATACCATAAATCGTTAAATCAGAACTACCAATCATAAAATCGACATGAATCAGTGAATCATTTAATCCATGTGCTAATTTTTCTTCAGTGGTCATTGTTGTGCCACCCTCAATATTAAATCCATAAGCTGAACCTAATGCAATATGACATGAGGCATTTTCATCAAATAAAGTGTTGTAAAAAATTGTGTTACGATTTGAAATTGGTGAATCATCTGGTACTAAAGCAACCTCACCTAAATGTTTGGCACCTTCGTCTGTATTTAATAAATCACGTAGCACTTCTTCACCTTGTTCAGCTTTAAAATCTACTACCTCACCATCTTTAAACGTAAGTGTAAAACCATCAATAATATTACCGTTATGGCTTAATGGCAATTTATTGGTCACATATCCATTCACTTCCAAACGATGCGGTGCTGTGAATACTTCTTCTGTTGGGATATTAGCAACAAATGCTTGACCTTCCTCTGTATAACTTGTTGCATCTTCCCAAATATGACCTTCTGGAAGACCAATTTCCAAATCAGTTCCTTCAGAAATATAATGTAATGACTTATAGTTTTTACGTTGCAGTTTATCTGCATGCTTACTTAAATTAGCAATATGCTTTTCCCAATTTGCCACTGGATCGTTTCCGTCTACACGTACAATATCTAGCACTTCATCAATAAATTTTTCATATGCTTCTTCTACAGTTAATTCTGGATATACACGTGCTGCCCAAGCTTTAGACGGAAAGGCAGCTACACACCAAGGAAATTGATTTTTCTGACTTGCTTCCATATAACCTTTATATGCTGTAGCGTATTGTCTTTGGAAAGTGGCTAATTTATCACTTTCTATACCATTTAATAGGTCTGGATCCTGAGTAATTAGTGCGAGATTAGCTGCACCACGGTTAACATAATCCATACGTTTAGCAACTTCGTAAGCTTTAACTTCATTATTTTCAAAATGATCAACTGTTTCATTTTCAAATTTAAGTCGTGCTAAGCGATCATCACTATACTCTACTTTCACATCTGAAGCACCTCTTTTATATGCTGCTTCAACTATGTAATGCGTTAATTCTAAAGCATCTACGCTTGAACGGATAAATACTGGTTGACCTTCTTGTACGTTCATGCCAATGCCAGCTAATAATTCAGCGTACTGTTTCAATTTATGTTGTAATTGCCCCATAATTAAACTCTCCCTTATTTACGAATTTGTCCAAGTGCATCTGCAATTGCCGAAGCTTCACTTGGCGTAAATGAGGCTTTGGACGTTACATAATCATATACCTCTTTTACTTCTTGTTCATCAGCAGATTTATATTTTTCGGGATCGATTAAACTTTGATTTACTAGATTTAAACGATCACGAATTTCTTCAATCATTTCTTCGTTATTTTTAGTCACTACTCTCACCTCTTTTTACTTTATTTTATCAAATTTGCTAACCTTGTAAAACTTTTATCACAATTCCTCTTTAGAAATGATTAATAAACCATTAAAATGGGAAATAGGATTATATAATTTGGAGGTCAATATATGATTACAGTTGCTTTTGTTTGTCTTGGAAATATTTGTCGCTCACCTATGGCAGAAGCTATAATGCGACAAAGGTTAAAAGATAGAAGTATCGATGGTATAGAAGTCACTTCAAGAGGTACAGGTAAATGGAATCTTGGACAATCACCTCATGAAGGGACACAAAAAATATTATCTGAACACAATATTCCATTTAATGGTATGATTAGTGAACTATTTGAATCTAACGACGACTTTGATTATATTATTGCTATGGATCAAAGCAACGTTGATGATATTCAAAATATTAATCCAAATATTAAAGGAAAATTATTTAAATTGTTAGAATTCAGTGATATGACAGAAACTGATGTACCAGATCCTTATTACACAAATAATTTCGAAGGCGTGTATAAAATGGTACAATCATCTTGTGATAATTTAATTGATTTTATTATTAAAGATGCTAATTTAAGAGAGGGGTAACAACATCATGCAAAACAAATTAATTCCAGGTATATTATTAGGTGCTGTAATAGGAGGCGCAGCAACACTTGCTGACAAATCTACACGCCAATCATTAAAACAATCAATTAAAGATATTAAAGAAGGTAATCGTTCACAAAAACCTTCAGCAATTTCTAATATAAAAGATGAAGTCTCATATTGGAAAGATGCAATAGAAGAAATTAGACGCAATAATCCAGAGTTAGAGCGTTCCTTAAAAGATGCAAAAGACACATTTGTTGAACGTAAAAATAATCGCTTGAAAAATTAAATAAATAATATCGTGACTAATGAATATAAAAAACGTTTAGTCACTTCATAATGATAGTTTGAAGTGTAGCGTCATAGATGACTTGCGCATAATATAACTTAGTCATCCAAGCGGGGGTGGGAATTGGAAATCTACTTTATAAGTTTTGATTTCTTTCCTACCCTCCTTTATTTTTGATTTGTTATAAGATATTTTATTTTTCAAAAGTTACTTTATTTCAAAAGAATATGGCAACACATATTTACCTTTAATGCATTTTACAGTATATTAAACTGTATACGTAAAATATCAATACATAAGGAGATTTGATATGTCTAAAAATGAAAAAACATCTTCTAATTTTCTGAATGAAACTAAAGAAATGGAAGATCAAAAGAACAAAAAAGATAAGAACGAACAAATTGAACGTGATCGTATATACATAACACCAAATGAATTTAAATCGAAATCGCCAAAAAAAGACAATCAAGAATTTTTTGTATCACGTATCAATAAGCCTGCAAAATATACTAAAGATTCAAATTTTTTCTCTTATTTAGTATATAGAATAGGAAAAGACGATGCATCAGGATTATCAGCACAACTATCCTATTATTTTATGTTATCACTATTTCCTATGTTACTTTTCTTGTTATCTATTGTGCCGTACCTCGGTATTAAACAAAGTTCGATTAGAAGCATGATTAAGGAACATGTGCCACCAGATTACGCACCACAAGTATCATCTATTATCGGCGATATTATGAGCAATGCAAGTGGCGGTATTTTATCTGTAGGGTTAATCTTAGCGTTATGGTCTGCTTCTAATGGTATGACCGCCTTGATGAATTCTTTTAATGTGGCTTATGACGTAGAAGATAGCAGAAATTTTATTGTTTCTAAATTATTAAGTGTAGTGTTTACACTGGCATTAATTATTGTCTTACCACTAGCAATTGTACTGCCTACATTTGGTGAACAAATCGGGTCATTGCTATTTGGACCTTTAGGCTTAGGTGATCAAGTTAAATGGATTTTCAATTTAGTTAGATTTGCACTACCTGTTATTGTAGTACTTATAGCATTTATAGTACTTTATACGTTAGCACCAAATGTTAAAATTAAAATGCTTTCGGTTATACCCGGAGCTATTTTTGCAACTATCGTATTTTTAGGCGGCTCTTATTTATTTGGTATTTATATTTCAAACTTTGCTAATTATTCTAAAACATATGGTAGTATTGCCGGTATTATTATATTAATGTTATGGCTTTATATCACTGGTTTTATCATCATTATTGGTGCTGAAATCAATGCAATTATGCATCAAAGAAAAGTAGTTGCAGGTAAAACACCAGAAGAAATTACAATTGATCAAATTGAAGAAGAAAAAAATAACGGAGTAGATTAAGCGACAGAATCTTTCTTCGAATATAAATTTAAAAAAGCTAAAACCTAGGCACACATTATTGTATCTCTGCTTAGGTTTTAGCTTTTATTATTGTATTAAATTATGTTGAAATGCATAGATTACAGCTTGAGTTCTATCTTGTACTTCTAATTTGCTCAATACGTTACTCACATGTGTTTTAACTGTTTTGATTGTAATATGTGAAGCACTGGCAATTTCTTGGTTTGAGTACCCTTTTGCAATCAATAATAATATTTCCATTTCACGCTCAGTTAACATCTCATATAATTCAGCGCGTTGTTTCATACGATTTCTCATCTTAACCAACACTTCTGCTTCAAATACAGATTCATCACGATATGTTTTGCGTATCGCTTCAGCGATATCACTGGCACTTGTTGTTTTTAAAATATAGCTATCTACACCAGAATCTAGTGCACGGTACACCTCATTATCTTCAATATAACTAGTTAGCATAACGACTTTAATGTGTGGCAAATCTTTCTTAATTTGTTCTGTAGCTTCTACACCATCCATATCATCCATCAGTAAGTCCATTAAAATTAAATCAGGTTTTAGTTCATGTGCTTTTTCAATTGCATCTTTCCCTGATTGCCCTTCTCCGACTACTTCTATATCTGGTTGAGTAGATAAATAACTAGAAATACCAATTCTGACCATTTCATGATCATCAACAAATAATACTTTAATCGGCATATGAATCCTCCTTATTTAATGGGGCTTTGACTTCAATTCGTGTTCCTGAATCTGGCAGTGATACTATATGAAACGTTGCGCCAATTTCAAGTGCTCGTTCGCGCATATTTTTTAACCCATAGCTTTGTTCTACCTTATCATCTACGTTAAAGCCTTTACCATCATCTTGTATACGTAATAATAAATATTCTTCTCTATTAAACAATTCAATTGTAACTTTTGTCCCTTTTGAATGTCTTAATGTATTTGAAATTGCTTCTTGTGTAATTCTAAATAAATGATCTTCTATACCTTTAGGTACGTCGAATTCTTCAATATCATGTACAACTTTCATAGGCACTTTTTTCTGCAAATCAACCACTAAATCTTTGATACCTTGGCCAAGTGATTTATCTTTCAAGCCAATTGGTCTTAAATGTAATAGCAAGGCACGCATTTCTAGCTGTGAATCTTGAATCATTTTTTCCAATACTGGAATTTGTTGATCTAAAGGCGCTTTCAAATCAGTTTCTTTAATGGCAGAGAGCATCATGCTTGCTGCAAACAATTGCTGGCTTACGGAATCATGTAACTCTCGAGCCAGTCTTTGTCTTTCATCTTCAATTATTTTTTTAACTTTCACATCGTTCATATTATATGATTCATTCGTTAAATTTTGTGTTTTTAAACGCAATCTATGAACTTCTTGATTGAGCGGTACAAGCGTTTGATATAATTCAATTGTTTCATTATATAATTCTATATTTTGGTCATTGATACCTACTGTCTGCCCTTCTATAGAACGCTCAATTTGGTCTTGTAACCAATGATTTTGTTGATTGATTTTATAAGCTAATACTGAGCCAACAATGATGCAAAGTAATATAACTAATAAGTTAATAAATAGTAAAACTGGTATTCCAAAGATTTGCGTATAAATCATGCCTTGAAAATATATAATATTCACAAAAACTTTATCTATAAAAAACATAGCGAAAAATGTACTATAAACTAATATCAACATTGACCCTATTGCTCTTATGTAGTGATTCATTTATAAATCACCTCAACATCTCCTATAAATGTTGACAAGTAGACATTAACAGCATAATTATCTTCTTTTGTTTCTTCAACAACTTTAATATTATTGTTTTCAACTTTATATGATGTTTCATTAACATATGCATTACCATAAAGTGCTGAAAAATGTAATTTTATATTGTAGTTTAAAGGCACAATAATTTGCACTTTACCTAAAAAATGTCTTATCACTACAGTATTATGTTCTCTAATATTAGCAGCTTTAGACATATCTATATGAATATCACCAATACCATGCTGTATTTGTAAATCTTCCCATTTATAAACATAAATAGGTGTACGTTGTTCACCAAACCACTTTTGCTTAATAAATTCTGGAGATTCTACTGCCTCTTCTGTCGCAATAATTTTCAAAGGTTTGAACCTATAAAATATATATCTCACAATTAACACAATTAAAAATATAAATAATATGATAATTGTGTATTTATTGGATAGTAAAGTAAAAGCTATAAGTAATACCCCTATCCAAAACGCTAATAACCCTCGTATTTTATGAAAATATAAATATCCTACATAAACCAATATGCAGCCTAATAATAATACAAAAATAAAACCTATTTTTTCAAAGAAAATATAGTAGAAATTAGCTATTATCATTAATGCTGTAAACACAATCAACATTTCAGTTGATATATATTTATGAGTCATGTTTCGCCACCTTTCTTCAAGCGACTAAACTAATTTGTTCGATTAAATCACATTCTGTTTCAACATTCACTTTTTCCTTTGCCTGTTGTGATAAATCGGCTACAATACGTGCGTAGTCTGCTTCCATTTCATTCAAATCATTTTTAATTTTTTCTATATCATAGTGCTCAATCTCTTGTGCACATTCAATATCAGATTCATCTAAAATGTCGATATATTTATTTTCTAAAGATAATGTTAAATGATCTATTAATCTAGCTACATAAGTTTTTCTTTCAAATAGATAATTTATGTACATTTCTATGCTTCTTAATTTTTTATCAAGATATTGTCTATATTCAATTAAACTTGAATAAAAAGTTTGTTTAGTCATTTTTTCTAGATAAGTCGTAATATAATTCATAGAATCACCTCATGATTGATTAGATTCTATTATAAAAAATTTCCGGAACCATTAGTATAGGCTCCGGAACCATCTTATATTAGGACTTTAGACCGAAACTTATTCTAATCTATTTTAGTAGTTAAAACTGGTCCTTCTTTTGTTACTATAACCGTATGTTCAATTTGTGCAACAAAGCTTTTATCTTGAGTTTCAAATGCCCATTCATTCTTACCTTCTGTGACAAATGTAGCTTTTGAAGAAATAAATGGCTCAACAGCAATTACAGTACCTTCTTTAAGCAAAGTTTTATCTTTTGGATCATAATAATTCATCACATGGCTTGGAGATTCATGTAATGACTGACCAACACCATGACCTGTTAAATTTTTAATTACTGTCAAATCATTTTTACGTGCAGTTGCGTGAACTGCTTTACCAATTTGGCTCAGCTTTGCACCAGGTTTGATTTTTGTCATAGCTGCTTCAAATGCTTCTAAAGCAACATCACAAACTTTTTGTTTCAATGGATTATCCGCTTCACCAACTACAAATGAAATGCCAGTGTCAGCATAATACCCATTTTTCAATGCAGAAACATCAATATTTACTAAGTCACCTTCACGAATTTTTCGTTTTCCAGGAATACCATGTGCCACTTCTTCGTTAACGCTGATACAAGTTTGACCTGGAAAGTTTTCATCATGAATTGGTGCTGAGATAGCACCGTGTTCTTCAAATAAATCTTTTGCGATATCATCAAGTTCTTTAGTAGTGATGCCAGGTGTAGTAGCTTCTTGCATTTTGTCTCTAACTAGTGCGCAGATATATCCAATATCTTTTAGTGCTGTTAATTCTTCTTCTGTTTTTACAATCATTTTATCCCGTTCCTTTTTGTAAATTATATTCTTTCTTATTATAGCAGACTTTTTTTGATATAATAAATTAGAAAATTTTTATCATATATAGTTTAACATTTTAACCAAATAATGACATAACCACTTTTACAATTCTGGTTAAATCATTAAACGTTTATTTTTATAGGAGTTTTAATATGAATGATTCTTGGTATAAAAATATTGTTGGTGCACGAACTCTGAAAACAGGTTTAGCTACCTTTTTAACTGCTCTTTTTTGTTTAGCCTTAAACTTAAATCCAATTTTTGCTATATTAACAGCTATTGTCACAATTGAACCAACCGCTAAGGCATCGTTAATAAAAGGTTATAGAAGACTTCCTGCAACAATTATTGGTGCGTTATTTGCCGTTATATTTACTTTTATTTTCGGCGATCAATCTGCTTTTGCCTACGCATTTAGTGCAACATTCACCATTATTCTTTGTACAAAATTAAATTTACAAGTAGGTACAACTGTAGCAACTTTAACTGCAATGGCTATGATTCCTGGCATACATGATGCTTATTACTTTAATTTCTTCTCCAGATTATTAACGGCTATCATTGGATTAGTTACAGCGGGATTAGTAAACTTTATTGTCTTACCTCCCAAATATTATGATCAATTGGATGATGCTATTAATCAAACTGAAGCAAAAATGTACGCATTATTTCATAAGCGTATGCGTCAACTGGTTATTGGTAAATTTTATAATGGAACGACCAATCAACAATTAACCACATTATTAAATTTAAACCAAAAAGTCGAGACGTTACTTTCTTATCAAAAAGATGAGCTCAGTTATCACAAACACCACAATTCAGAATGGATTCGTTTAAAGTCTTTAACTACGCGTACACATACAAATCGCTTATTTATAACTCACTTATCTAACTTAGTTTTTTTACCAAAAGACACACAAGTTACTTTTACTAAAGATGAGCAACTTGCCATCCTAAATATTGCTGAGAGTATAAATAACATACATAGAACTGGACATTTTGAGCGTCATCCAAAATCAGCGTCGTTACTTAAATCCACCGTCAAAGGTTTAGATGAGTTTGATAAAAATCAATTAAAAAGTCATATTGTCTATGAAATACTATTAATTTATAGAATTTTAAATAATCGGTTTGCTTAAATTGATCTATTAACTATTGTTACATCAACAAAACAGCCTAGGACAAAATGTCCTAGGCTGTGATTTATTCATACTAGTTAAATCTTTACTATTTTTGTTGAGCAACGCGCTCAACAATTACTTTCTTAGCTGCTTCTTCCTCTGAATTGTCTAATTCTTTCGGTTCAAATACAAGGCCTTTACGTTCGCATGCTTTTTCTAATAGATAATCTGTAATTTCATGATTTTTAGGTAGTATCGGTCCGTGTAAATAAGTACCTAGTAGATTCTTGTAATGAATGCCTTCTTTAGCATCGTCATCATTATTACCAAATCCATGAGTAACTTCACCTAAAGTACCGTAATTATGATAAGTACGGCCCCCATGGTTTTCAAATCCTACAATTGTACCAAAAGTATTACTTTCAATAACAATATCTCCTGTTAAACGATTTTTTTTAGATTCTGTATAAAAATCTAAAATATTTAAACCTTCTAGTTCTGTGCCATCTGGTGTAATGTATTTACGTCCTAAAAACTGGTAACCACCACATACAGTTAGACCAGGCAAACCATCTTCAATAGCAGCTTTTAACTTACTTTTTATTTTACTCAATTCTAATGTTGCTAATGCTTGTTCTCTGTCACTACCCCCACCAATAAAGAAGATATCACATTCATCAAAAGTAACATTTTCCGTCTGATTAATATCTACAACTTTTAAAGTGATATTACGGCGTTTTGCACGTTGTTTAAGTGCAATGATATTACCTATATCACTGTACAAATTTAATTTATCAGGCATAAAGTGATAGACCGTTAACTCATTCATTTTACGTTATCCTCCTCAAAAGAGTGATTCAATTGTTTTAACATAGGGGCAAGTGAAGTATAGTTAGGTATTGCTACAGTAAAACTATTAGTATATTCCATTGTTTTCGCAGTAGCTTTATAGATATCATTTTCTAAAATAACTGGTACATTTATCTCTGCGAGCTTTAATCTCAATTGTAGCTCTTCTGCTCGTGTACCTGTAACTATTATGGCTTCTATCTGTTGATTCGCTAATTTTTCAAAGTCAGCATCATAAATCCAGGATGTATCACGTCCATCTGCAGCATGATCATTTAAACTGATGACGTAAACTTTGTTCCCCTCTATCCGATCACCAACTGAGAGACTTGCATTCATACCTGCAGGGTTCTTAGCTAGATTGATCATTGCTTCTTTCGTACCCTTTTTAAAATACTGCATTCTGCCATTATCAGAAGTATAAGTTTCAAACCCTTTTCGAATTGACGCATCATTTAATCCAAGTTCTCTAAGCACGGTATAAGCAGCAATTGCATTATATGCATTAAAATCGCCTGCAATTTTCATATTAAATGTTGTAGTACCAACATTTAAATTTATAAAAGGTGTTAAATCAAATTGAGCTACTTCATATTTTGTATTTTCTCGTTTAAAGCCACATTCACAATAATAATGGCCTAATTGATTATAATGAATATAATCATAATGTAATAAGCGACCACAATTAGGACAATATCTACTTTCATTCATAGAACTTTGTTCAAAATCATGCGCGTGCTTTTTCATTCCATAATAATTAACAGTGTCACTCGCTATCTTTAATCTACTGACAAATGGATCATCAGCATTTAACAATAATTTTATCCCTTTATTATCAATTGCTTTTGCAATATTATTTACCATAATATCGATTTCCCCAAATCGATCCATTTGATCACGGAAGAAATTAGTAACCACCATCATCGTAGGCGTAACTTCATTAAGTACTCTTGGTATTGAACCTTCATCAATTTCAATAACTGCGATTTTAGTGTTTTTTTTAATTTGCAAAATAAAGGCTGATGTAATACCAGCAGCCATATTGGCACCTTCATTATTATGTATGATTTCTATTTGATTCTCTTTCAAAGTATGACCTATTAAATTTGATGTAGTCGTCTTCCCATTTGTACCACTTATAAATACAATCTCATCTACATGAGATGCTAATTCTCTTAAAATATTTTTATCCACTTTTCTAGCGACTTGACCTGGTAAGTCTGTTCCCTTTTTCCCAACAGTACGACTTACTTGTCTTGCCAGTCTCGCTAGACGTGTTGCAGTCCATTGTCTCATCTACTTCCTCCTCTACTATTCACTCAAATATTATAACACGATTAAGTTGTATTCCAAACAATTCTCAATGCAAATATCTTTCACATTCTTTAGATTAGAATAATTATTATTTACGAATGAGAATAAGTTTGCTATACTAATGAAAAATGATACATGGAGGCTATTACTTATGTTGAATAAAGAATTATTAGATGCATTAAATGAACAAATGAACCACGAGTATTTTGCTGCACATGCTTATATGGCAATGGCTGCGTATTGTGATAGTAAGTCCTACGAAGGCTTTGCTAATTTCTATATCCAGCAGGCAAAAGAAGAAAGATTTCATGGTAAGAAAATTTATGATTATATCAATGATCGTGGTGAACAAGCAATATTTAATTCAATACCAGCACCTAAATCTGAATTCACAAGTATCTTAGAAACATTTGAAGATGGCTTAGCCCAAGAACAAGATGTAACACGCAGATTTTACAATTTATCTGACCTAGCTAATAAAGATAAAGATTATGCCACAATTTCATTTTTAAATTGGTTCCTAGATGAACAAGTCGAAGAAGAATCAATGTTTGATACACATATTGATTATTTAAACCGTATCGGTGACGACAGTAACACTTTATATTTATATGAGAAAGAATTAGCTGCACGTTCATTTAATGAAGATGAAGCATAGCGTTAATACGCTAACAAATTTTTAAAATTAATGATGAATATACAGAAGCATGCCAACATGATTGGCATGCTTTTTAAGTATTTTGCTAGTAGGAAAGGACTGTTGATCATCTATTATGCTTAATTGAGTTTTACTCGCTTGACTTCGATAAGAGAATTATATAAAGTCATAACATATTCTATAAGAGAAAGGGTTCTTGCTTGATGACAGCTAATGCTTATATTGCTTTAGATTTTGAAACTGCAAACGGAAAAAGAACGAGTATATGTTCAGTGGGAATGGTCAAAGTTATCAATCATCAAATTACAGAATCTTTTTATACACTGGTTAATCCAAATGACTATTTTTCAAAACAAAACATTGCCGTACATGGTATTAATCCAAATGATGTAAAAGATGCGCCGACATTTGAATCAGTATATCCATATATGATGCAATTCATTGATGGATTACCAGTAGTTGCTCATAATGCTGCATTTGATATGAATGTTTTGTATGACAGCATTAAGCAAATTGGTCAAGACACACCAACAATCACTTATTTTTGTTCACTACAACTATCAAGAAAGACAATAAATAATCATCGTTATGGGTTGAATCATATGATGCATTATTACAATCTAGATTTTCACGGTCATCACGATGCTTTAAATGATGCTAAAGCATGTGCAATGATTACATTTCGATTATTAAAACACTATGATGATTTGAATAGTATATTAACAATATTTGGTAAGCAGTTAAAAGATAAAGATTAATTTATTCAAAATCAGTAATTATTTCCATGATATTTCGTTTATATATAATCATAAATTGTCATGTTTTCATATGTCGCTTTTTCTAAGTTACCTACTGTAACGCCCACCAATCTAATTGGTGTTTCTGAATCTTTTAGTTCAGTATATAAACTATAAGCAATGTTATAAATATCCGTCTCATTTCTAATCGGATCTCTCAAACTTCTTTGTTTTGACAAAGTTTCAAATTTAAAAGTTTTAATTTTAACAGTGACAGTTTTGCCAGATTTTTGAATTCTGGCTAAGCGTTCAGCTGTTTTATGACTTAACTCCCAAATTTTTTGAAGAATTTGATCATCATCATTAACATCTGTTGCAAAGGTGCGTTCTGTGCCAACTGACTTTCTAATTCTTGTGGCTTTTACTTCATTATTATCTATACCTCTCGCCTTATTGTACAATCCATAACCGCGTTTTCCAAAAAGACGAATTAATTCACGCTCACTTTGGTTATATAAATCTTGGCCATTATAAATTTTATGCTCATGCATTTTTTCTTTAGAAGCTTTACCTACTCCTGGAAAATCACCAATATCTAAGCCCATTAATATTTCATGTACATTTTTATAATCAATAATAGTTAGACCGTTAGGCTTATTCATACCGCTCGCTAATTTTGCTAAAAATTTATTATAAGAGACACCTGCAGAGGACGTTAATTGGGTAGCTTCGTAAATATCTCTACGAATATATTGCGCAATCATAGACGCTGGTAAATCAGGACGGACTAAATGCGTAATGTCTAAATATGCTTCATCCAATGACAATGGTTCAACGATTTCAGTGTAACTTTTAAAAATATTCATAATTGTGTTTGAGGCTTCCTTATAAGCTTCAAATCTAGGAGATACATAAAAACCATTCGGACATAATTTATGTGCTTGTGCGGTGGGCATTGCAGAATGAACACCATATTTTCTTGCTTCATAAGAAGCTGTTGACACCACGCCTCTACCACTCGCTTTTCCACCGACGATAACTGGTTTCCCTTTTAAACTTGGATTATCCCTTATTTCTACTTGAGCAAAGAAATAATCCATATCTATATGAATGATTCTTCTTTCTGTCAATGCACACACCTCCCTTTTTAAACTTATATAATTATATTATTGATATTTATCTTACAATCTAAATGGTTTTGTTACATAATATATGCTCATGATAGTAAAACAAACAAAAAAGAGTTAGCTATCCGCTTCTTAAATACGATATCATCTATAATGATAATTATGTATTTAGCAGTATTACTAACTCAGATTAATTAATTCTTATGATTTTGGTTCAGTTTGCAATTCAATTGAAGGGTTTTTTGTATAATATTTAATACCATCCTCAGTATCTTCTATGACTTCCACTTTCTCATTTAACACACCTGAAAGTAAATACAAATCCACAACACAATATCCAATATGAAAACTTGTAATAAATATGATAGATGAGTAAGGCGTAATAAAAAATATGATAAATAAAATGGGTGATATAATAATTAAAGGGGCTAACATAATTAAGCTATATTGCCATTTTTTGAAATAAACTTGCGGCATATGTGACTTTATCAAACCATATTTAACTCTATAAATAGGTTTTCGACCTTTTGATAAGATGCGAAACATTAAGTTATGAATCAATTCATGTAAGAAATAAACAATAGTAAAACCTAAAATACCATACAATAAATTAAATAAGATATTTTGCTCTATAACCGAAGCAAATAAATAAGCAAATTTATATGATAACAATATACTGATCATTACTATTGTTAATTGGAATAGTAAGAATCCTTCTAATAACTTTTTATTAGAAAACAACTCAATTTTAAACATTAGCAACCCTCCAAATGCTTTGTTATTACCTAGAGTATACAATGATTTTAATCACTTAGAAAGAGCTATTGAACAAAGTTAATGACTTGTAATTGAATTTTAACAAATCTTCTTACATTGAAATAAACTGCAACACTGAGCAAACAATAAGTTAATTAACTTTACACAATGTTTATTAAATCATGCTTATCTATTAACCTACGTTTTATATACGATTAAATTGAGCAACCGCTTCAACATGTGTTGTATGAGGAAACATATCTACTGGTGTAATCTTCGTTAGTTTGTAATGTTGTGCTAAATATTGCGCATCACGTTGTTGTGTTGAAGGATTACATGAAATATAGACAATTTTTCTTGGGTTTAATTCTAATAATGTTTTTAAAAATGTTTCGTCACAGCCTTTTCTAGGCGGATCAACCATCACTACATCTGGTTTAATTCCTTGTGATTTCCATTTTAATATAACCTCTTCTGCCTTACCACAGACAAAAGTAGTATTTTCAAATTGGTTTATAGTCGCATTTTGTTTAGCATCTTCAATGGCTTCTGACACAACTTCTACGCCATAAACATGTTTCGCTTTTGGTGCCATATATAAACCTATCGTTCCGATACCACAGTAAGTATCCAAGACAACATCATCCTGCTTTAAGTTTGCGTATTCAATCGCAAGTTGATACAATTTTTCAGTTTGTATCGAATTAATTTGATAAAAAGATTGATCACTTATTTTGAAGGTAACGTCTGATAATTTATCATTGATTGTTGTCTTACCATATAAAGTATTAGATTCCGCTCCTAATATTACATTTGAATGTGTATTATTGACATTATGCTTTATACTTGTAATTTCAGGAAATGCTTTAACTAATTTTTGCACAAGTAAATCACTCTGTTTAAATTTCTTGCCATTGGTCACAAATATCACCATTAACTCTCTTGTATGGTGTCCAGTACGAATGACAACGTGCCTCATAAGCCCTTGTTTTTTATGTTCATTATAAACGCTAATATTCAATTCGTTAAACCAAACTTTAAGTTGATTCATAACTTCTTGATGCAATTGGTCTTGAATTAAACAACTTTCCATATCTATAATATCGTGACTTCTTTGTCTATAAAAACCTGAGATAATCTCTTCGTCTTTATTCTTTCCAACAGGTATTTGTGATTTATTTCGATAATACCAAGGATTTTCCATACCAACTGTGTCATTAATAATCGTATCTTTAAAATCTGCTTTTCGATGAAACAAATTAATTACTTGTTCTTTTTTCATATTCAATTGAGCTTGGTATGTCATATGTTGTAATTGACAGCCTCCGCATTTGTAATAATATACACATGGTGGCTCAACACGTTCTTTACTTTGTTCTTTAATTTCTATTAATTTACCTATTGCAAAATTCTTTTTTACTTTAATCACTTTAAATTTAATCGTTTCATCTATTAAAGTATTAGGAATAAACACAGGATACCGATCTAACTTTACAACGCCGTGTCCTTCATGTGTTAAATCAATTACGTGTCCTTCTAAGATTTCATTTTTTTGTAATATGCTCATATTATCACCCCATATAAAAGAGGTTAGGCTATTTGTATCTTTACCTAACCTCGTTGTCTATTAACGTTTTTGAAGATTCATTTTAACTCATTTATTTAAACTAGTTCACGATTACGATTTATTTTAATATTATATTTGTTATTGCTCAACTAGTTCCTCATTTTTAATGTCACTTGGTGTATAAACTTCAATATGCTGTTTTAAATTCAAGAAATTTCCGGGCAATTTACCACCATATTCACCGTCCACATTTAATTGCATATCTATAAATGAAGAGATATTGATTGATTTTGCTTTTTTATAATGCACTTTAGGATGTTTAATATGCTCACCTCTTGAAGCAAGGGTCATAATATGCCCTAACTCTGCTAAATTCGCTTTTTCCACTATAATCAAGGTGAAATAACCATCATCTAATTTGGCATCAGGCACTAATTTTTCAAATCCTGCCATAGAGTTGGTCAAACCTAATAAAAACAAGAGCGCCTCTCCCTGAAAAACCTCATCATCATATTCGATACGTATGTCAACAGCTTTCATCTGAGGTAACATTTCAAATCCTTTAATATAATATGCAAAAGGACCAACAATTGATTTCAATCTACTTGGTGTTTCATAAGATACCTGTGTTAATTGTCCCCCTGCAGCTAAATTAATAAAATATCTACTATTCATTTTTCCAATATCAACGCGCGTTGAATGGCCTTCTATAATCACATCAATCGCACTCATAATATCATTGGGTAAATGCAATGCACGCCCAAAATCATTTACAGTTCCCATTGGGATGATTCCAATTTTAGGTCTATTTGGATGTTCTGCTATACCATTGATGACTTCATTGAGCGTCCCATCGCCCCCTGCAGCTATTAAAACATCATAGTCTTGAGTTAAACAACGTTTAGCTTCAGTTGTTGCATCACCAATTTTTTCAGTTGCATAGGCACTCGTTTCAAAACCGGCCTTTTCTAATTTTATTAACACATCTGGCAATGTTCGTTTAAACAATTCTTTACCAGATGTTGGGTTATAAATGATTCTAGCTCGTTTTCTCATATTTTATCCCTCAACTTTTTATACTCAGTATATATATTAAATGATTTAGTTAAATGATAAAAGCATTTAGGCTATTTTCAAAAAGAAAATATAATATACTACTTAATATTAAAGAAATTGAAACTTCCATTCCTATTATCAAAACATGGCACTATCCATAATTTAAATTAGCGCTCTTATATTTTAAATTTAAGATTTTGACTGTGAATAATGCTTGCCTGATATATCGTTCGTTCTTATAATATTTCACACATATTATTTCATTGAATTCAGCAATTTATAAAATTACATTAAAAAGTAGTAGTTCAATGTGCGCTTAAAGTTTTATAAAAAAACGTCAATTCCTATTTTGTTATAGAAATTGACGTTTAATACTTTATCCAAGCTGTTTATTTCTCGGTTACTCATTAATTAGATTATAACTGTTCAAAATGCAAATGATTTTGTTATCTTTTATCTAATTCTTGTTTTAATAGTTGATTCACTAATTGTGGGTTAGCTTGACCTTTTGAAGCTTTCATAATTTGACCAACTAAGAAGCCCATTGCTTTACCCTTACCATTTTGATAGTCTTCAACTGATTGTGGATTATTGTCTAATGCTTCATTTACAAATTTAAGAAGTGTCGCTTCGTCAGAGATTTGAACTAAACCTTTATCTTCCATAATTTGTTTTGCATCTCCACCATTTTCAGCTAGTTCTGGGAAAACTTTTTTAGCGATTTTACTGCTCATTGTGCCATCTTCAATTAATTTAATCATACCAGCAAGATTTTGTGGTGTGAGTTTTGTATCTAATAATTCTATTTGATGTTTATTCAAGTACTCGTTAACGCCACCCATTAACCAGTTGGAAGTTAATTTTACATCAGCACCTTCTGCTACGGCACCTTCAAAGAAATCAGACATTTCTTTTGTTAATGTAATCACGTGTGCATCATATGCTGGTAAACCAAATTGATTCACGTATTTTTCTTTTCTTTCATCTGGTAATTCAGGAATTGTTTGACGTACGCGTTCTTTCCATTCATCGTCAACATATAAAGGTACGATATCTGGTTCTGGGAAGTAACGGTAATCGTCTGATCCTTCTTTCACACGCATAAGAATTGTTTTACCCGTAGATTCATCAAATCGTCTTGTTTCTTGTAAGATTTCTCCACCATTCAACAATTCTTCTTCTTGACGTTTTTCTTCATATTCTAACCCTTTACGTACATAAGTAAATGAGTTTAGATTTTTCAGTTCTGCTTTTGTTCCGAACTCTGCTTGACCATATGGACGTAATGAAATATTGGCATCACAACGCAGTGAACCTTCTTCCATTTTACAATCTGAAACACCAGTATATTGAATAATTGAACGTAATTTTTCTAAGTATGCATATGCTTCTTGTGGTGAACGAATATCTGGCTCAGACACAATTTCAATCAATGGTGTACCTTGTCTATTTAAGTCAACTAATGAATAACCATCTTTATGTGTTGATTTACCAGCATCTTCTTCCATGTGTAAGCGTGTGATACCTATGCGTTTTGTTTCACCATCTACTTCAATATCAATATAACCATTTTCACCTATTGGCTGATCAAATTGTGAAATTTGATATGCTTTAGGATTATCTGGATAGAAATAGTTTTTTCGATCAAATTTTGATTCTGTTGCAATATCCATATTTAATGCCATTGACGCTCTCATCGCCCAATCAACGGCACGTCTGTTGACAACTGGTAGTACTCCAGGGTAAGCCAAATCAATTACGTTTGTGTTTGAGTTAGGTTTCGCTCCAAAATGTGCTGGCGATGGAGAAAACATTTTAGATTCTGTTTTTAACTCAACATGGACCTCTAGTCCAATAACTGTTTCAAAATGCATGATTTCCACTCCTTATAAATTTTCGTATTCATTATGCAAATTAAATTTTGATTCATATTGGAAAGCGACACGATATAATGTTTTCTCATCAAAAGGTTTACCAATAAATTGCAAACCAATTGGACGTCCATTCGCTTTACCACAAGGAATAGATATACCTGGCAAGCCAGCTAAGTTAACTGGTGTTGTTAGTAAGTCATTCGCATACATTGTAAGTGGATCATCGATTTCTTCACCTATATTAAATGCAGTTGTTGGTGTTGTTGGCCCAACTACAACATCATAGTTATCAAAAATACGATCAAAATCGTTTTTTATTAATGTTCTAACTTTTTGTGATTTCTTATAGAACGCATCATAGTATCCTGAACTTAGTGCAAATGTGCCAAGGAAAATACGACGCTTAACCTCTTCACCAAATCCTTCACTTCTTGACATTTTATATAATTCTTCTAGTGAATTTGCTTCTGGAGAATGATAACCGTATCTGATACCATCAAAACGTGATAAGTTTGAGGATGCTTCAGATGATGCGATTACATAATAAGAAGGAATGCCATATTTCGTATTCGGTAATGAAACTTCTTCTACTGTAGCACCTAGTTCTTTCAATGTTTCAACAGCTTTTTTTACAGATGCTTTCACTTCATCAGATATACCTTCACCGAGATATTCTTTTGGTAATGCCACTTTAAGGCCTTGAATATCTTTACCAATATCAGATGTAAAATCTGCATCTTCTACAGGTGCACTCGTACTGTCATTTTCATCTAAACCAGTAATTGCTTCTAATACTAAAGCATTGTCCTTAACATTGCGCGTTAGCGGCCCAATTTGGTCTAATGAAGACGCAAATGCTACTAAACCAAAACGTGATACACGACCATAAGTTGGTTTTAAACCTACAATACCGCAATAAGCTGCAGGTTGACGAATTGAGCCACCAGTATCTGAACCTAAACTAAAAGGTACTAATCCCGCTGCAACAGCTGCTGCTGAACCACCAGATGAACCACCAGGAACAGCCGTGTGATCAAATGGATTTAACGTTTTCTTGAAATAAGAAGTTTCTGTAGAACCTCCCATTGCAAATTCATCCATGTTTAGTTTTCCAATTAAAATAGCTTGTTCATTGCGTAATTTATTCATTACTGTAGATTCATAAATAGGTACAAATCCTTCTAGCATTTTACTAGCGCAAGTTGTTTCTACACCTTCAGTAATAATATTGTCTTTAATTCCCATTGGAATACCAAATAGTTTGCCTTCCATTTGGTCTTTGGCTTGTAACTCATCTAATTCTTGTGCTTTTTTAATAGCATTGTCTTTATCTAATGCAAGAAATGAATTAATTGTTGGATCAGTTTCTTCAATTGCATCATAGATATCGTTCACTATTTGTGAAGGTTTAATTTCTTTATTTTTTATTAATGTAATTAAATTTTCCACAGATTCATAACGGATGGTCATCTTAAGCGTCCTCCTCATTCATGATAGATGGTACCTTGAACTGTCCATCTTCCGTCTCTTTAGCATTTTTTAATGCAAGCTCTTGAGGAATGCCCTCGATTGCTTTATCTTCTCTTAACACGTTTTGTAAATCTAATACGTGATAAGTTGGCTCAATTGAGCTAGTGTCTGCTGTATCTATATGATTAGCAAAATTTAAAATACTTTCTAATGTATCTTGCATTTCAATTGTTTCTTCTTCAGATATTTGAAGTCTAGCTAAATTAGCAATATGCTCTACCTCTTCACGTGTAACTTTAGCCATTAAATAAAAGCCTCCTTTTTACTCATTCATTATAAAATTGTATCAAAATTTCAAACAAAAATCTAAACTTTTCAACAATAACAATAAATAACCATATTTTAATTAAGTTCCGTTTGGTAAAACATTTGTAATTATGTAACTTAAATATGTTTCAAAAACAATATATACACTTTTCATAGTATTAATAACAATTATTGCATAATAAATCATAAATTTTATAAAGTGCGTAATATCATTCTATGTTTTGTAAGCACTTTCATTTTTGTCATTGAGCTAAATATTTCAAAAAAATAAAAATAAATCTACTCTATTTATAAATTACATTGTATAATAATTCATGTAACACAATTTAATATTCTGGGGATAAGGGAATTGAAGTATTATGTTTATTCTAGGTACATCTTTAGCTAATCAAGTTCACGTTACTTGGCAAACGTATATTATGATTATCATTTATTTTATCATTTTATTAGTTATTGGCTATTATGGTTACAAACAATCAACAGGTAATTTAAGTGAATTTATGCTGGGAGGTAGAAGTATTGGCCCTTACGTAACTGCCTTATCAGCAGGTGCATCCGATATGAGTGGATGGATGATTATGGGTCTCCCTGGATCTGTGTATAGCACTGGTTTATCAGCAATGTGGATTACAATCGGTTTATCACTCGGCGCTTATATTAACTATTTTGTAGTTGCACCTCGACTCCGCATTTATACTGAAATTGCAGGAGACGCTATCACCCTGCCAGACTTTTTTAAAAATCGACTCAATGACCGTAAAAATTACATAAAAATAATTTCAGGTCTAATTATTGTTGTGTTTTTCACTTTATATACACATTCTGGGTTTGTATCTGGTGGAAAATTATTTGAAAGTGCTTTTGGTTTAAACTATCATTGGGGACTTATCATAGTTGCAGCAATAGTAATTTTTTATACGTTCTTTGGTGGGTATTTAGCTGTATCCATTACGGATTTCTTCCAAGGTGTAATTATGTTAATCGCAATGGTAATGGTTCCTATTGTAGCACTTATAAAACTCAACGGTTTGGATACTTTTAGCGAAGTAGCAGCTATGAAACCTACCAATATGGATTTGTTTAAAGGGACAACGTTTTTAGGTATTATTTCATTATTTGCCTGGGGATTGGGGTATTTTGGTCAACCACATATTATTGTTCGGTTTATGTCCATTAAAACACATAAACTTTTACCAAAAGCAAGACGTTTAGGTATTAGCTGGATGGTTATTGGTCTCTTAGGCGCAGTTGCTGTAGGCCTAACAGGTATCGCATTTATACCTCAATACCACATTAAAATGGAAGATCCAGAGACACTCTTTATCATTATGAGCCAAATTTTATTCCACCCTCTTGTAGGCGGTTTCTTGTTGGCAGCTATCTTGGCAGCTATTATGAGCACAATTTCATCTCAGTTATTAGTGACTTCTAGTTCATTAACTGAAGATTTTTATAAACTTATTCGTGGTGAAGCGAAAGCAAAAACTCACGAAAAAGAGTTTGTAATGATTGGACGACTATCTGTTTTACTAGTTGCAATTATTGCAATTTGGATTGCATGGTCACCAAATGATACAATTTTAAACCTTGTCGGTAATGCTTGGGCAGGATTTGGCGCAGCGTTCAGCCCGTTAGTGATTTTCTCACTATACTGGAAAGGGTTGTCTCACGCTGGCGCGCTGAGTGGTATGATTACAGGAGCTTTAGTCGTTATTGTGTGGATTGCTTGGGTTAAACCGCTAGCATCAGTAAATGAAATATTTGGTATGTATGAAATAATACCTGGTTTTCTAGCAAGTGTGATAGTTACTTATCTAGTAAGTAAAATTACTAAAAAACCTGGTGAATTTGTAGAGCACGATTTAAATAAAGTTAAAGAAATGGTTAAAGAATAATCGAATCGCAACGCTCTCACTATAAATTGATACTAAAAAGCCACTCTTGTAACACATAACGTGATTACATAGAGTGGCTTTTATCGAGAAAACGTAATACTAATTATTGTTTTTATAAATATGAACTTGTGGATCTTTGTCATCTTCAGTTTTACTGATTAAAGCTTTTGCTTTGTTACCATCTTTTATGCGAATTTCATATTCGTCAATATCATCAAAGTATTTCTCTGCTTGTTCAGTGATGTATTGTGTGATACCAATTGTTTCTGCTTCACCATAATAATCAATCGGTACATCAACTGTTAATTGTTTTGCTTTTTTATTATCGAATTTAACTGTACCCACTGCTTGAGTAAAGTTGTTAAAATACGTCTGTAAATTATCATTAAATTGCTTAAAATTATTATTTAAATTTTCATCAATTTCCCCTGCTTCATCAGAAGGTAACAATGCTGTAGTTTGATTTATATCTTTCCATTCATTAATACGCGTCTTGCCGTCTTCAACTGTCGTACCAGCAATAAATTCACCTGGAACAATTGAATTTTCACCAGTTTGTTTATAAATTGCAAAGTGTATTGGTATGTCTTTCAAATCTTTATTTTCTCTGACTCTCGACAAAATTTCTCCTGCCATTTGCTTACCTTGTTTTTTAATTTCTTTGTCATCTAATTTTTTACTATAGGTTTCGCCATCTTTTTCTTTTTGATAGTAATATGTACTATTCATAGCTAGTCCGATAGTCATACCTTTAATTTCCTTACCTTTAGTATCACCACTAGCATAAAAATCTTGTTCTAAAATATTTGAAAGATACGCAGGTGATTCTTCAGCAATTTTTTCTGGATCTGTTTCTCCATTATGAGATGGATTTAGACCTAAATTCTCATTCGCTTTCTTTTCTTTTCGTTCATCTTCATCCATCTCATCTACTTCAGATTTAGTATATTTTGGATCTAAATAAGCATTAATCGTATCTTTATCTAAGTACTGACCATCTTGATATAAATAATCGTCAGTTGGAAAAACTTGTTTACTCAATTCTAAGAGGCCGTTTTCGAAATCTTCCCCATTATAACTATTTGCCATGTTATCTTGTAATAAACCACGTGCTTGGCTTTCTTTAAATGGTAAAATCGTTCTATAATTATTACCTTGAACATGTTTATCAGTAGCGATTTCTTTTACTGAACCGGATTTTTCTTGCTGTTTATTGTCATCAGGTTGTTCTTTACTTTTTTCATTATCATCATTTCCACATGCTGATAATAGAAAAATTGCTGAGATGAATAGTATAATCGTTCTTTTCATGCATTATCTCCTCTATCCCTCTATTTCTTTTTGTTTCTGGACAAAGTCATCCTCCGTCCAAACTTCTGTGCCAAATTTTTCGGCTTTTGTAAGTTTTGAACCAGCGTCTTCTCCAGCAATTACTAGATCTGTCTTTTTAGTAACACTATTTGTAACTTTAGCACCTTGCAATTCTAACCATTTTGAAGCTTCATTTCTTGTCATTTGATATAACTTACCAGTTAATACAATGGTCTTATTAATAAATTCTGGATGACCTTCTAACTCAGTTGTTTTGACACCTTTGTAAGTCATATTAACATGTTTTTCCTTTAATTTATTAATAAGTGCACGGATATCTTCATTTTCTAAATAAGTGACTAATGATTGTGCTAATTTTTGACCAACATCATAAATTTCAATTAATGATTCTTCAGTAACATCAAATAAATGATCCATCGTTCCATATTTTTCAGCAATGACTTGGCTCGCTTTGACCCCTAGGTGTCTGATTCCTAAACCAAATAGTAAATGTTCCAATGAGTTTGTTTTAGAATGTTCAATCGCATTTAATAGATTGTTGACTTTCTTCTCACCCATTCTCTCTAATGGTAGCAAATCGTCTTTAGTTAAGTAAAATATATCAGCAACATCTTTTATTTTTTCATTTTCATAAAGTTGTTGAATAATTTTAGTACCTAAACCATCTATATTCATTGCTTGTCGTGATACAAAATGAATCATACCTTCAACGAGTTGTGCTTGGCATTTTGGATTGATGCATCTTAATGCTACTTCCCCTTCTATTCTAACTAGTTCATGATCACAACTAGGACAATGTGTTGGCATGTGATAAACTTCAGCATTTTCCGGTCGACGATCTAAAACGCTTTTTATAACTTCTGGTATGATATCGCCAGCCTTTTTAATTACTACACTATCGCCAATTCGGATATCCTTTTCATGAATTAAATCTTCATTATGTAAAGAAGCTCTAGAAACTGTCGTTCCCGCTACTTTTACTGGCTCAAGTATGGCCGTAGGTGTAACGACGCCTGTTCTACCAATACTAAGTTCAATATCTAATAAATCTGTCATGACTTCTTCAGCAGGGAACTTATATGCAATTGCCCAACGCGGAGATTTTTGTGTATAGCCAAGCTCATCTTGTTGATCTAAATCATTCACTTTAATAACAATGCCATCAATATCATATGGCAACTGTTCCCGCGCTTCCGTCCATTTTTCAATATAGTCGAATACTTCTTCTATAGTTTGAGCACGTTCTCGTTCTTTATTTGTTTTAAAACCTAATTTATCTAATTCATCTAAAGCTTCACTTTGTGTATGAGCATTAAATTGTGTAAAGTCATTCACACTATATAGGAAAACACTTAGTTTTCTCTTTGCTGCAAGTTTGGAATCTAATTGGCGCAGTGAACCAGCAGCTGCATTTCTTGGATTAGCAAATGGTTGTTCGTCATTTTGTGCTTTGGCTTCGTTTAAATCAAAGAATGATTTTCTAGGCATATATGCTTCACCGCGAACTTCAAATGTTCTGGCTTCATTAATCTTTAATGGTATCGCATGTATCGTTCTTAAGTTTTCGGTAATATCTTCGCCTGTAGTACCATCACCACGTGTCAAACCTTGTACGAACCTACCATTTTCGTACTTGAGAGACACAGCCAAACCATCTATTTTCAACTCGCACATATATTCAACTTGATCAATTTGCTCACGTATACGTTGATCAAATTTTCTTAAATCTTCTTCATTAAAAGCATTTCCTAAACTCAGCATCGGTGTATCATGATTTACCTTTTCAAACGTTGATTGAGCTGAGCCACCTACCCTTACTGTAGGTGAATCAACTGTTTGATACTCTGGATAGTTTGCCTCAATATCTATCAATTCGTGCAAAAGTTTATCATATTCACTATCTGGTACTGAAGGATTATCTTGTACATAATATTCATAGCTATATTGATTTAGCAATTGATGTAATGCATCGACACGCGATTGTAAGTCAGCCACGCTTTATTCCCCTTTCTTTTCAATAGGTGCAAATTGAGCAAGCAAACGTTTAGGTCCTTCAGATTTAAAGATAATATCTAGTTCAACTGAACCATTTTTTTCATTAACATTGCTCACCATGCCTTCACCCCATGATTTATGAATAACTTTGTCACCAACATGCCAATCCGTTGATTGTTGTGCTTTTTTAGAAGAAGTAACACGTTTACTATAACCTCTTTTTTCAGGTTGTTTGGTTGCAGATTTAAATCGATTTCCTTGTGCCGTAGCTCGTGCTTTATTTTCGTTTTCTAATAAATCTTCAGGTATTTCTTTCAAGAACCTTGAAGCCATATTGGACTGTGGTCTTCCAAAAAGCATTCTTGAAGTTGCATGCGTTAAATATAACGTTTCTTCAGCACGTGTAATCGCAACATAACAAATTCTTCTTTCTTCTTGCATTTCATGATCATCATCACTTTTTATTGCTCTTATATGTGGGAATAATGATTCTTCCATCCCCATTATAAATACAATAGGAAACTCTAGTCCTTTTGCTGAGTGCATTGTCATCAACGTTATACCATCATCTATTTGCGCTTCATCTATATCTGCAACTAAAGATAAGTCTGTTAAAAAGTTGATTAATGACTGTTCTTCTAATGGGGTATTCTCTTCGTAATCTTTAGGCACTGACATAAATTCATCTATATTTTCTAATCTACTTCTTGATTCTAATGTTTGTTCTCGTTCCAACATCTCACGATAACCTGATTTAACTAATACCTCTTCAACAATTTCAGTAATCTCTAAAAATTCCTGTTGTTTAATTAAGTTCTGTATCATGTCATAAAAAGTAATACATGCTTGCGTAACTTTTTTAGATAAGCCTATAAAATCCACTTCTGCTAGCGCGTCAAACATACTTATATCGTTTTGAGCAGCATAGGCCTGAATTTTATCTACTGTCGAAGGTCCAACACCGCGTTTTGGCACATTTATTACACGGCGTAAACTTATATCATCATTACTATTGGCTATTATTCTCAAATAACTAAGTAGGTCTTTAATTTCTTTTCGGTCATAGAATTTTTGACCACCGACCATTGTGTAAGGCATATTAGATTTCATAAATGTCTCTTCTAACACACGAGATTGTGCATTAGTACGATACAAGATAGCCATATCTTTGAATTTTTTTCCGTTGCGTTGTTGTTTCATAATTTCTTTGACTACATATTCAGCTTCATCTCGCTCGGTAGTAGCTTCGTAGTAGTGAATTTTATCTCCGGATGTATTACCTGTCCATAATCCTTTAGGTTTACGCTCTGAATTATTTTTGATTACTTCATTAGCTGCATTTAATATATTTTTAGTTGAACGATAATTTTGTTCTAAAAATATCGTTTTAGCTTCAGGATAATCTTCTTCAAAGGAAAGTATGTTCTGAATATCAGCGCCACGCCAACCATAAATAGATTGATCAGAATCTCCAACTACGCATAAGTTTTTAAATTTAGACGCTAAAAGATTAACTAATGTATATTGTGCTTTGTTTGTGTCTTGGTACTCGTCGACGTGTATGTATTGGAATTTATTTTGATAAAATTCTAAAACATCTGGCACACGTTCAAATAATCGAATTGTAACCATGATTAAATCATCAAAATCCAATGCTTCGTTTCTTGATAACTGTCTTTGATATCCTTTATATACTGTAGCAATCATTTGCTCATGATAAGTATCAGCTTCTTTTTGAGCATCTTCTGGCGTTTTCAATTCGTTTTTTAAATTACTAATAGCACCTATAAACATTCTCGGTTCGAACTTTTTACTATCTATATTTTCATTCTTCAATACATCTTTGATAACTGATTTTTGATCGGTTGGGTCAATAATAGTAAAATTACGTTCAATGCCAATTCTATCTGCATCTCTTCTCAGTATTCTTACACACATTGAGTGGAACGTTGACATCCATATAACTTGAGCTGGTTCACCGACTAAAGCTTCCACACGTGCTTTCATTTCTTTTGCTGCCTTGTTTGTAAAAGTAATCGCTAGAATGTTGTATGGAGATACGTCTTTTTCATCAAGCAAGTAAGCTATACGATGAGTTAAAACACGTGTTTTGCCTGAACCTGCACCCGCCATAATAAGTAATGGCCCTTCTGTAGTGCGTACTGCTAAGCTTTGTTCATCATTCATCTTATTTACTAATGCATTCATTTATGTGACTCCTTTATCTTAACTGTTTTTAATGCGCTTTTAATATCTTTATAAACGATATCACCAACGATAATCGTATCAGCAATCGAAGCCATTTCTTCAGCTTCTTCTTGATTACTAATGCCACCACCATAAAATAGTTGTGTATCACTTAACATATTTGCAGCTGTCTTAACCTTTTCAACATCTCCATATGTACCACTATATTCAAGGTACATGACTGGTAATTTATACATTTCATTAACCATTTGAGCATATGCTTCAATATCTTCATCTGTTAAATTTGTTTCAGCTTGTGTAACTTGTGCTACTTTGCTTTCAGGATTCATGACAACATATCCTTCAAAAACAACCTCTTCAAAATCAATGACGTGTCCAAAAGATTTCAATGCTTCTAAAAGTATGCCGTTATGATATTTTACATTTGTACTATTCAATACAGTCGGTACGAAATAAAAGTCAAATCCAGGCATAACACTTTCTATATTGGAAATTTCAAAAACTAGAGGTAAAGGATATCTCCTCACCCTACTCATCAATTGAATAACATTATCTTCAGTAACATCATCTGTTCCACCGATCATAATTGCATCGGTTTGAGACATACATATTGCATCTAAATCTTCATCAGAAATAGACTTGGCAGGATCTAATTTGAAAATATGTTTCCACTTTTTAATGTCATACATGATATGTTACTCCTTTTTTTAGCATACTTTTGATTATATCATTTTTAACCACTGAGTTCTAAAACGATATAGGATTTTATAATGTATTTTAACATGACAAATAAATCATAAGTTAATCATGTTTCTCGCTAAATATATTCAAAAAAATTTAAAGCCTTATTTCTATTTTATCAATACACTTTAAATTAACAACAAAAAAACTGTCAGCAAAGAAGGTTTCTTTGCTAACAGCTTTTCAAATGAAATCATTAAAATTACACTTCGCTATAGTATATAGAATTGTTAATTAATCGGTCGTTTCAATATTCATGCGGTCTAGAATCATTGTGTAAGCATCATTTCCCCATTGTAAAGATCTTTTAACACGAGAAATTGTTGCAGTTGAAGCACCGGACTCTTGTTCAATCGTCGCATAAGTATAACCTTGCTTAATCATTTTTGCGACTTGCAATCGTTGAGATAACGATTGGATTTCATTAACTGTACATAAATCGTCAAAGAATTGGTAACATTCTTCTCTGTTTTCTAATGTAAGAATTGCATCAAATAATTCATCTAATGCTTTTCCTCTTAATTTTTCTATTTGCATTAAAAACAACCCCTGTACTTTCATTTTAATCTTAATTCAACGTGCTAATACATTAAAGTGTAACGATTTCATCAGTAAATTTCAATTATTCTAATCCTGCACGGCTAAAAATCGTATCAACTTGGTTTAAATGATGTTTTGGATTAAAGCATTCGTCTAATTCTTCAGTGCTTAATAAATCTGTAATAGTTGTATCTTGTTCAATTAACGTTCTAAACGGTGTTTTTGTTTCCCAAGATGTCATCGCTTTTGGCTGTACTTTATCGTATGCCGCTTCGCGTGCTAAACCTTTATTTATCAACGCTAGTAATACGCGTTGTGAATAAATAAGACCAAATGTTTTATCGATATTTGCTAACATATTATCTTCAAATACAGTAAGTCTTTCTACAATATTTGTAAATCTGTTTAATCCGTAATCTAAAGCTATCGTTACATCTGGTAGCATGATTCTTTCTGCAGATGAATGCGAAATATCTCTCTCATGCCATAAAGCTACATTTTCATATGCTGTCGTAATATATCCTCTGATAACACGCGCAATACCAGTGATATTTTCTGAACCAATTGGATTACGTTTATGTGGCATTGCTGACGAACCTTTTTGACCTTTAGCAAAAGCTTCTTCTACTTCTCTTGTTTCAGTTTTTTGTAAATTACGTATTTCCACTGCAAATTTTTCCATAGAAGTGCTAATCAACGCTAAGGTAGCTATATAATATGCATGACGATCACGTTGTAATGTCTGAGTAGAAACAGCTGCTGCATCCAAACCTAAATTTTCACAAACATGCGCTTCAATTTCGGGTGGGATGTTCGCAAAGGTACCTACTGCACCACTCATTTTACCGACTTCTATTTCTTTTCTCACACGTTTAAAACGCTCTAAATTACGTTTCATTTCTGTATACCATAATGCCATCTTAACACCAAATGTTGTAGGTTCCGCATGTACACCGTGTGTGCGCCCCATCATTAAAGTATACTTATAATTTTTAGCTTTTTGGGCTAAAACATCAATAAATCTTTCTAAATCTTTTTCAATAATATCGTTTGCTTGTTTAATAACATAACTTAATGCAGTGTCAACTACATCAGTTGATGTTAAGCCGTAGTGAACCCATTTACGCTCTTCACCTAATGTCTCTGATACTTGTCTTGTAAATGCAACGACATCGTGTCGTGTTTCTTCTTCAATTTCTTTTGCTCGGTTAACATCAACCTTTGCATTCTGGCGAATTTTCAATACATCTTCAGCAGGTATATCACCTAATTTACTCCAAGCTTCACATGCTAGTATTTCTACTTCTAACCAAGCTTCATAGCGATTTTGATCCGTCCAAATATTAGACATTTCTTCTCTAGAATAACGTTCTATCATTGAAATAAGCTCCTATCTTGCGTAAGTTTTAGTCCACAAACTCCAAAAACATGTACATTCATTCAAAAAATACGGTTAAAGTTCGTGTTTAATCTTGTCATTTTTATTTTAACAGAATTGACCATAAATGTATAAGTCTTTTCTATCTTCTTACAGAAATTTTAACACGTTTTATCAAAAGGCGTGCAGAAAAACCTTATTCTACTCAAAAAATTTATCAATCTATATCAAAATGGAACAACATGATTAAAAAAATCGTTGACCTGAGATTTTTTATCTCTGTCAACGATTACACTTATATATCTAGCACTAATTCATATCTGATTTCTTAGCTATTTTGGAACAATTATTCTATTAATTTACCAACAAATTGAATTTCTTGTCTATATACTTCGTATTCACCATCTTTATTTTCTTTATAAATCGGCTTTTCAAAGCGTTTAATAGGCATATATCCAGCATCTCGCATACGTTGCAAACAATCTTGTACCGTTTCGTTTTCTTCTACTTTAAACTTTTGCTGCTTTTTCATATACTTTCCACTTTATCTGGATCATATTGTTTAAGTTTCTTACTGCGCACACCTTTAACCCAAAAACCACCGTGAATTGTTCTTGGTTCGTATGCAATGATAAACGCTTTTTCATCAATTTGCTTAATTGTTTCTATTAATTTTAATTCAAAGCGTCTTGGTGTTAATATTTGTAAAATTAACCTCGTACCATCTCTACCATAAGCAGTATTATGCGTAACGCCATAACCTAAATCTCTTAATTGCTTTGGTAAATCTAATTCATATTCAGATGAAGTAACATTCACAACTGTATAGCCAAGTGCTAATTTCTCTTCAATTTTCATGCCTACAATAATACCGATTGAAAATCCAAAAGCATATGCAAAGACATTTTGAATTTGGTCTAAACTAGACATCACCATTCCCAAACCAATTACATATACTAAAACCTCTAAAAAACTTACAACTGCTGCAACATAACGATAACCCTTGAGTGTTAATATCGTTCTCATTGTCAAACAAGTTACGTAAGCAACATTAATAATAAAAATAGCTAAAACCATTAACCATGGATTAGATGTGATTACTGACATGTTCATTTTCCTTTCTTTCTCATTAAATCCAAATTATTTTATCAGTAACTTATTATTTTGTCACTAAAATCATTCGAAATCTGTTTGATTCTTTGGCCATGTATATCTTGTGTAAGCTAATTCTCTTTTATGTGCATTTTTAATATAATGATTTTCTATGATAGCTTTTGCTTCTTTTGGCACTTGTTTACCTTCTAAATAATCATCTATTTGAGCATAACTAACACCAAGTGCTTCTTCGTCTGGTAGCTGTGGTTTATCTTCTTCTAAGTCAGCCGTTGGTATTTTTTCATATAAATGTGCTGGTGCATCTAAATACGCTAAGATTTGTCGTCCTTGACGTTTATCCAGACCAAATAACGGGGCAATATCCGCTGCACCATCACCATATTTTGTAAAAAATCCTGTTAAGTTTTCCGCTGAGTGATCGGTTCCCACTACGATACCTTGCTTATTTGATGCAATCGAAAATTGTACTTTCATACGCTCACGTGCTTTTTCATTCCCTTTTTGGAAATCAGTCAGCGTAATTCCAGCTTCTTTTAACGATTGTACACTTTGATCTACAGCAGGTTTAATGTTAACCGTAATTGTTCGATCTGGTTGTATAAACTTCAAAGCATCTTCAACTTCATCTGCATCTTTTTGTTCGCCATATGGTAGTTTAACCGCAATAAATTGACAATCAATATCCTTTTCCTTTAATTCATTTACTGCAATTTGACACAGCTTACCAGCTAAAGTCGAATCTTGTCCTCCTGAAATGCCTAAAACCAAGGATTTGATAAATGAATGAGATTGGATGTAATTTTTTATAAATTGAACAATATTACGTGTTTCTAATTTGCTATCAATGTTGGGTTTGACTTTCATTTCTCTAACGATAATATCTTGAATTTCATTCATTTTCTTCTTCCATCTCCTTCACATGTTCTGCCACTTCAAATATACGTTTGTGTTTATTTTCCCAACATTCTGTACTTAAATCAACCGGATACTCTTGTGGATTAAGGTGACGTTTGTTTTCATCCCATAAATATGAAAGACTTTCCGTCAAATAGTTTTGCGCTTCCTTTTCGCTCGGTAAATCATAAACGAGTTCACCAGCTTTAAAAATATCATGATGTAATGGTTTAGCTATAAAAGACTTTATAAATTTCATCTTATACGTATGAACAGGATGGAATAATTTAAGTGGCGACTCATCATAAGGATCTTCATGCGCTAACGTTATGTAGTCACCCTCAGCTTTGTTGGTTTTCTTATTAATAATGCGATACACATTTTTCTTACCTGGTGTTGTTACTTTTTCTGCATTGTTAGATAACTTTATTCGGTCTACATAATTCCCCGAAGCATCTTCAACTGCCACAAGTTTATATACAGCACCTAAGGCTGGCTGGTCGTAACCAGTAATTAATTTAGTACCAACTCCCCATGAATCGACCTTTGCTCCTTGCGATTTCAAACTTGTAATTGTTTGCTCATCTAAGTCATTTGATGCAATAATTTTAGTCTTAGTGAACCCAGCCTCATCTAACATGCGACGTGCTTCTTTTGATAAATAAGCAATATCACCAGAATCTAAACGTATACCAATAAAGTTAATTTCATCACCAAGTTCTTTAGCCACTTTAATCGCTGTTGGCACACCAGATTTCAAGGTATGAAAAGTATCAACTAAGAACACGCAATCTTTATGACGTTCTGCATATTTTTTAAATGCAATATATTCATCACCATATGTTTGAACCATTGCATGCGCATGTGTCCCTGATACTGGTATACCAAAAAGTTTTCCTGCACGCACATTACTAGTTGAATCAAATCCACCAATATATGCTGCTCTTGCACCCCACAAAGCAGCATCCGCTTCTTGTGCACGTCTTGTTCCAAATTCCATTAATGTGTCATTGGGCGCTACTTGTTTTATTCTACTTGCTTTCGTAGTAATTAACGTGTGAAAATTCACGATATTTAACAACATCGTTTCAATTAATTGCGCTTGGATGAGTGGTGCTTCAACTCTTAATAAAGGTTCATTACCAAAGCATAATTCTCCTTCTTGCATAGAACGAATATTACCAGTAAATTTCATATCTTTTAAATATTCCAAAAAGTCTTCTTGATAACCAATAGATTTTAAATATTTAATATCCGATTCTGAAAAATGAAAGTTATTAATATAAGCTATAACTCTTTTTAATCCATTAAACACTGCATAACCACTGTTGAAGGGCATATTTCTAAAATATAAATCAAATACAGCGTATCTCTCATGAATACCATCATTCCAATAACTCTCCGCCATATTTATTTGATATAAATCATTATGTAATACTAAAGTATCATCCTCAAATTGGTACACCGCTATCTCTCCTATCGGCTTTTTCATTAGTTTAACACAAAAAATTAAACGTTTATATCTGAAACAAATTTATCTATATTACTTCAATTATAACTCAGCACATTATTAAATATAATTTTGTTATTTATTAATTATTTAGTTAGTAGTAAATTCAAAATAGTAGCGACAAAATCATGACAATTACACAGTTAAGCATTAAAAATAGAAAAAATACCGTATAATATGTTCGAGGTGTTTTATATGTTAAATGAAGCTAAATCATTTATTCAAACAATGTATAAAGAATTAAATTATAATGAAAATATTATATTAAAACGACTAAATCAGATAGAAACACAAATCAACTTAACAGGTACGTATGAACATACTAATGAAGAACTTGTATATGGTGCTAAGATGGCATGGAGAAATTCAAATCGTTGTATAGGTCGTGCATTCTGGGATGCTTTAACTGTCAAAGATGCAAGACATATTCAGTCAGAACACGAATTTATAGACGCAATAGAAAATCATATTCAATTTGCAACAAATGATGGAAAAATCAAACCATGTATCACTATTTTTGCCGCTCAAAACCCACCAAAAATATTTAATAATCAACTCATCAGATATGCTGGATATGAAGATGTTGGCGACCCTGCTGAAATAAAAATCACTCAATTAGCAGAACATTTAGGGTGGACAAGCAATCATACTGATTTTGATATTTTACCTTTAATTTATAAAATTCCTGGGGAAACATTAAAATTTCATAATTATCAACCTGAATTAATTAAGGAAGTACCCATTACACATGACCGTTTTCCAAAATTAGCAAAGCTTGGATTAAAATGGTATGCCGTACCAATTATATCTAGCATGGACTTGAAAATTGGTGGAATCACATATCCAACCGCACCATTCAATGGTTGGTATATGGTAAATGAAATTGCTGTGCGTAATTTTACGGATTCATATCGCTATAATTTACTAGAAACCGTTGCAGAAGCTTTTGAATTTGATACACTAAAGAATAATTCTTTTAATAAAGATAGAACATTAGTTGAATTGAATTATGCAGTATATCATTCATTTAAAAATGAGGGCGTGTCAATGGTTGATCATTTAACCGCGTCAAAACAATTTGAAAGATTTGAAAAAAATGAACGCAAGAATGGAAGAGATGTAACTGGTAAATGGTCTTGGTTAGCACCCTCTTTATCTCCAACGCTAGTATCTAATTACCATCATGGATATAAAAACGAGATGAGAGAACCAAATTTCTATTATAAAAAGCAATCATCTGCTTCTGGGTGTCCTTTCCATTAATTTTTAAAATTAACACATATATTTAAGGGGTAACGTCAAATGAAATTATATTATTTAGGTCCAAAAGGAACATTTTCATATTTAGCGGCAAAACAATATCAATCAGAGTCTGAGTTTGACTATATATCTAAATCTAATTTGTATGAAGTAGTTACTGCTGTCTCAGAAGATGATCAAAGCATTGCTGTTGTGCCTATCGAAAATTCAATAGAAGGTACAATCAATATTGTTGCCGATGCCTTAACTCAACAGAACATTTATGCTCAGGGAGAAATTCATTTAGATATACAATTTGCTTTATATGGCCCTGAAAATGCTACAGTAAATGATATATCAAAAGTTTATTCAATAAGCCCAGCAATTAGTCAAACGAGTAAATATATACAACAGCATAACTTCACATATGATTATGTAGATAGCACAATACAAAGTTTAGAAAAAATAACTAACCAAGTTGGCGCAATCGCACCTTTAGGTAGCGGGGAAACTTATGGTTTCCAACCTATAGAACAAAACATTCAAGATTTCCCTCACAATGTTACTCGTTTTTTAGTCGTAAGTAACCAGCCGCAACATTTGGACAATGCAAGCGATACAATGTTACTCATCACACCGCAATTTGATAAACCAGGTTTACTAGCAAGTATTCTAAATACCTTTGTACTTTTTAACATCAACTTATCTTGGATTGAGTCTAGACCTTTAAAAACACAATTAGGTATGTATCACTTTTTCGTCCAAGCAGACACTGGATTAACGGAAGAATTATCTAAAGTCATTAAAATCTTGAACACTTTAGATTTTCAAGTTACAGTCATTGGATCTTTCAATAAGTTAAATCACGATTAACTAATAAAGTAAAACTTACTGAAATTCCAACTCGAAAACTTATCATCTTATATATTTCAATAATAGAGCCTGAGACATTTATATGCCTCAGGCTCTATGACGCTTTTAGTTATTTTAATGGTAATGGTTTGGTAACATCTATACCTAATACTGGTGGTACTAAGAAATAAACCACTAATACAATGACAATAATACTCAACATATTGACCCAAAATCCAACTGATGCCATTTTTTTAATACTAATTTTTCCAGTACCAAATACAATAGCATTTGGCGGTGTACCAACCGGCAACATATAAGCACAATTGGCAGCCATAGCAGCCGGCACCATAAGTAGTAGTGGATGTACATTAACTGCAACAGAAAGTGTAGCAAGAATAGGTAAAATCATAGTCGCAGTAGCTGTATTCGAAGTTATTTCTGTTAAGAATAACACAAATATTGTAATGACAAGGACGATAATTAATGGACTGACACCTTCGATTAACTTTAATTGTTCCCCTAGCCATGTGGCTAAACCGCTCTCTGAAATACCTTTAGCAAGTGCTAAACCTCCACCAAACAAAATGAGCACGCCCCATGGCAAGTCCTTAGCAACATTCCAATCAATAATACGTGTATGTTGCGCTTTATTTTTAGCTGGAATTAAGAATAATAATACAGCTATAAACATTGCAATCGTACCGTCGGCAACTTCTGAGGTGAACGACCAATTTTTCAATAAGAATTCTCTACTAATCCATAATAAACTTGCCAATATAAAAATTACTTGTACTACTTTTTCTTCATATTTCATCTTGCCTAATTCATCTAATTTTTTTCTAATTAAATTTTGACCGCCTGGCAGTTCCTTCATATCATGTTTAAATGCAACATAACGCAAATATAACCATACTAAAATCAATAGCACAATGACCGTTGGCACGCCAACAACCATCCATTTGGCAAAGCTGATTTCTTCACCAAATGCTGATTGATATTGCCCTTTTAGAATAATAAGTGGTGGCGTTCCAATCAAAGTTCCTAATCCACCAATTGTTCCTGCATATCCGATAGCTAATACTAATGATTGTTCAAATTTATTGATGCTTGTAGCATTCATTTCTTCCCCTTTTAAATCATTTGCTTCTTTAATAATTGCTAAACCTATCGGTATCATAATCATCACAGCTGCAGTGTTCGAAACAAACATAGATAAAAACCCTGTCGCAATCATAAAACCTAATAAAATTTTTCCAGTACTTGTACCTAAAATACTGATAATTGTTAATGCTACACGTGTATGTAAATTCCATCTTTCCATAGCTATAGCTAGTATGAATCCACCTAAAAATAGGAAGATAATATCATTACCATACTGAGCAGATACTTCTTCCGGGCTAAGTACATGACCAATAGGCAATAAAATTAATGGTAATAAACTAGTTGCTGCAATTGGTATTGCTTCAGTAATCCACCAAATAGCTATCCAAATTGTAATTGCTAACACAAAAACACCTTTATAAGATAAATTTTCAGGTTGAAAAGTTAACAATGTCAAAATAAATAATAGTGGCCCTAAAATCAATCCTGTCAGCTGTCCTGCATTATAAGATTTATTTTTTTCAGAAAAAAATGTTAAATAATGTGAACGTCTAAATTCCCCTTTGTTCATGTTATTCATAATGTTCCCCCCGATTTTAGTTGTTTTCTGAATTTTCTTACATTATTACTCTTTAAGATAATATAATTTCAATTAAATTACAATATGTTTTATATTGTGTTTTAATTCAGAACTACTAAAATAAAGAATCATTATTTTATGTTTATTTTTTTAATGTTTATATTTTTTTCATCTGATAGATACAAATTTTCTATATCTTTTAAATAAAGTCTTTGATGTTTATTATCAAAATAATTCTGTGCAATAAATATATTCTTGTGTTTTACGTTATGGTAACTTTGCACTCGAATTGCATCTTTAGACATATGACCAATAAAATGATTCTGGTAAATATATAAATTACTTCCAGATTGAGTTGTTCTTACCTTACCGGTAAGGTCTTGCGCATTTTTACCATCTTTCACTGCTAAAAACCGAATACCGCCCCCACAATTTTTGAATATATTATCGTGAATAAAAGTATCTTTTGATTTTAAAGGTGTCAGTGCATATTGATTTATTCCTTCAAACGTATTAAAACGAATATGTATGTTTTCATAAAATTGATTAAATCTACTCGCGTGAGATCCTATCGCTCTATTCCACGCGCCCATTGTAGGTGTTTTCGAATTTCCAAAATAACAATTTTCAATCACTACATTTTTAGTTATCGTACCATCCGTTGCACCGAATTTTGGAAATGCGCCTTTTACTTGTATATCAATTTGTACCGCTTCTGAAAACAATCTTTCCCCTTTGTCATCTTTAAATCCTAAAAATTGGCAGCCATTGATATATAATCCATTGATGCCACATGCATCTATGGCATGACCTCCAACAACATCTTTAAATGTTACGTCTAAAATTTGAATATTTTGAGCATGACCCATGCACATTGCTGTATTGTTATACGGATAATCATAACCATTCATATCCAGTGTGCCACCAGCAATACAGATTGCACCATTACCTTCGTATCCATAATAAGATTTCAACCATCTACCGTTTTTTAATAAAGTATCTTTACCTACTCTTTTTAATACTGTTTCATCATCCAATATCAGAGTAGTTGAGTCATATATTACCAACGGTCTACGAATATGATACTCTCCTTTAGGAATATAAATTGTTGTGTTTTTGTGGTTTCTAGCATATTTCAATGCTTTTTGAATCGCACGTGTATCTGCCCATTTATGCTTACCTTTTAATCCAAAGTGCATTGCGTTAATGATCATTATCAACTCTTCCTCCTTACTTAATACTTTATAATAAACTAATATTTAGTTTTTAAACGCTTTAAATGCACCTTTAATGATTTATGTACTTAGTATATAATAACTATAATCTTAATTTTGGGAGTGTTACATTAGATGAAAAATAGTGCGCTTATTATTGTTGACTATTCAAATGATTTTGTTGCTGATAATGGCAAATTAACTTGTGGCCTTCCTGGGCAACAAATTGAAAATTATATTGTTGAAAGAATTGAAGTATATAATAAAAAACAGGCCAATATCTTTTTTCTTATGGATTTACATTATGAAGAAAATAGCTATCATCCAGAAAACAAACTTTTCCCACCTCATAATATAATAGACACCACTGGAAGAGAACTCTACGGTAAAGTAAATGATATTTATCAAAATATCTTATTTAATGATCATGTTCATTATTTAGATAAAACACGTTATGATTCATTTTGTGGTACGCCTTTAGACATTATGTTACGCGAACGCAACATTACGCATTTAGAAATTGTCGGGGTATGTACAGACATTTGCGTGCTTCACACTGCTATCACTGCCTACAATTTGGGATATGCTATTTCAATTTCCCATAAGGGTGTTGCTTCATTTAATCCAACAGGACATCAATGGGCATTAGATCATTTTAAAAATTCATTAGGTGCTGAAGTAGAATAACAATAGAAAATCATGATAAAATAAAATTAAATAAAAAATTAAGGAGAATTAAAACATGGCAAAAACTTATATTTTCGGTCATAAAAATCCAGATACAGATGCAATTTCATCAGCTATTATTATGGCAGACTTTGAACAACAAACAGGAAATACAGACGCAACACCTTATCGTTTAGGTGAAGTAGGACCTGAAACTCAATATGCATTAGATCATTTTAATGTGGAAACACCAGAATTACTTAGCGATGATTTAAATAATCAAAATGTTATTTTAGTTGACCATAATGAATTCCAACAAAGTGCTGATACGATTGACAAGTCATCAATTCAACATGTCGTTGATCATCATAGAATTTCAAACTTTGAAACTGCAGCACCATTGTATTATCGTGCAGAGCCAGTAGGTTGTACTGCAACAATCTTATACAAAATGTACAAAGAACGCGGATTTGAAATCAAACCTGAAATTGCTGGTTTAATGATTTCTGCTATCATTTCAGATAGCCTACTATTTAAATCACCAACTTGTACACAACAAGATATTGACGCTGCTGAAGCTTTAAAATCAATTGCAGACATTGACTTAGAATCCTATGGTCTAGAAATGTTAAAAGCAGGTGCGTCTACAACTGATAAAACTGCATCTGAACTATTAAATATGGATGCGAAATCATTTAATATGGGTGACTATATTACACGTATTGGCCAAGTTAATACTGTAGATATTGATGAAGTATTCCAACGTCAAGAAGAGTTAGAAAAAGAAATGTTAGAAGTAAGTACAAATGAAAAATATGATTTATTTGTATTGCTTGTAACTGATATCATCAACAGTGACTCTAAGATTTTAGTCGTTGGTGCCGAAAAAGATAAAGTAGGCAATGCATTCAATGTTCGACTAGACAACAACACTGCATTTTTACCAGGTGTTGTATCTCGTAAAAAACAAGTGGTACCACAAATTACAGAAGCTTTAAGTTAATTTCATACTTTATCAATATATAACATTGTAATAGTAAAAACTTAAATAGTTTACTATATAGAAAAACTGGAACATAATAATAATTATGTTCCAGTTTTTTATCCATCATTTTAAACTATCTAAATCATCAATATACTAGGAGGAATAATCTTTGAATTCAATAGAACAATCTTTCCACAATAGTAAACAATATTTTAATACTCATGAAACCAAATCACTTAAATTCAGAAAAAAGCAACTCAAGCAATTAAGTAAGAGTATTAAAAACTATGAAAGTGAATTACTTGAAGCTTTTCAAGAAGATTTAGGTAAAAATAAAGTAGAAGCCTATGCAACTGAGATTGGCTTTACATTAAAAAATATTAAATCAGCTCGTAAAGAACTTAAAAATTGGGCGAAAACCAAACAAGTAAACACACCATTATTTATGTTCCCTACTAAAAGCTACATTATGAAAGAACCTTATGGCACAGTACTCATTATTGGACCTTTTAACTATCCGTTCCAATTGCTAATAGAACCGTTGATTGGTGCAATTGCTGCGGGGAACACTGTGATACTAAAGCCTTCTGAGTTCACACCAAATGTATCTGGTGTCATACAACAAATTATTGCCGATGCATTTGATCCTGAATATATTAATATCATTCAAGGAAATGCTGATACAACTCAAACTTTACTTCAATTTCCTTTTGATTATATTTTCTTTACAGGTAGTGAACAGGTTGGACGCGTTGTTTATGGCGCAGCAAGTAAAAACTTAACACCAGTAACTTTAGAGCTTGGTGGAAAGTCACCTGCAATCATTGATGAGAGTGCAAATATTAAAGTTGCAAGTGAACGTATTTGTTTTGGTAAGTTTACAAATGCTGGGCAAACTTGTGTTGCACCGGATTACTTACTTGTAAACCGTAAAGTTAAAGATGAACTTATCAGTGCATTAAAAAAGACAATCACTGAATTTTATGGCACAAATATTCAAGATAGTCCAGACTATGGGCGAATTGTAAACCAAAAACATTATCATCGTTTAAACGAATTATTAAATATCCATTACCCTGAAATTACTTTCGGTGGTCAAACTGACATTAATGAAAATTTTATTGCACCTACGATTTTAGAAGGTACTACTTTCGATTCAAAAATTATGGAAAATGAAATTTTTGGCCCAATTTTACCTATTATAGCTTATGATGATTTTGACGAAGCAATTGATTTAATACGTACTAAACCTAAACCACTAAGTCTTTATTTATTTAGTGAAGATGAAAACAGTTCAGAGAGAATATTAAATGAATTATCATTTGGTGGCGGTGCAATCAATGATACCCTTATGCATTTAGCAAATCCTAACTTGCCTTTTGGCGGTGTTGGTGCCTCCGGTATAGGAAAATATCATGGAAAATACTCATTTGATACTTTTAGCCATGATAAATCTTATATTTTCAAATCTACAAGGCTTGAATCAAGCCTATTGTTCCCTCCTTATAAAGGAAAATTTAAATATATTAAAGCATTTTTCAACAAATAGTATTTTGATATATTAAAGCCCGAAAACTTAATATAGTTTTCGGGCTTCTTATCATTTGTTTTTATTTTAAGAACTGAACACAAACACCTTCTGGCGCATTTTGTGATTCATCTGATTTCTCTAATTTTCCAGTAACTTTATCTCGCTTAAATACAACTACTTCATAATTACCTTCTTGGTGAGCGCAAACTAAGAAATCATCTGATTCAGGAATATTAAAATCACGTGGAAATGCTCCGCCGCTCGCTACTATATCTACAAGTGAAATTGTTGATCCATTGTCTCCAACTTTAAATATAGCTATACTATCATGTCCTCTATTGCTGATATATAGGAATTTTTGATCATGAGATAATCTTACTGCAGCTAATTTTGTTGCACCTTCAAAATTTTCGGGTATTGTTGCATGGCGTTCAATTTCTGAGAACTCACCATTTTCATATGCCATAACACTTACAATATTTGATAATTCATGTACAACATAAGCAATTTTGCCATTTTCATGGAATGAAATATGTCGTGGCCCATCTCCGGGCTCAAAATCATATACAGCATATTCACTGTAGCCATTATCTCCAAATTCATATGTCACAATCTTGTCAGTCCCTAAATCCATGGCTACCACATATTTTTCATCTGGCGTTATACCAAGGTAATGGACATGAGGTTGCTCTTGTCTTTCTAATGGGCCTGTTGGATAGTCATGTGTTAACTCTTGGATTAAACGAATAACTTCACCAGTAGTCGGATTCGCTTCATAAATACGAGCCAGTCCTGCACCATAAACTGCCTCAAAGATATATTTTCCATCTGGTGAAACTGAAACATAACATCCACTACCTTTTGTTGAAGCTAAACATTTATTAATAAGGCTAAGTTTGCTATCTTTTTCTATTTTAAAACTTGCGATACCGCAGTCTTCACCTTCACGTGTGACAGCATATAAAAATGACTGATGCTGATTCACGTATGTTGATGCTTCTAATTCATAACCCGTTTCTACCTCGACAACCGTTCCTGTTTGTTCATCTAATTCAAAACGGTAAATGCCCTTTCCCTCTTTTTTCGTATATGAACCGATATATCCTACTGTAGTCATGTAAACCCCTCCATATTATGATACTTTCATTTTAATAAATATTAATACTAAATGACAATATAATGGTTTTAGCGTTAATACGCCGTTTATAAATAATCCTATTGAAACTTGCATGACATAAATATATTTTACTTTTATTAAACTGACTTATCTTAATTAAACTTATCATTTTCTAACTTTCATTTTAATTATTATCTACTTTCTTTTATAAGATAACTGAGTTTTCAGACATTGGAATCAATGTTTTATTAAATATTGAAAAATAACTTGCAATAATACGAACAAGTGTTCTATTATTAAGTTGAGGTGATTGGATGCTTTCAAGTAAATATAATAATAAAGAAACAGATTACAGAAAAATACCTAGAGAAAAATTAAATCCTAATATTCCACAAGGGCGTGGTATGGTTAAATGGGCGCCTTTTGCAACGTTACCCGAACAATTTGAGGCAGTACAACAACATATCATTGATCAAAATAAAATTGACCGTCCTATTTTATCAGACGATCAATTAAATGAACTCAATATTCAACTACATCAAGCACTACATGCGAATACACCAGTGAATATCGAATACTATAGGAATGGTTGGTTAGAATATATCACATTGGAAATTAAGAATATTGATATGCTTCATATGTATTTGGAAGGATATCCACTTGCTACTTCAAACACAATAAAATTATCGCTTTTTGATATCACAAACATAAATCTAAAGCACCAACCAAAGTCGAATTAAAAGTCAATTATTGGATACACTTAATTCTCAGTCTTTCGACTGCATAAGCCTCCGTATCATCTGCATTCTGCAGCACTCTCGTTTTAGGTTCGCAGTCTTTCGACTGCATAAGCCTCCGTACCATCTTCATTCTGCAGATGTACGGAGGCTAAAAAAAATAGAACACTTAAAAGTGTTCTATCAGTAATTAATTATTAGATTCGATGTCTGAAACGATTTCTTTTGTTTTATTTTCGATATCTTCAAAGTCTTTTTTGAAAATATAAGCAAATACAACAGCACCTATTCCTGCTGCTAACGATACAGTAAGAATTGTACCGAATACAAATTTAAATAAACCTTTAATAAAATTCCACATTCTGTTTCACCTCAATAATTTATTAACATGTCTAACATTTATGATAGCATACTTAAAGACATCAATAAATATATACCCTTTTTCAAATAAATTATTCTTAGCATTCATAATATAAAATTACATTATAAATATACTAAATAACTATTATATACTAAATAGTTTGAAAAGAATTGGAATATTAATAACCATTTGAAGTAAACATGATACTACTATAAAATAATTATTAGATATTAATTACCCCACCAAGTTGACAGAGCATCTCTTAATTGTCCATAGTAATTTAACATAATCATCACCTCATTCAACTAAATTAAGCTTTAGTTTTAAAAGTTAATTTTATGATAACTTCCACAGCACGGTAATACAATTAACATGACGTTACAATGAGATAACATTATTGTAAGGTTACACTTAACATAGGAGTTTTTTTATGCAAAAAGTACAATCAGATATTTTAACGCATCGAGGATCACATTTTGATTTAGGCATCAAAACTGCTCAATGGATGCAGCAAACGCCAATGCTAAAAAACAGAGAAAAAGAATGGAAAAAGCGTATGCCTAGATTTGATATAAACATTAAAGAAACATATGATGTTTTCCAAATGTACGCACCACAAATTTGGGAAGAAATAAAAGGTATGCAAGAAGTTTTAAACCTTCCTACCAAACAAATGATACTAAACTTCGGACATTATCGTTTTACACCATTAAAAAATAGCGGCTGTACTGTATTTTTAGGTAATGATTACATGGTACGCAACTACGATTATCATCCTGCCACTTATGATGGTCGATATTTATTATTTCAACCAAATGATGGTGGTTTAGCACAGATTGGCCCAACTTCACGCGTAACTGGAAGAATGGACGGAATGAACGAAGCCGGCCTTTCTATGGGCTACAATTTCATGCATCGTAAACATCCTGGTGATGGTTTTGTATGTTACATGATTGGCAGAATTATTTTGCAGTACTGTAAAACTGTGCCAGAAGCAATTCAATTGTTAAAAGAAATCCCACATAGAAGTTCGTTTAGTTACATTGTTATGGATAAAAACCTAGAACATGCAATCATTGAAGTTACACCTCGTTCGATTAATGTGCGTTATGACCAAACTTGTACGAATCACTTTAAATTATTAACACATGAAAATAGAAATTATACAGCAGAATCAGAAGCGCGTTTAGAACGGCTTATTAAGCATAAACCAAAGCACTTAAATAAAGCAGAGGCCTTCAAGCTGTTTAATAATCCACAATATAAAATTTACAGTAAATTATTTAAAAGTTGGTCAGGCACGATACATACAAGCATGTATGAACCACAAAGTTTAACTGCACATATTGCAATCGGAGAAAATAATCATCCGACCAAAATAAACTTTGCAGATTGGATTAATGGACAAGCTTTATCCACAGATACACTTTTTGGTCATTTAGATACCGAATTAACTTTTGCAACATATTGAACTATATTAAAAAAGTGGGACGACGAAACCTAATTTTATTAAAAAGATTTCGTCGCCCCATACCAATAAAGATGACTAGGATTGAAAAAAGTATAAAATGATTACTTGAGCTGAAGCTCAGTCAACTACTAACAACAAGCACGAGTCAGGGGCGAATCAATGATGTCCCTAATTAATCAACCACTATATCCCCATCAGTAGTATATAGCTCTAAAATATTATCTCCATTTCCAACTTTTTCATTCATAAAATGCTTATTATTAACTTTTTTATCACCATGAAACGGATATAACTTAAGAAGTGTGTTTTTCGGAGCGTTTTTATAACTAATGTTAATATCTCCTTTTTTAGCAGATGCTTTAAAATTTGAATTGATGTCAGTATCAGATAATCTTATAGTTCCATTGTTTACTAATAACACTGAATCCTGAATAAGCGTATTTTCACCCGCTATTCTGGCATTTTCAGTTTTAATATTGGCATTATTTATTTCACTTTCTTTAAACGTTATAGCTGAATTTAATCCTTTATATTTTAACTTTCCAAACTTAGATTCATTTAAAATCACTTTGCCGCCATTTTTATGATTTTTTGATAAATTTGCATCATTTACATTTAATTGTTTAACAATTATAGTATTATATTTACTTGATGCATGTAGCTTATTTAATTTTTCTTCAGGCAAAGTGATAATTAAGTTATCCTCAAAATTTCTAAAAGGATTGTAATTTAAACCATAATGGTTTTCTAGTTTTTCAGTCTCTTTAACTTTCAACGTTTTATCATTATTGTTGATATCAAGATTTCTTTTACCTTTATATCTCACTGACGTTTTATCTCCAGGTTTAATTAAAACTTTACAATTTTCAGTTAAAACATCTAAATTATTAATATCTTTAGAATCTAATACTTTATTAACACTATTTAATTTTTCATTTTGTTTTTCAAAACCGAACCATGTAACACTTCCTAAAAGAAAGCATGTTATAAATAAAGTTAGCCCACCTAAAAATAACCGCTTCATAAATCTACACTTCCTTTAATTGTTCGGATATTCCATCTTAAGTATTTTAAAATTAAACGATAGACAAGTTGTGCTAATTTAGCAATAATTACAAATAAAACAATACCTAATCCTGTAAAAGAAAAAGCAAAAAAGTAATTACTTATCGCGAGGCTGATCATATGATTCAATAATCCATGAACAATTAACAATATTGGGCTAATAGTTAAGAAAAATGCAACGAGCAATAATGCACACATAAACACTGCTAGTATAACCATGGGTATCAAAATAATAATTAATGACAAAATCCCCATACCTAAAGAAGCCATAATTGCTCTGACAATATTTTAAGTATTTGGCCTATATTCAGCAGATACAATAGCATTTTTTGCCATTATCTGCTTACCAATCTGCTTTGGTGATTCTAAAGCTCCAATGATTTGGTATTCATTTTTTCCATTATTTTCTTGTTCAAAAAAATATTGTTCATATTCATACATCACTTTGTCTCGTTCATTTCGAGGTAGGTTTTCTAATTCTTGTTCTAGCGCATTTAAAAATGTGATTTTATCCAAGTTATCTACCGCCATTCAAATTGTAGGATTTAATCAATTTCTATTTCAATTCAAAAATGGCAAACCACTGCGGAGTGTCATTACCAAATTTAGTTACTATAAATTTCAATGCTCTATATTTCACCATTTCTATGTACAAAAATTATTTTAATATATATTTTATTATCCAAATGTAACTTACAAAAGTTCAATGATTATATATAATTAATTAATGTTTAAATATTATTAGTTAAAAAATAGATATCAAAAAGTTATGTAACTCAATGTTGTTTTACACTATTCATACTAAATCAATATAGCATAAACATTTAGTATTTTCATTTAAAACAAATATTAAAACTTATTACTTTTCTAAGTATTAAAAATTTTCTTTCATTTAAAATTGTTGATATAATAATAGCTAATAAATTAAAGGGGGAAAAATAATGACAAGTTTAGAAACTTATTTCAAAAACAGTCAACCACTTGATCAGTACATTGAGGATATGACTGAAAACCAAGAAAATTTACTAACAATTTATAAATCATTCTCACTTCCTCAAGATGATGAACGTCTTGAAAAAATCAAATCTTTACCTTACAGTAAAGTGCTTGTAATAACGGAAGATTGGTGTGGAGATGCTATGATGAACCTTCCTATTCTAAAGCATATAAGCGAAGAACTACACTTGGAAGTCAGAGTATTCCATCGCGATGAAAATACAGATTTAATAGATCAATACTTAACAAATGGCACAGCTAGATCCATTCCAATATTTGTTTTTCTAAATGATGACTTTGAACAACAAACTGTTTGGGGTCCTCGTGCTAGACAAGTCCAAAATTTTGTAGATGAAACGCGTTCAAAATTACCTGAAAAAGACGATCCTACATTTAAAGATAAATCTGCAGAAACACATACAATTATTGCAAATCGTTACAAAACAGACTCACAAATGTGGAAGCATGTTTACGATTCAATCTTAGATAAATTAATCACTAAATAATTAAACACGTATGAATTGGATTAGCTTTACTACAATTCATACGTGTTTTTTATTGAAGTTTAATTTCTACTATTAAATATCTTTTTTAGATGCATAGAATAGATTAATAATAAATAAAATAACAATTGAAGCTGAGGTAATAAACCATTGCCAATTACTAAATGTATAATCTCCAGAAGTCGTTTTCGATGTTAAATAACTAAATGGAATATATTTTAATGAGTCTTGTATATTATCTCCAATTTTTGGAATCATTGGTAAGAAAGGCTCTGCAAAAGGAACAATCAATACTAAGAAAATCCCTAATGTGAATATAAGCGCTGTTTTAGGCACTACTAATGCAAATAAATATAATAGTAATCCAAAGAATAAATGGAACATTAGGAAAAACCATAATAATTCAAAAATTTTATCAGTTTTAATATTTTCACCATCTACAATACCCTGAACAATTAAAACAAATGCAACAAGAATTGCTGTTATTAATATGGCAATTAATATAATAGAAACAACTTTTGCAACAACATAACCTACACGACTCGATGTTTTATTCATATATAATTGAATCGTACCTTGTGAAATATCACGTGTGATTGTTTTTATTACAAAAAGTAGTCCCATAATAGAAAAGAACCAACTACCTATTGAAAGTAATGTATTACCGTTCATTTCATCAGATTGTTGAACAAATAAAATTGTAAATCCAATCATTGGTAAAATAGTCAATAATAATGCTAAGTAAGTTAAAGGACTTTTAAAAATACTAATCAAGTCATATTTTACAAGTTGAATACTGTTCATTATTGGCCACCTTTCTGATTGATATTGAAGTACGTATCACGTAAAGAACTTTTGCGTGTTTCAATAAACTCAGGGAAAATTTCTTTACTTGCTAGTCCTTTTAATATGTCTTTATAGTTTTTTTGAGCCTTTAATATAACTTCTCCTGTCTCTCTTTGAGACTGTATAACATCAAAGTGTTCATTTAAATAAGCTAATCCTGCTTCAAAGTCACCCGCTTCAAGGTTCAATACTGTAGAATCAGTTGGGGCGCCTTCTTTCATATCAACATCTTGCACAAATGTACCATCTCTTAAAAAGACTGCTCTATCACAAATTAATTCTATATCCTCAAGTTTATGACTTGAAATCAAAATTTTCATATCTAGTTCCTGAACAAGCGATTGTATCGTTTTTAAAACGTCAATTGAGCCATCAGGATCCATTCCATTTGTTGGTTCATCTAATATTAAATATTTAGGCTTATTCATTAAAGAAACTGCAATGGCTAACTTTTGTTTCATACCCATTGAATATTTTTTAATTTTCTTTTTAATATAACTACGCATTCCAAATGCATCAATAATTTGATCAGCATACTTTTTATCAAATCCTTTTCCTAACACATTTGCAAAAAGTTTCAAGTTATATAAGCCAGATTTATTATCATATAGTTTAGGGTGTTCTATTAAATAACCTACGTTTTCTTTATTACTTAATTGAACTTCACCTTTATAATTTACAATGTTGCCATTCATCACTTTCATTAAAGTGGTTTTACCCACCCCATTTTTACCTATTAAACCAACAATTTGACTATGGCCAAAATCAAAATCAATATGGTCTAATACATTATTATTACCATATGTTTTAGTAATTTGTTTTAACTGCATAATGCGCCTCCTTTAAAGTTAATTTAGCTTTTTATATTGAATGATATAATTTACTCCTAAAAATATAACACTTAACAATAAGAAGCCATAGTTAAAGAAATCTTTAAAATATCTTAAATGTTCAAAGTCATAATCAAATAGTACAGAACAACCAATAATGATAATTGCAATGACAAAAGGTAAGAAAATTAACATTCCTAACACATAAGGAATAAATGAAATATATTCTGCCTTTTGTTCTATAAACCGCTTAAAACCTAATGGTATCGCGAAAAGATTAATGGCAATATAAGAAAATGGCAATGTGAAGTTAATATTAATTGTATTACTTGAATAGTTATCATTGGATATGCCATATAATGATAAGATACCTGCACCAACCAAAGTAAATACCAAAACAGTTATATAGTTCGCATTTAGTAAAGATAATTTAGAAACCGGTAAACTGGCAAAAAAATCATATGCCTGTTTATGTCCTAACTTTTTATTAAATCTAAAAACATGTCCTGAATCTAACACTGAAATAACTACTAGTACCATAACAAGTGCAGAATAAAGCACTTTATTTATCAATGTGTCATGATTCAAAATTAATTGTAGAGGTGAAACAATCAGTAAAACTGCATATAAAACAATCGTCCATTTGCGTAACTTAAGGTTTCGAATAAGTAAATTTTTCATCTTATACCTCCCACATTGTTAATTATTAGAAAGTCCCAAATTATGCTTTGGGGTTCCTTTTTCGAGGTAAACCATTAAGTCTTCAATTGTTGGACTCGTGATTGCAACAGCATTACCAAATATTTCATAGAACACATTAGCCTGTGTTGTTAACGCAGTATAACCTGTTTTATTAATTTCAAAATATTGAGTTAAATGCATTAACTCTTCATCAATTTGGTTGGAATCACCTTTGACAATTTTAAATTGAGTTAAAAGATGATCTAAAAAGTCATTTAAAACAACTTCGCCATCCTTAATATAAACTAAATAATCAGCAATTTTCTCCAAATCAGAAATAATGTGTGTCGATAAAAAAACAGTCTTTCTTTCATCAATAAGTTCTTTTTGAATGATATCTAAAACTTCATTTCTAATTATAGGATCTAAACCTGAAGTAGGTTCATCTAAAATAAATAGTTCAGCTTGATGACTAAATGCGATTGCAATAGATAACTTCATTTTCATTCCCGTTGAGAATGTTTTAATCTTTTTATTAAAAGGCAAATCAAATAATCCAACATAATGTTCAAAAACATCATGGTTCCAATAACTATAAAATGGCGCAATATAATTTTCGATTTTTTTAATTGTCCATTTGTCATTAAGATATAATTCCGAATAAATAAAACCAATTTTATCTTTTATTGCTACAGCGTTATTTTTCATTTTTTGATTAAAAATTAATATTTCACCATCATTGGGCTCAATTAAGTCCATGATTAACCTGATAATTGTAGTTTTACCAACACCATTTGCACCGATGAAACCAGTTACAAAACCTTGAGGAACTTCAAATGAAATATCATTTAATTGAAATTCTTTAAATTGATAGTTAATATTTTTCAATTCTATAGCATTCATTCGTCGTCCTCCTCATAAATCAACGATAGAATTTCTTGTAACTCAGATAAAGTCATCCCAATGGTCTTGGCTTCTTTACTCATTGATTTGGCTAAGGACTCAATAACTATAAATTGTTTTTCTTTTAAAATTGAACTATCCTGTTCCTTCACAAATGTACCTTTTCCTCTTATGGTAAAAACAAAACCATCTTTTTCTAAATCTTCGTAAGCACGTTTCGTAGTGATCACACTAACACTTAAATCCTGCGCCAGTTCTCTCATTGATGGCAAATGTTCTCCAGGAGTAACGTGTCCTTTTAAAATGTTCTCTTTTACTTGTTGTTTGATTTGTTCATAAATCGGTCTTTCACTACTGTTTTTTAAAAGTATTTTCATTAACGTCCTCCCCTATAACTGTATATACACAATATATACAATATATACACGCTTGTAAAGCCAAATTTTCATTTTTACTAAAAACTTTAAATTGATTAAAAATTTTGAGCTAAAATAAGTGCAAATAACTATACCATTTAAAATAAAAAAAAAGACTAACCCACATAAAATGGTCAGCCTTATCCAATATGAAAGAGAGAGATGTCTCACTCTTATTACTTATTTCTTTTTATTATTTTGATTATTTTTTTTGCGTCTATCATTACTTCTATTTATAAATGCACAAATCATAAACATAATTGCTGCAATTAATAATTTTATGCCTGAATTTTCATGTCCAGTAGCCTGTAAATAGTAACCAACGACAAATAATACAATAGCAATAATCACAAATATTTTTGTTAAATGCTTCACTATACTCACCTCAAATAATTACATTGTATCAAAATTTACTCACAATTTCTAAAACTCATTCATACTATTCTAATTTTAAAATTATCTTATTATTAATTTGCATTACATGCAATAGAATATATTGTTTGCAGTTTATACTTGGCGGTGCTAAAATATAATTGTATCCACGAATTATACTACACAACCCCAAGTCTGATAGCGCAGACTTGGGGTTTTTTGTGTAAGGCCACCTATTTGTCTTTCCACTTATTTTCTAACCAAACACGGAATACAACAAGTAAGCCACCTGTTATTAAAGTTACTAAAATTTCTTGCCACCACGTAATCATACTACACCCCCCACAAAAAAAGTACCATGTAGGATTTTGATGGCCTATCTATATTCTAACATAAAACAGAACACCTGTTCGCATAAAATGACCTTAAATTTATATTTTTCTTATAAAATGTTTGCAACGCTTTAATTTTGACTGATTTCAAGATAATATAGTTATATCATTTAAAAAGTAAAGAGAGGTTAACAAACTATGAATCCTTTAGCTTTAGATTTAAACGAGCAATTATCTAAATCCAATCCAGAAATTGCAGATATGCTTTCTGATTTAGGCAAATTAATGTATTATCCAAAGGGCATTTTATCACAATCCGCAGAAGCGAAAGCTACTAAATATAATGCCACAATCGGTATGGCAACATATAAAGATAGTAAAATGTATGCTGAAACGTTAAATGATATGTTCAATCATTTAGAACCAAATGACATCTTTCCGTACGCACCTCCTCAAGGTTTAGAAGCACTTCGTGATTTATGGCAACAAAAAATGTTGAAAGACAATCCTGATTTAACTGCGAACCACATGACAAGACCTATTGTTACAAATGCATTGACACACGGTCTATCTATTGTAGGAGATATGTTCGTTGATAGCGGTGACACAATTTTACTACCATCACATAATTGGGGTAACTATAAACTAGTATATAGTACAAGACATAGTGCTGAAATTGAAACATATGATATCTTCGATGAGCACGGACATTTTACCACTGAACAGCTTGTTCATACTTTAGAACAATATGACAAAGATAAAGTTATTTTAATCCTAAATTATCCTAATAACCCAACTGGCTACACGCCTACTAAAGATGAAGTAGCCGTCATTGTCGATGCCATCAAATCACTTGCAGAGCGTGGTACTAATGTTATTGCATTGATAGATGACGCTTACTATGGTTTATTCTATGAAGATGTTTACACGCAATCTCTATTTACTGCATTAACAAATTTACATTTACCTAATTTATTACCTATCCGTTTAGATGGAGCTACTAAAGAATTCTTTGCATGGGGATTACGCGTAGGCTTTATCAGTTTTGGTGTTAACGACCCTATTACAAAGCAAGTCTTAGAAGCCAAAGTAAAAGGATTAATTAGAAGTAATATTTCTAGTGGACCTATGCCCTCTCAAAGCGCAGTTAAATATGTACTTGAAAACCATGATCAATTTGATAAAGAAATTCAAAAGAATATTGATACATTAAATGCGAGATACCAAACCACAAAATCTGTTGTTTATGACGAAAAATATTCAACATATTGGCAACCCTATGATTTTAACTCTGGATACTTTATGGCGCTTAAAGTTAAAAATGTTAATCCAGAACAATTGCGTAAGCATTTAATCGAAAATTATTCTATTGGTATAATTGCATTAAATGATTCTGACATTAGAATTGCTTTTAGTTGTGTAGAAAAAGATGATATCCCTCATGTCTTTGATTCAATAGCTAAAGCCATTTCTGATTTACAAAATGTATAAAAAAAAGATGAAATTGCTATTCATAGCAATTTCATCTTTTTTAATTTATTGTTGTTGTTTTAAAACACGTGACATTTCTTCAATTTTACCAGCATGTAAAGGAATATGAATGGCATTTAATACCAACAATTCATCCAATGTATTACAACCTGCGATTGTTTCAGTTAATTCTGTTTGTAGTTCTTCATCTGAAAGTTTTTGAGCGCGCTCTGGTAATGTCTGTAAATTGTTCAATATTTCATCAATTTTTGGTATTGTTTCATCTCCCCAATTTTCTGGTGAGGAACCATAACCAAATAAGCGTGTGTATTGTTCTATATCAACTGTATTTTTATCATATAGAGATAAAGCAGATTCAAATATAGTTAAAACATGACCATATTGCCAATGTATTGTATTTGGAAATAAATCAATTTTATCGTCCAATACTTGGTCATTATTCCAATTATCATAACCTGAAATTAAATAATTAACACCCATATCAATAACATCATATACTGATTTCTTAGTCATAATTTAATTCCCTCCACTCTTCAAATATCGTGCAGCTAAAATATGTTGCAACTATTAAAACTTACACCCACTCTCTACCCTTTTATTTAATACTTATTCACATTACTAAAATTATTAACAATGAATATTATGATTATTAAGCCCTTCACATTAATTCAAAATTCTGATATAAACTATAAGTAAAAAGCTTGTACTAACATTTTATTATCATTAATTTTCAAGATTTATAACATTTTTATTTTTGCTTTAATCTAAACTGTGATATAAAATAAGACGCTTCTCAAAAAGCTTTATGCTTAATGAGAAACGTCAATGATTAACTTCAATGAAGTTTGATTTTAAATTTCTATATTATTTTGTCATGTCAACCAACTAACATTGATGTAATAACCTCAATAGCTATATTACATCATACCTGGCATAATGTACAAGTATAAATCGCTGTAAATACTAATCATAAACACTGTTAAATCAACGTTTTCTATTTTCGTACATGCCATTATTTTTAGTTTTTTCATTCTGTTATGACCAAATTATGACCAATAGTAAACTTTCATATTACCTCTTAGTTGTATGAATTAAGTCATTTTATATTTTATAATATTTATTAATAAAACTGTTGATATCTCGACCATCTTTAAAAGTAAATCCATCCCATGTGTTTCTAACTTTATGTATATTTTCAAAAATACTTCCTGTATTTATATCACTTTTTTTATACATTGAATTTAATTTTTCCATATCTACACTTTCATTCTTTTCTACACCAGATATGGTTGCTTCTACAAATCTCCCATTCCCCTTTTCTTCAAAACGTATATAATTTTGATCACTATATTCAGCTAACGTATCCCCTTCTTGAAAACCAATAGATTTTCTTACTAAACTAAATGTTTTAGCGTATTCGTATTCCGCTATTTTCAATAATGAATCTATATCCTCTTTTAAGTTTTCATAATCAAACAGTATAAGTGAAAACACCCCTTTTTGTTTTCCCCTTTTTATAATCAATTCAAAATTACCTTGTACCCTTGTTAATTTTAAATAAAATACTATTAATGAGTCTATATCTTTCAAAATATCCATTTCAATAATTTCTTTCAATTCTTTTGTGATACTCAAATTAAAATCATTTAAAATATCTTTATTGAACTCTAAGTTATTCATTAGACTGCTAATTATACGTTCTTTTTTAGCTATTTGAGATGCATTATCTCCAGAAATTTTAGCACCCCAATAAGCACCACCAAATGTAGCAAAAATAGCTGTAAAAGAAATACAAACTTTAATTATTTCTAAACTTTTCTCATTGAAGACACATAAAATATAAAACAATATCATCATCCCTATTCCACCAATTGCACCTAATAGAATGTACCATATATATTTTAAGCACCATGTTTTTGTTTTCTCAACCAATATTTATCTCTCCTACCTAAATTAATATTCATTTAAATTATCCGCAGTATTTTAATAATTAGCAAGTTGATTTTAAAAATATTATTTAATATATCATTGAATTTTGCTATTACTGACAAATCAACTTAGTTATAGGCTCTTACATTCACTCTGTGCTGCATCGAGAAATGAATTAGTGTATAGTTGGTCGTTTCAAGTTCTACAATTACTTTTTATTCACAACTAATTATAAGTGTTTTACTACATGTTGATTTTAATCATAACTTTTTTTATCACTATTTATTTTTAAATGTAGTACAATTAAGTTAATAATTTATTTTTAAGGGAGACTATTGAATGAAAAAGATTTTATTTTTATTATTAGCAAGTTTTTTAGTATTAGCTGCGTGTGGTAACAAGGAAGAAAGTAAATCAGAAGATAAGAAAGAAACAAAGTCATCGTCAAAAGATGATAAAAAGAAAGATGAAAACAATAACTCAAATGACGATAAAAAAGAAGAAGCAGACAAAAAAGAAACTGATAACACTGATGATACACAACAAGCAAACACTGAACAGCAAAACCAAAATGTTGAGCAACCACAATCAACAGAAGAACCTATGCAATCACAAGAACCTACAGACCAAGAAAAAATGAAAGCTAATGCTAAGGTAGCTAAGGAAAATGGTTATACTGGCATACCTAATGGTGATGCTATGAGCGATGTTCCAGTTGGTCAAATTGATTTACCATCAGATGAATTAGCAAGGGAAGAAGCTAAACCAGAATATCAAGATGTAGTTGAAACAGAAGAAGAAGCAGATGCAAGAATGGGTTTAAACGAATAATTTAAATTGCCACCTACTGTCATTTTTTTAAACAACCCACCTATTCATTTAGGTGGGTTTTTTCGTGTTTAGGTATTTTTATTTGTATTGTTTGAGTTTTTCTATATCTTTTTCTAAACGATCTAATTTTACTGATTGACCATAAAAAGCTAATCCGAAAAAAATTGATGATAATGTAGGTAATACCCATACGAGATTATCCATGTTCATCACTCTGATTCTCTATGTATTCTTTTATATCTAGCACAAAATTATTTACCATATGATAAACCTCATCTAAAAAACTAAAAACTTCCCTATTATTATATTCGAAATATAATTCTTCTTCATATGTATAACCTTCATTTTTAGTTATATCAATTTCCTTATCATCAATAACTATCCCTTTATTATCACTATCTTCATCTCTAATTATAGTAACATTATTGATTAAAATATTGTTCCCATAGACACCCGTGCCACTATTTTCAATAATGTTCTTTCGATGAATGTTGATACTAGAGTGTTTTTCATTATTTTGCATTTTATTAAATTCATTATATAAGTTTGTCGAAAATAAATTGTCAAAAATTGTTCTGCCCTTTTCGTCCCTAACGCCAAATCTCTGTTCTAAAACGTTGTAAAAGTTTTCGTCATTTTTAAAATCATTTTTATTAGGGATATAGCTATTTATTTTTTATTAATTTTATTATAATTCCTTAAATACTTGATTGAATATTCCATTGAAGATTTAAGTACATTTAACAATAAATTAATCATAATTTGATCGTTCAAATTTATTGCTTGTTTCTGTTTTAACAATTCTATGTGATACAAGTAGAATTCTAGTTTTTGTATACTCTGATCATATAAAGTTAACTCTTTTAGGCGTTTCATAAAACAACCTCTTGTTTTTGGCATTTATTCGTTTTGGAGTAAATTATAATATAGTCTTTATCTTCTTGCTCATAGATGCTACGATCTTCAAAATGTAAAATACGATTAAATTTTAATTTAGACAAGTATTCTTCTATCATAATTTTGTACTCTGTTATACAAATTATATTTGTTTTTGGATTTTCATAATCTTCTATATGTTCAAAAAGTATATACATATAATACACCTACTTTTTTTAATTTCATTATACCATATATATCCTTTATTTTATCTCCACAATATCTTTTAAATTCAATACACTCATTCCAGTATCTTCATACATGTGTAGTGTTTTTGTATGCACATCGACTTTATGAATATAACCCACTTTAGTTTTAATATATCCATTTTCGAAGTAACGCAATTCAATTGATGGGTCATTATACATTTTGAAAATTAATGTGTTATTAAGGTCATTCAATTGATCGTCGTCTAATATTGGTTTTTCAATCTTGTTTTGGTCTTGTATGTATTGTTCTAGTTGCTCGTATTGTTCGGGCATCGTTTTAAACGCCTGCCACTTAACAATTCCACGCCCTTTTGGTATACGTGGATTAAGATATTCTCTAGGTATTTCTCGGTAATCACTTGTGTATTTATATTCATCTGGTACATCTGGATTGATTGGTTTCATATAATCACCTCAAAAAAATGGAATCGTTTTACTAGCTTTTATAATATCTTTTGTCAAGAAAAATTGTTTACCTTCTCCTGTGTATGCAGGATTTAAAATCATATTCGCTTTGGCATTGTACAACCACTCTGGATTAATACCAGAATTTAATATTTCTTGAAATTCTTGAAAGTTTTTATTCCAATCTAAATTTGGAATCATATAATCACCTCATGAATATAATAGAACACTCGTTCGCATATGTAAATAAAAAAATAACCACCCAGTGACATGCTTGGGTGGGATTGGGAATTATGAAAAGAGAAAAAAATGGAAATTTTTGCATGTATTATAATAGTAACATAATTTTATCCAAATATTAATGTGTGCACCTATAATGCTTAAAGAATTTATTATGACAAAAAACAGGGCAAGCACATAAGTGTCTGTGCTCTAATGATTTTATATTAATTTTTACTTCCCCTCTATAATACTACATAAAATAATAGATCTAGGAATTGCTGCAAAAATTCTTTTTTTGATTGGATTTTAAACAAACATATATTTGTGCATTTTAATATCCCAATCGTTTTTTTAATAAATAAACGTTACATTTAAGAATAAAAATATAACATTTAGGAATTATAACATTTTATTTTTAGAATATTATGATAAATTATTTATAAAAATATTTGGAGGGATTTACTTGGGTGAAATTTTAGAAGATATTAAAAAAAGTGCTTGGAACTTTATTACACTGATTATTTCAATCTTTTTATTTTTTACTTTGAAATCTACTGCTGATTCATTTGTTTCTCAATATGGTGCAAAAGTAAAAGTTAAAAATTTATTTGTTGACGGTTATCTTAGTGGAACTTTAAGCATCTTAGGTCTTATTTTTATTACTTTAGTATTACTATGTGCCACTATTTTTTTCTCATATTTGATATTGAAGGGTGATTTTTCACTTACGGCTATTTTTCAAATATTAATTTCTATTGGCTTTATAATTGCAACATTATCTTTAAGTTCTGTACCATTTATTGGTACTTTGATTATGTTAATAATAATCACTATATTCATTTACTTCATAATTAATGAAAGATAGTAACTTAAAAAGGGTTGTAAATCAGCCCTTTTTCATTTCAACTTATTCATTAACTGATTAAACATCTGTTTAGCTCTCTGTTCCTTAACACCAAATATACTCCCAACCTTCTCAAAACTAACACCATTACTAAGTAATAAGAATAAATTATGCTCTTTTTCAGTCGCTACTCTTTCAATAACAGCTTCTAATTCGTTAAAGAATATCACATCTTCAACATTACTATTATCTATCTCATGCGTTTCTGCCTGATCATTCACATTAAAAAAGTCATCAATACCAACACCTTCATCACATGTATTGCTATTATCAATTGCCTTATGGTAGTTTAATATAAACTCTTTTACAGTAGCTTTATCATACTTCATACATATTCTATTGCCTTTGCCACACGCTTTAATATAACTTCTCTAGCGTGTCTTAATGTTAACTCGCTAACATCTATTACATCAGCTATCACTTCATCTGTATACTTCTTATTATCCCACCACGTGAGTTTTATAATCTGTTGTATTTTAACTTCACTATCGTTATACACCTGTGTAATGCCCTTCACAATCGATTCTAGGTTCATATATTGAAGTTCATCCATATCACTAGGTTTATTCTTATAAGTATCTAACATACTTTGATAATTGCGCATGTATCGTTCTAAAATAGGATAATCTACATCAGTCATATTACTAACTCCTCACGTTCTTGATTTAATGATGCTTTCGTTTCGACTAAAAAGTTTTGATATATTACTTCACTTTCTTTTTGACGCTGTTTATTACGCTCTATACGTTGGTTATGATGCACTTTATATAAATCTTCTTGCAGCTTGTCAATCGTCTTTTGTGGCTTCTCACTGCCATTTGTTTGGAAATATATCATTACTTCTTTTTGTTCTCTAGGTGTATATCTACGAATGATTTTCTTCATTAAATTTAGTTTCTTAGTGCTGTTATTTTTAAAACGATCTAATTCTTCTTTCTGTTGAATTATCCAAAATACTAACTTTTCTAATGGATAGGAAACAGTAATCACGCCTTCAACTTTGTCACAACACATGTGCGATGTGTTCAAGTGGTACATTGCATCTATTTGCTCTTGTATCACTCGTATTTTGCTATTAATCATCATGGGTGAGTATTGTGTTAAAAGCTCGTATTCGGTTATCTTTTCTGCAGGATAATATCTTAATACTTGCTTATATGATTTTAGAAGCATTGTATAACCTCATTTCTTTAATTATTAGCATTTATCACATTTTTATAAACTATTAATCATCTTTGCCTATGCCAAACTCTTCATATACTGATTTAGGCTTCTTACCTGTCACAAAATCACCTACAGGATCATACTCATTTTTTGTCTTAGGTTCCATAATCTTGAGACGTGCCTCAACAGTTAATCCTAATTTGGGGCAAATGGCGTTCATTGTATTCACGCTATCCCTTTGTATTGTGTAATGAGGTGAGAGTTTACTTCCACGCTCAGTCACAACCACCATACCTTCTTCTTGAATTTTGAGTGTGGCATTTTTGTAGTTACTATATGTTTGACAATAAGTAGCAAGCAGACCTTTGTCTAAATCTTTTATAGGTAATTCATTAATAAGTGGAAGCACTCTATACCATTCTTGAATAGCATCATCATCTAAAAAATCGGGTGGCTCTTTTGATAAAGGTGTAAGCTCATTCATAGCTTTCTCAGTCGCATTTCTTTGTTCTTGTACATCTTTGGTACGATAAGCTTTTTGTTGTGATAATAGTTTTCTCTGTGACATTTATATCATCTCCTATAAATATTATGTATTTTTTAAGCGAGCGCTCTCTCGTATTCTTTAGTAATAAAGTCAGCGCTGTCTTATTGTCGAAAAATCTCGACGCTAATTCTAAAGAATTCATGCACAAATGCGACCACGTGGTCGTTTTAGTTAGTCGTCGTGCAAATTTTGCACTTCGTTATAATTTTGAACGGAATTATAAATATTCTTTTTCATCACTTCTTTTTTGTAAAGATTTGGGAGCGTTTAGGAAATTGTCTTTTTTTGTGTTATCGAGATTTCTCGATAACTCATTTAAATTAATGTAGTAATAAATTTTAAACTTATTTAAGTTATTGCTTACGTGCGATTTCTTCTGAACGTTGTGCTTGTTCAAGTTGTGATTCGAGTTGGGCTTTTTCTTCGTCGCGTTGTTTGAGTTGTTTCTTCAATTCACGCAATTCTTTAACAGTCATTTCATCAGGTGTTTTAGTTTCTCCCTTTGATGTTTCATGTTCTTTGGTACGTTCTTGTTCAGGTAAAGTTGCTATTTCATATAAAACACTGGCTCCCAAATGGTCCGACGTCGGACTCTTCAAAGTTGGGTTTTCTGCAATCTTCATAAATCTTTTGGCAGATGTTTTGCTCATTCCTATATTTTCAAGCCATTGACCAAACTCTCCGTGAACAAGGTCATTTTCTTTTACGTGTTTTAATCTTCGGCCAATTTCAAATATCGATTGACCAGCAATGTTTTGATAACTTTACTAATTCATCGATAATCGCTACTGAGAAAAGCCCTATATTGCGTTGAGAACATGATTATCTTGATAATAGGGCGTTATATACTTAAATTTAATCTATATCGCCTGTATATATTGTGAAAAATTACACAATTTTAACTTTTCATTTCAAGATGCGGTTCCAGATAAGACGGGCTCGTCGTTCTCAACCCTTGATGTGACGGGCGTTGTTCGAAGCCCCGCCAAAAAATATTTTTGAAATTTATTTTTTTGAATCTCAATCCGAAAATTTTTTACACTACCGATAAAATTAATCTATCCGTTAAAATTTCCACCACTACTTTAATTATCTACTGGGCAAAATTAATTTACTTTCAATCTAAATTTAGTTACTTTTTACTCTTTTCATACATCGTATTCTAAGCCTATTTAAGCCACATGTAAGATTGTTGAGTAACTAAAATCTAAATAATAAATGTATGCTCTGTATAGCTCTCTAAATGCCTACAAATGGCATTGTATAATGCAAAGTATTCATGCTTAGTTATAACGTTTTGTATCTCCTAATTGCTTCTAACATTGTTCTTGCTTATCACTTTACGAACAACAATTATTATTTATATTTTTAAAT
>NZ_VUNO01000008.1:0-43785 GCF_009695665.1 Staphylococcus sp. McC-251-APC-3A2
GAACTGGTCAAATTCTTCTTCAGTTACTTTATAATCTGATGAGTTAAGTTGTTCGTCGACTTCGATTAATTCTTGTTCTAAATCTGATTGTAGACTTTTTAATTTTGTTGCTTCTGCAAATTCATCATTATTTTGATAATGTGTAATTTTACTATTAATCTGTTTAATACGATTTGTTAGCTGATGGTACTTCTGTTTAACCTCTTTTGCCTTAACACCCTTATTATAGATTTGATTATCAAAGATATTGATTGTATTATCTTGTACTGTTTTTACCATAATTAAATGCCTTCTTTCGTTTTTGATTTATTATTCGCTTTATTGCACTAAAGTCTTTCTTATTTCTAGTATGCTTTCTTACCAATGAACTAATATATTTATCCGATACATTGTTTACATTTGCAGGAAGTGTCATCATAATTTTATAAGCAATATTTTGGTGATTCAGCTCATCACCTCTTATATGAATTTATACTCATTTTGTGTATTTTGAATATACTTATATTATACCATAAAAATGCCTTAAAACATGGTACGACTGGCTTAAAAGCGCTTTTTGCGATGTTTTTTATAGCATTTTTTTACATATTTTATAAAGTGGAAAAAGCTACTGGTAGCCAATGTGGTTTTTTAGTGCCAGCTCTTTTAGGAATTGGTAAATTTATGCTTTTACCATCAATTAGATAATATAAAGGCTGACATGCATCCATATATATTTTTTCTTCAGCCATTAATTCCGTAACAACCTCAATAGCTTCTTTATTCCAATTGATCCATAATATAAGTGTTTCATTATTTGTACCAGTTAAAGTTAGATCACCTTCATAATTGAAACCATGTTCTTCAAAGACCCTTTCAATTTCTACAAATGATGTTTCTTCATGGCCATCTATATATTCCAATAATTTTTGTTTAATATTATCTTTTGTCATTTTTTGACCTCCTAGTGTTTGGTGTTCTATTTTACTTACCATGTCACACTTTATGGAACGCTGATAAACCTACTCTCCCATGCTTTTAACATTAAGTGTTCCAATGTTCCACTGTTTTTGCTTCATACTTATAGAAAATTTAAATACTTTTTTAAAAGTTTAGATTATAATTATTGGAACACCGGAACACTAATAGCATGGCAATTACTCTCCCAATGGTTTAAAGGTGTTCCAATAGTGTGCCATTGGTGTTCCAACGTTCCAAATTACTATTAATGTTTACTTTTTAAGCCTTTAAATCTTTAATATATGATGTCATATCCACTTCAAAGCCCCATTGTAACCCTATACTTTCACCAAATCTTCTACGTTTTTTTGATTGCCCACAATAACGTGAATTTCTTAGAGCCTCATCAATTTTTCTTAAGTTATGTGGCTGTGGTTGATCGTCTCTTTGCATCATGACACGCCAAATTTCTAGAGCACATACTTTATCACGCCATTCATAAGCGCCAGGTTTGCTATTTGGTAATTCAATTAACTTTCCATCGCCATATAATTTAATTAGATCAACATCAATTACATCATGCGTACATATTCTTTTATCCATTAAATCCCTAGACCAATAATCAGATGGTAGGGGACGTTCTAGAAAATCTTCTACTTCTCCAACAAGCGCATCTTTTTCAGCATGTTCATTTTGCATTTGTAAAGCAACTTTATCTGCCTCTTTATCAAGAAGTAATATCTCTTCTGTTGGATTCTCGTCGAAATAAGCTTTTGCTTCAGCGTATATTTGTTGAACTATATTCTCTGTCAATTCATCGAACGGACTTTTAGTTACTTTGGTTTCATTTGTAGTTACTGGCCAAAATCTTCGGTTCCCTGTTTTATCTTTTAAAAATTCATAATTGTTAGTTGTACCTATAAATACACATTGCCTAGGATGACGCTCAACTCTTTTTCCATAAGATGGGCGATAAACATCTATAATAGCAGTAACAAAACTTTTTATTTCTTCTATTGTAGAACTTTGAAATGCTGATAATTCTTCAATTTCTACAATCCAAGAGCCCTGTACTTTTTTTAGCGCTTCATCACCTTTGAAACTTTTAAGCGATTGATTATACCAACTATTACCCATTTTTTTAGCAACAGTAGACTTACCAATCCCCTGGCCCCCATATAAAACCGTCATAGTATCGAATTTAATTCCAGGCTTATAAACTCGAGCTACTGCCCCCATCACCCACTTTTTAGCAACTTCTCTATTATAGTGAGTGTCATCAGCACCTAAATAATCTATAAATAAAGTTTCAACTCTTTTGATTCCATCCCACTGCTTAGATTCTATAAATGATTTAATTGGATGAAATTTGTGTTGGTAAGCTTCTTTTTCTATAACCTCATCTAGGATGTCGGTACTAAATTGGATGTTGTAACATTTATCAATGTATGATTTAACATGTATTGTGTCTAAATCCCCCCAATAGTAATTGGTATCGTCATTTGATCTCCATTGAGGTAACCGTTTTAATTTTGTTACTTTTTCAAAAGTATCATATTGAAGCATATCTTTTAGATACTCATCGTTTTGCAAAATCAATTCACCGTTTGTAGTAGATTTTTTATATGCGCCTGTAGTGGGAGAAATTCTTAATTTACTTTTCCAATGGTCACTATTTGTTAAATATTTTTTTTCATCAATAATTTCTAATACTTCATTATTTGATACTTCCAAATAGAAGCCTCCTCTCTAGTTACTTTTACTATCTTTTTTCAAAATGGATTTAAAAGTTTTATTGACTTCCCCCTGCTCTAAAGGAGGTTGGCACATCTGCGCCCATGCACTTACTAATCCATATATAAGGTTTGCGTCTACATATCTGCGTAATAAATAACCAATTAAAGATGCCAACACTTGATTACGTTCACCTTCACCCACGCCAAATGCAATATTACGCCAATAAGATGAATCACGTTTTTTATACTGGTTTGAGTAATTGGTGGTGATCGGATTGTCTTTTTGAGAGTTATCGAGATTTCTCGACATTTTAACTAATTCTTCAATCGTTATCGCAGGCGCATCATTGTATCTAAAAATGTATACTGCATCTTTATCATTTTTTACTGGTAGCGCCATAGCTTGCGATGGTACGAAACTTGCTTTGTCTACTTTATGACCGATATGATTTGCTAATTCTCTACTATATTTGCGATAGTCATCTGCACTCACAGGCCCATTTAAAGGCACCATCAAGCGTATTCTGGGTTTTTCGGTGGTATGTGAGTGTGTGGTGTGAAATGCCCATGAGTGGCCTTCTAATTGCTTAGAAATCGCTTTGTGTAACGAATTGAAGTCCTGCTCACGTATTTCATCATAATCAAGTGCAATTACTGAACGATTAATAATATTGTCGTCTTTACGGTACTTAGGAATTGTTTCATCGTCTTTCACTTCATCTTCAACATCACCATAAAGCACTAAACCACGTTTATATTTGTCTGAATTATTCATTGGTATTTGTAATTTATTCAGCCAATCAGACCATTTCCACGTATTAAATTGTCTAAAAGAGTTGGCGTAAAGATTATCGTATTGTATAATAGAGATAGCAAAATCATTATCCAATTCTATTTTTTTGAAAAAGTTCATGTCACGAACTCCTTTCTATATAAGAGGCAATCTTATTGTATTGCCTCTTGTATTTTTATTCTTATGCGTTATCAGATTCTGTCGCCAAACATTCTTCTGATGACGCTTTTTCTATGTCTAACGCTTTAAATTCTTTAATTAGATCATCGAATCGTTGTAAGTAAATTTGCATTAACTCGGTTGTATGTTCATGTTGTATACGAGATTCGTTATAACCAATTGCGTAAGTCATCATTTCCTCTTTAGTTGTTAAATCTCTTTTAGTAAACATTTCATCACCATGCCACACATGGGTCGTTATCACGTCATCAATTTTTTCTTTCAATAATTCAAATTCGCATATTAAATCTTTCTGATTCCAATTCATCGTAAAACTCCTTATTTATAAAAATTAATGTAATTTGGTCTGTTTTTCTCAATCGCTTTGATTAGCTTTTCAATTTCTAGCTTAGCAAGATAGAGGTTGTTTAAGTCGTCTTCTCGAGAGAAGTAACTGATTTCATTAGCCATATCATAATTCTTAACTCGCATTTTCTTTAATATGTTTGTTGAATATACTGACATTTGAATCATCGTTTCAAAATCTTGGATCATATCAAGAATGTCTAATTCGCCAATATATTTGTCATTAACGTCTTGAGATTTCATATATTCTTGAATAAGTTGCATTTCATGTACTTCTCTATCATCTTTACTCAATTTTCTATTATTAATACGTTCATTTATGAGCATGAGTGCAATTTCTCTACCATATTTACTTTTAAATTCTCTAACTATTTCTATTTGTGGGCTGTTTTCATGGTTTGTCATCTTATTCAACCTCCAAAAATCTCACAAAATTTTCCATTTCTTCGATAGCTATTTTTAATTCTTCAATATCGTCTTTGGTAATAAAATGACGTACGTTAGAATCCTCATAATTTATAGGAAAGTCTGTAAAAATTTCTATCGCCTGCACAAGCTCACTATAATTTCTATAATCATCAAGGATTTCTGAAATTTCATCCTTATTCAAATTAGGGTATGCCCTACTTATAATTGACGCATCTTTATCACGGCGTTTGTTTAATAGTTCTGTCATTTTTTTAGCGTGTTTCTTACCTTTAAAAATACGATCTTCACTCACTGCATTTTTTATATTTTTATAATCCTGTTTAGTTAATTTTTTCATTTATAATTCCTCCAAATTTTCTAATTTAAGTCCGTATGCTGTTGCGACAATAAATAGTGAAAAGGCCACAAAAATATCTGCTGCTATACCAATTAATACAGTTAGTATTGATAGCATTGAAATGTATATTAGGTATTTCATAAAAACACCTTCTTCAAACTTTTCAAATCATTATTAGTAATATCCATTTGCGAAGTTATTTGATTCATAAATTCATCAACATCTGATTTCTTGAATCTATAAGTACTACCTACTCTGTAATAGCGCATTCCATTTTTAATTAGTAAATCTTCTATAGTAGGCTTAGACAAATTAAGGTATTCTGATAATTCTTTGTAAGTCATAAAGTATTTCTCTTTTGCCAATTCTTCGATGTGCTTATCAATAGCATGTTGCATCATCTCACGAGCTTCATCTTCATTAATATCGATACTGAACATTTATTATGCCTCCTTAATTACGTTATCAATTCCAAAAAAGTCATTAGGGGTAATTTCAAGATAATTACAAATTTTCATAATAGTAGATGTATCAGGATTCTTTGTCCTCTCGTAATACAAACCATATAAAGTTGTTTTAGCTATACCAGTATTTTCAAATACTTCTGAGATATTAAGTTTTTTTCTAGCTAATATAACCCTAAATTGATTATTCATTTTCCTCACTCCTTTATAACAGATGTTTGTTATATTTTTTTGATATCTGTTATAAATAGTATACTAAACTACTAAATACCAAATGTCAAACATCACTAATATATTAGTTTGTACTGTTAATTTTTAGTGAGTTATAGTATGATACGAATATAATAATAAGTGGAGGTTACATAATGATACAAAGTAGATTATCAGTACTTATGGCTGAAAGAGGATTAAAAATTTCTGATATATATGAAGAAACAGGTATTTCTAAAACTACATTAATGGCCGTATCTGAAAACACCGGGAAAGGTGTACAATTCGATACAGTTGATAAATTATGTAATTTTCTGGGTGTAACACCTTGCGAATTCTTTGAATATTCACCTTATTTAATTAATTATAAAATGATAAATAGTGAAAAAAACAAAGATGTTTTAAAGTCTTTTGAAGTTACTATTAAAAACCAAAATTATGAAAAAGACTTTTATATAGATATAAACGTGTATTCTGGAAATTCTTACGATATACCTGTAAAAACTGGCGATTTTGACTGGTACTTATCTGTGCAACTGGAATCATCTGAACATTATACCGATAGTGAATTTTTTGGTTTTGTAGACAATTTAAGTATTTCTTTTAGAACTGAATTTATAAATAAACTGATAACTGGTGTAAAAAATCAATTAAAAGATATCTTGGATATGGATGCAAAAATAGAAACCATAGAAAGAGATCAAGTTTCACTGAAGAAGAATGATTATATCGCTTTGAAATTATTTGAAGATAGTAAATTTGAAACACTGAAAAAATTTCATATTAAATAAAGGTGATTAAATGGCAAACTTTGAAAAACGTGGCAACAACTGGCGTTATCGTATATCACTAGGTAAAAATCCTAACACTGGTAAATATGAATATATATCTAAATCGGGTTTTGCTCGTAAATCTGATGCTAAGAATCACGCTGAAATGGTTGAAAGACAAATAAGAAATGGTGAGTATATCGCACCTTCCACTCATACATTTAACTTTGTAGCTGATGAATGGATAAATCATTATAGTAGAGATGCAAAAGTAAGTAGTGTGAGAGCACGTGAGAAGGCTATATACCATGCTAAAGAGCTATTTGGTAATAGAAGTATACAAACAATAACTAAGCGTGATTATCAAGCATTTGTGGACGATATAAGCACTAGATTCAGTAAAAATTATGTAGATAGTATTATAAGCTCGACCAACCTTATATTTAAGTATGCGTTAGATATGAAGATAATTGCTAAGTCACCTATTGAGGGAATAAAAAGAGCCAAATTTAAGCCTACTGTTGAGGATTTGGAACAGAATAACATACAACAAAAGTTTCTTGAAAAAGATGAATTATTTGAGTTTCTATGCGTTGCTAAGCACCACCACAAGCCACTGAATAGCTTTGAATTATTTACCTTCCTTTCATATTCTGGTATGCGTGCTGGTGAAGTATTAGCGCTTAAATGGTCTGATATCAACTTTGAAGAATGCACAGTGAGTATCACAAAGACTTATTACAATCCGAATAATAACAAGAAAAATTATCAAATACTCACACCCAAAACAGAATCATCTATCGGTAAAATTTCAATAGATCCTAACGTTATTAAGTTACTTCAGGATTATAAAGTAAATGTGCAAGATAAATGGAAAAATGAGTTATACGTGGATAATGATTTCATCTTCACAGATAATAACGGTTACCCACTTGTTATAAAAAAACTCTCACAATGGATACAGTCGATTATGTCCATGACTGATATTGATAAGAACATCACGACGCACTCGTTCAGATATACTCACTGCAGCCTTTTAATAGAAGCTGGTGTGCATATTAAAGAAATTCAAGAACGTTTACGTCACAAGGATATTCAGACGACTATGAATATTTACGCAGGCATTACAAAATCATACAAAAAAGACGCTTCCCAAAGATTTAGTAATCTCATGGAAAACGTCAGTAAAGAATTATTTTAAAATTTCTATGACTAAATTATGACCATTGAGCGAACGATATACCACCATATCAACGTTATATGGTCTTTTTACATCATACCTGGCATACCGCCCATACCTGGTTGTGGGTCATTGTTATTTTCTTCAGGAATATTGGCTACGACTGCTTCAGTTGTTAAGAACATTGCTGCAACACTTGCTGCGTGTTGAAGCGAAGAGCGTGTTACTTTAGTTGGGTCTACGATACCAGCTTCAAGCATATTTACCCATTCATTAGTAGCCGCATTAAAGCCAACGCCAACTTCTGAATTTTTAAGTCTTTCAACTATAATTGAGCCTTCTAAACCAGCATTCTCTGCTATTTGACGTACAGGAGCTTCTAAAGCTTTTAAGACAATATTAACCCCAGTAGCTACATCGTCTTCAGCTTCAATTTTCGATACTTTATCAAAAATGTTCATAAATGCTGTGCCACCGCCTGCTACGATGCCTTCTTCAACAGCAGCTCTTGTAGAATTTAAAGCATCTTCAATACGTAATTTACGTTCTTTTAATTCTGTTTCACTTGCAGCACCAACTTTAATTACTGCAACACCGCCTGCTAATTTTGCTAAACGTTCTTGTAATTTTTCTCTATCAAAATCAGAATCAGTTTCTTCAATTTGTGATTTGATTTGACTTACTCTTGCATCGATATTGTTTTGATCACCATCACCATCGACAACTGTAGTATTGTCTTTAGTAATTTCAGCTTTGTTAGCAGTACCAAGCATATCAATTGATGCATCTTTAAGTTCTAGGCCTAAATCGTCAGTAATCACTTGTGCACCTGTTAAAATTGCTAAATCTTCTAACATAGCTTTACGACGATCACCAAATCCAGGCGCTTTTACTGCTACTGCTGTGAATGTACCACGCATACGGTTTAAGACTATATTTGTTAATGCGTCACCTTCAACGTCATCAGCTACAATTAAAATTGGACGATTAGCTTGAACCACTTGTTCTAATAACGGTAAAATATCTTGGAAAGATGAAATCTTTTTATCTGTAATTAAAATATACGGTCTTTCTAACTCTGCAACCATCTTATCTGAATCTGTGACCATATATGGAGATTGATAACCTCTGTCGAATTGCATACCCTCTACAACTTCTAATTCAGTATTAAAGCCACTTGACTCTTCAATTGTAATAACACCGTCATTTCCAACTTTTTCCATTGCTTCAGAAATATATTTACCAATTTCTTCATCAGCTGCTGAAATAGAACCAACTTGAGCGATTTCATTTTTATTATCTACATTTTGTGAAATTTCATGTAAAGCTTCAATCGCTACTTCTACAGCTTTGTCGATACCTTGACGTAATCCAACTGGATTAGCACCACTTGTAACATTTTTTAAACCTTCTTGAATCATTGCTTGTGCTAATACAGTAGCTGTTGTTGTACCATCACCAGCGATTTCATTTGTTTTATTTGCTACTTCTTGTACTAATTTAGCACCCATATTTTCATAAGGATCTTCTAATTCAATTTCTTTTGCAATCGTTACACCATCATTAGTAATTAATGGTGAAGTGTACTCTTTATCTAATACAACATTACGCCCTTTAGGACCAATTGTAACTTTAACAGCATTTGCTAATTTATCTACACCTCTTAGCATAGATTGACGTGCATCTTCAGAGAATTTTAAATCTTTAGCCATATTTCTTAACCTCCATGTTGTTAGTATGATTTATCGTTTTATAATTTATTATTCAATAATTGCTAAAATATCATCTTCGTTAAGGATTAAATATGTTTCGTCTCCACGTTTAACTTCTGTGCCAGCATATTGTTGAAAAACAACGTTATCGCCTTCGTTCACTTCAGGAGCAACTCGAGAACCATCTTTTAAAATACGTCCTGCACCTACTGCAATTATCGTACCTTCATTTGACTTCTCTTTAGCGCTATCTGTTAATACAATACCACTTTTTGTTGTTTGCTCTTGTTCTATTTTTTGAATAATTACTCGGTTACCTAATGGTTTTAACATTGATTGTTCCTCCTTAGAATTAGAAATCTTTAGCACTTCATTACCTTGAGTGCTAATCTAATTTCTATAATAATCAAAGTTGGTCAACATTTCAAGTTAAAACCATCGTTGTATATTTTGTGTGTGACGATAATTTACGATAAAATAAGATATAAACTATTTTTTGGAGGTTCATTATGTCTCGTTTGTGGGTATCCATATTGACATTAATTATTTATGGTCTAGCGCAATATGGTGTTATATTTTTACATATGGCAGGTTTTTTCAACAATTTAAGTGGTAAATCGTTAATGTTTACCAATATTTATACACAAGTTATTTTATTTATAATCGCATCAATCATTATCATTATAATCAATAATTTCATTGCTAATCCAACACAATTAGAACAACGAACAAAAGAAAAGAAACGCTACGCAATATTATGGGCGCTCGTTGGATATGTTTGTGTTATGGTCTATCAAATTATTGCTAATTTAATTAATATGTTCGTATTAGGTGGTCCACAATCAAGTCCAAATACTGAAAGGTTAATGAAAGTAGCTCAGGATATTCCCGTCTTCATTATTTTAATTTCAGTCGTAGGTCCAATCCTCGAGGAATATGTATTTAGAAAAGTTATTTTTGGTGAGTTATATCAACTTATGAAAGGTAATAAAACCCTAAAATTCATAGTAGCTTCAGTAGTAAGTTCTATTATATTTAGTGCTGCACATGGTGATCCAGCCTTCTTCATCATTTACTTTGGTATGGGAATGATTTTTTCAGGGTTATACGCTTTTACAAAACGCATATGGGTACCTATTGCTGTACATATGATGCAAAATGGTTTTGTGGTAATAATTCAAGTTTTAATTGGCCCAGAAAAAATAAAAGAATTACAAGAAACTACTTCTTTTATTTTCAGTCTTATTATTTAACAAATTTGGAAATAACTTCTATGCTCAAAATAAAGGACTAATCCATACTATTGAATGGATTAGTCCTTTTTATATTTCAATTATTCATTATTTTTATTTTTACGATGAACAAAGTAACCAACTACGACACCAATAAATATCATAAAAATAGCTGTTATTAAAGCGAATAAAGTACGTTCAAATTTTATATCGATAGTATTTTTTGAATTTTTGTCTGCAGTTTCAGTCATTTCTTCATCGCTGCTAGAGTGATACTCATATTTACTTGAAGCACTTTCCGTTTTTGGATTTTTTAAATCTGGCATTGATCCAATTTCACCAGTAATCAAAGCTAATACTTGATTATCCAAATTTTGATAATAATCTTGTGATTTCAAAGGATTAAAATACTGAAATTTAAAATAATTCGTTCCTTTCTGTAACTCATTTAAAAAAGCATTATCATCAAATCGTTGTGGTCTAAGAATGGATAAAATATCTCTGTTAGAGATTTTTTGTTCACCATTATTTAATTGTTTTACTTGGTTTACGACAAAAGGATTATATTTAAACGAACCGGTAGACATTTGATTAAATCTATTTAAAATTTGACGATCACTATTTGTACTGCTCGACGTTTGACTTGTATCTTGTTTAACTGACAAGTCTCCATAATTTATTTCATTTTGATTTTTGTTTGGTTGCGTATTTTCACTTGGTCTTTTTAAGTTTGGTCGTGTAGGATTTGAAGGTTTGACTGGTTGTGTTGGCTGATACGCATCGCCATTACCACTTCTATGGTTTCCATTACTTGGTTTATTTGGGTAATGTGTTTGTGGAGGTGTCAAATTCGGTCGGTCTGGATTTGTCGGTACGCCTGTTCCTCCATTGGAACCAGATGTACTTCCTTCACTTGGATTATCTGGTTTTGATGACGTGCCTCCCCCATCATTAGGTCGATCAGGAGTCGTCGGTACACCTGTTCCTCCATTTGAACCAGATGTATCTCCATTACTTGGTTTGTCTGGTTTTGGCGACGTGCCTCCACCTCCATTTGGTCGGCCTGGGTTCGTTGGTTCGTCTGTTCCTCCATTTGAACCAGATGTATCTCCATTACTTGGTTTGTCTGGTTTTGGCGGCGTGCCTCCACCTCCATTTGGTCGGCCTGGGTTCGTTGGTTCGTCTGTCCCTTCATTTGTACCAGAGTTATCTCCATCGTTTGGTTTGTCTGGTTTTGGCGGCGTGCCTCCACCTTCATTTGGTCGGTCTGGAGTCGTTGGTTCATCTGTCCCTTCATTTGCACCAGAATTATCTCCATCGTTTGGTTTGTCTGGTTTTGGCGGCGTGCCTCCACCTTCATCTGGTCGGTCTGGAGTCGTTGGTTCGTCTGTCCCTTCATTTGTACCAGAGTTATCTCCATCGTTTGAATCAGACGTGCCTTCATCACTTGATCCATCTGGTTCTGATGGTGTACTCTCATCATCTTCGTTTGGTTTGTCTGGTTTTGATGGCTCTCCTGTATTATCGTCTTCACTTGCATCAGACGTGTCTCCATCGCTTGGTTCGTCTGTCCCTTCATTTGTACCAGTGTTATCTCCATCATTTGAATCAGACGTATCTTCATCACTTGGTTCATCTGGTTCTGATGGTGTACTCTCATCTTCATTTGGTTGATCTGGTGTTGATGGCTCCTCTGTATTATCGTCTTCACTTGAACCTGATGTTTCTCCATCACTTGGATTGTCTGGTTCTGATGGCGTACTTTCATCTTCGTTTGGTTGATCTGGTGTTGATGGCTCTCCTGTATTATCGTCTTCACTTGCATCAGACGTGTCACCATCGCTTGGTTCATCTTTCCCTTCATTTGTACCAGAGTTATCTCCATCATTTGAATCAGACGTGTCTTCATCACTTGGATTGTCTGGTTCTGATGGTGTGCTTTCATCTTCGTTTGGTTCATCTGGTGTTGTTGGCTCTCCTGTATTATCGTCTTCACTTAAATCAGACGTGTCTCCATCGTTTGGTTCATCTGGTTGAACTGGTGTATCAGTACCTTCATTATTAAATACGTCATCGTCTACTGATTTTTCTTTTTCACCTGAATTTAATTTATCAGCTGACAACTCATTTTTTATTGTATTATTGTTTTCAACGTTAGTATCAAAATTTTCTTTACCATCTGTGCTATAAAGGTCGGAAATTGAAGGTACAAAATTTGAACGTCCCATGTCATCATTTCCAGCTAAAACATCTTTTGTATCAGTTGATATATTATTTTTTTGATCTTCAGCTGCCTGAATCGGTTTTGATAATAAAGAAGCACTTATAGCAAAAGCGAAGCTAGAAACTAATATTTTATTCATTTTATACCCTTTCATTTTCTCACCTCCATAGTAATAGACCTTATATTCATTATAATTATATTAGAAAGCTCACTTTTTTTCATTAAATAGATGGTTATTGAAAGGAAAAAGTAATAAATCTGAAATTTTTTGTAAAAAGCCTATTTACAAAATCTGATATAATTATTATACTAGATATATATTTTGAATTAATAAAGGAGCTACTATAATGGGATTATTCACTAAAAAATCAAAAGATTTAGATGCATTTCAAAAAGCAATAGAAACGAGACGTACAATTTATAGTTTAAATAAAGAAATTTCAATTTCTGATAAAGAAGTTGAAAATATAATTGAACATGCAATTAAACATGTACCCTCTTCATTTAACTCACAATCTACACGTATTGTTTTATTATTAAATGATAATCATGATAAATTCTGGGAAATCACAAAAGAAGAACTAAAAAATACAATGGGACCTGATCGCGATTTCCAACCTACCGCTGATAAAATTGATAATTTTAAACATTCATACGGTACAGTTTTATACTTTGAAGATGAAGAAGTCATCGAAAGTTTACAAAATCAAATGCCTAACTATGCAGAAAACTTTGCAATCTGGTCAAGCCAAACAAACGCCATGCATCAATTCGCTATTTGGACAGCACTAAGTACTGAAGGTATCGGTGCTTCATTACAACATTATAACCCACTTGTAGACGTAGCAGTCTCTGAAGCTTTTGATATTCCTAAAACTTGGAAACTTATGGCACAAATGCCTTTCGGTAATATTCGTGAAGAAGCTAGCGAAAAAGAATTTAATGATATAGATAAACGCTTCCTTATAAAAAAGTAAAAAATTAAATATCTACAGCATGACAAGATATTTTACATCCACCATCAAAAAACATAGACAAAAATAAATTTATTTATATACGTTTATATAACTATCATTATATGAGGCAAAGACTTTCATGTCTTCGCCTCTTTTTTATACTTGCTTTATAATACTATTAACCAAATTTTGAATTTTCTAAATATATTTAGTATATTTAGTCTAACACTAATACAAGGGGTGAAATTGATGAATATAGAAATCTTTCAACTTAAAATTGAACCAGCAAATGTTTCATTTAATGAAACAACCATTAAAAATTGGTTCTCTAATTATGTAACAACTGAAACAGATGTTGTTGTATTGCCAGAAATGTGGAATAACGGATATGCCTTACCCCAATTAAACAAACTAGCTGATCAACAGTTATCACGAAGTTTTGAATTTATTTCAAAATTAGCTATACAATATCAAGTAGATATTGTAGCAGGTTCTGTGTCTAATATTATGAAAGAAAATGTATATAACACTGCCTTTGCAGTATCGAAACAAGGCTATTTAATCAATAGTTACGATAAGGTACACCTCGTCCCGATGCTAGATGAGCCACTCTTTATGAGTCCAGGTAACGCTGTGCCTGAGCCTTTTTCACTTTCTAACGGAGTGAAAATTGCACAAATTATTTGTTATGACTTACGTTTTCCTGAAATATTACGTTATCCAGCACGTAAAGGTGCAGAAATCGCATTTTATGTAGCGCAGTGGCCAAGTGTTAGATTAGACCATTGGATTGCTTTACTAAAAGCACGTGCGATAGAAAATGATATGTTTGTCGTCGGTTGTAACACCTGTGGTGACGATGGTAAAACAGAATATGCTGGTAACTCAATGATTATTAATCCAAATGGTGAAATTATAGATCAACTCAATGACAAAGAAGGAAGATTAAGTTGTTCACTAAATTTAGATGAGGTTGCCAAACAACGTGAAGCAATACCAGTCTTTAAAAATTTGAGACCACACCTTTATAAATAAACATAAAAAAACCGTGAGCTTGGGAGAGACTCACGGTTTTTTGTAACTTATTATTAAGGGAATGTTTTATACAGTTATTTCTCTATCTATTTTTTGGGGATGTTATTAATTATGAAAAAAATTAGTGAATTTACCGATTAAAATGATAAATTGAATGATGTTTACGATAGCTTACATGTTTAAATTTTAAATTGTCTCTGTTATAGACAAAGTTAAAATAGATTTGATTTGAGACTGGGAAAGGTCTACAAATACAAATTTAAGGGATTTGCTTAACGTATTAAGCGAGTTGTGTACTAATCTAGTACTATTTTACGAAACCACTAGCTATTACTGAAAAGGTTCTTGTCACAACATCAGCCTCCTCTTGTCCGTATTCAAAGAAATGAAACCGACAACTAAACTTGTAACTCCAATAACTATACGAAGATACAGTTACAATTTAGTAAAGCCAATTAGACTCCTGCTCAAAAGCCTAATTAACATCTTCATTTAAACGGTTAAGTCTAAATAATTTTATCACTTCTTTGTGATACAAGTATATTAAACCATGGATTTCTAGAATTGCGTTTAATAATTCCTAACTCGTTATATTTCATACTTATTTGTTAAGAATTATATGTTAAAATTAAAAAGATAAGAAATTCAAACAGTTAGGAATATAAAACTTACAGTTAAGCAATGAGACGCCTAAAATATAATTAAAATTGTATAATACGGGTGAGGAGAGAATAGCCAATGGTAAAATTAATTGATAATAAAATTGATAGTCTTGTTAAACAACTTCAAATACACAATAGCCTAGATAATATTGAATATTTGAAAATGCGTTTAGGCATGCAAGTTGTAGTAAGTAACTTTTTTAAAGCAATTGTAATTTATGGCATTTCGATCCTTTGTAACCTGTTTTTATACACACTAACTGTACACTTATCATTTTTTGTAATTAGACATTTTGCACATGGTGCACATGCTAGAAGTTCTTTATTATGTTATTTAGAAAGTCTTTTTTTCTTTGTTTTACTTCCTTGGATAGTCGGGTATATGAAAGTACCGTCTTTAATAATGTACACTTTATCTTTAATGGGATTAATTTTAATTATAATTTATGCACCATCTGCGACTAAAAAGCAACCTATTCCACAACGACTTAGAAAAGGAAAAAAAATCAAAGCTATCATTGTAACTTTATTTTTATTAATTATTTCTGTATTTTTAAATGAACCATATCAACAACTAATGTTGCTTGGTATAACTATTATTTCAATTTTACAAGTTCCAATATTTTTCCCTAAGGAGGATTATTAATTATGAATTTTTTCGAATCAATTATAACCGTTTTTGCTAAGTTCTTTGCTTTTATTGGCACAATCTCTAGTGTTAAACCTTGTACAGGATTTGTTGACGAACCTGAAATTCCTAAAGAATTAACAGATTTATACAAATAAAATAATAGTTACTTAGAAAGTGTGTATAACATGGCAGTTTTATTTTCATTGATTTTATCATTATTACAAGCAATTATTTTATTTTATACTTTGCGCCTTATAAGTGGTGTTCAATTTATGAAAAAGGATTATATTTCTATTATTGGAATTATAATCCTTTCTGCTATTCTATTTTTTATAATTGAATCAAAAGCTGTACTATTTTTATTCGTTGCGAGCTTAATATTTATGTATTATAAAAACAAATTCCTTGGTATTGTTACTACAATGATTTGTTTTTTCATTTTATATATGGCTAATTTCACAAGTTTGTGGTTAAGCAGTTTAATTGTAGATATAATAGTTGTCAAATATAATTTTTCAATATTTTATGCTATTACTTTCACTATATTTTCATTAATTTATGCATACATAGCAAGATTTTTTATAAAACGACTCTCTTTTTCAGATTTATCTTTGAATAAATTATATTTAATATTAGTCAGTTTATTTCTACTTATCATCTTAGGATTAATATATTTTTATTTACCAAACCAAAATGTTTCATTTGGTGATGCTAAATTTATTTCTATCATGTATGCAGTGGTCATTATTACTACTGCTATTTTAATCATTACTATTTCCTTCAGCATTATACGACAAATTCAATATAAACGTAATATCAAAGAAATAGAAAATTATTATAAATATACGTTGCAAATTGAAAAAATTAATAATGAGATGCGTAAATTTCGACATGACTATGTTAATATACTTTCAACATTATCTGATTATATCCGAGAAGACGATATGGAAGGTTTACGTAAGTATTTTAATGAAGAAATCATACCAATGCAAGATAATATGCAAATGAAAACACTTAAAATTAATGGCATTGAAAATTTAAAAGTTCGTGAAATTAAAGGTTTATTAACAACTAAAATATTACAAGCTCAAGAAAAAAATATAAGATTGAGCATTGAAGTTCCAGAACCAATTGAAAAAATTGATATGCCTATTATCAATTTAAGTAGAGTTATTGGTATTTTATTAGACAATGCCATAGAAGCATCAGAAAAAATTGAAGATGACCCTTTAATTCGCATTGCTTTTATCAAAAATGAAGATGATTCAGTGATGTTTATCATCATGAATAAATGTAAACCTGATATGCCTAGAGTGCATACTTTATTCCAAGAAAACTACTCAACAAAAGGAAAAAATCGTGGTTTAGGATTATCTAACTTAAAGGAAATAACCGATGCAACTTCCAATGTTTTATTAGATACAACTATTGATAATAATTACTTTATCCAAAAAGTAGAAATATTAAATTCTAATTCATAAGGATGTGTAAATATGAAAATATTCATTTGTGAAGATGATGTAAGACAACGTGAAAATATAGTTTCAATTATCAATAATTACATCATGATAGAAGAAAAGCCAATGGAAATTGAAGTAGCTACGTCAGATCCTTATGAGGTATTGGAACGTGCAAAAGAACTTAAGGATATTGGTTGTTATTTTCTTGATATACAATTAGAAGCTGATATTAATGGCATTAAATTAGCAAGTGAGATTAGAAAATACGATCCAGTGAGCAATATTATATTTGTCACAAGTCACAGTGAGCTCACTTATTTAACTTTTGTATATAAAGTTGCTGCTATGGATTTTATTTTCAAAGATGATCCTGATGAATTAAAATCAAGAGTAATTGATTGTCTCGAAACATCAGAAACTCGATTGAAGCTACTTTCAAAAGAAAACACAGTTGAAACAATCGAGCTCAAACGTGGCAGTAATTCTATTTATGTACAATATGATGATGTAATGTTTTTTGAATCTTCTTCGAATTCACATCGTTTGATTGCTCATCTAGACAATAGGCAAATTGAATTTTATGGTAATTTAAAAGAAATCGATAATTTAGATGAACGATTTTTTAGATGTCATAATAGTTTTGTTGTTAATAGACACAATATAGAATCCATTGATTCTAAGTCTCGTATTGTTTACTTCAAAAATAATGAACACTGCTACGCGTCCGTACGTAATGTCAAAAAAATTTAATACATAAATTAGTAGGCAGAGACAATTCATTGTCTCTGCCTATTATCATTAAAGCACACTTCTCAATTTATTGAGTTAGTGGGACTTATACATGCGCTAATGCCCAAATATTCCTTAATCCTTATTATCCCCACACTCATCTTAACGTAATTGGATTCATTGAATAAGATTGCTTTCCACGTTCACTCTTTTAATATTCAAGTACCTCATTAACTTCATCTAAACTAGGTATACTCTCAATCGCGCCATATTTAGTAGTAACTTTTGCAGCAACTATGTTACTAAATTGAAGTATATCTTCACCTTGGAGTTTTAATGCTTCTATTGGATTCACAATATCAGATACTGCCAATCTATTAATTAATGCTCCTATAAAAGCATCGCCAGCGCCAGTAGTATCTATCACTTTCACTTTATAACCAGGGTGATCAATCACTGTGCCATCTTTAAAATGAATTTCTGCACCTTCTTTGCCTTTAGTATAAATAACTGCCTCCACGCTACCTTGGAATAGCCACGCGATGGCCTCTTTTTCAACTTTTTTTCCAGTCACAAATGTCAGCTCTTCGTCTGAAATTTTAAGCACATGCGCTAATGGTAAAAATTCACGAATTGCATTTTTACATTCCGCTTCACTAGTCCATAACGGCAAGCGTACGTTAGGATCAAAGATAATCGTACCATTTGCCGATTTCACCTTATTTATTAACGCTTTATGCGCCTGTTTCATTGGACTATCTACTAAATCAACAGAACAAAAATGTAACATATCATTTTCTGTTACAGTAATTGCATCTATATTGCTAGGCTGGTATAACATATCTGCTGATGGTTTACGATAGAATGAAAAATCACGTTCCCCTTCTTTGGTTAAACTTACAAATGCTAAAGCAGTATTCGCTTCATCTGTACGTCGAATATAGTTTGTATGCACACCAATATTACTTATGGTTTCAACAATCAAATCACCAAATGCATCATTACCTAACTGGGTAATCATTTCTGCTTGCCCACCTAATTTTGTCGTAGTACAGGCAACGTTACAAGGCGCACCACCGACTTGTCTTGTGAACCCTTCAACGTCTTTTAATTTTGAATCTTTTTGATTAGGGATAAAATCGATAAGTGCTTCCCCTATTGCAAGTAAACGTTTCATTTATTGATCATCCTTTATGTCATATTTTGTAAAATTAAGAAAGACTTGGCCAGATTCGGTAGAAGCTTTAAATCCTATGGCATCATCATCTGTGAAAATTCTTGAAGTCATCACACGTTCACCATCATTACAAAATAGTTCAATACTCGATGTATCTACGAACATTTGTAGTTGAGATAATGGCGTATCTAAATACGTGCTACGTGTATTACCATCGACTGGTTCTGGTAATAAGCCACTTTCACTACGATCCAATGTAATTTTTCTTGTTTTTGTATTATAAGCAATAAGTAAAGACTGTGATTTTGAAGCTCTGATTTCAAAATAAATTTCAGTAGCGTCATTTTCCAAAATATCAATAATCAATTCAAATTGTTTACCTTCATATGGATTTAAAAATCGCGTAAACTTATTAGCATAACCTAATGCTGTTTCTTTATTCGTTCTTAATTGTTGAAGTGCTTTAATAGGACGCTGTTTTAAATTACCTTGTTCAATTGTCAAAATACGAGGAATTGTTAAACAGTGCGCCCAACCATCTGAATCTGTAGGATAGTTCACTTCTGGTAAACCCATCCAACCAATGAGTATTCTTTTGCCATATTCATCTGTAAAAGTTTGAGGCGCATAAAAATCAAAACCATGATCTAATTCATGAAAATCACCATGATCCATAACGAGGTGATCTATGTCGTATTGCCCCATAATATAACCAGATTGATAAATATTCCTAAATTTTTCACCTTCTGTTTCAATACCTTGAGGACAAAATAGCAGTAAATCGAAACCATCTAAATTAAAATAATCTGGGCATTCCCACATAAAACCAAACGCCTCAAGTTTTGTTTTTATTTCACCTTGAAATGTCCAATTCACAATGTCTGTTGATTGATATTGAAGTATTCTTCCATATCCTTCTTCATTTTGTGCAGCAATTACTGCATAGTAAATTTCATCTTTCACAAATACTTTAGGATCTCTAAAATGTTGCGTATAGCCTGACGGTGGTGCTGCTATTACTGCTTTAGGAAATTTTTGAACCTCACCATTGTCATGTACCTTAGCTATATGTTGTGTAGACTTTCTATTCCAATTTTCATCTCTATGATTTCCTGTATACATATAATACAAGTTGTTGTTATATGTAAATGCGCTGCCACTATATACACCATGACTGTCATCTTTCGTATCTGGTTTTAGTGAAATTCCTTGATCATCAAAATTTATTAAATCTTTACTTTTATATGTATACCAATATTTCAAACCATGGACGGCTCCTAAAGGAAACCATTGATGTGAGATATAGTAATATCCTTTATAATAAATTAGACCATTAGGATCATTTAACAATCCTGTTTTCGGCTGGATATGAAACAATTGTCTATATTTAGATTGATTCACACGCTCAGTTAATTCGTCCATTGTTTCTTGATTAATATCTTCATAACGTTGATAACGTTCATCTCTTGTCCATTCACTCACTTTATTTCCTCCTATTACAAACTACTACTTTCTGATATTTGTTCTGTCGCAATTCAGTGCATCATAATATCTATGTATTTCATTATCATTATATTAGATTTATCCGATTCATTGATACAAAGCTATGGCTTCCAATGCTACAAAACAATTGTACACGCGGTATGATGTATTAATCGAAATGTGATTCCTGTAACAAGGGCGCCATCAACCAATGGTACTTAAAATGGCATCGACTTTATTCATATAAAAAGTTCCTCACACATCAATTTTTAAATTACTATTTAAATTTGTATAGATTTGTTAACGTCCATAATTTAACTTATCGCATATTATTTTGACGCCATAATTGCACATATTGCCAGTAACTGAATTTATCATCAATTATCTAAAAAATATTATACTTTGATATGCCAATCATATTTTATTTTCACTCTCATTACTTGGCATTGTAAACATCATCTATTTTATCATATTGTATTCCCTTTAAATACTGTTAAAAGTCAAACTCAAACTACTTTGTAAACACAAAAATAATACTGAGTTCAAGAAGCAACTATATACATTATTAGTATTAAAAATATATATCATTCAAAGACGACTAATCTCATTTGCCATTACAACATGTGTCATTCAATATAAGACAATTTTATAAAACAAAATAAAGTCCGAAACATCATAGAATATGTCTCGGACTTTCTCTCAGTGAGCAGTATATAATAAATTAATATTTTTTAATATAACATTAACTTTCATCTTACCCAGTTATTTAAATTTAATGTTATATCATTAAGCTTTCTGAACAGTGATTGTCCATGAAGCATCATCAAGTTGTTCATAATTAGTAACTGGATAACCTTCTTCAGCTGCCCAATTTGGAATTGCTTCAGTTGCTTGAGTACAATCGAAATCAATTTTTAATTCGTCACCATTCTCTAAAGTAGTCATTTTCTTTTGTGCTTCAATTAAAGGAAAAGGACAAACCATACCTACTGTACCTAATTCATATACCATAATGAAATCCTCCTAAAAATAAAATTTATGTCGTTTGTGTTTGTGCGGAAACTGTTTGAGTTGTAGATTTTTGTGCTTTTTTCATCGGCTTAATAAATATGAAATAACTCATAAACCAAGCACCTAGTATCATTGATGCAAGCGCAATCCAGCCTTTCCAAGACATTGTAGCTGTTTCAACTAAACCATTTCCGATAGAACAACCACCTGCTACTGATGCACCAAATCCCATGCATACGCCACCAATAACACTATTGCGGATTGTCTTTTTATCAGGTAGTCTCCATTTAAATTCTCTAGCTCCTTTTGCTGCAATATAAGAACCAGCAAAGATACCTAAAACAAGGAATACACCCCAATCTAATAGTTGAAGATCACCAGTTACAAAAAATTGAACGATATTTGCAGAAGGCGTTGTAATTCCTAAACCGTACATTCTGCCAGTAGATTCACTCACTGGCCAAGCCAATAATGCAATTAGCCCAACTGCAATAGCTGCAACAAAGGGATGGTATTTTTTTCAAATAAATAATAACGAATTCCCGTAAACTTTTGTTTTAATTTGGGTACCGCAAATTTTGGCTTTGGTTTACGTAGCGTTTTAACAACAAATATAACCGTTATAATTGTTAATAATGCGACCCATACCCATGTTGGAATACCAGTTGTTTGAGCCATACTTGTATTTACATTAGTAGGTTTATTGATACCGTTCATTAAAGGTAATAATAAACCAAATTTAGTAGCAGCTGATGTAAATGCATATGCAATAAGTGCTATCCAGCTACCTATCAATCCTTCTCCAGCTCTATACCATGTACCAGTTGCACAACCACCAGCTAATATAATTCCAATACCAAAAATAAATGAGCCAATAACCGTACCTATGATTGGATATGTTGACTCTGGTATTTCTACTAACCCTGTCGAAGTTAGAATTAGCAGTCCAATACTTTGCACTGATATTGCTATTAACAAGGCATAAAACATTTTATTACTTTTTTGAATATACATATCCCGAAATCCACCAGCAAGACAAAATCGTGTACGTTGCATGACAAATCCCAAAAGTCCACCTACGATTAAGCCACTGATTATTAACCACTTCATAACATTACCTCTTTCCGATAAAATCAATAAGAATTATCATATTAGATTTGTACTGAAATTTCAACCTTTATGTTTTCAGGGTTATTCATAGGTATATGTATAAGATGAAGCGGAGCTAGCGAACAATAAAAAAACTTTGTAGAGACAACTAAACATCAATAATGTTTGTGTCTCTACAAAGTTAATATTTAAAAATCATTATTTATTACTATAATTTTTCATAAAGAAAAGTAAAGACTGTAATTCAATCCCTAAATCAATGTGATGAACTTGTACATCTGACGGTGTATAAACACGTGTTGGTGTGAAATTTAGAATCCCTTTAATTCCTGCTTCAACTAATGTATCTGCAACTTGTTGTGCTGCGTTTTCAGGCGTTGTTAATATCACGACATCAATTTGCTCTTGCTTTAATACATCAGTGATTTTTGAAAACGGGCTTACAACCACATTGCCTATTTGTGTTCCTATTACATCATCACGTATATCGAACGCTTCTGTGATAGTCATTTCATCATGAATAGAAAAATTATATGTTAGTAATGCTTTACCTAGGTTCCCTACACCTACGATGGCTATTTTAATTTCATCATTTTCACTTATCTCATTTTTAAAAAAATGTAACAAGCTATCAATATTATAGCCATACCCTTTTTTGCCTAATTCACCAAAATAAGAAAAATCACGACGAATTGTTGCAGAATCAATGTTCAAACCTTCACTAATTGTTTTAGAATTAACTCTGTCTATCCCTTTAGATTTCAAAGTATTGACGAATCTATAATATAACGGTAACCGTTTTAACGTGGCACGAGGAATCTTTTCGCTTTGGTTAGCCAAGATCTTGTCCTCCTATACTATAATCTCTAATTAATCTTATAATTACTTCAACATTATACATTAATACATTATAAAAATAAACACTGGTAGTTTTAACAACACGCAGAATACGGTAGAATGATAATGAATAGAGAGGTGCAAAATCGGATGATATTATTACAATTAAACGACATTACAAAATCATTCGACGGAGAAGATATTTTTAACAATGTAAATTTTGAAGTTAAAACTGGCGAACGTATCGGTATCGTTGGACGTAACGGAGCTGGTAAATCTACATTAATGAAAATTATCGCTGGCGTCGAAGGTTATGATAGTGGTCATATTTCAAAAAGTAAAAATTTAAAACTTGGTTATTTAACACAACAAATGACTCTCAACACAAACCAAACTGTGATTGAAGAAATGTCCAAACCTTTTGAAAATATGAAAAAACTTGAATCTGAAATGAAAAAAGAAACAGATTGGTTAGCACAGCATGCAAATGAATATGATACAGATGAATATAAAAATCATATTGATCGTTATGAATACTTATCCAATGAATTCGAACAACAAGATGGATATCAATATGAAAGTAAGATAAAAACCGTACTCCACGGTCTAAATTTCACTGAATCAGATTTCAGTCGCCCTATTAATGACTTTAGTGGCGGTCAAAAAACAAGGCTTTCATTAGCCCAAATGTTACTAAGTGAGCCTGATTTATTATTGCTAGATGAACCAACTAACCATTTGGATATGGAAACAACGCAATGGTTAGAAAGTTATTTAAACTATTTTAAAGGGGCTATTGTTATCATTAGCCACGACAGATATTTTTTAGATAAAATAGTAAATCAAATCTATGATGTAGCACTTGGAGATGTACAACATTATATAGGTAATTATAAACAATTTATTAAAAAAAGAGATAAGTATTATGAAAAACGCATGCAAGAATATAAACGTCAACAAGATGAAATTAAACGCTTAGAAACATTTGTTGATAAAAATATAGCGCGGGCTTCAACTACTGGCATGGCTAAAAGCCGTAGGAAAATGCTTGAAAAAATGGAAAGAATCAATAAACCAATGGTTGATGCCAAAAGTGCTAATATCCAATTTGATTTTGATCGAAATACAGGTAATGATGTTTTTCATATCAAAGATTTAGATATTGGTTATGAACAGGCAGTTACCAAAGGTATCAACATTGAAGTAACTAAAGGAGACCATATCGCTATTATCGGGCCTAACGGTATCGGTAAATCTACTTTAATCAAGACAGTTGCAGGTATTCAACCAAAATTAAACGGCGAAATTACTACTGGTGCGAATTTAAAAATCGGTTACAATGATCAAAAACAAGCTGAATTTAAATCTAGTAAAACAATACTAGACTACCTTTGGGACCAATACCCATCAATGAATGAAAAAGATATACGTGCAGTATTAGGTAGATTTTTATTTGTACAAGAAGATGTTAAAAAAATCATTAATGACCTTTCTGGTGGTGAAAAAGCTAGATTACAATTAGCTTTGTTAATGCTTGAACGTAACAATGTACTTATTTTAGATGAACCTACAAATCATCTTGATATAGATTCAAAAGAAATGTTAGAACAAGCATTGGATAACTTCGAAGGAACGATTTTATTTGTTTCTCACGACCGTTATTTTATTAATCAACTTGCAAACAAAGTTTATGATCTAGACACTCATGGTGGCACAATGTATTTAGGTAATTATCAATATTTTATAGAGAAGAAAGAAGAAAACGAAGCGATTCAAGCTAAAAAAGAATATGAAGCTTCACATCAGACAAAACCGATAGTGACCCAAAACGATAATTATATTGATCAAAAACTTCAAAAACGCGAACAACGTCAAATTGAACGCCAAATTGATGAATGTGAAACCGAGATAGATAACTTTGAAACTAAAATTAGTGAAATCAATGAATTGCTTACTTTACCAGATATATATAGTGATCCAGAGGAAGCAAATCGTTTAGCCAAAGAGAAAGAAAATAGCGAACAAGCATTAGAACAAGTCATGTCAAAATGGGCAGAATTACAAGAAAAGTTAATTTAAAACTAATTTTAACTATAAGTACGAAAAATGATTTTTTCATTTTTCGTACTTTTTATTATTATTTTACACATTAACTATTCACAGCTTTAACCCTATCATCAAAGCTATCCACAGAGTTATCCTATTTATCCACAAGTAAAATGTAACTTTTCAACCGTTGAATATTCAGAAAACAATGCATATCCACACATTTGCCCACGACTTATCAACAAGTTATACACTAATTGTTGATAAGTACGCACGTTCTCTATTGACATATATCACCACTTAACATATCCAGCTATTTGTGAATCCATTTATTTCATGACATAATAAAACATATTAATTTAGTATGAGGTGAAACTTATGTATCCTATTTTTTGGTTCCTAATCGCATTAATAATTGGAACAACACTGTTATTTATTATCACGACAATCATTGCCAATAAAAAATTAAAACATGATATCAAACCTTTATGGTCACTAAGAAAACCTTTGGAATCTTTTGTTCGACCTAATCATAGGTATAGTTATCAATTTGATACATATAAACACCAATTTGATGAAACAAATCTTATAGATGATAAAACTTACGCTGATTTGAATTTAAATGCCCTTTTCGACAACATGAATTTTAATTTTTCTGCAATTGGCGAAATGCGCTTGTATGCAACCTTAAGAAAGATGTTTACGATTCATAATCAAGCTTTAATTCAAAAATTTAAAAATGATGATATTTTTCGTCTTAAAATATCAACCCACCTTGCTAAAATAGGTAAAGCGATTTATCCAACGTTCCCTGATCAATTGACTACAGTGAAACGTAATCATTTTTTTATGTTGACTACGTATTTTCCGTTAGCCTTTTTGCTATTTACATTTTTAAAACCTGAAATCGGTATACTTTTAACTATACTTGCTGCTATATTCAATATGATTTTGAGTGGCATACTTAGAAAAACGTTTGATCAAGATTTGAACTCTTTATTTTATACGTCAAATGTTATTAAAAAAGCTTATGCAATTCATAAAATAGATGGTGCGCCTACCATAGATGTTGACTTTAATCATTTTAAGGCTGCTCGTAGGCTAAGCGGTCTTCTAGGAAGAGTAAATACAGCAGAAGATTCTATGATATTTGCATTTTTATTTAAAGCAATATTTATGTTGGACTATCATATCTTCCATTTAATACAACATAGCTTTAAAAAATATGAATCTGAAGTTATGGCTTGTTATGAATATATAGGTAGCATAGACAATCATTATGCAATAGCATTGTGGAGAGAAACGCTATCACAATATGCATTGCCTCAAGCAAGTAATGATGATTCAGTAGAATTTGAAGCACTTACGCATCCATTACTTGTCAATGCTATTTCTAATGATTTAGAAATCAATAGCCATATATTATTAACTGGGTCAAACGCGTCAGGCAAATCAACTTTTATGAAAGCAATCGCCTTAAATCTTTTATTAGCTCAAACGATAAATACAGTTACTGCAAATTACTTCAAGTATAAACCTGGTTTAATTTTCACTTCTATGGTGAACCAAGATGATATCTTGTCTGGTGATAGTTATTTTATGACAGAAATCAAATCTATTAAGCGATTATTTGATTTAAAAACAGAGGATAAAATTTATTGCTTTATAGACGAAATATTTAAAGGAACCAATACAACTGAACGTATCGCTGCTTCTGAATCCGTGTTAAATTATTTAGGTAATAGCCAAAATTACGAAATCATAGCTGCGACTCATGATATTGAATTAGCCACGTTATTAGAAGATAATTTCAAAAACTTTCATTTTAATGAGATTATTTATGAAAATGAGATCGCTTTTGATTATAAAATTAAAGCTGGAAAAGCAGATACAAGAAATGCTATTGAATTATTAAGAATCTTAAAATTCCCTAATCAAGTTTATACGCGAGCTAAAGCATCTTCCACTTAAGTCTTTGAAATCTTAAACCTAATAACATAATCATAAATGCGTTTATGAATGCAAAAAAAAAAGAACAATGAAGTTTGCATTTACTTCATTGTTCCTTTATTTAGTTTAAATATTTTATTCAGCATTAATCATCCAAGTAACACCAAAAGGATCATTAAACATACCATATAATTCTGACCACTCCGTTTTACCTAACGGCATTGCCTCTTCACATCCAGCTGCTATAGCATTATTAAAAAAATCAATAGCTTGTTGCTTATCCGCTTCATTACTATGATCGAATGTAAATGTTACAATCGCACCACTATTATCGATTTTTTTATTTTTCCATGTGTCACTGCAATAAAATGTTTCACCTAAGACTTTAAATGAAGCATTCATTGTAAAGTTTTTATCTACTTGGAATTCTTCTGGCATATCTGTAAACATTTCATGGTCACCACCAATACGTTGAATATCTGTGGCACCTAAATTTTTTTCATAAAAGTCTAATGCTGCTAAACTATTTTCAAAATTAAAATACTGAACTGATTTCATTTATAAGACGCCTCCTAATAATGTAATGCTTATTTACATTATTCTATATAGTATGACTATATATTAAAATATATACCCATTTTTTAATATTTAAACATTTGAGCTTGATTAAATTGATAAAATCAATCCTTTATCTTTTTCTGAAAGTCATAGTAGTAAATTTCAAAAAAAGTAGAAACATAAATCAAATCACTGTTTGATTTAAAATTCCTACTCCAACATTTCCAGTATTAGTAATTAACATACTTTGTGCGCATTTAATAAGTACATTGTGATACTCAGTTAAAACTACACTATGATTTGTTATTACATATTTAAATATTTACAATACCAATTTTAATTATTTAATGAAAATTGTTCAATATCCATATCGTTAAATCCATTTAATGACATATCTCCAACTAACCCTGCTTGATATAAATAATGTGCTGCAGCACCAATCATTGCAGCATTATCTGTACAAAGGTTTGGGCTTGGTATACGCAAATTGGTATCATAATCCTTACATGCTTTATTAAGCGCTGCCCTTAAACCTTTATTACTCGCGACACCACCAGCTACAATTAACTGTTTCACATCATAAGCCTCACAAGCTGACACTGCTTTTCCAACTAATACTTCTACAACACTATTTTGAAAACTCGTTGCAACATCTTCAGGTTTTATTTCAGACCCTTTTTGTCGTAAATTATGCAATTTATTTATCACTGCACTTTTCAACCCGCTAAAACTAAAGTCGTAACTATTTGCCTCTAACCAAACTCTTGGAAAGTTATAACAATCTTGACCATTTGCTGCTAATTGATCAACTTGCGGACCACCTGGATAACCTAAGCCAATCGTTCTTGCAACTTTATCATAGGCTTCACCAACAGCATCATCTCTAGTTTCTCCTATAACTTCAAAATTCAAATGATCTTTCATGTATACAAGTTCTGTATGACCTCCTGAAACGATTAAAGCTATTAAAGGAAATTGTAATGGTTGTTCTAAATGATTTGCATAAATATGCCCTGCAATATGGTGTACAGGTATCAATGGTTTATCATAAGCAAAAGCTAACGCTTTAGCTGCATTGATTCCTACTAGTAATGCACCTATGAGCCCAGGGCCTTGTGTTACAGCAACTGCATCTATATCTTCCATTGTTACTTTTGCTTCATTTAATGCTTGGTCAATTGTCGTTGTAATGCCTTCCACGTGGTGCCTGCTAGCGACCTCAGGTACCACACCTCCAAAGCGTTTATGACTTTCAATCTGACTTAATACAATATTACTTAAAACCTCTGTGCCCTGTTTAATAATACTAACACTCGTTTCATCACAGCTTGATTCAACTGCTAAAATCAATGTTTGCTCACTCATTTAAATTCACCCACATCACTATCGCATCCTCACCTTCACCATAATAATTTTTACGTTTACCACCAAATTGAAAGCCTAAATTTGTATACACATGTTGTGCAACCTCATTGTCTACACGAACTTCTAAGCTCATTATTTCACATTTGGTTTGTACATAATTCATCGCATATTTTAATAATAACTGTCCTAAACCATAACCTCTATATGTTTCATCTATGGCAACTGTTGTAACCTGAGCTTGATCTATCACTATCCAAATACCAATATACCCAATAATCATACGATTATATTCAATAATAAAATAATGTGCAAACTCATTTTGTTCTATTTCATGATAAAAAGCATCAATCGTCCAACTACTGTCGTTAAAACTATTTCTTTCAATATCAAATACTTGAGGTACATCGCTCAAAGTCATCAAACGTATATTTAACTCTTTTTCTGTTGGTTTAACCAATTTCTTTCAGCCTCTGATAATTTAATATAGTTTGGTTTAAATTGATGTATATCGTCAGTAGTTTCAATTAAATGTTTCATATATTTTGCTTTTGGTAAGTTGGGTATGCAATCACTATCTAATAAATCTTTTACTTTTTCAGTATCTATGCCCACAAATACATAGGGTTTCCCCAATCTATGTAATAAGTTGAGAAGTTCTTGTATTGGTAAATATTGATCTTCTTCTATTTGAACCAATTGATTTTCATTATATTGATAAACGCCAGTGTAAACCGCTTCTCTACGTGCATCAAATATTGGAACCAATAGTCGTTCGTCATCTTGAACAGTTGCAGCAAGCGCTTTTAGTGAAGATACACCGTATAGTTCAGCATTCAATGCATAAGCTAAAGTTTTAGCAACGGTTACGCCAATTCTAAGACCAGTATATGAACCAGGTCCTTGTGCAACAATAATAGCATTTATTTCTTCTTTTGCTATTTCACTCTCATTTATCAACTGTTGAATGGCTGGCATTAACTGAGTAGAATGATTTTGCTTCACGTTAGTATTGATTTCACCTAATACTACATTATTTTGCATTACTGCAACAGACAACGGTTGATTCGATGTATCAATCAACAGATATATCATGTTCAACAACCTCCTTTAACTTTTGGTAATGTTCACCGACTGCTTTTATCTCTATTTGTCTTTTCGTTTCATTTATAGTTTTAATATTTATAGTTAGGTGATTATTTGGTAAAAATGATTCAATAAATTCACTCCACTCAATCAATGTAACAGCTTCATCTTCAAAATATTCATCAAATCCCAAGTCTTCTTCACTATCTTCTAATCTATAGCAATCCATATGATGTAATTTAAATGCATTACCTTGATAAGATTTAATGATATTAAACGTCGGTGAATTTATATTTCGTTTTACACCTATGGCTTTACCAATAAATTGCGTTAATGTAGTTTTACCAGCGCCTAAATCACCATTTAATAAAATAATGTCCCCTGTAGATAAATGTTTCGCTAACACTTCTGCAAAATGTGCCATACTTTCTAAATCATTTATTTTAATCATATGCCTCTCCTTTTTTAGCAACAGTTCCAAATTAATTTAGTTAGGGTCGCTTATACTTGAGCTTCGCACAAGTATTTCTATTTACTTTCAAAATATTGTTGATGGATAAAAATGACTAATATATTTAATAATTACATCAGCGCTTAATGATTATCTGCTTCTTTAAAAACTTTATTATCATTAAATTAACTATTATAGTTTAACAAATTTTTTCTTATTTTACTTCAAACTAAAACAAGTTCCAACATTTTGGAATTATTTGAATTGATAGAAAATTTAAAAAAATCATTGACAGTAGAAGTTCAGTATAGTAAATTTAATTTATCGAATTTTTAGACAATTCAATTTAACACATTAAAAGATAAACCATTCTAACGGAAAGGAGCATAATGAGATGACCAAATATACAATGCAATACCAACCAACAACTTCAAATATTTTAGTCATTTTATTATGCTATTAGGACTGGAACTTTAGTAAAGAATCTACTAAATGTTTAAGTCCTATTTCTAGTTGAATGGGACTTGAAAGCGTCCCAATTATTTATTGGGACGCTTTTTTATTTTCAAATTTATGGGGGAATTAATATGAGAAGCGATATGATCAAAAAAGGAGATCATCAAGCTCCAGCAAGAAGCCTTTTGCATGCAACAGGTGCTTTAGAAAAACCAACAGATATGAATAAGCCTTTCGTAGCTATATGTAATTCATACATCGACATTGTTCCAGGGCACGTTCACCTAAGAGAATTAGCTGATATTGCTAAAGAAGCAATTCGCGAAGCAGGTGCCATCCCCTTTGAATTTGACACAATCGGTGTAGATGATGGTATTGCAATGGGACATATTGGAATGAGATATTCACTGCCATCTAGAGAGGTTATCGCTGATGCAGCAGAAACAGTCATCAATGCACACTGGTTTGATGGTGTGTTTTACATACCAAACTGTGACAAGATTACACCTGGCATGTTATTAGCTGCTGTAAGAACCAATGTTCCTGCTATTTTTTGTTCAGGTGGACCTATGAAAGCAGGTTTATCATCACAAGGCAAAGCTTTAACACTTTCTTCAATGTTTGAAGCTGTCGGAGCATTTAAAGATGGTTCAATTTCAAAAGATGAATTTTTGGATATGGAACAAAATGCTTGCCCTACTTGTGGCTCATGTTCTGGTATGTTTACAGCAAATTCAATGAATTGTTTAATGGAGGTTTTAGGCTTAGCTCTCCCATATAATGGTACAGCTCTTGCAGTAAGTGAACAACGTAGAGAAATGATTAGAGAAGCAGCATTTAAACTAGTCGACAATATCAAAAATGACATTAAACCAAGAGACATTGTAACTAAAGAAGCAATTGATGACGCATTTGCTTTAGATATGGCTATGGGGGGTTCTACCAATACAGTATTACACACATTAGCAATTGCAAATGAAGCAGGTATTGATTATGACTTATCAAGGATTAACGAAATTGCGAAAAAAACGCCCTATTTGTCAAAAATAGCACCTAGTTCTTCCTACTCTATGCATGATGTACATGAAGCTGGTGGCGTTCCAGCAATCATTAATGAATTATTTAAAAAAGAAGGTACACTTCATCCAGACAGAATCACAGCTACAGGTAAAACACTTCGTGAAAATAACGAACAAAAAGAGATATTAAATAGTGATGTTATCAGACACCTTGATAATCCTTACGATAAACAAGGTGGCCTTTCAATCCTATATGGTAACTTAGCTCCTAAAGGTGCAGTCATAAAAGTCGGCGGTGTAGATCCTTCAATTAAAGTCTTTAAAGGAAAAGCGATTTGTTTTAATTCACATGATGAAGCCGTTGAAGCAATTGATAATCACGTAGTACGTGAAGGTCATGTAGTTGTGATTAGGTATGAAGGCCCTAAAGGTGGTCCTGGAATGCCAGAAATGTTGGCCCCTACATCATCTATTGTAGGAAGAGGATTAGGTAAAGACGTTGCATTAATCACTGATGGTAGATTTTCCGGGGCAACACGAGGTATTGCTGTTGGACATATTTCACCAGAAGCTGCAGCGGGTGGCCCTATCGCTTTAATTGAAAACAACGACGATATTACAATTGATTTAACAAACAGAACATTAAATGTAGAAGTTACAGAAGAAGTGTTAGAATCTAGAAAGCAAAACTTGAAACCATTTAAAGCAAAAGTGAAAACAGGTTATCTTGCACGCTATACAGCGTTAGTAACGAGTGCTAACACTGGTGGTATTATGCAAGTACCTGAAGATCTCATTTAAGGAGTGAGTATGATGTCTAAACAAACTGAAATACTTGAATATGAAAAATCAGAAAATTTAGATTATTTTGAAACAGCAGAGACAATTGAACCCGAAGTTGAATTAGAAAAAGAAACAATTGATGAAATGAAATCTGGTTCAGAATTATTAGTAGATTCACTTGTAAATGAGGATGTAGATTTTATATTTGGTTACCCGGGTGGCGCTGTACTTCCACTATATGACACATTTTATGACGGGAAAATTAAACATATTCTAGCAAGACATGAACAAGGCGCTTCACATGCTGCTGAAGGTTATGCCCGTGTTTCTGGAAAAACTGGTGTTGTTGTTGTTACAAGTGGACCAGGAGCAACAAATGCAATCACTGGTATTGCAGATGCTTATAGTGATTCATTACCGCTTGTCGTTATCACAGGTCAAGTTGCTACAGCTGGTATAGGTAAAGATGCTTTCCAAGAAGCAGACTTGCTTTCAATGACCACGCCGATAACTAAACATAACTATCAGATTAAAAATGTAAATGAAATTCCAAAAATAATCCACGAGGCATTTCACGTGGCTAACACAGGAAGAAAAGGACCAGTAGTTATTGATTTTCCTAAAGATATGGGAATCTTATCTACTAACGCAGAAATTTCAAACGAATTAAATCTACCTGGCTATTCAGTACCTAATCAACCAGACAAAACAGAAATTCAAAAATTACGTGATTATTTAAAAACTTCTAAGAAACCTGTTGTTTTATCAGGAGCTGGTATAAATCACGCTAAAGCAAATGAAGTTTTCACTGAATTTGTTACACGACATCAATTGCCTGTAGTTAGCACTTTATTAGGTTTAGGTGCCATACCATATGAAAATCCCCTATTTTTAGGCATGGGAGGTATGCACGGATCATATGCCAGCAATATGGCATTAACTGAGTGCGATCTACTCATAAACTTTGGTAGTCGTTTTGATGACAGACTTGCTAGCAAACCGGATGAATTTGCACCTAATGCAAAAATTGTTCATATCGATATTGATCCATCAGAAATTAATAAAATAATCAAGGTTGATCTAGGCATCATTGCGGATTGTAAGGCAACATTAGAAGCTTTACTAGAATTCGATAGCTATTCAATCAACCATGATGACTGGTTAGAAAAATGCTTTAACAATAAAGCAGAACAACCTTTTGCATACAGTGAAGACCCTGATGGTACGTTTTCAAAACCACAACGCACAATTGAGTATATAGGAGAAATTACACAAGGTGATGCAGTAGTTACTACTGATGTTGGTCAACATCAAATGTGGGTTGCCCAGTACTATCCATTTAAAAATCATGGACAATTAGTTACGAGTGGTGGCTTAGGAACAATGGGATTTGGCATACCTGCAGCAATCGGTGCAAAGTTAGCTCAACCTGATAAAACAGTTGTGGCCTTTGTCGGCGATGGCGGTTTCCAAATGACCAATCAAGAATTAGCAATACTAGAAGAATACGGTTTAGATATAAAAGTTGTAATTATCAATAATGGTACGTTAGGTATGGTTAAGCAATGGCAAGATAAATTCTTTAACAAACGTTTCTCTCATTCTGTCTTTAATGGACAACCCGATTTCTTAAAATTGGGTGAAGCATACAATGTTAAAGGTTTCCTTATCGATGATCCAACACATTTAGAAGAACAACTAGATGCTGCTTTCAAACATGATGGTCCTGCATTAATTGATGTTCGTATCTCACCTATCGAACCAGTTAACCCAATGGTTCCTAGCGGTAAAGCTAATTATGAGATGGAGGGATTATTATGAGACGCACATTTAGAACAAGAGTTTTAGATAAAGCTGGTACTTTAAATAGATTAACGAGCATCTTTGTTCGCAGACAATTTAACATTGTCACGTTATCAGTTACACCTACTAGAGAAGATGGCGTTTCCAACATAACATTCGTAGCAGAAATTCCAGATTCAGATGTTCTAAGAAACCTAATTAGTCAATTAGAAAAACAAATAAATATCATTGATGTAGAAGATATCACTGATACTAACACTTACAACAGAGAATTGGTGCTTGTGAAATTAGAAACACCAAGCAACCATCAAGATTTACAAAAAGTAATTAAACCTTATGATGCGCTAGTCTCTATTTTAAAAAATGAAGATCCTTATACCTATCTACAAGCATCAGGTCCACAGTATACAATGGATAATTTATTAGACGATCTATCATCATATAACATTGAACAAGTTTCAAGAACTGGTTCAGCCGGTTTAGTTTAAAACACAAGTCACCAAACTATAATTTAAAAACATGGAGGATTTTATTATGACAACAGTTTATTATGACCAATCAGTAACGAAAGATGCATTACAAGGTAAAAAAGTAGCTATCATTGGCTATGGTTCACAAGGACATGCCCATGCTCAAAACTTAAAAGATAACGGCTATGACGTGATTATTGGCATCAGACCAGGGCGTTCATTTGATAAAGCAAAAGATGATGGTTTCGAAGTATATCCTGTAAATGAAGCAGCAAAACAAGCTGATGTCATCATGGTATTATTACCAGATGAAATTCAAGGACAAGTATATAAAGAAGAAATTGAACCTAATTTAGAACCAAATAATGCACTTGTTTTCGCACATGGATTTAATATTCACTTTAATGTTATTCAACCACCTGAAACAGTAGATGTATTCTTAGTAGCACCAAAAGGACCTGGACATTTAGTTAGACGTACCTTTACCGAAGGAAGCGCTGTACCTGCCCTATTTGCAGTTGAACAAGATGCTAGTGGAGAAGCTACTGATTTAGCATTAAGTTATGCAAAAGGTATTGGCGCAACACGTGCTGGCGTTTTAGAAACATCATTTAAAGAAGAAACTGAAACTGACTTATTTGGTGAACAAGCTGTACTTTGTGGTGGTACAACAAAACTAATTCAAACTGGTTTTGAAACTTTAGTTGAAGCTGGTTATCAACCAGAAATTGCTTACTTCGAAGTATTACATGAAATGAAATTAATTGTTGATTTAATGTATGAAGGTGGCATGGAAAACATGCGTTATTCCATCTCAAACACAGCTGAATTTGGTGACTATGTATCAGGACCACGCGTAATCACTCCAGATGTTAAAGATAATATGAAAGCAGTACTTAACGATATCCAACAAGGAAACTTCAGTGATCGTTTCATCAAAGATAATGAAAATAATTTCGAAGAATTCCATAAACTACGTGAAGAACAACACGGACATCAAATTGAAGCGGTAGGTAGAGACTTACGTGAAATGATGCCGTTCATTAAATCCAAGAGTATTGAAAAATAACTAGTTATATGATGATGTCTGAAGAATCAAGCGAAGTCCCCCTTTTATTTTAAGGACAAGTTAAGATTCTTCAGCCGACACATCATATTCAACTAAATCTATTTATTAGGAGATGTTTAAAATGACTAGCCATATTCAAATTTTTGATACAACACTAAGAGACGGAGAACAAACGCCCAGCGTAAACTTTTCATTCGATGAACGCTTGAAAATTGCGAAGCAACTTGAAAAATGGGGCGTTGATATCATCGAAGCTGGTTTTCCTGCTTCAAGTTCAGGTAGCTTTAAATCTGTGGAAGCTATTTCTAAAGCATTAACAACCACTGCTGTTTGTGGCTTAGCACGCTGTGTAAAAAAAGATATTGACGCAGTGTACCAATCAACTAAAGAGGCTGTAAAACCTAGAATACATGTATTCTTAGCAACTAGCCCTATACATCGTGACTCAAAACTCATGATGTCTAAAGAAGAAGTGTTAACATCAATCAAAGAGCATGTTGCTTATGCTACAAAGTATTTTGACGTAGTTCAATTTTCACCAGAAGATGCTACAAGAACGGAACTGCCCTTCTTAATCGAATGTGTGCAAACTGCAGTTGATGCGGGAGCAAGTGTAATCAATATACCTGATACTGTTGGATTTAGTTATCCTACAGAATATGGCAAAATTTTTAAAACACTCCAAGAAAACGTTAATACGAATCACGAAGTTATTTATAGTGCACACTGTCACGATGACTTAGGCTTGGCAGTTGCAAATAGTATGGCCGCAATTGAAAATGGCGCCAAACGCATTGAAGGCACCTTAAATGGTATTGGCGAACGTGCAGGTAACACAGCCCTAGAGGAAGTTGCACTTGGCCTATACGTTCGACAAGATCATTATGGTAATCAATCACAAATAAATCTTGAAGAAACTAAAAATACATCTGATTTAATAGCACGATATGCAGGTATTCGAGTCCCAAGAAACAAAGCTATTGTCGGACAAAATGCTTTTAGTCACGAATCAGGTATTCATCAAGATGGTGTTCTTAAAAACCCTGAAACTTATGAGATTATGACACCACAATTAGTAGGCGTCAAAACAACTGAACTACCACTTGGTAAATTATCAGGTAAACATGCCTTTTCAGAAAAGTTAGTCGCATTGGGATATGATGTAGATTCAGAAGAACAAAAAGAACTATTTAAGCAATTTAAAACAATCGCTGATAAGAAAAAAGCAGTTACTGACAGAGATATACATGCGCTCATTCAAGGTACTGAACACGAACAAAATGCAATCTATAAAGTAGAAGCACTACAACTACAATTCGTCTCAAATGGACTACAAAGTGCTGTCGTAGTTATTCAAGATAGAGATGGAAATACGTATCAAGACTCAAGTATTGGTACTGGCTCAATTGTTTCTGTATACAATGCGGTAGATCGAATTTTTGATCGCAAAACTGAACTTATAGATTATCGCATTGACTCTGTAACTGAAGGTACTGATGCACAAGCAGAAGTTCACGTGCAAATTAAAATAGGAGATCAAATTGTTACAGGTGTAGGTATTGACCATGACATCTTATTAGCGTCATGTAAATCTTATGTTGAAGCACATGCTAAATACGTTTCTAATTCAGAAGTGAAAGAAGGTATTCACTCATGAGTTATAAGATTGTAGCACTTCCCGGGGATGGGATTGGGCCAGAAATTTTAAATGGTTCACTAGAAATTCTTTCACAACTAAGTGATATCTATAATTTTAACTATGAAATAGAAACACATGATTTTGGCGGTATCGCTATTGATAATCATGGTACACCACTACCAGATACGACGCTAAATGCTTGTAAACAAGCCGATGCAATTCTATTAGGTGCTGTTGGTGGCCCAAAATGGACAGACCCTAACAATAGACCTGAACAAGGTCTATTAGGTATTCGAAAAGCATTAGGTCTATTTGCTAATATTCGCCCCACTATTGTAACAAGCGGTACCAGCAATTTATCACCTATTAAAAAAGAACGTGTAGCTGGTACAGATTTTATTTTAGTGAGAGAGTTAACAGGTGGTATTTACTTTGGCGAACCAAAACATTGGGATGAAGATAAAGCTTTAGATTCCTTAACTTATACACGCACAGAAATAGAACGAATTGCAAGGGTTGCTTTTGATTTAGCCCAAAATCGTCATAAAAAATTAACTTCAGTAGATAAGGAAAATGTACTATCTTCTAGTAAATTATGGAGAAAAGTTATAAATGATGTATCTAAAGAATATCCAGAGGTTGAGGTTAATCATTTACTTGTAGATGCTTGCGCAATGCACATCATTACAAATCCTTCTCAATTTGACGTCATTGTAACTGAAAATTTATTTGGAGATATTTTAAGTGATGAGGCATCTGTAATTCCTGGTTCACTCGGTCTTTCGCCATCAGCGAGTTTTAGTGAAAAAGGACCAAGACTCTATGAACCAATTCATGGTTCTGCACCGGATATTGCAAATAAAGATATTGCAAATCCATTCGGCATGCTTTTATCAGTGGTTATGTGTTTAAGAGAAAGTCTTAATGCTCCTGAAGCAGCTCAAAAATTAGAATCAGTCATATACCAACTTATCGAAGATGAAAAAACGACTCAAGATCTCAATGGTAAATATAAAACAACAGATATTTTTAAATTTATTAAACAAAATCTTTAAAAAGGAGGAGATGTCATATGGGTAAAACACTATTTGACAAAGTTTGGAATAAGCATGTCTTAACTGGTAAAGAAGGTGACCCACAATTATTATATATAGACCTACATCTTATACACGAAGTCACATCTCCTCAAGCTTTTGAAGGGCTCAGACTACAAAATAGAAAGTTGCGCAGACCAGATTTAACATATGCAACACTAGATCATAACGTCCCTACGATTGATATTTTTAATATCAAAGATGAAATTGCTAATAAACAAATAACAACACTTCAAAAAAATGCAAAAGAATTTGATGTGCATATATTTGATATGGGTTCTGATGAACAAGGCATCGTGCATATGGTTGGTCCTGAAACCGGACTTACACAACCTGGAAAAACAATCGTATGTGGAGACTCACATACTGCCACACACGGTGCTTTTGGTGCAATTGCATTTGGTATTGGAACTAGTGAAGTAGAACATGTTTTTGCAACACAAACATTATGGCAAACAAAGCCTAAAAATTTAAAAATTGATGTAACTGGTAAATTACCTACAGGTGTATATGCAAAAGATATTATCTTACATCTTATTAACCAACATGGTGTTGACTTTGGTACTGGATATGCACTTGAGTTTTCAGGTGAAACTATAAGTAGTCTATCAATGGAAGCTAGAATGACTATTTGTAATATGGCAATCGAAGCAGGTGCAAAATATGGCATGATGGCTCCTGATGAAACTACATTTGAATATGTTAAAGGAAGACCCTATGCAACAAACTATGCGTACTCTGTGGATGAATGGCGTGAATTATACACAGATGAAGATGCAAATTTTGATAAAATCATACAACTAGATGTATCTGATTTAGAACCACAAGTGACTTGGGGTACTAGCCCTGAAATGGGTGTTAGCTTTAATACACCATTCCCCGAAATCAATGACGTTAATGATGAACGTGCCTACAACTATATGGGGTTAAAACCAGGCCAAAAAGCAGAAGACATTGATTTAGGTTATGTATTTTTAGGTTCTTGTACGAACGCCCGACTATCTGACCTAATAGAAGCGAGCCATATTGTAAAAGGAAATCAAGTGCATCCTAATATTACAGCAATCGTTGTTCCAGGGTCTAGAACTGTAAAGATAGAAGCAGAAAAGCTAGGGCTTGATAAAGTATTTAAAAATGCTGGATTTGAATGGAGAGAACCTGGTTGTTCGATGTGTCTTGGTATGAACCCAGATCAAGTACCTGCTGGTGTGCATTGTGCATCAACAAGTAATCGTAACTTTGAAGGACGTCAAGGCAAAGGTGCACGAACACATCTAGTCTCCCCTGCTATGGCAGCTGCTGCAGCCATTAACGGTAAGTTTGTAGACGTAAGAAAGGTGGTTGTATAATATGGAAATTCAACCAATCACAACCTATACTGGTAAAGTTGTGCCACTGTTCCATGATAATATAGATACTGACCAAATCATTCCAAAAGTGCACCTAAAACGAATTTCTAAATCTGGTTTTGGACCTTTTGCCTTTGATGAATGGCGCTACTTAGAGGATGGATCCGACAATCCAGATTTCAATCCAAATAAACCAGAATACCAAGATGCCACTATTTTAGTAACGGGTGATAATTTTGGTTGTGGCTCGAGCCGTGAACATGCAGCTTGGGCAATTAAAGATTATGGGTTTGATATTATAATTGCTGGTAGTTATAGCGATATATTTTATATGAATTGTACTAAAAATGCGATGTTACCTATCGTATTAAATGCAGATGAACGTCAATATATTGCCAATGCAGGCAAAGTCACTGTTGACTTACCTAATCAAACTGTAACTGCAAATAATAAATCATTTCACTTTGACATTGATGGAACGTGGAAAAATAAACTTGTTAATGGACTTGATGATGTTGCGGTAACACTACAATACGAAGATGAAATTCAAGCTTATGAAACGTCAAAAACTTTTTAACGAAACTTAAATAAAGGTGTGAAATTTATGGCTGTTAAAACAACTGTTTCTTCAAAAGATATAGATGAAGCTTTCTTACAATTGAAAGATGTTGTTAAAGAAACTCCTTTGCAAAAGGATCATTACTTATCGCATAAATATGATTGTGATGTCTATTTAAAAAGAGAGGACTTACAATGGGTTAGATCATTTAAATTAAGAGGTGCTTATAACGCAATTATAGCGTTAAATGAAAGTGATAGACAAAACGGTATTACATGTGCAAGCGCAGGTAACCATGCACAAGGTGTTGCATACACGGCTAACAAACTTAATTTAAATGCTGTTATATTTATGCCTGTGACTACGCCTCTTCAAAAGATAAATCAAGTGAAATTTTTTGGTGGAAGTAACACTGAAGTCGTACTCACCGGTGATACATTTGATGATTGTCTAAAAAAGGCGCTCACGTATACACAAGATCATAAAATGAATTTCATCGATCCATTTAATAATATTTATACAATCGCTGGCCAAGGTACACTAGCTAAAGAAATTTTAGAACAATCTAAAGAGGATAACGTACAATTTGATTATTTATTTGCAGCTATAGGTGGTGGTGGATTAATTTCAGGGGTAGGTACTTACTTTAAAGAACATTCACCACAAACTTCAATCATTGGCGTAGAGCCTGCTGGTGCTAGTAGCATGTATGCTTCGGTTGTGCTAGAAAATCAAATTGTGACTTTACCTGAAATTGATAAATTTGTGGATGGTGCATCTGTAGCAAAAGTCGGTGAAATCACATATGATATCGCCAAAAATGTAGTTGATGACTACGTACAAGTCCATGAAGGTGCTGTATGTTCAACAATCTTAGACATGTATTCTAAACAAGCAATTATAGCTGAACCTGCTGGTGCTTTGAGTGTTTCAGCATTAGAACAATATCGTTCAGAAATTAAAGGTAAGACAGTTGTTTGTGTTGTAAGTGGTGGTAACAATGATATTAACCGCATGAAAGAAATCGAAGAACGTTCTTTATTATTTGAGGAAATGAAACATTATTTCATTCTCAACTTCCCACAAAGACCTGGAGCTTTAAGAGAATTTGTAAATGATGTGCTTGGACCAAAAGATGACATTACTAAATTTGAGTATCTTAAGAAAAGTTCTCAAAATACAGGGACTGTTATCATCGGTATCCAATTAAATAATCATCAAGATTTAGATAACTTAAAGTTAAATGTAGATGAATTTGACCCTTCAAATATCTACATCAATGAGAATAAAATGCTTTATTCACTATTAATTTAAAAAAGTCTAGCTTATGCTAGACTTTTTATTTTATGTTCAATACGAATTTAACATTTTCAATTTATTGTTCTAATGGTACTTATGCATGAGCTTTTGCTCATGCCATGTATTTCCGTTTCCTTTCTCTTACAGAACGTAAGTCGGCTACCTTCGGCGCTAAGGAGCTTTCCTGACTTTAGACAAGCGCTCGCATCTTTTCTCAGTTTCACGCTTTCCTCACTCACTTACCACTTGTAAGCTCGTTTCGTCTTTCGCTCACTTCGTCAGCTTCAAACGCTTTCTTTTGTCAGTTTACAGTTCTTCGAACTGGAAGTTAAGCTCCTTTTTGATGCAAAAAAAAGAGACCCTTTCGGGTCTTAATTGCCTGGCAACGTCCTACTCTTGCGGAACGTAAGTCGGCTACCTTCGGCGCTAAGGACCTTTCCTGACTTTAGACAAGCGCTCGCATCTTTTCTCAGTTTCACGCTTTCCTCACTCACTTACCACTTGTAAGCTCGTTTCGTCTTTCGCTCACTTCGTCAGCTTCAAACGCTTTCTTTTGTCAGTTTACAGTTCTTCGAACTGGAAGTTAAGCTCCTTTTTGATGCAAAAAAAGAGACCCTTTCGGGTCTTAATTGCCTGGCAACGTCCTACTCTTGCGGAACGTAAGTCGACTACCATCGGCGCTAAGGACCTTTCCTGACTTTAGACAAGCGCTCGCATCTTTTCTCAGTTTCACGCTTTCCTCACTCACTTACCACTTGTAAGCTCGTTTCGTCTTTCGCTCACTTCGTCAGCTTCAAACGCTTTCTTTTGTCAGTTTACAGTTCTTCGAACTGGAAGTTAAGCTCCTTTTTGATGCAAAAAAAGAGACCCTTTCGGGTCTTAATTGCCTGGCAACGTCCTACTCTTGCGGAACGTAAGTCGGCTACCTTCGGCGCTAAGGACCTTTCCTGACTTTAGACAAGCGCTCGCATCTTTTCTCAGTTTCACGCTTTCCTCACTCACTTACCACTTGTAAGCTCGTTTCGTCTTTCGCTCACTTCGTCAGCTTCAAACGCTTTCTTTTGTCAGTTTACAGTTCTTCGAACTGGAAGTTAAGCTCCTTTTTGATGCAAAAAAAGAGACCCTTTCGGGTCTTAATTGCCTGGCAACGT
>NZ_VUNO01000009.1:0-33426 GCF_009695665.1 Staphylococcus sp. McC-251-APC-3A2
AATGAAAAGCTTAAGTCTATTTTAAATATTAGTAGTCCAAATAAACTATCCAAAATAAAAAAAGAATTAACTCAAGCTGATTTATTTAATCAAATAAGAGTAGGCTTAAATAAACCTAATAAATTATATATTAAAAAACCGGAAGTAACAGAAGCTGATGTATATTATATTTCACAACAAGAAAACGATGTAGAACAGCGAGATAACACGGACGTATCATTATCATACGTCCAGAAATATGATAATGATACGTCAAGAGATATTAATAACATACGTCATGACGTATCAAAAGAATACACAAATGATACTGACTTAAGTAATACTGATTATATAGAGACTGAGAATAATGATACGAATGACTTGAATGATACATACAACAATCCAATAAACAATAATCATTCGGATCATACAAATCATCAACAAACCGAATTTAATAATGATGCGCTTAAGTTCCAAGTACTCGAAGAATTGCCACAACAACTTCAAGACTATTTAAGTAAATTTGAAATTAGAGAAATACGAATTATTAAAAGTGTATTACTCAAAGGGAAGAAATCATTTAATAATGCACATGATACCTATTATCGTTTAGAAGATGTTGAGTTTGAAATTGTAAGTGTGTTGAAACGTTTTAAAGCGATGCTGCTACAAAAGAATGAAACAGTTGAAGCTATGCAAGGATATTTAATGCAATCGATTAAAGCTGAACTTGAAGAAATACACGCACTTAATATGCGTCGTCAAAACATGAAACAACATAATATCTTTAATCAATAAATTTGGCGTGCGTTCACATTTAAATTAAGAGAAACGCCCTTTATATCATAGGTAGCTCGTAAATAAAGGGTTACATAGGATTAAACTATTTTTAGGAGGGCGCGTATGGAGTTCTATTCTAGAGACTTAAAGAATACTGATATAGATCGTTTAAATGAATTATATGCTTTACCAGAAGTGACACAGTATCAAACTTGGGGGCCTCAAAGTTATGAAGAGACTCAGCAATTCATTAATGTGGTTTTAGAGAAAGATTCAAATTGGATTTACAATGTCCTCGTGGATCCTGATACAGATAAAGTGATAGGGACGATACAATTAGCCATAGATGAAGCAAATCAAAGTGCTAAAATTAACTTTATTGTCCACCCAAATTGTTGGGGTCACGGCATTGCGACGGATATAGCAAAAACAATCATCAAATATGCCTTTAAAGTACTGAAACTCAATCGAATATGGGCATCCATTGATTCAAGCAATATAGCTGCCGGGATTGTGCTAGAAAAATTAGGCATGAAACAAGAGGGCGTTTTGAGAAAAGATAAATTAGTGCAAGATACATACAGAGATACATTAATCTATGGTCTTTTGAGAAGTGAATACTAAGAGAGATTATTTATATACTCAATCCTTTGTTAAAGTTAAACGCATTAAAAAATCAAAACGCGTTTGTATCAAAAATTGGTTTGTGAAATTAAGATGTGTTTATTTGGCTCATATTTGCATTTTAAGAACGTATATAAGCTTTAGGTATAAATCTATATAAGTAACTCTAAATCCTTTGAAATGCCCCTTTAGAATCTAAATGAGGCTATATAAAAATAAAAAGCCAATCCATGACTAAACTTGCAGACGAATGTCGGCATAGCGTGAGCTATTAAGCCGACCATTCGACAAGTTTTGGGATTGTTAAGGGTTCCGAGGCTCAACGTCAATAAAGCAATTGGAATAAAGCATCTATGATTATTTAAAAATATAAGTTACAATACATTCAAAAATATTTTTGAATGAGGTGTATTATGATTCAAACGGTTGTTACTGCTGCTGTTCTTTATATTGCTACAGCAGTTGATTTATTAGTAATTTTATTAATATTTTTTGCTAGAGCAAAGACTAGAAAAGAATATAGAGATATTTATGTTGGTCAATATTTAGGGTCTATTATTTTAATATTAGTTAGTTTGTTTTTAGCTTTTGTATTAAATTATGTTCCAGAGAAGTGGATATTAGGTTTATTGGGTTTAATACCAATTTATCTTGGAATTAAAGTGGCTATTTATGATGATTGTGAAGGAGAAAAGAGAGCTAAAAAAGAATTGAATGAAAAAGGATTGTCTAAATTAGTTGGTACGGTTGCAATTGTTACGATAGCAAGTTGTGGTGCTGATAATATTGGTTTATTTGTTCCGTATTTTGTGACATTAAGTGTTACTAATTTATTAATTACTCTGTTTGTCTTTTTAATTTTAATTTTCTTCTTGGTATTTACTGCACAAAAATTAGCTAATATTCCAGGAGTTGGAGAAATTGTTGAGAAATTTAGTCGTTGGATTATGGCTGTTATTTATATAGCTTTAGGTTTATTTATTATTATTGAAAATGACACTATTCAAACAATTTTAGGATTTATATTTTAATTTAGGGTGTGATTTTATATGAGTTATGAAAATGCTTGTGATGTGATCTGTGTACATGAGGATAAAGTTAACAATGCTTTAAGTTTTTTAGAAGATGATAAATCTAAGAAATTACTTAACATTTTAGAAAAAATTTGTGATGAGAAGAAATTGAAAATCATATTATCTTTGATTAAAGAAGATGAGTTGTGTGTTTGTGATATTTCTTTGATATTGAAAATGAGTGTTGCTTCAACTTCACATCATTTAAGGCTTTTATATAAAAATGAGGTACTTGATTTTTATAAAGATGGAAAGATGGCATATTATTTTATTAAAGACGATGAAATAAGAGAGTTTTTCTCTAAAAATCAGGAGGGTTTTTGAAACGAGTTTCTTCTTGTCTTGATACTATATAGAAATAGCGTTCTTTTTATGTTTTTTTGATATTGTTTATACGACTATCAATTTGATAACTGTTAAAATCACACTAGGTGGTAAAAAGTTAAAATAGAAGTAGTGAAAAATCAAAAAGGAGATTTTTCATGATGAAAAGTATAAGTCAATTATCGACAGAACTAAATGTATCACGAACAACAATTTGGAATTATTTACAAAACCTACCTCAGAACTTATCAGTAATTAAAGAAAAAAATGTCTATAAAATTGATATAGACGTAGAAAACTTTATAAGAGAGAGACTATTAAAAAAATCAAATGGAGGTTTAAAAGGTAAAGAGAAAGAAATTAACGTTCTTCATATGGAAAAAGATTTACTAAAGAAAAGGATCAAGGAAATTAGAAAAAATAATGAATATCTTAAGAGGGACATTAGTAAGAAAGAAAACTTGATTGAAGATTTGATGATACTCTTCAAACAACAACAAAAACTACAATTAGATGTTAATAAAGAGTTAATCGAATATAAAAGAGCAAAGGATTAAATATAATTAATACACTACTTCGAATTTTATAAATCAAAATTGTGAGTAGAAAATGACCTAATCGTATTATGAATTAATGCAGAAGGTCATTTTTTAATTGAGATTTTAATTATGATTAGAGAATCATAGTTGAATAAAATTTACATGTAGAGTCAAAAAACAGATGAAAATTTTAAATTAGTATATAAATAGTGAACATGAAGTGTGTAAGTCATAAAAAATTCCGGAGGATGAAATAATAGAAAATGAAAAATCAATTAAAGAAAAAATTCAAGACTTTTACTTGAATGGTGGGACATATGATGAAGAAGAAATAGATTCCGGATATTCAGTAGGTGAAGAAGAATTATAAAATTCAATTTAGCAAATGGACTTCTTAAATATAGAAGTCCATTTTTTATTAATGTATATCTTAAGTAAATGTAATTCAAAAAGTCAAAAAATAATTTAAGAATTATAAAATGTTCCTTTTAATATTTCAATGAATATACTCTTTATAATGATTTTTGGTATACGTGTTGGTTGATTTTATTAAAATCTAATTATTTTTTATACAAATTTAAGAATAAAAAATAAGAGCATAAGGAAATACAATGCCACTTGCGTGTCAATCAGCATAGCTGATGTATTTTTCTTTAATATTTCTGATCCGTTTATTCTATTTAAAACACTGGTGTAATAGCGTTTTATTGATTTTTATACACACTAAAATTAAGTGATTGTAAAGTTATACATTTTTATGTAAATGGCATCGAGTATTTTACACTTTTATTCAAAATCACCTTGATATAGAGCCTTTTATATTTGTTTTTATACATGGTGTATAAGTTTTTAATGGGATTTGATACACGATGTATAAGTCGATTTTTATTAAAAATAGAAAGTTATCAATGGAAAAGTGACTTAAAGTAGAACTAAAAAAGAGGAATTAGATATATAGTGAAATTTGATTTGAGATACTAGTTTACATTTATATTTTTGAAAAAGAGTAGAAATATTGAAAGAAACAATAAGTTTTTTTACTTTAGCTTTTACTTCTTTTAAGTTTACAAAAGATACTTTGATGGAAAAACATTAGACTGTTATTCTCTAATTTTGTATTTGTTTATTTTATGGAATGAAGGTAATCAACATAGTGTGCTCCTTGATATATTTTTTATGGTAGATTTGCTATTTCAAAAGGAAGGAAACCTCCACAAAAACTTTGGTTGTCTTGTGGAGGTTTTTGATTTATTAAGAGTATCTATTTCACTTTGATTTTAGAGTTTTTAAAGTGAATAGTGAAAGTATTTCAATTTACTAGAGAATTTTTGTGAAGTGATATGAATTTAACAAAGCTAGACAATTCTTATTTTATTCTTTAGAAGGTTTAGTTGCTAAGTGAAACTTTATTCATTATACAGAGGAAGAACTTAAAAGGTATTTAGGTGATAGTTACTATCCTGTAAATCTAGTGGAATTTTTAACACAGTTAACATTAGATAGGATTGAAAATTTTGGTTCAAAGGATAAAAAGCAAATTATCGGTAGAATTAAGCATATTGATATAGAAAGAGTCTTGAAATCAGCTGAAAAGCTAAATCTAAAATCTGAGATAAAATGATTTGAATCTACAACGAAAGTCCCCTTATTAAGTTAATTAAAACTTAATAAGGGGACTCGAGAAAGGAATAGCATTATCTGATTATGAAATGCTGATGGTTGTACTCATAATCATTGGTTTAGTATTAATTAGCAATAAAGACCAAAAAATAATCATTCTCAATTTTTGACTGAGTAGGTAAAGTGGATATTTATCACTTTACTGAAAGCCTAACATCTTTCAAAGAGGCTCATTAGGACAGCATGTTAGCGCATGTTGTTCTTTTTACACATTTAAATAATAGCATAGTGTTTTTTAAATATTCAATAACCTTCTTTAAATAAGATAATAATACACAACTGATAATTTATTGGACACACGTGTACACATTATACATGTAGATTGTATGCACGTATAATGTATGCAGTAAAACATAAAGTAGAAGTTGTGTTATTTTGAACGAAGTTGGTTTAATCATAATAAAGTTGAACTGACATAATTCAACTTATCGGAAGTGCATATGCTTGTAGATTAACAGATGGTATAATAGTGGAGTCGCCTATCTCTGGCGTCAATTTGACGTAGAGAGGAGGTGCATACGCAATGACCGACATCTTTGTAAACATCATGACCACAGCAGCAAGTGGTTGCATCGTTGCTTTATTTGCGAACTGGCTACGCAAACGCAATGATAAATAGGCGACTAGTCACACCAAAAAATCCCCTAACTACTGGCATAGTTAGGGGATTTGGTGCATACATGCACGACATCTTTGTTAATTGCATTATAACATCATAGTGGTTAGGAATGCAAAATCATTAAATTGATATACTATTAAACAAATATACTAATTTAATAAAAATTCAGTTAAACCCTGAGAAGTGGAGGTAATACGTTTTAAATGTAGATAACTGTCATTATGTAAACAAAGAAAGGATTTTAAAAATGAAATATAACCTTGGTGAAAACATTACACAACATAAATTGAATTTTAATAGTATATATAAAAACATAGAAGATATAAATGATGAATTCAGAAAGAAAATATTTGAAACAGTAAAAGTTTTAGCTAAAAGTATACCTAATTTAGATGAATTAAAAGATGCTTTAAAGAGCTTTAATAATAATGCAGCTAGAATTAATTCAATTTTTATTAACTATGACTATCCACCAATAGATTTTATCGTTATAAGTGAAGTCATGAATTATATTGAAATGAATTCAAATAATCAAGAGGTAACTATAGAAAATATTAATTTGATAATGACAAGATATTTTGATGAAATTCATTTTGATCGTTTAAAAAGCCAAGTAACCACTTACAACTTACCACAAGAAGAAATTACTATATTAAAAGAGATACTAGATGGATATAAACATGGATATTATTATCTTATAATCCCTGCATTATTAGCAAGATTAGAAGGACTGATATTTAATTCTGTAAATTATGAAGGAAGAACTGATTATAATCTCTTTAATATTGTAATAGAAGAAACAATAAACAAGTACAAATCTAATCATGATTATTATATTGATGATGATTATGACAAAATTAAGGAATACTACAAATCCAAGTTAAAAAGAGCCTTTAAATTTGGCGATAAAAATATAAATGGAATTAATAGACATTCTATCATGCATGGTTATGACAATAAGTATGGAACAAAACAAAATGCAATAATGTTATTTTTGCACTTTGAGTATCTTTATAAATGTTTAACAGAGTTAAATGAAAAGGATAAACAATATATCCGTAATAAAATGGAAAATTATAAACATAAGAAAAGCAAAAAGCGTAATAAACAAAATTGACTGATTAGGGTAAGCCCTAATCAGTCAGTAATGAATGTTTGTGACTTTACCTGCTAATTTAGAATAACTTTTCTTGATAAATGATAAAGCTCAATACATTCACTATTCCATTTTTTATATTTTTCGAAATTCCATTGATAAATTATAAAAGATCCCCTCATTTTCATTAAAATCATTTAATTTTTCTAAACAAATGGCCACTCTCATTATTGTGGATATGAGAGTGGCCATAAATTTTATTTGTTTACTTGTCTATTTAACAAAGGGGATTCTCATTGCATTTGTGAATAACTAACTAAATACTTTAAAGCTTTAAAATGATAGACATTAACGAGATTTTAGTTCGTCAGTTGTCATCCATTTATGATTTTTAACCATCTCATCGTTTTCTGTTGATTTATAATCCACCATATAAACGGTTGTTTTTTCTACATCATCAATTTGAGCTTCTGCACCTTTCATACCAGGCATATGGTCAGCTTCTAATTTAACTGTATCACCTTTCTTGAATCCATTTTCAGGGGCATCTGCAACTTCCTCATTAACGACCCATTTGTGATTATTAACTTTTTCATCACCATTTGTAGGTGTGTAACTCACGACATAAGCATAGGTTTTGTAAGCACCTTTAACTGTACCTTTAGCATTTTTCATACCAGGCATATGATCAGCTGTAATTGTTATTTTATCGTCCTTTTTATATTTACTGTCATCTGTACTTTTCATATTATCTGGGGCTTTACTTTCACTCTTATGATTCATATGTTTTTCTTGTTTTTGATCTTTAGAATTTTCTTCTTCTTCGTTACCAGTTGAACAAGCTGATAATACTAATCCTGAAGCTACTATAATTGAGCTCAATTTTTTCATCATATTGAATTCTCCTTATAAATTATTTTGTTACTTTTATTTGTCCCATCATTCCATTATCTTCATGCTCAAGTATGTGACAATGGAACATGTATGTCCCAGTATTTTTAAAAACCACTTCTATTTTGGCTTTTTGTCCAGGTTCCAGAGATATAACGTCTTTTTTGCCTCTCATATCTTCTGAAGGTTTCTTCCCATCCACTGATAAAACTTTAAATTGCGTTCCGTGGATATGGAACGGGTGCTTCATACCACCCATTTTATCTTTGACGTTTTCAATTTCCCAAGTTTCTTTCCGGTTTACCTTTTGTGTGAAATCTATTCTGTTAGGATCGAATTTTTTGCCATTAATAGTAACATTATCGTCCATACCTTCTAATTTGATTTTTTTATCTACTTTTGGAGTAGTGTCTTTGTTAGTACTTTTTTCTTTGTTAATAATTGGTAAAATTACTGTTTCATCATTATCAACAAGATTGACTTTTTCTTCTTTCATTTTAGATAAATCTATTACTATTTCTTTTCTTGCTGAAGGAGCTAAATTAATTTCTTTTAACTTTTTAGTCTTTTCTAAATGGCCGCCTTCTGAAGCAATATATTCAAAACTTTGATTATTACTTAGCTTAAGATTTAAATCCCGAGCATTGGAGCCATTTAAAAGTCTCAAACGTATTTTTCCTTCTTTTGTTGTTAATTTAGGATCTACTTTCCCATTCACAAGGACTGTATCACCTTGAGTACCATCTTCATCTTTCGTTTTTGTATAATTTAATTTTTTAGATACAAATGTTTTATCTTGGATTATTATAGGCAAATCATTTTTCCCATAATTGCTAGGATAATTATTCTTTTTGTCATCCTCTATATATAATAACCCTGATAAACCATTATAAACTTGTTTAGCTGTATTTGGGGAGGGGTGGGGATGATACCATAATGTAGCAGCCTCTTGTTTAACCTCAAATTTTATTGTTTTTTCTTTTCCTGGTTTTATAACTTGAGAAGGGCCTCCATCCACTTTTCCATCTATTTCTAACCCATGCCAATGAAATGTTGTATTTTCATCTAAGTTGTTGACTAACTTAATTTTAACCTTATCTCCTTTTTTTAATTTTAAAGTTGGCCCAAGTAAATTTCCATTGTATCCTAAAGTGTTAGAGAAATTACCTTTGTAAAATTCTGTCTTTCCTTTCTGCGCTTTTAATGTATAACTTTTATAACCATTGTTATCTTTTTTAGGATCTAAAACTTTGGGAAATGTTATTTCATTTTTTCCTTGTGAAGAATTCAAATTTTTTCTTTCGTCATGACTTTTCATATCCATCATATCATTTCGCTTTTGATCATTTTCTTTCATGTCCATCATGTTGTGCTTACCTTCTGCAAAAGTATCATTAGGAACCATAAACATTATAGAAAATAACGTAATTAAAATTGTGAACATTTTTTTATACATTATATTTACCTCTTTTATTTTAATTTTAATGTAAATGCATTAATTGCTACGATGATCGTACTTAAAGACATAAGTATTGCACCCACAGCAGGTGATAATATTAAACCAATAGAAGCTAATATACCAGCTGCAAGAGGAACTGCAATCACGTTATATCCTGCGCCCCACCATAAATTTTGAACCATTTTTTTCATCGTATTTTTTGAAAGGGACAAAAAATTGATAATATCAGAAGGATTACTTTTAACGAGTATGACATCCCCCGATTCAACAGCTACATCTGTCCCTGCGCCAATTGCCATACCAATATCTGCTCTAATAAGGCTTGGCGCATCATTGATACCATCACCAACCATCATGATTTTGCTACCATTGCTTTGATAATCTTGGATAATACTTTCTTTATCTTCGGGCATCAATTGCGCGTGGACATCACTAATACCTAATTCTTCAGCCACTGTTTGTGCCACTTCTTTATTATCGCCTGTAAGCATGACTGGCGTAATGTTTCTCGATAATAAATCCGAAACCATTTGTTTTGAACTTTCTTTAATTTTATCGCCTTGTGCGATAATACCAATAACTTGTCGGTCATGAATTAGATAACTAATAGAATTCCCTTGTTGAGCGAGATTCGTAAATTGTTCTTTATTATAATCAAAATTGCTTTTATCGAGATAAGAAACATTCACTATTTTGAGTTTTTTATTATCAACTGTGCCTTCTAAGCCTACACCTGGAATATTATTAACTTCTTGAGGAGTAGCATATGAAATATTTTTGCCTTTAGCAAAATCAACAATACCAGTGGCAAGTGGATGATTAGAGTTACTTTCTAATGAAGTAAATAGACTCAATATTTCTTCATTATTTAGCTCGTTCGTAAAACTTTCATAGTGATTCACTGAAAAGTTACCTTCAGTAAGTGTCCCAGTTTTATCCATCATGATGTAATCAATGTGTTGTGCGATTTCTACAGATTCTCTGTTTTTTATGATTAAACCATTATGTGCGCCTATAGAAGTAGAACGTGCTGTAACTAAAGGTATTGCCAATCCCAATGCATGAGGACAAGCAATAACTAATACGGTTACAAGTCGTTCGAGTGCGAAATCAACGTTATTTTGAATAAGCATCCATACAATAAATGAAATCAGCCCAATTCCTACGGCAAAGTAAAACAAATAACCTGCGACTTTATCCGAGAGGAGTTCAGCTTTTGACTTATCGTTTTGCGCTTGGTTAACAAGACCCATAACTTGAGATAGGTAGCCGTTTTCACCCGTAGCTGTCACTTTAACTTGTACTGTGCCTGAACCATTAATTGAACCCCCAATAACATCATCATTATGAGTTTTATGAACTTTTTTTGATTCGCCAGTAACTAATGATTCATCAATTGATGTTTCTCCTTGAACAATGATTCCGTCTGTGGGTATACTTTCGCCTGCTCTGACTTCCACAATATCGTCAATATAAATATCTGATATTTTAACTTCTTCTCGTTGATTATTATCAATCAGTTTCACTGCAGTATTAGGTAAAAGTTCTGCCATTTTCTTCAGTGCATTGCCTGCATTACCTACTGCGTTCATTTCAATCCAATGACCTAATAACATGATTAAAATTAAAGTCGCTAATTCCCAGAAAAAGTCCATTGTATGTGTGGATGAACCACTGAAATTATTCATATAAAAGGCGTATAAACTATAAATATAAGCAACTGAAATACCTAGAGCAACAAGCGTCATCATTCCAGGTTTTTTAGTTGAAATTTCATCTTTAGCCCCTGATAAAAATGGCTTTCCTCCATAAAAGAATAAAATAGTAGCAAGAATTAATACAATCCAATCTGACCCTGTAAATGAAAATTGAAACGGTAATTTAACCCCCATCATGGGTGATAAAATAATAATCGGTATCGCAAAAATCAAAGAAATAAAGAATTTACTTTTAAAATTCCCATGATGATGTGCATGATCGCCATGACTAGCGTGATTCTCATGTTCTTGATGGCTATGATTCTCATGATTTTGATGTTTTTCATTATTCGGCAAAATAAAACCTCCTAATTTTATATTTTTAGAGATAGTAATAAGATAATGTGAGTATAACATATACCCCCTGGACGTATATATTATTTAGTATTTTTTATTTTTCAGCGTTCAGAAAATTTGATAGCCATTTAAATAGAAACTTTAGTCTTGGTTTGTCCATCGCCAAAGAAATTGTGGCATTGCATGGGGGAATATTGAAGTTGAGAGCAAACTAGGCAAAGGCGCTGGTTTTATACTTGATATCCTGATTATCATTATGACTGTGGTAAACCGACGTCCAAGAGGTATATTCATATTGCTGGGTTAAATTGCTGTGTTTCCAGGCACATACTTATTTTATATTCGTTTCTTTAGTTGCAAGAAATAAAAACGTGGCACATGGGGGCTTTATCTCCAATGTGCCACTCCTTATATTATTTGGTTTTGTTTACGCGATTTCTTTACAAGCTTCTACACATTTAAAGCACGTCTCTGCACAATTTTGACAATGGTCATGGTTATGCTTCTGACATTCATTACCACATGCTCCGCATACTTTGGCGCATATTGTCGCCAAATCAGAAGCAAATGGTGAATTTCTTGTTAGCGATTGTTCTAAAAATGCACAGATGTCTGCGCATTCACGATCCAGACGGATGCACTCTGCCATCATTGTCATGTCTTTTTCCTTCAAACAGGCATCGTAACAATGATTACACGCTTCCATACATTCATGTAGCGTTTGAACCAGATTGTAATATTGTTTATCAGTCATTTGATACACCTCCAATGAAATCTAAATCTCTTAAATTAATTCCCATTCTATTTAGTAAATAAACCGATAATTGCTGAACTCCATAGAAACTGCGCAGGATTTTAATATCAAATGTACTTCTCTTAATATTTTCTTTCTTTTTTAATTCTGTATATAGTTTGCCTTGTTATACCGACTTTTTTAGCTATCTTACTAATTGACATTTCTTTATTCAGTAGTTCAACAATACGATAATAAACAAGTCTTTTTTGAGGGTCTTTAGCATCGGGAGAATACAGAACAGGTCTTCCTTTATAAATACCTTTTTCTTTGACTACTTTAATACCTTGAGCTTGTCGACGTTTACTTTCATTTCTTTCTTGTTCTGAAATCATTGCCAATATTTGAATGATTAAATCTTTCATAAACTTATCTAGTAATGGATTACCAATCACTTCATTCATCATGGGTAAACTCGTTATCATTAATTGAACTTCTTTATCTTTTAAATAATTAACTGTTTGGATTATTTCATCGTAATTTCTTCCTAGTCTATCAATAGACTCAATAATTAAACGATCTCCCATTCTTAAAAAATTTAATACTTCTTGAAATACAGGTCGATTTTCTATAGATTTCCCTGATTGTTTTTCAGTGAAGATTTTCTCAGCACCAAAAGATTGCAAATTTTCAATTTGTCTATCCAAATTTTGATCAACGGTAGAAACTCTTGCATATCCAACTATCATTTTTAACACCCTTTCTCATACACCCTAATCATACAAACGAATGTAGCATGTCAATTTACTTGCTATATGAGAATTTTTTAACTTTATAAATAAGAAAGAGAAGTACAAATATTAGTTGTACTTCTCTTTCTTATTTATAAAACAATTTGAATAATCGCAATAATAATTAAAATACTGATGATCCACTTTTGTACAAAACTAGGGACTTTTTTACCTAATTTTAAACCTAACGGAGCGAAAATAATACTCCCTATTATTAAAAATAACGCATCTTCTAAAGGAATGTAACCTTGTATAAGTTTAATGATAAAGGCGCCAATTGAAGATATAAAAGCAATTACTATACTATTAGCAACCACCGTATTCATTGGTAATTTGAATAAAACTAATAATATAGGAATAATAATAAAGGCGCCGCCTGCTCCAACTATACCCGAAATGATGCCAACGAAAAGACCCACAATAACCAATAAAGGCTTATTAAAGGAAGATTGGTCTGAACTAGGTTTTACGTTAATAAACATTAATATTAATGCAAGTAAAGCAATGATAATATACACCATATTTACAAATGTAGCATCAAATAAATTTGCTAGCAAAGCCCCTAACATGCTCCCTATAATCATACCTCCTCCCATATAAAGGACCAACTGGGGTGAGAATTCTGGTTTTTTTCTTGCTTTCAAAGAGCCACTTAAGGTACTGAAAAAGACTTGGCTAGAAGTAAGTCCTGATGCGATATACGCGCTATATGCAGGAGCCCCAAATAGTGGCGGTAACAATAAAATGGCTGGGTAAATAATAATAGCGCCACCTATACCTACTAGACCAGATATAAATCCTCCGAACACTCCGATGAGCAACATAATGATAATATTTATAATATCCATTATTTACTTTTCACCAATAAGTTAACAGCTTCATTAATGATTTCTTGTGAATCTTCATTGTTGTCATCAGCTGAATTGACGCATTCAATTAAATTTTCGCTAATAATAATCCCCATTAATCTTTGTAATGAACTTTTTGAAGCACTAAGTTGCGTAATCACATCTTTACAATGCTTTTCTTCTTCCATCATTTTTACAACGCCATTTAATTGCCCTTGTACTCTATTAATACGATTGATCATGTTTTTATCATAATTCATAGTAATTTCCTCCACTTTTAATTGAATACAGTCATAATAATAAATTAAAACAAGCTTGTCAAATACGTGCGGGGGTATTTGACAAAAAGAGTTATATCTTTTAACATACCCTTATAGGTATTTAACAGGAGGTTATTATGAAACAATATAATGAAAAACATATTAATGATTTAAGTAAATCAGAATTAGAAAAATTAACTTCTCAAGGTCAATTGATTGATGTAAGAACACAAGAAGAATATGAATTGGGGCACATCAATGGTTCCACACTGCATCCTGTAGATGAGATTGAGTCGTTCAATAAAGACAAAAATAAAACCTATTATGTACACTGTAAAAGTGGTAACAGAAGTGCTAAAGCTAGTAAATATTTAGCTGAACAAGGTTATGACGTTGTAAATTTAGACGGCGGCTATAAAGCTTATGAAGAAAAAAACGTCAGCGATGATACAAAAGAAGAAAACACAAATGTAGAAATTAAAGCAGAGCGTAAACAATTAAACTATAGTGGTCTTCAATGTCCAGGCCCTATTGTAAATATCAGTAAAGAAGTAAAAAATATTCAAGAAGGTGACCAAATTGAGGTTACAGTCACAGATCCAGGATTCGCAAGTGATATTAAAAGCTGGGCGAAACAAACGGGACACACATTAGTAAAACTTGATGGGGGTGACAATGAAATTAAAGCGATTATTCAAAAAGAACAACCCAAAGATTTAGAAGTGAGTCATACGTCTAAAGGCACTACAATTGTACTATTTAGTGGAGAATTAGATAAAGCAGTGGCAGCAATGATTATTGCGAATGGTGCTAAAGCTGCAGGAAGAGATGTAACCATCTTTTTCACTTTCTGGGGACTTAACGCGTTGAAAAAAGCGCAAACAGCTAACGTTAAAAAGAAAGGTATCGCAAAAATGTTTGATTTTATGTTGCCAAAAACACCCTTGAAAATGCCACTCTCTAAAATGAATATGTTCGGTTTAGGTAATATCATGATGCGCTACGTAATGAAAAAGAAAAATGTTGATTCATTACCATCACTTATCGACCAAGCAATCGACCAAGATATCAAATTAATCGCATGTACGATGAGTATGGATGTCATGGGCATTAAGAAAGAAGAATTAAGAGACGAAGTTGAGTACGGCGGTGTAGGCACTTATATAGGTGATACTGAAAACGCGAGTCATAATTTATTTATTTAATTAAATCTATTAAAATAAGGAGTTCTTTATATGTTTTTTAAACAATTTTACGATAACAATTTATCTCAAGCATCTTATTTAGTTGGCTGTCAACGCACAGGAGAGGCAATAATAATTGACCCTGTACGTGACTTAACAAAATATATGGAAGTTGCAGATAGCGAAGGTTTTACAATTACACAAGCTGCAGAAACCCATATCCACGCTGATTTTGCTTCAGGCATTAGAGATGTGGCAGAACAATTAAATGCAAACGTATATGTATCTGGCGAAGGTGACGATGAATTAAGTTATCGTAATATGCCAGAACAAACACATTTTGTTAAACATCAAGATATTATTCATGTAGGTAACATTAAATTAGAAGTATTGCATACACCTGGTCATACCCCAGAGAGTATTAGTTTCTTACTCACGGATGAAGGTGGCGGCTCAAGTGTTCCAATGGGTTTATTTAGTGGTGACTTTATTTTTGTTGGTGATATCGGTAGACCCGATTTACTAGAAAAATCAGTTCAAGTCGAAGGTTCTACAGAAGTTAGTGCGAAACAAATGTATCAATCTATAGAAAGTGTTAAAGATTTACCAGATTATATTCAAATTTGGCCAGGCCACGGTGCTGGAAGTCCTTGTGGTAAAGCATTAGGCGCCGTACCAATGTCTACGCTAGGTTATGAAAAAATAAATAACTGGGCATTTAGTGAAACTGATGAAATTAAATTCATTGAAACATTAACATCAAATCAACCAGCGCCACCACATCATTTTACACAAATGAAAAAAATTAACCAATTTGGTATGGAATTATATCAACCATACAATGTTTATCCTAGTTTAAGCAATGAAAGAATAGCATTTGATCTTCGTAGCAAAGAAGCCTTTCATGGTGGTCATACTAAAGGGACAATCAATATTCCTTACAACAAAAACTTTATTAACCAAATCGGTTGGTATTTAGACTATGAAAATAGTATAGATTTAATTGGTGATAAATCTACCGTTGAACAAGCAGCGCATACTTTACAATTAATTGGATTTGATAATGTAGCAGGTTATCGTTTACCAAAATCAGAAATTTTAACCCAATCCATCCATAGCGTTGATATGACTGGTAAAGAAGAATATATACTTGACGTACGTAATGAAGAAGAGTGGAATAATGGGCACTTAGATCAAGCAGTCAATATTCCGCATGGTAAATTATTAAATGAAAATATTCCATTTAATAAAGAGGATAAAATATACGTACATTGTCAGTCAGGTGTTAGAAGTTCAATCGCCGTGGGTATCTTAGAAAACAAAGGATTTGAAAATGTCGTAAATATTAGAGAAGGCTATCAAGATTTTCCAGAATCATTAAAATAACTTAAGAGTGTACAGAAAATAACCATTTTCTGTACACTCTATTTTTATGTCAAATAAGTGAGTATTACATATATTTGTGTGTTCAAAAACCCAACAAGAAATCTATGTTCACAAAAGACCTTGAAATTAAGTTATGGTACACTGGATATGTATATAGGAGGTTTGTATTTTGAAAATAGGTTATGCAAGAGTTTCAACTGGATTACAAAATTTGAATTTACAGGAGGATCGATTAAACTCATATGGTTGTGAAAAGATATTTAGCGACCATATTAGTGGTTCAAAAAGTAAAAGGCCTGGTTTAGATAAAGCAATTGAATTTGCGAGATCAGGAGACACGATTGTTGTTTGGAGACTAGATAGACTAGGACGTAACATGGAAGATTTAATCACATTAGTTAATGAACTTAACGAACGAGGCGTGAGTTTTCATAGTTTAGAAGAAAATATAACTATGGATAAATCAAGTTCTACAGGACAATTATTATTTCATTTATTCGCAGCGTTTGCAGAATTTGAACGTAACTTAATTTTAGAACGTTCTTCGGCTGGTCGAATTGCAGCTCGTGCCAGAGGACGTTATGGTGGAAGACCTGAAAAATTAAGCAATCAAGATTTGAATTTACTCAAAACACTTTATGATAACGGTACACCAATTAAGACAATTGCAGAACAATGGCAAGTTTCACGCACAACAATTTATCGTTACCTCAATAAATTGGAGGAAAAGGAAGATGAAAAACAAGGAGAAATACCTCACTAATTTTTCTGAAACCAAGCGTAAAGAGGCTATACAAAAGTACGATGTTATTAAACCTTTTATTTTAGGAAACAAATCCTTATCAAGTATTTCTAAAAATACAGGCATTGCGTTAAGTACACTTTATGGGTGGAATAAGTTATATAAAGAACAAGGGCTTAAGGGGCTAATTTATACAACAAGAACCGATAAAGGGACACGTAAAATAGAACCAAAGATAATTGATGAAATTGAACGCCTTGCACTTAAAAATAAAAGAAATAGTATTGCTACAATTCATAGGAAAATCGCTAATTATTGTAAAGAGCATAATTTTGATACACCAAGCTATAAACAAGTTTATAGTGTTATTAAAGAAATGCCTAAATCTGTGATTGATTTTTCTCATCAGGGTGAAAAATACTATCACAATAAGTACGATTTAATACAAATAAGAGAATCATCAAGACCAAATGAAATATGGCAAGCCGACCATACTTTGCTAGATGTCTATATATTAGATCAAAAAGGTAACATCAATAGACCGTGGTTAACCATTATTATGGATGATTATAGTCGTGCAATTGCAGGCTACTTTTTAACATTTGATAGTCCTAATGCCAAGAATACTGCCCTAACACTACATCAAGCTATTTGGAATAAGAGTGATACAAGATGGCCAATATGTGGGATTCCTGAAAAGTTCTATACTGACCATGGAAGTGACTTCACTTCACATCATATGGAACAAGTCGCTGTTGATTTGAAAATTAATTTAATGTTTTCAAAAGTTGGCGTGCCACGAGGTCGTGGAAAAATAGAAAGATTCTTTCAAACAGTCAATCAAACATTCCTAGAGCAAATTCCTGGATATATAAACAATAACGATGAGTTTAAAAATTTACTAGAATTTCAAGAGTTCGAAGAAAAATTACGCCAATTTTTGATTGAAGACTATAATCACAAAGAACACAGTTCTATTGGTTGTTCACCAACAAGTCGATGGAATAGTAATCTCTTTTTCCCCAATATGCCCAGTAGTTTAGAACAACTCGATTTACTCTTACTAGAGATTCCTAAATCTAGAAAAATCCATTCAGATGGTATTCATTTTCAAGGATTTAGATATAGTAATACGAATTTAGCAGCTTATGTAGGTGAATATGTACTGATTCGTTACAATCCCAATGATATGGCTGAAATACGCGTGTTTTATAGAGATGAATTCCTTTGTACAGCTATATCTTCTGATTTATCTGATTATTCAATTGATATAAAGGATATACAACATGCTCGTAGTCAGAGAAGAAAGCACTTGAAACAAAACGCTATTAGCCCTAGTACGACTGACTTAATAAAAGAAGAAAAAAATCAAAGTTATTCACCTCACAAGATAGACAAAAATGTCAAAAAGCTAAAGAGGTATCATAATGACTAAAAAACAGAAGTTCATTGAAACAAAAGAGTACAAACGATTTGCTGAATTTTGTGATGCTTGTATTAAATATCAGTATATTGGTATATGTTATGGTCAACCAGGTGTGGGTAAAACATTATCTTCACGATATTATACCAATTGGGATATTATTGAAAACCAGGTTAACCATAGGGTCTGGAAAGATTTAGCTAATAAAACAACGGACGATATATTATCTGTAGACAAAATATTTTATACTGCACCAGCAGAAAAGCAAACAAGATTGAGTAGTGACTTACACAGTATTAATGGAAGTATTGATTTGGGTCAAAAATTACATGTTTTAAATAAATACGAGCATGAATATAGTGAAAATTTTAGTGATGCATTCCAAGACATTGAACTCATTATAATAGATGAAATTGATAGACTTAAAGTGCAACATTTAGAGCAATTAAGATTTATCTATGATGAACGTGACCTAGCAATGGTATTCATTGGTATGCCAGGTATTGAGAAAAAACTATCTCGTTATCCTCAACTATATTCTCGTATAGGTTTTGCACATGAATTCGATAATTTAAGCAAGGATGAAACACATCATATATTAGAGTATAAGTGGCAAGATCTAGGAGTTGATTTAAAACTTGAAGACTTCACTGACTATGAAGCCATAACAACCATTATTAAAATTACTAAGGGGAATTTTAGACTTATTCATCGCTTATTTGCACAAATAGATAGAATTATGGATATAAATGGCTTAGATAAAATCAGTACTGAAGTTGTAGAAACAGCGAGAGATAGTTTAGTTATAGGAATTCGATAACAGAAAGACAACGTACTATTTAAAAATGTACGTTGTCTTTCTCATTTATTAGATAAAAATATTCTCATATATCAAGTGAAGTGACAATACTGTTTTGCTAGCATCGATAATGGTTCGATTAGGGTAGACCCTAAATAGACATTATATATGTATTGATATGCTTAGCTTGTCACTTTAGGAGTTATTTTGCACCTATTTTAATCGTTATTTTGCATTACAAGTTAATAAGGTTAGAGTCAGGAGGTATATAGAAGTCCAATTTCTCAGTTCTAAAATTAAGAAATTGGACTTCTATCGTGACTCCCAAAAGGCGGTCTTATATGTCAAACGAGCGCTGATTCTTATTAGAGAAAGCGTTCCGATTGTTAAAGAAATGAGAATAAAGCGTTAAATGTACCATTTTCAAACAATATATAAATCCCTAACCCAATGAATACAATAGGTACAATCCAACGTTCATATTTCTCAATTTTTTCTGATACAAAATCTAAGGAAGCTAAGCGATAGCTGACATAACATAAAACAGCAACCGTAATCATAAAGACAATAACAGCAATAAAGATTTCAGACATATTTAAGGTCGTGAAGTACGGTATATAAATCGAAAAGTCATCCGCACTGGAAGCTAATACGATGAAAGTCATCGTCAAAAATAACTGATTAAATTTTCCAGAGGAGAATAAAGATAAAATACTACTTTCATCTTCATCCTCTTCTCCTTTAATCCACATTTTCACACCTAAGTAAAGTGGTAAAAGCCCAAGTAGTCCGATAACCCATTGCTGAGGAATTAAATTTACAACCCCCTGTGCAACTAAAAGACTTGCTCCTATAACAATTGCAGTCCCTATATATTGTCCTATCCAAATATGTTTCACCTGACCTTTTTTTACTTGCGAAAACAAAAGAATTAATATAACGAGATAATCAATTCCTGTTGCTACATATACCGCAGCTGCTGTAAGTATCGTTGCGATCATTTTTCCATCTCCAATATTTTATATTTTAGGGGTAGGACTTTTCTTCAAATTGAAAAGCCCCCCTTGAATTGCGCACAGCGTGACCTTACTATTCTGTTTTCTACCTATTTATCCTTCACTCTCATCAGTCGTAAACTATTTAATGCTACCAAAATAGTAGCTCCCATATCGGAAAGAATCGCTATCCAAAGGGTTAACCATCCCGGGATAACTAATAGTAAGGCAATTATTTTAATTCCGATAGCAAAAGTGATGTTAGCTTTAATGATATTTAAAGTTTTTCGACTGAGTCTTACTGCAAATGGAAGCTTACTTAAATCATCTCCCATTAATGCAATATCAGCTGTTTCAATTGCAGTATCCGTTCCAGCACCGCCCATTGCAATTCCAACAGTAGATGCAGCAAGTGCTGGAGCATCATTAACGCCATCGCCAATCATAGCTACATTATCATACTCCGATTGCATTTTTTTAATATAATCTAATTTATCCTGTGGCATCAATTCAGACTGAATATCAGAAACGCCTACATGTGTACCGATTGCATTTGCAGTACCTTGATTATCACCTGTCAGCATAATTGTTTGCTTGATACCTAACTGATGAAGTTTTTGAATCACATTTTTACTTGTTTCACGAACCTCATCTGCAACGGCAATTACGCCGAGAATTGTTTTTTCCGTTCCAATAATCATGGCTGTTTTTCCTTGGTTTTGTAGGATTTTCACATTGTTTTCAAACCCAAGGCTAAAATCGGAAACATTTAATTCCTTGAAAAGTTTTGGGCTTCCAATATAGTAAGTAGTTCCGTTTACAATCCCTTTTATACCTCGCCCAGTAATCGAAGTGAATTCTTCCACTTGTACATTAGAATAAGGGATATTATCTTGCTCTGCCTTTTTCATTATTGCTGAAGCAAGTGGATGTTGTGAACGATATTCTAAAGCTGTAATGGTAGAGAATAGCTCTTTTTCTTCCACTTGGTCATTTAATACTTCAAAATCTGTTACCACTGGTACACCTTTTGTCAGTGTTCCTGTTTTATCAAATGCGACTGTCTTAATGGCTCCTAATTTCTCGAGATAGACACCACCTTTAACCAACACACCTTTTTTCGCTGCATTTCCAATTGCCGAGACAATCGAGATTGGAGTAGAAATAACTAATGCACAAGGACATCCAACTACAAGAACTGCTAATCCTTGATAAACCCATGTATCCCAACTGCCACCAAAGAATAGGGGTGGAACGACTGCAACCAAGGCTGCAATAACCATAATGATCGGAGTGTAGTATTTCGCAAATTTATCAACGAATGCTTGGGCTGGAGCACGCTCCCCTTGTGCTTCTTCAACAAGATGAATAATCTTGGCAATGGTTGTATCTTCTACGTATTTGGTGATTTTTACTTCAATTAGTCCCTCTTCGTTAAGCGTACCTGCAAATACTTCGTCATCTACCGCTTTGGAGACGGGAACAGATTCTCCTGTTATAGCTGCCTGATTGACAGCCGACAAGCCATTCACAATGATTCCATCCATGGCAATTTTCTCCCCTGGTTTGACAATCATGATATCACCCACAGCGATATCGTCCACATGGATTATTATTTCCTGACCATTTCGTCTAACTAGTGCTTCTTTTGGGGCGATATCCATCAATGAACGTATGGATTGTCTTGCTCTGTCCATAGAGAAGCGTTCAAGTGCTTCACTGATTGCAAAGAGAATAACAACAATAGATGCCTCTGCCCATTCACCAATAATGGCAGCTCCAATAACGGCAACGGTCATCAGGGTTTTCATGTCGAAATCAAAGCGTATCAAATTTTGAAAACCGACTTTAAATAATGAATATCCGCCAATTACAATAGAACCTACAAATAACATGGAAGTTACGAGGTTATCTTCTCCATTTACAAAGTGAGAAAGGTAACCAAAAGCAATTAATAGTGTGGCAAACAGCAATGTACTATGTTTTTTATAAAATGGTGTTTTCTCTTCTTTATGAGCCTTAGTGTCATCTTTAACCCTTTGTATCGTTTGATTCGCTAGTTTTTCAGGAGATACTTTTAGATTCTCAAAAGCACCTGCTTTTTCAAGTTCTTCAACCGATGCATTTCCATATACATCAATTTTAGAAGCGCCAAAGTTTACTTTTGCATCCTCAACTCCAGCTATTTGTTTTACATTTTTTTCAAACTTCCCCGCACAATTTGCGCAGGAAAATCCTTCCACACGGTAAACGTTTTTATCTTTAATTACCACAGGTTCTACCCGTCTTTTAGGTTTCTCTGGTGCCACTTTAAGATTTTCAAAAGCACCAGCCTTTTCTAGTTCTTCAACAGTTGCACTGCCGAAGACATCAATTTTTGAAGCTCCAAAATTTACTTTTGCGTCCTGAACGCCTGGAATCTTTTTAACATTTTTCTCAAACTTTCCTGCACAATTTGCACATGAAAATCCTTGGACCCGATAGACGTTCATTTCTTCTTCCATTAGTTTAACCTTTTGTTCAGACATTGACCTTCACTTCTTTCTTATGTGCTAGGGCGATCATCATTATCTGCCTGATATGTTCATCATCTAAAGAATAGAAAGCTAGTTTTCCTTCTTTTCTAAAGTTGACCACCCCTTGCTTATAAAGCGTACGTAAATGATGAGATGCATTTGCTATCGTAACACCTAAGATATTTGCTATATCACAAACACACAACTCTTCATCCTGACACAGAGCGTAAGTAATTTTTGCTCTATTTTCATCGGCAATAGCCTTTAACATTTGGCTAACACCAGAAATATCAACTGTTTGTAAATCCCCTTGTATTCGATTAACCTTTTCTTCGTCATAACAAAAAATTTCACAAGTATCTTTCTTTTTCATATTATCATCCCATCTTCATTCAAATATTTATTTGAATATATCATAACCATTTTCGACTCATCATGCAAGCAAATATTTGAATGAAAATAAAAGAAGTAAGTAGGGCATAAAATTCTAGTCTCAAAAACGAACAAAAAAAGAAAATCGAAACCCATACAAATGAAATTGTTGAAGAAATTCATGCTAATAATAAAAATAGAAATGAATTAGATGTTCTTTTAAGCAAGAAACTAGTGACGGGTGATAAGTTATATATTACGGATTTATGTATACTTGCAGATTCTACGAAGCATTTAGTAGATATATTAGATTATCTTTCACAAGAGGAAATATCTTTATATGTAATCAATTTAAATCGATATATTTATAAAGATATCAAAGGGGAATTTCTAGAAATATTACATAATATTACAGACTTTCAAAGTGACATCGTTAAATTTAGAACACGAGCAGGATTAGAAAATTACGCAAAAAAAGGAAAAACTTTAGGTAGACCCAAACGCGATGATAATAACCTTAGAGATGCTATTGAGATGTATATGAGATAAAAGAACAGACAAATATAAGTAGAGCAACCTTGTATCGTCATCTAGATAAATAAGAGGTGATGAACGTTGTTAAAACAAGATTTAGTGTATAATGTACTGTTATCGATTAGAGAAGAATAAAGTGTAGATTTTAAAACTTTAGATGTAAGCGAAAAAATTTTTTATTAGCACTTGAAAGCATAGCGAGGCAAGATTTAGCAAAAAATATAGAGTTATTCTACAATGGGTGTTTTCCTATATGTGGCACAACAATATATGCAGAACTAACAGAAAAAGGTAAGCAGCAAATATCATTATATAAAACAGAGGATAAGCACATATAACAATGCTTATCCTCTGTTTTTGAATTTTATATTAACTTAATTATCATAAAATTGCTTGATCTTTTGACCTATTTCATCTCTTACACGTTGAAATTCTGACCAAGATTTACCTGCTGGGTCATCAAAGCCCCAATGTTCTTTTTTTACATTAGGCGGGATGACTGGACAATTCTCATCAGCATCACTACAAAGTGTAACAACTAGGTCTGATTGTCTTAAAATTTTATTATCAATTAAATCAGAAGTATGGTTTGATATGTCAATATCCACTTCTTTCATAGCTTCTATCGCCTTAGGATTTACGCCATGCGTTTCGATACCTGCTGAGTAAACATTCCATTCTTCGCCGAGTATTTCTCTTCCCCAGCCCTCAGCCATTTGACTACGACAAGAATTACCAGTACATATAAAGTAAATTGTTTTCTTATCCATTTATTATTACCTCTCTTTTAAAAAATTATTAGTGTTAAATATAGACCTAATAGGGTTACAAATAAAACAGGGATTGTGATAATAATTCCGGTCTTAAAATAGGTTCCCCAAGAAATCTTGACACCTTTTTGAGTTAGTACGTGTAACCAAAGAAGTGTGGCTAACGAACCAATTGGTGTTATCTTAGGCCCCAAATCAGATCCGATAATATTCGCATAAATCATACCTTCTTTTAATATTCCTGTAGCACTCGATTGACCAATTGCTATTGCATCTATTAAAACGGTTGGCATGTTATTCATAATAGAGGATAGGAATGCAGCTACAAAGCCCATACCCATAATGCTGCTAAATAAGCCATAACTTGAAATGTTTGTTAGTACATCACCAAGAAGTGTTGTAATGCCCACGTTTTTCAAACCAAATACGACGAGATACATACCAATGGAGAATAAAACAATATTCCATGGCGCACCTTTAATTACTTGTTTCGTATGCACGGCTTTAGATTTACGCGCTAATAATACAAATATTAAAGCAATGATACCAGCAATAATGGATACTGGAATATTTATAAACTCACTTATTAAATAACCAATGAGTAATATACCAAGTACGATCCACGAGATGTTAAAAAGTTTTTTATCTTTAATCGCTTCTCTTGGTTCTCTAATGTTTACTGCATTAAATGTTTTTGGAATAGACTTTCTAAAATATAACCATAAAACAAGAATACTTGCGATCAATGAGAATATATTAGGTATAATCATTTTACTGAAGTATTCAATAAATCCAATATCGAAATAATCTGCGGAAACAATATTAACTAAATTACTGACAATGAGCGGTAATGATGTAGAATCAGCTATAAAACCACTAGCAATAATAAATGGAAATATCGCTTTTTTATCAAATCCTAAACTACGAACCATAGCTAAAACAATAGGAGTAAGTATTAAAGCTGCTCCATCATTTGCGAAGAAAGCTGCTACAACTGAACCTAATAGCATGATAAAGATAAACATTTTCAATCCGCTACCTTTTGATGCTCTCACCATATGTATAGCAGACCATTCAAAGAAGCCAATTTCATCTAATATGAGTGAAATAAGAATAACTGCAACAAAAGTTAAGGTCGCATTCCAAACAATTCCAGTAACTTCTAGTACGTCTGAAAAGCTTACAACGCCAGTGATTATAGCAACTACAGCACCAATTAATGCAGTAATACCAATATCTAGACCTTTAGGTTGCCATATAACAAAAATTAACGTTAATACAAATATTGTGATTGCTAATATCGTCATCATTAACACTCACCTTTCTCTACTGTTTCACATATACATGGGACAGTACTGGAACTCAATAGAGTCAGTCGTGATGTAACGTCATCCAATACGTCATGATTCAATTTGTATAAATTTTTATTACCATCTTTTCTGGATGTAATTAAATTATTGTCTTTTAATACTTTCATATGATGACTTAATGTGGGTTGAGAAAAAGAAAAATGCTCTAATAAATCACAAGCGCATAATTCACCACAAGATAACAAATCTAATATTTCAAGACGGCTACTATCAGCAATCACTTTCAAGTATTGTGATATCTCATTATAATTCAATTTTTCTTCTCCCTTTCTACTTGAAATCTTTTATATCGTTGATAATTTTTATTGCCACCTGATAAATTATATACTTGTTTAAAGCCTAAATTAATAAGTACGTTTTGTGCAGCATTACCAGTAGTACCTTTATTACAATAAGTCACGATTGTTTGATTTTCATCTAACGTTTTTGCATAACTTCTCAACGTTTTCAATGGGACGTTAATCGCTCCATCAACATGATCAACTTCAAATTGCTTTGGAGAACGTACATCTAAAATCAATAAATCATTTTTTTGTTTTACGACTTCTTCAGGCGTTATAATTTTACGTCCCCGAGTAATATTGTGACCAATCATCCCTGTATAAATAACAGGATCTTTAGTTGTAGAAAAAGGAGGTGCATATGCTAAATCTAAATGAAATAAATCTTCTGCTTTGGCACCAAATGTTATAGCAGTAGCTAGTACATCAATTCTCTTGTCTACGCCCTCATACCCAACTATTTGCGCACCAAGTAATTTAGAATTATTTTTATCAAATATAGCTTTAATTACCATTTCTTGACCTTGCATATATTCTGGACGATTCGGTTTCACATTGTGTAATACATCAATATCAATTTCTAACTCAACAGCTTCTTTTTCGGTTAAACCTGTCTGGGCAATTGTCATATCAAAGATACGGACAATGCCTGTGCCTAAAATGCCTTTATGTTCTAGATTTCCACCAGTTAATCGATCTCCTAAAATACGACCCATTTTATTTGCTGTAGAACCTAGCGGTCTATATATAGGATTACCAGTAATTAAATTATAACTTTCTGCTGCATCACCAATTGCATATATATGAGGAATATTTGTTTCCAAATACTTATTGGTTTGTATTGCTCCAGATTCTCCAATATTAATACCAATTTCTTTAGCTAATTTAGTATTTGGTGTGACACCAATCCCAATAATGATTAAGTCTGTATCAATTAATTCGCCAGTTTTTAAGCTGACTCTATTTATCGTATGATTCTCATCATAATCAATAATGTCAATTTCATTATAGGTATATACGTTAGCTTTATCTTCAATATATTCTTGAATCATAAAACTCATATCGTAGTCTAAATGAGGCATAAAAGTGTTACGTTGAACAATTGAAGTGTTGTAATTAGATAATTGTTCTAACATCTCTAAACCAATAAATCCACCGCCAACGATTGTTATATTCTGAACATCATGGTCATTAATATAATTATAAATTGCTTTGGCATCATTAATATTTTTAACTTTAAACACATTATTATATTCTTCGCTATTTAATTGAGGGAGTTCTTTAGGCGATGAACCTGTTGCTAATACTAATTCGTCATATTTTTGAATCATCTTTTCATCATTTACTAAATTAGTAACTGTTATTGTTTGATCACTATCATTTATCTTATTCACTTCATATTCTGTATAAATATCTATATTAAAGCGTTCTTTAAACCATTTAGCATTTCGTGGCGTGAGTTCATCAATATCAGATACATTACCTCCTATATAGTAGGGGATACCACATACGGAATACGAAATATCACTACCTTTATCAAAAACGGTAATTTCAACATCTTCACTATTTCTTCTTGCTTTAGCCGCGACACTCGTACCGGCAGCAACTGAACCAATGATAACAATTTTTTTCATTATTCTAACCCTCCATAAGGTATGACAAAGTAATTATTAAGACTTTCATTTTTAATCTTGTTTATCCAAATCGATTCATCTTCTTTTTTGTTACTAAAAAGGTCATCACGTTGATTTAGCGTAACTAATGATTGATTAACGACCCACCAATTATGTCCTATATCGGCTCTATTTAAATCTTCTACTAAACGTTTAGATTCTAAATAAGGTGTTTTTTCTGCTAGTGTTACGATTATCATCTGTGTTAAATCTTGATTTTGAATTTTAGGTAATAACGTTTCAACATTACTGGTAGTTTGAGTTGATTTTTTCTTTAGTTCTTTATGGTGATTTTCACTAGAATCAAGTAACAACAAGGTATGGCCTGTAGGAGCTGTATCTACAATTACGTAATCCATGTCTTCTTGATTCTCCATAATGTCACTAAAGGCTTTGAAAAATGCTATTTCTTCTGTACAAGGTGATTTTAAATCTTCCATAATATAATCAATATCGTCTTGTGGTGTATCATCATTCACTGTGGCTAATATTTCTTTTTTATACTTTTCTAATGCTTGTTCTTCATCAATATAAGCAGTATTTAAATTACTTGTGGTTTCAACATTAATTTCTTTAGTAGGGTCAGTCGTTGCTAAAAGAATACGATGTCCTTTATTAGATAATTCTGTAGCTAATTGCGTTGCTACTGTCGTTTTACCAACGCCACCTTTTCCCATTGTAAATAAATATTGAACTTTACTATTTTCAATTTCATCTATTAATTTATTGAATTGCGGATGATCTTCAACAATAAAGTCATCATTTTCAATTAAGTTATCATCATTTAATAGATTAGTTAAACTTTCTATACCTTCTTCTTTCTGCTTTTTATATGGAACGTAATAAGCATGATTGTTATTTAACCATTCAGTAAAATGATTAATGTTTTTATCTTGTTCTGATTTCATCTGACTCGAAATTAAACCGTGACTTTCTTCTATATAGTTGTTAATGACTACTTTGAATTTAGAAATTGATAGTTGTTGTAATTCTTGTTGCGCTCTTTGAATTTCATATATAGAAGAGTGGTTAGGTTTCGCAACTAAGATCATGGTCGTATCGTCTTGGTTACGTAGTTTTTCAAGTGCTGAATTATATTTACCTCTATTTTCATTTAAACCCGATAATTGACCTAAGCAAGAAGCGTCATTACTCGTTGTATTTAAATAATCTGTCCATGCAGAAGGTAATTCAAGCATTCTCAAGGTGTGACCTGTTGGAGCTGTATCAAATATAATGAAATCAAATTCTTGTTCTAAAGTTTTATCGGATAAAAAATTTGTAAATTCATTAAATGCTGCTACTTCAACTGTACACGAACCACTTAACTGTTCTTTCATCTCAGAAAGCACATCTTCTGGTAGAATACCCTCATAAGGTTCTATAGCTTGTGCTTTATAATCGTCTGCAGCAGCAATCGGGTCAAAATTGGCTATAGAGAGATTAGGTATAGGTTGATATGTAGTTAATTTATTAGATAATTCCATTTGAAATACATCTTGTAAATTACTAGCTGGATCAGTACTTACTAAAGCTACTTTCTTTCCATTCTCTGCTAAGTTTAAAGCAATAGAACTTGATATCGTCGTTTTGCCTACGCCACCTTTACCAGTAAAAAACAAATATTTTGTTAACTCAACATTATCTAAATTCAATTTATTTAAGTATTTAACAGCATCCATCTCCACCACAGCATCCTCCATTTCTCATCTGATTAACCGTAATAATTTCATCGGCTTCTTCTTGGGTAATATAAGTACCCGTTTTAGCTATATTGCCTTCTATAAAAGTGATTGGTAAAACTTCATTACCTTTTTCTTGAATTAAACGAATAGCTTCTTTATTTTTAATAAATTCATTCGGATTATTACTCATATTATAACGTTGAACTTCTATTTGATTTTGTTTTAAATATTCATTGATTTGGTTCGTCTTTATTAGTGTTTCATCCGGTTCTGGACCACATACGCCAGTAGAACAGCACATAGCTTCTTCGTATATTTCAATATTTAACATTATACTCACCTCATTAATTATTTTACTACCATAGATTAGCATCTATATAGATTAGTGTCTATGTATTGATTTGGATTTTTAAAATTTAACTTAATTTGAGTTTCTAATAATATAGTTAGGAAGAAAATATTTTTACTATTGCTGTGGAGCATGTCTAAGTTTATGTGAAATTATAGTTTTTTAATCTTGCAATAATGTATATATTGATTTATATTTAATATATCAAAAAAAATTGATATATTAAATGGAATAAAATTATTTAGACAATAAGGAGGTGTGCCTGATTGCGAGTAAACCACGCAAGTACTTTATCTGTTGGTTACTTTGTAAGTTATTTAAATCTTGTTATGGTATCAAGAGAAGTCACTTTAAAAGAAGCTACAATATATATGGAGAAGGAGTTCTTTAAAGGTAATATTCATCAGTATGGTGAATCAACAGAAAATAACTACAAACAAGCAATACAAGAATTGAAATAAAAATAATATAAACTCTAATCAAATATTATAAAAAAGAGGTGTTCTTTTTATGGAAGTTATTAAAGCAAAAACTGATATGAATGAAGATGAACAATTAGCTTTTTATGAAAGCATGTTTAATGCACTTGCTGACAAAAATAGATTAAAAATACTTAATCAAATTAGTCAAAGCCCTAATAAATCACTATGTGTATGCGACTTAGAGGAGTTATTAGATTTAAAACAATCTAAAATTTCATATCATTTAAAAAAACTAGTAAGTGCACAGATTTTAATACCTGAAAAATACGGTACTTGGAACTACTACAAAATCAATGAAGCACAAATTCAAGTTGTATTAACTGAAGATACTTGCTGTAAAATATTATAGGATTTATCTTCTTACACATCATATTAATCAACTTTTTTTAATTTATATATCAAAAAAAATTGATTAAATAAATTCAGAGGAGTTATACTAATGACAGATTCAATCATCGAATTCATAAAAACATTTTTAATGTTATTTTTTGAATTGTTAGCATTATTTATAGTTGTAAGTTTTATTGTAAGTTTAATTCAACAAGTAGTATCAGAAGATAAAATACAAAAGCTTTTAAGCAAACCAAATAAAGCAACCAACTATGTATTAGGAATGATTTTTGGTGCTATTACACCATTTTGTTCTTGTTCTACTATTCCTATACTTGCAGGTTTGTTAAACTCTAAAGTTCCGTTTGGTCCAGCTATGAGTTTCTTAATCGCTTCGCCACTCATGAATCCACTCATGATATTTATGCTATGGATTTTATTAGGGTGGAAAGTTGCTGTTGTTTATTTTGTTGTATTAGCGATATTCAGCATTTTAACTGGCCTTGTTTTTTCAAAAATGAATTTAGCAGAGAGTTATAAAGGCGTTAATGTCAAAGGTGATGGATTTTTCACTAATAAATCAGGATCTCGTGTTAAGCAAGCGCTAAATGATGCTTGGGCTTTCCTATATCCAATGTTACCTTATTTAATTATTGGTGTATTTATTGGGGCATTTATTTATGGATTTATTCCAGAAACCTTTATAACACAATATGCGAGTGGTGATAGTATTATCTCTGTTATTATTGCTTCTGTTATTGGTATACCTATGTATATTAGACCAGAAACAATGCTTCCTATAGCTGAAGCTTTAGTATCTAAAGGTATGTCACTGGGAACAGTCGTAGCATTAATTATAGGTGGCGCAGGAGCAAGTATTCCTGAAGTTGTATTGTTATCGAAATTATTTAAAAAGAAATTTGTAATATCTTTTGTTATAGCAATTTTAGTCGTAGCTATTGCTACTGGTCTAGTTGTTAACTTAATCATTTAAGGAGGTGAAGTAAATGGGTATCAAAGACGCATTAAAAAAATTAAAACCTCAAGAACAGTCATGTTGTTCAGTTGAAATTGAAGAGAAAACAGACAAAAAAGACGAAAATAATGAGAAAAAAGAAAATGGTAATAAAAATTGTTGCTAACATTAAAAAAGTTCTGTTTGATTTTGCATTTATTAACATAATCGATGATTATCAGAAGTTCGATTCACATAAAAAGGCACGACAAGTTCATAAACTTGTCGTGCCTTTTTAATTACAATTAGTTACCAAATAAACGACTCCAAAAACCTTTTTTAGGGGTCTGTTCTCCCCTATCAACAGTCTCACTCTCTATTTCTTCAGATGGATTATCATCTTTTGCTAATACTTCTTCGTTTGTACTGTCATCCTTTTTCTCTTCAGCTACATCTTTATGTTGTACTTCTGTTGGCTGTTCATCTTCTTGTTCTTGATTAATATCTTTAGATTCTTCGGTAAATGTTGCTTCTTGCGCATTGACGTTTTGTCTATCATTAGTCGTTGTATCAAAAGAATAATTAAGCTGTCGTTCTTCTTCTAATTGATTCTCTAATTTTTGAATCTTTTTATTACTCTCTAATGCCAGAACTTGTTGATTCTCTAAAAGTCTATTAAGTGTATTTATTTGCTCTTTATCTCTATTTGATTGTTCTTTATATATATCTACCTGGTTATATAAATGTTTTATTGTCTCATCTTTCACCAGATTATCATTATTAGGTTTAGCTTCTTCTTTTTTTTCATTTTCAAAATCATCATGCTTATTTTGATTTTTTCTTATTCGGTTTACCACTATAATTTCATCTTCACTTGATAAGTAATTTACGTTATCAACCTTTTGAAATTTCACATTTGCTTTTTTAGCATTATTATAAACAGTCATTTTTGTGACGTTTAATTCATCGGCAATTTCCTTCATACTCTTCATATAACGCCCTCCATATAGTTATATACATAACATCTATATCATTATACAGCCATTATACTTGCAAAAACAAGGATATATAACCCATTATACATATAACCCCATATACTTATACGTATAAGTATATGGGGTTATATGTATAGGTGCTCATTATAGTTATATAGGGGTTATATGCTCTTTATACTTGTTGTATAAGCGTTTGTACGACGTTATACGACGCATCCATATAAACCCATTATACGAAGTTTTATCCTTCTTTGAAAATGCATACATCTAAATGTATATAAACAATTTAACAAAACTTTTAAAAGTGTTAATATAAATATATATAAAAGAAACCCAACTACGGGAATAGTCAGGTTTCTTCGGTAATAAAACAAGTGATTTGTTTGTTTATATAGTTGTTATATTCTTATTATATATACTAAGAATTATTAGTGCAAGTCGAATACATATAAACTTACTTATAGCTTTTTTATTACCTCTTTTAGAAATTTAAATATGAAAGAGGTTTTTTGTATGTCCAACTTTAATATTAAAGAACTCCAAAAAGAGAAATTTTATCAATTACCTAAAGTGTTTTTTACGAATCCTAAATATACTAAATTGTCTAATGATGCAAAAATAACTTGGTCAATACTAAGAGATCGTTTAGATTTATCTATAAGAAATAATTGGGTAGATAAAAATGGAGATATATTTTTTATTTATACCAATGAAAAGCTTAAGTCTATTTTAAATATTAGTAGTCCAAATAAACTATCCAAAATAAAAAAAGAATTAACTCAAGCTGATTTATTTAATCAAATAAGAGTAGGCTTAAATAAACCTAATAAATTAT